>NZ_JAUMZU010000010.1 GCF_030527965.1 Neisseria sp.
GGATAATTCTAACTTAAATTTGAATTTCCCTAGTTATCTAGGACAGCCCCTAATTTAAAATAATTTGTCTATTAGTGGTGCAATATGGGCACCAATGTTGCGCTTAGGGGCAGGTGGTCTGATAGGGTTAGCCATGGGGCGCTATTGTGTAGTTTGGCATCAATAATTCTGAGATTGCGGGTGTAGATGCGGTCAAGGCTTAGGAGTGGCATGCGGGCGGGGAAGGTTTTGGGGCGTGAGCCGAAATAGCTGACGAAGACTTCTGTCAGGCCGAGTGTGCGGCCGATGTTTAAACAGGATTTTTGACGCCAATCGTTGAAGTCGCCGGCAAGAATGAGCGGGCTTTGGGGATGGACGTATGTGGTTACGTATTCAAAAATGGCGGTGTATTGTTTTACGCGGTCGGTTTCCAATAAATTAAGGTGGGCGCATAGGCAAACGATGGGAAGCGGCCAACCTTCAGGTTGGATTTCGCAATGTAACACGCCTCGTTTTTCAAGTTTGTTGACTGTGATATTGAGATTGTGGCGGGTGTCGATAGGCAGATGACTGAGAATGGCGTTGCCGTGGTGTTTTTCTTTGTAGACAGCGTTTTTCCCGTAGCTGGAATGGTAAGCGAGGCGTTGCCCGAGGATGTCGTAATGGGGCTGGTCGGGAAATTCCGGTAATTTGAATTGGCGTTGCAGGTTTTCACCTTGCACTTCTTGTAGGAACAAAATATCGGCACGCAGGCTTTTGATGGCTTCGGCCATGTTGTCGACGTAAACGAAACGGTTAAGCGGAGACATGCCTTTGTGCATGTTGTAGGTTGCGATGCTAATGGGGCTTGGAGACGGCATGCGGTTTGGTTTTCCGTAAAGTTTGTGTTGTTTATAAGTATAGTCAAATAACAATATAGGCCTGTCTGAAAAGATATTCAATCTTTTCAGACAGGCATTTTTAATGTTGCGCTAAATTTAAGATGGCGGAACGGTTGGATGGTGAGAATACCAGTTTGGCTGCTGCCGCCATATCGAGCCACTGATAAGCGGTGTGCTCGGTTAGCTTGATTGTGCTGTTTTGGGGAATGATTGCGGAAAAAAAGTGTTCGGTATTGTGGGTGGTGCCGGCGGGATACCGATGGCGCCAATGGGGATAGATTTCATATACCGTGTGTTCGTGCCAATCGTTTAAATCGTTGTGCGACAAACGGATGCCGGTTTCTTCCCATACTTCGCGTAGGGCGGTTTCAGACAGGCATTCTCCTGATTCGATGCTGCCTGTAACCGATTGCCAAAATCCTGCGCGATCGGCGCGTTCCAACAATAAGATATTTCCCTTTCCGTCGTGCAATACGACTAAAACTGAAATGGGTTTTTTGAGGGGTTTTGATTGTTGTGTCATTAATTGCTGTCCGGATCGATGGATTCGGTGTTATTACGGGCTTTGATGCCGGCACGCAAAATGGCTGTGTCGGTGGGTTCTGCGGCTTCGTTGAGAATGCGCACTTCGCGTTGAGGAAACGGGAACTCGATATTTTCTTCGTTGAAGTGTTTCCAGATGTCTAACAAAATGGCCGAAAACAAACCGAGGAAGCCGTTTTCCGGATCGGCCACCCAGAAAGTTACGCGGAGGTCGATGCCGTTATCGGCAAAGCCGATCAAATAAGCTTTGGGCGGCGGCGTGCTTTCGACGCGGCTTTGGGCGGCGGCGCAAGATTGCATGATTTCCAATGCCCGCACGATGTCGGAACTATATGATACTTGTACATCCAAGCTTTGCGACAAGGATTTGCCGGTATAGGATTCGTTGACCACCATGGAGGTGATGAAGGTTTCGTTCGGCACTAAAGCTTCGGCGCCGGCAGAGCTACGCAATACGACGAAGCGGGAAGTGATTTTGGTTACATAACCGGTAAAGTTGTTGACCGTCAATCTGTCGCCGGGGCGGATGGAGCGGTCGCCCAAGATGATGAACCCTGAAATGTAATTGCTGGCGATTTTTTGCAACGCAAAGCCGATGCCGACGCCCAATGCGCCGCCGAATACCGACAAGACGGTTAAATTGATGCCGACCAATGGTAAGGCAATTAACACGGAGAGAATCATTAAAACAGTTTTGATGATATTCGACAGCATAATCCGCAGATTGATATCAAGCCTGGTGCTGGCCATCAATTTATTCTGGATGATTTTGGCAAGCCACATGGCCAAAACCATAATCATACCAACCCAGAGCGCGCCGGTAACGATGGTGTAAAGGTTTAGCGTGCTGGAGCCGACGGTAAATTCAAGACCTTTCATCCAGTTGATAATGATGTCGCTAATACCGGAAACCCAAAGTAGGAAGCAGCCCCAAAACACACTGGCTAAAGTGCGTTCGAGCCAGCCGGATAATTTATGCGCGGGCATGGCCACATGTACGATGGCTAGGGCAGTGCGTATGAGAATCATCCATTGGGTGGCCAGCAAGAGAAAGCGCAACCAGAGCGGATGAAAACCGAGAACATTCCATACGATAACGGCAAAGAATGTGATGACCAGCATTAATACGGGCCATAATATCCGCTTGCCGAGATGGCGCAGAAAGGTAAAGTGGGTGTTGTTGGAAATCAGATATTTGCGTATTAATATTTGGGATAGCCAAAAAGACAAGCCCATAATGCCGATGACTACAGCGATATCAATCCAACTTGAAGGATGTTGAATGCTTACTTGCAAAAGCTGCGAGGTAAATTCGTCGCGCTGAAACAAGGAAAGTAAAAATTGCTTGAAATTTTGACCGGTATTGTGAATTAAATCGGATGTGCCCAAGTTGGATACTGATAATGAAATATCTAAAAAATTGAGTAAGGAAGGCATGGAAAATAATGATAAAAAGGAAATTAGCTGCATTATAAAGAATGTCGTTGATATTGGAAAAGAAGGAAATGCCTGTCTGAAAAACCTCGGTATTATTTTTATTGTGGTTTTTAATGTTCGGTCAGGTTGCCGCCGTCATATTTGTGCAAATGAGTGAATATTTGGGCGGAAGCAAATGTTATCGCACCGATAACCCAGAAGGTGTAGCGAAACGCATTGTGCAAATCACCGTTGCTGATTTCCGGAATACTGAAACGGTTTAGCAATAAGGCACCTAATGCGATGCCTAAACTAATGGCAAGCTGCTGGTTGACCGTCATCAGACTATTGCCGCTACCGGTTTGCTGCGGCCGTAAATCGGCTATGGTTAAAGTGTTCATCGCAGAATATTGCAGGGAATTGCACATTCCTAAAAAAAACAATAATGGAATCAAGAGCCAAAATGGCGTTTGGGCGGTCGGGAAAGACAGCAACATAATCACTACGCCGATAATGCGCGTATTCCAGATTAATGTGTTCCGGTAGCCCGCGCGTTCAATCAGCGGCTTGACTAAGGGTTTGGTCAATAAAGCCGCCAGTGCGATGGGCGCGAGCGTCCAGCCTGATTCTGCGGGGCTTTTTCCAAATACGACTTGTAACAACAAAGGCAACAAGAAAGGCACGGCCGCCATGCCGAGGCGGCAAGCGAGATTACCGGATATGCCAAGGCGGAACGTTCGCACTTGAATCAGATGCAAGGGATAAAGAGCTTGTTCATTATGCTTGGCATGTTGCAGGTAAAGCCAGAATGCAATAATGCCGGGAATGGCCGCGGCAATGGCGAAGCGGTATGCACCGGGCCGAGTCAGCGTTTCCATCGCAAAACTAAGCAATACTGCGCCTGCCGCAAACAATAAAAATCCTGATACGTCGAATCGCGACACTTTATTTTCCGGCGAGTAAAAATCCGGCAGAATTTTGAGCGTGAGTAAAATACCAATGGCGCCAATCGGCACATTAATTAAGAAAATCCAATGCCAATTCGCATATTCCACCAGATAGCCGCCAACCAAAGGTCCAAGCACAGGGCCTAAAAGCGCGGGCATAATGATGTAGTTCATGACGGATAACAACCGGTTTTTTTCATAAGCGCGAATCACAACCAAACGAGGTACGGGCATCAGCATGGAACCGCCCATTCCTTGAACCACCCGTGCAATAACCAGCATATTAAGATTAGGCGCCGCCGCTGCCATTAATGAGCCGGCAACAAACAACCCCATTGCGACGGCAAATACTTTGCGCGTGCCGTAACGGTCGCATAAATAGCCGCTTAACGGCATCAGCAACGCCAGCGTGAGAGCGTAAGAAATCACTGCCGATTGCATATTAAGCGGCGACTCGTGCAAGTCCAACGCCATTTTGGGCAATGCCGTATTGAGGATGGTGGCGTCCAACATTTGCATGAAAATCGATAATGCAAGCAAAAAAGGCAAATGTTTGTGCGGTTTGGAAGAAGTCATTTTAATCGAAATATCAGATTATGAATGGTTGGAGTAATGCTCAAAAGGTAAGGAATGCCTGTCTGAAAACCCTAATAGAATAAGCCGATTTCAAGCAAGAATCAAATCACTAGGTGCAGGCGTGGGTAGCGTATTGATTACTCGCTGCATGGATTTGTTGTCGGCTGTAACATTTGTTGATAAATAATATATAATCGAATTTGCTGAATTCAGAGCCGGTAATCGCAGCCGGCTTCTTTGTCTATCGAAAACAACCGCTTAAAAGGAGAATCCGAATGGCTACCCGTACCGAACACGATACCATGGGCAATGTAGAAGTACCGTCTGAAGCTTATTGGGGCGCGCAGACCCAACGCAGCCGAGATAATTTTAAAATTGGCGGAGAAACCTTGCCGCAACCTCTGATTGAGGCCATGGCTTTGGTAAAAAAGGCGGCTGCCGCCACCAATGCTTCGCTCGGCCGTATTAAGCAGGAGCAGGCAGATTTGATTACCCAAGCCGCCGATGATGTGTTGGCCGGCAAATTGGACGGGCAATTTCCGTTGGTCGTATGGCAGACCGGTTCCGGTACGCAATCTAACATGAATATGAACGAAGTATTGGCTAATCGCGCCAATGAAATTGCCGGTACCGGCTTGGCCGCATATCAGCCCGTACACCCGAACGACCATGTCAATCACGCCCAATCCACCAACGACAGTTTTCCCACCGCCATTCATGTGGCGGCGGCAATACAAATCAACAAATTGCTGATTCCCGCCGTTCAAGCTTTGCGCAACACTTTGGACGAGAAAGCCAAAGCATTTGCATCCATCGTTAAAATAGGCCGTACTCACTTGCAAGACGCCACACCGTTAACACTGGGGCAAGAGTTTTCGGGCTACGTTAACCAGCTTGATCATGGTTTAATCCGTTTGCAAGATGCCCTCAAAGGTTTGTATGAGCTGCCTCTGGGCGGCACTGCCGTTGGCACCGGCTTGAATAGCCATCCTGAATATGCCGTTAAAGCCGCGGCTAAGTTGGCCGAGTTAAGCGGCTTGCCTTTTGTAACCGCTCCAAACAAATTTGAAGCGCTTGCTGGGCGCGATGCGGCCGTTTATGCATCCGGTGCTTTGAAAACATTGGCCACCAGCTTGAATAAAATTGCTAACGACGTTCGTTGGTTGTCCAGCGGCCCGCGGTGCGGTTTAGGCGAAATCAAGATTCCTGAAAACGAACCCGGTTCGTCCATTATGCCGGGCAAGGTTAACCCTACCCAATGCGAAGCGATGACGATGGTATGCTGCCAAGTGTTTGGTAATGACGTTACCATCGGTATGGCAGGGGCAAGCGGCAATTTTGAACTGAACGTGTATATGCCGGTTATCGGCTACAATCTGTTGCAGTCCATCCGCCTATTGGGAGATGCTTGCAACAGCTTTAATGAAAATTGTGCCGCCGGCATTGAGCCTGTGCCAGAAAAAATCGACTATTTCCTGCATCATTCGCTAATGTTGGTCACCGCACTTAATCGCAAAATCGGCTATGAAAATGCAGCCAAGGTTGCTAAAACGGCTTATAAAAACGATAAGTCTCTGCGCGAAACAGCGATTGAACTGGGCTTGCTAACAGGAGAGGAGTTTGACGAGTTGGTTAAACCCGAAGATATGGTCAGCCCGCGTTAAATTTAAAACAAAGCCTAAAATCGCCCGAAGGATTATCCTTCGGGCGATTTTTAATTAAAAGCCTGTCTGAAAACTTAACCTTGCAGTAATAGACTTTATGAAAATAATTTAAGTCAATTATAATTAAAGCATGGGCTGGCTTTTGATATGTCTTGTATTCAAAATTAAAAATGTTCTTGTATTGCTATCGATCAATACAGTAAAAAAATCAGGATATTGAAAATACAATATCCTGATTTTCATTAAATAAATAAAATGCACACCATTGACACAAGTTATGTGCTATGTTGTTAATTTTATTCATTTTATTGGTGCCGACAATGAGACTTGAACTCATACGACCTAGGGTCACCACCCCCTCAAGATGGCGTGTCTACCAATTTCACCATGTCGGCATAAACTTTAATTTATTGAGCGCTGGAAGCGGCTGATTTTGTATCGGCGGCAGGCGCTGAGGTTTTGTTTTCTTTCGCTGGGGCATTTTGCTGTTGTACTGAGCTAAAATCCAGCCCGTGCTTTGGAACGTTGGTGTCAATGTACACTAAGCTTAGGCAGCTTGCGAAAAAAACTGTTGCTGCGATGGCTGTAGCGCGGCTGAGGAAGTTGGCACTGCCTGCCGAACCAAAAACGCCTTGAGCACTACCACTACCACCAAATGTGGCTCCTGCGTCAGCGCCTTTGCCTTGCTGCATCAGGACCAAGATAATCACGGTAATTGAAGCAAAAATGTTCAATAGCCAGATAATGGTTTTAATGGTTTCCATAATATTCTTTATTAAGAAGATTCTTGGGCGGCTTCGATAATAGCGGTAAACGATTCGTATTTAAGCGATGCGCCGCCAACCAATGCGCCGTCAACGTGGGATACGCTGAAGATGTCAGCCGCGTTCTTTTCGTTTACACTGCCGCCGTAAAGAACGCGAATTTTAGCATCGTCACCACATAATGACAAGATTTCGTTGTAAATAAAATCGTGCATATCGGCAATTTGCTCTTTGGTGGCGACTTTGCCTGTGCCGATGGCCCATACCGGCTCGTAGGCTACGGCAAAATTTTTGGTTTTTAAGCCTTTGAATACGGAAAGTTGGTAGGCTACGGCTTCTTTTTCCCTGCCGTCTTCACGTTCTTTTAGGCTTTCGCCCACGCACAAGAGGGGTATGAGCCCTACATTGAGCACATTTTCGATTTTGTGGCGTTGTATGTCGTTTTTTTCATTAAAATAAAGGCTGCGTTCGGAATGGCCGATCAAAACGATGTCGACTCCGACGTCTTTCATCATTTCAGCCGATACTTCGCCGGTATAGGCGCCATTGCCGTTAAAACGGCTTACGTCTTGCGCGCAGGTCAGGATTTTGTTTTCTAAGACGATTTTAATGGCATTATGTACTTGCGATAGGTAAACCGTGGGCGGGGAAATGCCGATGCATACATTGTCCACTTTATGAAGCGAGCGCAATTTGTGGACAAGCGCATTGTTATTTTGCAACTGGCCGTTCATTTTCCAGTTGCCGATGACCCATTTTTTATCCCACATGGTTTGCTTTCCTTTCTTGCATTTTCATGGCAGGCGGTTGCTGTGCTTGCCGATTGTACCGCAAATTAACTGCATCGTCTTGCTGTTTTGTAGTAAGGTGTAGCGTGCTGGTGATATAGTGCTCAGTCTGCAAGAAACTTGCTCATTTTATTAATATGATTTTTGAATTGAAAAGAATAGAACGATATGTATGAAGTTGCTTTTTCTTCCCGTGAAAAACCGGAACTTTACCGTGAACTATTGCCTCAGATTCGGGCTGTTATCGAGGGAGAAGCCAATTTAACAGCCAATCTGGCCAATATCACGGCTGTTTTGAAACAGGCATTCAGCTGGTTTTGGGTTGGTTTTTACTTAGTGGAAGATGATCAGTTGGTTCTGGGGCCGTTTCAAGGCCCGGTGGCTTGTACTCGGATTGATTATGATCGTGGGGTTTGTGGGCAAAGTTGGGCCAGCGGGCAGACCATTGTGGTACCCGATGTTAACCGTTATGCAGGGCATATTGCTTGCTCCTCTTTTTCACAATCGGAAATTGTGGTGCCAATCTTTAATGAAGCGGGTAATGTGGTAGCGGTTTTGGATGTGGATTCCGACCAATTAAACCAATTCGATCAGACCGATGCGGATTATTTGGCGCAAATCTGTCTTATGATTTCAAAACAACATTTCAATTGAATTGATGAGAGCCTGTCTGAAAAACCGATGGGAATTTTCAGGCAGGCTTTACTGTTAAAACCTAAACAAAAGCATTATAATCAGCGCCAGATTACTATCGATAATGATAAACAATGGAGCCACGCCATGGATTTTTACAAAGCACGTTTCAATATGGTAGAACAACAAATCCGCCCGTGGGATGTACTGGATTTTGATGTTTTGGACGCATTGGAAACCATTCCGCGCGAAGAGTTTGTGACCGAAGAACAAAAAAATTACGCATATGCCGATATCAGCCTGCCTCTTCCTAACGGCGGGTATATGTTGGAACCGCGAGTTGTTGCTCGTTTGGCGCAAGCTTTGGCGTTGAAAAAAGATGAGAAAGTTTTGGAAATTGGCACCGGTTCCGGCTATGCTACCGCTTTATTGGCTAAGCTGGCCAAAGAAGTGGTTACCATTGATTTGGATGCGGCTCAACAAACCCTTGCCAAAGCGGCGCTGGATAAAATCGGGCAGGAAAATATCGTTTTTCAAAATGGCGACGGTTTGACCGAGCTGGTTGGCGGCGCGCCGTTTGACGCCATTTATGTAGGCGGCAGCGTACCCGCTGTGCCGGAAGTTTTGAAAGGCCAGCTGAAAGAAGGCGGGCGGTTGGTTATTATTACGGGTGGCAAACCCGTGCAACACGCTCGTTTGATTACGCGGCACGGTGATGATTTTACTGACGTTGTTTTATTTGACACGATGGTTGCAGGCTTGCAGGCGCCTAAGGTTGTGGCTTCGACGAAGTTCAGTTTTTAATCTGTTTTGTTGGTTATCTTTATGAAATAAGCTGCTTTAAAATGCAGCTTATTCTTTATTCTATGATAGGGAAACCTTATGAATCCTGTTATTTCCCAGCTTACGCCCGATGAATTGAAAGTTTTCTTAGAGGCCCATCCGGATACGATATTGTTAGATGTGCGGGAAGATGATGAAGTTGCGTTTTGCAGCCTTCCTAATCATGTTCATATTCCGATGAACATGATTCCTTTGCGGCATAACGAATTGCCGGATGGTTGCCCGATCGTGCTTTATTGTCATCATGGCATACGCAGCTTGCATAGTGCCATGTATCTGGCGGAAGCAGGTTTTGAAGACTTATACAACCTCAAAGGAGGAATTGATGCGTGGGCTTTAGAGGTTGATCCGGAAGTACCTCGTTATTGATCCAACCGTCGGTTATGGTGTTGAGGCCTGACTAAGGAAGCAATTCTTTTACCTTTTGGCCTTCCGCTTGTGCCAATGATGGGCGGTATATGCGCGCCAGAGTAGTAACACGGCAAAATAGCCGACAATGGCGAATATGCTGCCGAGTATCGGGACACCGATAAGCAGCGGTTTTCCCGTGCCAATAAGCCATGCCCATGCTTCGCTGAAAAAATTGTCGCCCCATTGAGGGAAATTTAGGGTGCCTGCTTCTTGTCCCATCAAAAAACTTCCGATGCGGTAGGCCAAGTAATAGAGTGGCATGTAGGTAATCGGATTGGTATACAGCGTAGTAAATACGGCAAGCGGTAGGTTGGTGCGTAAGAAATAAGCAATGATTAATGCGCTAAGCATCTGAGTAGGGCCGGGCATCAAGCCGCAAAATAGTCCTACTGCTACGGAAACGGCGGCCTGCCGACGGTTGAGCGTCCAGAAATAGGGTTTGTCAAACATCGGTGCGAAAGGCTTGGTCCAACGCGAGGCGAATATGTCTTCACGTTTTGGCAGCCGTTGGCGTAAGGTTTTTCGGCGTGGTTCGGTCATAGGTTTGGATGTGTGCGGTAAAAAACTTATATGGTATCGGTAATCGAAATTTAAATGCCTGTCTGAAAACAAAGCGGTTTTCAGGCAGGCATTTTGCTATGAATTTATTTTTTCCAATAAGCGGGTGTAAAGAGGATGAACACGGTAAAAATTTCCAGCCGGCCCAGCAGCATGACGATAGAACATAACCATTTTTGCATATCGCTCAATTCGCTGTAATTGTGGGCAGGGCCGACGGCGCCCAAACCCGGGCCGGCATTGGTAATGCAGGCGACGGTGGCGGTAAAGGCGGTCATAAAATCCAAGCCGGCTATCATTTGGGCGAAAGTAAAAAAGATGATGGTCATGAAATACACAAAGATAAACGCCATCACGGCCAATGCGGTACGCTCGGAAATCAGGCGTTTGTCGACTTTTACCGTACGCACGGCGTTCGGGTGGAGCAATAACAGCATCTCGCGCAGGCTGAATTTGGCTAATACCACGACCCGCGCCATTTTGACACCGCCGCCCATCGAGCCGGTATTCGCGAGAATATTGGCGAGGAAAAACATCCAGAGCGATACGATCAGCGGCCATTTGGCGAAATCATAGTTGGCAAAACCGCCGGCCAAGCCGGTTGAAATGAAGTTGAAGCTAACGAAACGGAATGCTTCCGGCAAGCTGGCGTAATATTCTTTATGCCAGAGGTAAAAACTGCATATCAGGATGCTGCTGGTAAGCAATAACAGCATCGTTCTGCTTTCTTCATTGAGCCAGTATCCTTTAAGCGAGCGCTCGCGTATAGCAGAGAAATGGCTGGCGAAGTTAATGGCGCCCAGTAAGGTCACCACAGACAATACGATTTCAATGGCAATGGAGTTGAAATAAATAACACTGTCGTTGTGGGTGGAAAAGCCGCCGAGGGAGATGGCCGATAACGCGTGGCACAGCGCGTCAAACCAGCTCATGCCTGCCCAATGAAGGGCAAAGAAAGCCAAGGCGGTGGTTAATGAATAGAAAATCCACAATCTTTTCGCCACTTGGGAAATACGCGGCGCGATTTTGCTGTCTTTATCAATACCCGGAATTTCGGCTTTGAACAGTTGCGTGCCACCCACGCCCAGCATCGGCAATACGGCTACGGCCAACACAATAATCCCCATGCCGCCCAGCCAGTTGAGCATATGGCGCCAGAAGTTGAGTGAAGGGGCCAATGTGTCGAGGCTGGATATGACTGTGGCACCGGTGGTAGTCAGGCCGGAAATGGCTTCGAAAAAAGCATCGCCGTAACTCATGTCGGGCAGGTAAAGATAAAGCGGTACGGCGGAAATGGCCGCAAAACCGACCCAAAGCATCACCACAAGCGTGAAGCCGTCGCGTGGCAGCAGCTCGCGTTGGAAATTGAGTGTTGCCAGCCAGCTGACCGCGGAGCCGATAAATGTTACGAAAGCGGTTTGGGCAAACACAGTAAACGTGCCGTCCACATAAAAATAGGAAAACAGCGTCGGTATCATCAAAATCATGGCATAAAACACGCCGAGTTTTGACAATACGTGGATGATGGGAAGAATTTTACGGTTTTGCATGGTGGTTTGTTGTTTTCAGACAGGCATTGCCTATCCGGGCTGTTGTCTTGCTTAACTTAATGGGTGTAATGCCTGTCTGAAAAGGTTTTTCTTAGCCGAAAAAGCCCATTCTGACTTGAATCAGTTTTTCCAGCTCGCGAAGCACGCGTCGACGGGAAACGAAGAAAATCACATGATCGCCGTCGACCAGCACCACATCTTCCTTGTGCCCCATCATTACCTCGTTTTCACGAACAAGGCCGGCAAAATGGCAGCCGGAAGGCCATTTTACTTCGGAAACCCGACGGCCGACCAAAGCAGAGGTTTCCGGCGTGCCGTGTACCACAACTTCGATGGCTTCTGCCGTACCGCGCCGCAAAGAATACACCGCAACCACATCGCCGCGCCGGATATGCGCCATGATATGACCGATGGTCACCAAATTGGGCGACACCACAATGTCAATCTGGTTGCCTTCTAGCAAATCCACATAACGTGAACGGTTGATAATCGTCAGCACCCGTTTGACACCCAAGTCTTTGGCCAGCAGGCTCGACATGATGTTGTTTTCATCATCGTTAGTCAGCGCGCAAAATACATCGGTTTCATCAATATTTTCATGCGCAAGCAAATTCTCATCGGAAGCCGAGCCAAGCAAGACCAGCGCGTTATCCAGATTTTCAGCCAGCCATTCGGCACGTTGCGTCCGATTTTCGATGATTTTAATGTCATACAGGTTTTCCACTTCTTTCGCCAGCCGGTAGCCGATATTGCCGCCACCGGCAATAATCACGCGCTTGGTGCGTTGGGCAAAAGGCCTGAGCTCGCGCAGAATGGTTTTTACATAACGGCTGTCGGCCAGAAAGCATACTTCGTCGCCTTCGATAATAATTGTTTTTGCTGAAGGCACAATCAAGCGGTTGTTACGGTAAATGGCACAAATCTGGCAATCCACGCCTTCGGGCAGGTGGCTGTTGATTTCCGAAATTTCCCGATTGACCAGCAGGCCGCCGTTGTGCGCCTCGACAATAATCATTTTGGCTTTTTCATCGGCAAAACTTAATACCTGCAAAGCATTGTTGTAGCTAAGCAAGCCAACCAACCGCTCCGTGACCAAGTCTTCAGGGTGGATGGAATCGGTTACGCCGAAAATTTGCAGGCAGTTTTCCAATTCGTCTTCTTTATCGATTTTGTATTCGACGTAATCGGTTTGGCGCACGCGGGCTATTCGGTCTGGAATATTGAATATGTCTGCAGCGATTTTACAGGCCAGAAGATTGGTTTCATCGCTGCGCGTTACCGCCAGCAATAAATCGGAATCCGCGGCACCGGCCGATTCGAGTACCGCCGGAGAAGCGCCGTTGCCCACAATCGTCTGCACGTCCAGCCGGCTGCCGATGTTTTTTAACGCCTGCTCGTTTATATCGACAATCGTTACATCATTGTCTTGCGCCAGATTGTCGGCCAAAGTCGAGCCGACTTGGCCGCTGCCGAGAATTAGAATTTTCACGTTCGAACCGTTTGCTCCGTTGGAATCGGCGTTATTGTAAACCAAAACCGGAAAATCATGTTTTCAGACAGGCATGGCACTGGCGAGCTAACTGCTTAATGTGTGTTTGAAATGCAAGGAGACGGCTTTGCTTGAGAGTTCAGAAAGAAAGAGTAAAAGCCGCTGAACGCTTTCAGCGGCTTTTACCGGATTTGGCGGAAGCGGTGAGATTCGAACTCACGGAGGGCTATCAACCCTCGACGGTTTTCAAGACCGTTGCATTAAACCGCTCTGCCACGCTTCCTTCTTGAATAAAACAAAATCACTTCGAGGTTTTTGGCGGAGGCGGTGAGATTCGAACTCACGGAGGGGGTTAGCCCTCGACGGTTTTCGAAACCGTTACATTAAACCGCTCTGCCACGCCTCCTGCATGCTTTTGAAGATTGGCGGAAGCGGTGAGATTCGAACTCACGGAGGGCTATCAACCCTCGACGGTTTTCAAGACCGTTGCATTAAACCGCTCTGCCACGCTTCCGTTTCTTGAAGACGCGGATATTAGCGGAAAAGAAAGGTTTTGCCAAGTGGTTTTCGTGCGTTTGTTTCTTTATTTGCGTTGTTCGGGCCGTTGGAATACCCATTCGTTTTCGTTGGACGAGGCGGGATGGAATGTATAGCCTTCGTAATCGAAATTTTTCAGGTCTTCCGGCTGGGTAATGCCTTGTTCGGCGGCGTAGCGCACCATCAGGCCGCGTGCGCGTTTGGCATAAAAACTGATGATTTTATATTGGCCGTTTTTTTCATCTTTGAATACGGGGGTAATCAATCGCGCATTGAGTTTTCCGGTCTGAACGGCTTTGAAATATTCTTGGGAGGCAAGATTAATCAAAACGCTGCTGCCGGCTTGAGCCATAGTTTGATTGAGCAGCCGGGTAATGCGCTCGCCCCAGAATTCATAAAGGTTTTTGCCGCGTGTGTTGGCAAACGGCGTACCCATTTCCAGCCGATAGGGCTGAATTAAATCTAACGGCCGCAATAAGCCGTATAAGCCGGAAAGCAGGCGGACGTGGTTTTGCAAATAGTCGATTGCGTCGGTATTCAGATCTGCGGCATTCAGGCCTTCGTAAACGTCGCCGTTAAACATGTAAACCGCTTGTTTGGCGTTTTCGGGGGTAAACGGAGTGTGCCATGCGGCGTTACGCTCGGCGTTGAGCAAGGCGATTTTGTCGGAAACGTGCATCAGCGCTGCGATGTCTTGCGGGGCGAGTTTGCGTACTTCACGCATCAGTTTTTCCGATTCTGCCAGTAAATCGGGCTGGGTAAAGCGGGTGGTGGGCGAAGGGTCTTTTTCGTTGAGATTTTTGGCGGGAGATAGTATGAAAAACATAGGGCTTCTTTCAAAATCGGACGGTCTACACTTTAAAACCGCTGTGGCCGCTTGGCAAGGCTGTTGCTGTTGAAATCGGCAATGGTGTCGATTAATGTAAACGGAATGCCTGTCTGAATGTGTTTTCAGACAGGCATTGTGCTATTAACGGGCTAGAGTTCCGGTGCTTCGGGCAGCGTCATGTCTAAAACGGTTTGCTCTTGCTTTTTGCGGAAGTCGTCTAATTTTTGCGCCAAAGCGGAATCTTCGTTGGCCAGCAGCGAAAGGGCAAACAGGGCGGCGTTGGCGGCGCCGGCTTCGCCTATGGCAAAGGTGGCAACGGGAATGCCTTTGGGCATTTGTACGATAGACAATAAAGAATCTTCACCGTGCAGGTATTTGCTAGGTACGGGCACACCGAGTACGGGAAGGGTGGTTTTGGCCGCCACCATGCCGGGCAAATGAGCTGCGCCGCCGGCTCCTGCGATGATGGCTTTCAGGCCTCTGCTGCGAGCGGTTTCCGCGTATTCAAACATTAAATCGGGCGTGCGGTGGGCGGAGACGACGCGGGCTTCGTATTCGACGCCGAAGTCTTTTAAAAAGCGGGCGGCATGCTGCATAACGGGCCAGTCGCTGTTGCTGCCCATAATGATACCGATTTTAGCCATGTTGTTTTCCTTGAGCTTGATGAGTAGGAGATGATTTTCAGACAGGCATTTGATGGACGGATGCCTGTCTGAAAACGGTGGGTTTATTGGTTAAGCTGCTTGAGGGCGCGTTTTGCGGCGGGGCTGTCGGGATAGGTTTGAACCAGTTTGCGCCAAGTGGTTTTGGCGATGTCGCGCTGCTGCATGTTGTATTGGCACTGGCCGATATTGAACAAGGCTTCCGGCGCTTCGCTGCTGTTGCGGTAGCGAATGGCAAGGCGGTTGCCGATGTTGATGACGGATTCGCAGTTTTTTAAATGTTGGTGGCTCTGCATCAGCAAAAACATGCTTTTGCGGGCGGTATCGCTGCCGTCGCCGCCGCTTTCAGCTTGTTTGAGCGTGGCAGCGGCAGCGGCGAAGTGCCCGCTGCGATATTGGCTTTGGGCGCGTTGAAGGGTTTCTACGGCGTTTTGTTGTACCTGCTGGCTTTGTGCGGCTTCTGCGGCCGAAATGCTGCTGCCGGAAGAGGGCGCGGTTCGTGAGGCCGGCCGGCTGCTGCGACGCTCAAGTTGTCTGACGCGGGTTTGTAGAATCTGCACTTGCTGCTCTAAGCGGCTGACTTGAATGCCGAGTTGGTTGATTTGGGTTTGCGCATCGGGGGCGGGATAACGGATGCTTTCTTCCTGTATGTCGGACTCGTTCGGCTGACCGGGCGTGTGTGGCAAACGGCTGCCTGCGCAAGCGGTCAGGGTGCAGATTAATAAGAGGGGCAGGGCTTTTTTCATCATAATACGGGCGATAAGGTATTTATTTTTTTAGAAGAAGCGTCAAACCATCGCCTATGGGCAGGGTGATGGGAATGATGCGGTTGTCGTGTGGCAGGTTTGCATTGAAGGTTTGCAGAATGCCAACGGCCGGGGTGTCGTCGTCGGTAACGGGAGAGGCAACCCGCCCGCTCAGTAACACGTTGTCTATGGCAATGATGCCGCCGCTGCGTACCAATGTGAGGCATCGTTCGTAGTATTGCGGGGTAGGCGGCTTATCTGCATCGATAAACGCCATGTCGTAGCTGGCGGCGCGGCCTTCGGCAATCAATTCGTCGAGCGTTATCAGAGCCGGCTGCAGATGGAGGGAGATTTTATGGGCAACGCCTGCCCGATTCCATGATTGACGGGCGATATCGGTAAAGCTGACGTTGATGTCGCAACAGGTTAGTTTTCCGTTTTCAGGAAGGGCGAGCGCCACGGCGGTGCTGCTGTAGCCTGTGAAAACGCCGATTTCCAGATAATTTTCCACTCGGATTAACCGCGCGAGCCAGGCGAGCATGGCCGCTTGTTCGGGTGCAATCGCCATCTTGCCCAAGCGGTGGCTTGAGGTTTCCCGGCGTAGCTGCGTCAACGCGGGATGCTCCGCTTCGCCGATGGTACGCAGGTATTCCGTTAATCCGCTGGCGGAAGTGGCGTGGATGCTCATGTTGTTGATGTTAGTCGGGCTGGTAGGCGTAGGGTTTTTTCGGCAGCTTGGCTGCTTCGAAACCGGCCTGTTCTTCGGGGCTGAGTTCTACATCCCACAGCAAGCCGCGGTTTTTGAGGCGCTGTTCGGCTTCTTTAGGGTGTTTTTCAATGTATTCGTTGAGAAACTGGGTTGTTTCGGATTGATAGTTATACATGTTTTATTCCTTATGATTGTATTGGTTTTGGTGTTTCAGCCTCTTGCCGGTTGCTGAGGCCGTAAATTTCACGACAGGAAACCAACCGGTTGGCCCTGCTTTTCGGTTTTTGTATGGCTTTGTTGCTATTATAGCGTGAAATTTTTTTGTCGGCAGCAACGTAAATCTGTGATAGCCGCCTGCAAAACAAATTGTCAGCGCCGCGCATGCGGGTATAATTGGTCCGTTTGGTATGCCTGTCTGAAACCTTTGCAGAGGCATTTGGCGGCAAGATGCTTCTGCAAAGGTTTTAAGCGGAATCTTTGTGTTTCAGACAGGCATTGATGATGGGTTTGTAAACACAGGAAGACTATGCTGAAAAAATTGTGGCGTAAGATGGTACCGGCCAAAGCACGTGCGCATAAGCGCGTGCTGCCGTTTTCGGAGCATCACCTGGACGCAGACAAATTGAATTTTGCCGCTGAAAAAGTTGTAGAACGCTTGCATCAGGCGGGTTACGAAGCTTATGTGGTAGGCGGTGCGGTGCGCGATTTGTTATTGGGTGTGGAGCCGAAAGATTTTGACGTGGCAACCAACGCCACGCCCGAGGAAGTAAGGAAGGTGTTTCGCCGCAGCCGGATTATCGGGCGGCGTTTCCGAATCGTGCATGTGATGGTGGGGCCGGAAACCATCGAGGTAACCACTTTTCGCGGCGGCCAGAGCGCGCAGCAAAACGAACACGGCCGTATTATGAAAGACAATACTTACGGCTCGATAGAAGAAGACGCGATGCGGCGCGATTTTACCTGCAATGCCTTGTATTTCGATCCGATACGGCGCGAAATCATTGATTTTCATCATGGTGTCGAAGATGTGCGGGCTAAACGGCTTGTGATGATCGGCGAGCCGGAAGCGCGTTATCAGGAAGATCCGGTGCGGATTTTGCGAGCCATCCGTTTGTCGGGCAAATTGGAGTTTGAAATCGAAGCGGCGACCGCAGCGCCGATTCAAGCCAATTCGGCGCGCTTGAAAGATGAGCCGGTAGCGCGTTTGTTTGACGAAATTTTAAAAATCCTGCTTTCAGGATACGGTGGCGCCTGTGTGGCCGCGCTCAGAAAATCCGCCATCGACACTTCTATCCATCCGATTTTGGACGCGTTGCAGCAATCGAGTCAACAGGATGGCAAAAGCATGGTTTCGTTGGCGCTGAAGAATACCGACGAGCGCTTGCGTGCCGATAAATCGGTGTCGGTCGGTTTTGTATTGGCGGCGGTGTTGTGGCCTCAGGTTTACCGCTATTGGCAGCAACATTTGGCTCAAGGAGAGAAATCTGCGGCGGCTTTAAACAGCGCTATTGCCAGAATACGCGAGGAAATGGAAAAAGGCTGGGGCGTGCCGCAACGCTTTTCGGCAACCATGCGTGAAATCTGGACGTTTCAGCCGCAATTCGATTTTATCCGCGGCGGGCGCCCGCATCGCTTGTTGTCGCAGCAACGCTTCCGCGCAGCGTATGACTTTTTAATATTGCGCGCCCAATTAGGCGAGGTGTCGCAGGAATTGGCCGATTGGTGGACTGTGTTTCAACATGCAGATGAAACACAACGTCAAGAAATGACGGCGGCCGGTCATATCATTTTTACTCAAAACGGCGAAACGGGCGAGCCTAAGAAAAAACGCCGCCGCAAACCGCGTAAACGCAAACCGCAAGCAGCGGTTGAATCCGATAGCTGAAACGGTGTTTCAGCAGTTTCTTAAATAAAGGCAATGCCTGTCTGAATTATTCAGGCAGGCATTGCTACGGAACAGATGATGAAGCAAACAGCCGTTATCGCATTAGGCAGTAATCTGCAAAATCCCGAAGAGCAAATTCACAATGCGCTTGCCGCATTGGGCGCACATCCGAAAGTGTGGATTCGGAAAACTTCTTCGCTTTATCGCACGGCGCCCGTCGGCTATACCGATCAGCCGGATTTTATCAATGCCGTTTGTATTATCGAAACGGAGCTGGCTGCTGCCGATTTATTGGCAACGCTCAATCGGATTGAAGCAGAAGCGGGGCGCGAGCGTGCTTTTCGCAACGCGCCGCGTACTCTGGATTTGGATATCATTGATTATGCGGGTATTCAGTCTGATGATCCTCGGCTGACTTTGCCTCATCCGAGAGCGTCGGAACGCGGCTTTGTGATGTGGCCGCTGGCCGAGATTGCTCCGGAGTTTGCCTTGCCGGGGATGGCGGAAAGTGCGGGGCAAATAGCCGAGCGTTTGGGTAGCGAAGGTTTGATTAAAATATGAATGTCATAAACGGAACGGATATGGTTTTAACGGCACTTGCCTAAATTGCCGCGCTTGGCAATAATCGGCCGATGGAAAAATAAAGGAAACAAACCGAATGGATTATCGTTATATTGTTGTAGAAGGCACCATAGGCAGTGGAAAATCGGAAGTCAGCCGACGTTTGGCAGAGTATTTCGATGCGCTTTATTTAACTGAAAACCCGGAGCGCAACCCTTTTCTGGAGCAGTTTTACCTCAATACCACCAATCACGGCTTGGCTACCGAGCTCTATTATCTGATGCGGCGCGCCGAAGCGGTCGACACCATCAACGCGGAAGAAGAAGGCAACCGCCGTATCGTGGCGGATTTCCTTTTGGAAAAAGACCAGATATTCGTGCCGGTGGTGTTGAAAGGCAAGGAGCCGGGCAACGAGCAAACTTTATTCTGGCAGATTAAAAACAAAATCATGCCTGAATTTCCAGTTCCCGATTTGGTGATTTATTTGCAAACTTCGGTTGAAAATACGAAAAAACGCCTGCAAAAACGTGGAGATAACGTTTTAAATTTCTTCCCTGCGGGGCATTTGAATCAGATTCATGAAGAATACCGCCGTTTTTTCCATCTTTATCAAAACTCTCCGCTGCTGATCGCCAATGCCGATGAAATGGATTTTGAAGAAAACGAAGAGCATTTTGAAATGCTTATTCGTGCGATGGGCGATATGAAAGGCAGCCGCCATTATTTAAACTTAAGTGAAAAATAAACCTAATGCCTGTCTGAAAGCACTTGATTTTATGCGGCTGAATTGTTCAGACAGGCATATTTCGTGTTGGTTGGAAACAAGCTTTTTTTTAAATAGTTTTTTCAAAGAGAAGCCAAATACCTAACGCAAGACAAACCAAAATTGAATTATATTTCGGAATATAAAAATACATGATTACCGTTAATACCTTGCAGAAAATGAAAACCGAAGGCGAGAAAATCGCCATGCTTACCTGCTATGAAGCCAGTTTTGCCGCTTTGATGAACGAAGCGGGTGTAGATGTCTTGCTGGTGGGCGATTCACTCGGCATGACCGTGCAGGGCCAAACATCGACGCTGCCGGTTACTTTGCGCGATATGTGTTATCACACTGCCGCCGTAGCGCGGGGCAATCGGAATGCGATGATTGTGGCCGATTTGCCGTTTGGCGCTTATCAGGCCAGCAAAGAACAGGCTTTCGCTGCTTCGGCTGAATTGATGGCGGCGGGGGCTCATATGGTTAAGCTGGAAGGCGGCGCATGGATGGCGGAAACCACTGGTTTTCTGCAAATGCGCGGAATACCGGTGTGCGCCCATATCGGGCTGACGCCGCAGTCGGTGCATGCGTTCGGCGGCTACAAAGTGCAGGGAAAAGGCGATGCAGCGGCGTCGGCACTTTTGCATGATGCCCAAGCGCATAATCAGGCGGGCGCGGCCATCATTTTGATGGAATGTGTTCCTGCCGAGTTGGGGCGGCTGGTTACCGAACGCGTGTCGTGTCCTACCATCGGCATCGGTGCGGGCTTGGATTGCGACGGTCAAGTATTGGTTATGCACGACATGCTGGGCGTGTTTCCCGGCAAAACGGCTAAATTCGTGAAAAATTTCATGATTGAACAGACTAGTATCCAAGATGCGGTAAAAGCTTATGTTGACGCGGTAAAAAATCAAACTTTCCCCGCTCCGGAACATACGTTTGCATCTTAAAAAGAAGGGCGAAACGATATGGCAATGAAAAAAATTTTAATCCTGATGATGGCTTCGGGGCTTGCTGCTTGCAACGTGCCGTCGAATGAAACCAAAGGTGCATCGATGGAAATTAAAGTAGAAGCCAAGGCCGCTTTGGATCAAGGCATTGCCGAATATCAACGGAAAAATTACACGGCTGCATTTCCTTTTTTCCAGCAGGCAGAGCAGTTGGGGCATATGAAGGCCGCCCGTTATATCGGGTTGATGTATCTTAACGGCTACGGCGTGTCAAAAGATTTGACTGAAGCGACAGCCGCATTTTCGCGCGCTGCCGAGAAAGGTGATATTACCGCCCAATATTGGTTGGGCTGGTCGTATGAAAACGGCAACGGCGTGCCTCGGGATTATGCTAAAGCCCGTTATTGGTACGAACAATCAGCTATGCGCGGAGATATCATCGCAGCCCCTGCCATTACGGCTTTGGGCAGAATGTATGAAAACGGTATCGGCGTTGCCGCGGATAAGCAAAAAGCCGTTGCTTATTACCGGCAGGCGGCGGCTGTGGGAGAAGAGCAGGCCAAAAAAGCGCTTGAGCGGTTGGGTACGCCATAAGGTATCAATGCTGTTTCAGACAGGCATTTCAATTACGATAATTTGAAGGAAACCATTTATGAAGCCAACAAGCATGATTACTTCTTTGCTATTGATGGCACTACCTGTTGCGGTTGCCCATGCGGGCATTAAAAATGTTACTGCATTGAGCGAATCTACACCGTATGGGCAGAAGGTAACCGCCGCCGCAGTGGAATATGATGAACCAATCAACAATTCAACGTTATCAACCGACAGCTTTCAAGTCGCCGGGCGTACGGTTACCGGGGTTTATGCAACTGACCGTATTGCGTCTGCCAGTCGTCCTAAGAGTGGAAAAATCGTGATGATCAAGTTGTCGCCCGATGATGCTGATGCCGCGCTCACCGTACATGAAGGTCACGACCCTTCGGTAGAAAGAAAGATTAATTTGCAAGTTTCACAGGTTAAGCCTTTGAAAGCTGCCAAGCAACGAGTCGTTATGCCAGGCAAAGCGCAAAGCAGCCGTATGGTGAATGAAATCGTTGATGATTTCAAACAAGCCGAGTTTAAAGACCCTGCCAGCGGCGTTACGGTTAAATACAATCTGTTTGTACCGAAAAATTACGATCCGAAAAAGCGTTATCCGTTGGTAATGTTTATTCATGATGCGGGCGCTACCAATAGCAATGTACGCAATGCGTTGTTGCAAGGCGACGGTGCAACTTCATTTGCCAGCCCTGAGTTTCAAGCTAAGCATCCGGCTTTTGTATTGGCGCCTCAATATGATCATACGATTGTGAACGATAATTCCGATGATCCTGTCGACCTTGATCCGACGATTAATCTGATTAAACAACTGGAACGGCAATATCGCATTGACGACAAGCGTATTTATACAACCGGCCAGAGCGGCGGCGCCATGATGTCGATTGCAATGAATATCAAATATCCTGATTTTTTTGCCGCCAGCTATATCGTGGCAGGCCAATGGGCGCCTGAAAAAACGGCGCCGATGGCGAAAAACAAACTGTTTATTTTGGTTTCCCAAGATGATGCCAAAGCCTATCCGGGTGAAAATGCGATTACCGAGGTGCTGGCCAAACATGGTGCTGATGTTCAGAAAGCTGTGTTTGCGGATGGCAGCAATATCGCACAAATGAACGAAGAAACCCGCCGGTTGCTTGCTAAAGGCGGCAACGTGCACTATGCGGCCATTCGCTCAGGAACGCTGCCCGATCAGGTGAAGGATCCGAACAGTACCAATAAGGGCCAGGCACATGTGGGTACTTGGAAAGTGGCTTATGATATTGCCGCCATACGTGATTGGTTGTTCAGCCAACGTAAACCCTGATGCCTGTCTGAAACCATGCTTGTGTTTAAGCAAGCATGGATTGTTTAATTTATGAAAGTATTAATGTGAAAATTATCCATACAATCAAAGAATTAAGGGAATGGCGCAAAGAGGCAGGGCTTGTGGCGTTTGTACCGACCATGGGCAATTTGCACGAGGGGCATCTGGCTTTGGTGCGGGAGGCCAAAAAATATGCCGATCAAATCGTAGTCAGCATTTTTGTGAACCGTTTGCAGTTTGGGCAAGGCGAAGATTTTGATCAGTATCCGCGCACCTTGCAACAAGATGCCACCAAGCTGGAAGGCGAGGGCGTGGCTGTTATATTTGCGCCCGACGAACGGGAATTGTACCCGCGCGTTCAGCAACAATATAATGTGGAGCCGCCGAATCTGCAAAACGAATTGTGTGGAATGTTTAGACCCGGGCATTTTCGCGGCGTAGCTACCGTTGTTACGAAATTATTCAATATCGTTGAGCCTGACGTAGCCTGTTTCGGTAAAAAAGATTACCAGCAACTGACCATTATTCAAGGCTTGGTTGATGATTTGAATATGGATATCCGAATCGTTCCGGTCGACACGGGGCGGGCTGCCGACGGGTTGGCACTGTCAAGTCGCAATCAATATCTGAGCCAGGCCGAGCGCTTAGAAGCGCCGAGGTTATATCGGGAATTGATTACAATGGCTCAAGCCATCGAAAGCGGCGATGTCGATTATGCGGGATTAGAAAATGTCGCCAAACAACATTTGCATGATGCAGGCTGGGCGATCGACTATGTGGAAGTTCGCCATGCCGGTAACCTGCAAGTGGCTCATGCCGGCGACAAGCATATTGTCATTGTTGCGGCGGCCCGTTTAGGCAATACTCGTTTAATCGACAATATCGAAGTAAGTCTAGACTGATACGTATAGCGATTTGCCGGATTACAAACAATGCCTGTCTGAAAACCTCTTTTCAGACAGGCATTGTTCAATTTTTAAAACAGTTTTTGATATCAGCCACATTTTACTCTTGCCGGAGTCAGCGCCATGATTTCCTCCGTCGACTGGTTTTGTTCCGTTTGTGTTAAAAGATGCACACCTGCTTGTCGTTTGGTCAGCACTAATCCGTATACTGCCGCCGCATGCGGCCACCAGCGATCGCCTGCCGCTTCCATAAAGCCCAACAAATGCAGTGCCGATTTATTCTGCACCATAGGCCGATATGCCATAAATCGTCCGCTTTCGATTGAAAAACCCAGGTTGTGAACGCTTTTTTTCAAGCGCGGCAATGGTATACATTTATTTTTCAGAGGATAATATTTTTTGTTAAAACAACGGCTAAACCTCAAAATGGAATGCGGGTTTAATCCGGTCAGCACCAAACGACCTTCAGGTTTTAATGCTCTGTATGCCTCGGCCAAAGCTAAAGTATATGCATCACAAAACTCCAACACATGCGGCATGAGCAGCAAGTCTAACGAACCGGTCATCCAAGCGGAATATTCTGCTCGCATTTTGAAATCATATTCGCAGCGGATAACTTGATGGCCGCCAAGCAAAGCCCATTCCGGCATCCCCATCTGTACCGTCGTGCCAAAGGCATAACGCGAAGCAGAATGATTGAAGAAACTTTCTTCCTGCTGCTGCACGTAATGTCCCAGTAATGTTTCATCAAACCAACAACTCAGATTGTTGCGATTCATATCCTTAAATCCGTTATCGTTTAAGAAACGTTGGTCAATTTACAGGCGGCTTTTAAACATTTTCCAAATGCAAATAAAAATGCCAAACTAAGTTTGAAAGGAATGAACCGCCATAATGTCAATTGATAACGCACCTTGATATTCGCGAAATAAAACACGCATCATACCAATGAAGCAGGCATTTCAAAATAAAACATGCAAACCTTTTCCTACACGACCTAGTTTTTTCAAACGACATTTGCCAGATAATCTCTTGAAAAATGAAATTAATTTCCCCGTAAAACTTGACGCCTACCAACAAACCCAATACTATCTATAAAGTTCTAACCATTATACATATACAGAAAATCATGGCGTCATTAAAAACGATTTCTTTAGCCGTAGCAGGTTTGTCCGTATCCGCAGCTTCTCATGCCCAAACATTCTCCGGTTACTCGCCAGACCAGGTCGGTATGGCGATGATGCGTTTAAGCGCCTCTCCTTTAGATCATAATAAGAAAACACCTCTAAAATCAGGCAGTATTTGGGCGAAATTGCGCAAAGACTTCCGTATGGGCGAAGTCAATCCGGAATTGGTGCGCAATCATGAGAGCCGTTTTAGTTCCAGCTCCGCTTATTTCGCCCGCACCGTTGAGCGCAGTAAGCCTTATATGTCTTATATCGCCGGTGAAGTTGAAAAACGTAATATGCCGGCCGAAATTGCTTTATTACCTTTTATCGAGAGCGCTTACGTCAATAAAGCCAAGTCTCATGTTGGTGCCTCCGGCTTATGGCAATTTATGCCTTCCACCGGCCGACATTACGGTTTGGAACAAACCTCTCTTTATGATGGCCGTCATGATGTAGAGGCTGCTACAGACGCCGCACTTAACTATCTACAATATCTGCACGGACTATTTGGCGATTGGTCGCTTGCCTTGGCCGCATACAACTGGGGTGAAGGCAACGTGAGCCGTGCGGTCAATCGAGCTCGTGCCCAAGGACTGGAGCCGGTATACGAAAACCTGCGCATGCCAAATGAAACGCGCAATTACGTGCCGAAATTGATGGCTGTGCGCAATATCGTGCGAGACCCTCAATATTACGGTATCAACCTTGCTGAAATCGATAGCAAACCTTATTTCAAAGCCGTTACGCTTGATCAGCCTATTGATATTTCTGCCGCCGCACGCTTGGCCGATATTAGCGAAAGTGAGTTTCTCGCTTTGAATCCTGCCTTTAAAGCACCGGTATTTGTTCCTAATCAGAAGCGTAAAATGTTGTTGCCGGTTACTGCGGTAGCAACCTTTGAAAAAAATTATAAAAAAGCAGATAAAGCAACCTTATTGTCATGGGACGTTTATAAAACTCAGGATGCAACGAGCCTAGCCAGTATTGCTGCTGAAACAGGAACCAGCTTAAGCGAACTGAAGCGTTTGAACGGCTTGAAAGGTAGCTCTGTACAAGGCGGGTATAGCCTTCTGGTGGCCAAGAATGGTGGCGGTAACAGTAGCTATATCGACTTTGCCAGTATCGATAAAGACCTTGACCCGGGTAATAACAAAATGCAGACGGTCGAACCGATGTCAAAACCGGTTGATGTTCGTATTTTGGCCGATGCGAAACCTGTAATGCCCAAACCGGTTGTAGTGCAGACTGTTGCCACCAGAGCAACAGAATCTGCGCCGGCAGCTATCCCAGCCCCAGCACAACAGGCATTCGTAGCCACTCGGGCTAAACAAACTGAAACAACGCCTGTTTATGTTACAACCACCCAGAAACCGGTAGTTCAGGCTCAACCCACCGCTGTTGCTATTAACCAACCTTTATCTTTACCGACAGAGGCCGAGGCAAAACCTTCGATTCCGCAAAATCTGACTTCTAACGCTCAAGCCGAAGCTGCAAAACCGATAACCGAAGCAGCCGTTACTCAGCCGCAAGAAATTCTTACTGCACAAACAAACAAAGCACTGGAATCCGCTCCGGCGACTCAGGATGCAGTTTCTGTGGCAGCAGCCGAAGCAGGGCAATCTAAAGATGAATTGCAACTCTTGGCAGAGCAAAGCAGCGCTGCGGAAAGTATCCGCAGTGCGCTTGTTCGTTATGAAGAAGACGAAGCCCGTGCGGCGAAGGCTCGTTTGGCTTTGGCTAAGCAGCAAGAGCGCACCCAAGCCCGTTTGGCTCGTGCACAACAACAGATGCTGGCTGCAGGAACGCATCGTGTAACGGACGGAGATACTATGTATAATATTTCCCAACGTTACAACATTAGCGTTGCGGATTTGGCCACCATTAATAATATTCGTGGTAACAACATCCAAAAAGGACAGGTGTTGAAAGTGGTGCTTGATGGAAACGGCTCGCAAAATTTCCATTCGGTGTCTTACACCGTACGCAAAGGCGATACGTTGAATACCATTGCCAACCGGTTTAACGTAGATATTAACGATATCCGGCGTTGGAATCGGAATACCCGAACGGTGACACCGGGGCAGAGAATCAATCTGATTGGTATTTAATCAATCTCAATTATAAAATGCCTGTCTGAAAATGTTTTCAGACAGGCATTTTATTTGACTATTTGCTTTTCTCTACAATAAAACATTAATTCGGTATGATTGACGAGGTTCATCAAAATAAATGGGTGATTTATGGATTTGGATGCTAAAGCTTTATTAAAAACATTGGGTAAACAAGCCAAAGAGGAGGCTTCGGTTCGGACCGAACAAGAAAAAAAGGCGGCAAGGCAGCTTGAAGAAGACGTTGATTTTAAAAAAGCGATGCAGGATGCCAAGCCGTTGAAAAATCAAAATCGCTATATTGAGCCTAGGGATACTTCTCCTATCAAGCCTCGAAAACAACATGACACGGGGCTGGAGGAACAAGATTATTTTTATGTAGGAGAAGGCCAATGGCAGAATATTCCCGCTGTTTTCAGTAAAAACGGGCGTGGACAACAAGATATAAAGCGATTGCAGAGAGGAGAATATCCCGTAGTTGCAGATGTCGATTTGCACGGCTACACACAAGAAGAAGCGCAACAAGTGTTAAACGAATTTATTGAATTCACACAACAAAGAGGCGTGTGCGGCGAAATTATTCACGGAAGTGGTTTGGGTTCTTCAGGTTATCAACCAGTTTTAAAAAATCTGGTGCGTCGCTGGCTAATGCAACACCCGGATGTTTTGGCTTACGTCGAACCGCATAAAAACAATGACGGAGCGGTCAGGATTTTGTTGAAACGCAAATGGCAGTGCGGTGCAGGAGACAAGAAAAAATGAAAGGTTATTTTTAAATTTTTTAACATTGCCGCTTTCTAAATAAATTGTAGAGAATCGATTCGTTTTTGATTGTCGTATGCGTTTTTCTTGTTCGGTTTTTCCGAAAAAATATATTCTTTCACTCAAAATCGAATATTTAAGAAAACACTTTTCAATCGATTCCATTAACATCGGTTAGGAAAATAATATCGGGTTTGCCAGTGCGTGAGATTGCTGCTAGCATTAGCGAGGAAGCTGGTAGTTATTGATAAAGCGATGGAATTGCTTGATTCTGTTTGCTTTGAGTTGTAAGTTGTCAACCGATTGTTTTATATATTCTTTATACAAATTTAATGTTTGCTTTGTATTGTTAAGGTCTTGATGTTTTCGAAAATGAAAATATACAGGTTTGATAATTTTAAGCGCTTTAATTAACTCAACTGAAGGGATAGTCATTATGTCCACCCAAATTCAAGATGTTGATCCGATTGAAACCCAGGAATGGCTGGATGCTTTAAGCTCGGTTCTGGAAACCGAAGGTACCGAGCGCGCCCATTTCCTATTGGAAAATCTGGTGAAATACACCCGTCGTCGTGGCGTTCATATGCCATTTGATGCGACGACTGCCTATTTGAATACCATTCCGGTCGGTAAGGAGCAAAAATCTCCCGGCAACCATGAAATGGAACATCGCATTCGTTCTATTATCCGCTGGAATGCCGCAGCCATGGTATTGAAAGCAGGTAAAAAAGATTTAGAATTGGGTGGCCATATTGCTTCTTTCCAGTCAGCCGCTACTTTGTATGATGTTGGCTTTAATCATTTCTGGCACGCCAAAGGCAAAGATGGCGAAGAAGGCGATTTGGTTTTTTCGCAAGGTCACTCGGCTCCCGGTATTTATGCTCGTGCTTTCGTTGAAGGCCGTTTGAGCGAAGAGCAACTTAACCATTTCCGTCAAGAAGCCGACACTAATGGCTTGTCTTCTTATCCCCACCCTTATTTGTTGCCTGATTTCTGGCAATTCCCGACTGTATCCATGGGTTTAGGCCCGTTGATGGGTATTTATCAGGCACGTTTCCTGAAATACCTTGAGTCTCGCGGACTGACCAAAACCAAAGGCCGTAAAGTTTGGGTATTCTGCGGCGATGGTGAAATGGATGAGCCGGAAAGCCAAGGCGCTATCTCTTTAGCAGCTCGCGAAGGCTTGGATAATTTGATTTTTGTGATTAACTGTAACTTACAGCGCCTTGATGGCCCGGTGCGCGGTAATGGCAAAATCATTCAAGAATTGGAAGGCAACTTCCGCGGAGCCGGTTGGAATGTGTTGAAAGTAATTTGGGGCAGCCGTTGGGATGCATTGCTCGCAGCCGACACCAATAATGCTTTGAAACAACGCATGAATGAATGTTTGGACGGTGACTACCAAACTTATAAATCAAAAGACGGCGCTTATGTGCGCGAACATTTCTTCAATACGCCCGAATTGAAGGCGATGGTTGCCAATATGTCTGATGACGAAATCTGGGCGTTGAACCGTGGCGGTCACGATCCGCATAAAGTTTATGCTGCTTATTATGAAGCCGTAAACAATTCAGATGGTCGTCCGACCGTTATTTTGGCGAAAACCATTAAAGGTTACGGTATGGGTGCGTCCGGCGAGGGTCAGAACGTAGCTCACCAAGCTAAAAAAATGGATATGGCTTCTTTGAAACAGTTCCGCGACCGTTTCGAAATTCCGGTAACCGACGAGCAAATTGAGAGCGGAGATCTGCCTTTCTACCGTTTCAGCGAAGACAGCCCGGAAATGCAATATCTGCGCGAGCGTCGTAACGCTTTGGGTGGTTATTTGCCACAACGTAATCCAAACACCGAACCGTTGCCTATTCCTGCTTTGGAAACATTCGATGCTCAATTGCAATCCAGTGGCGACCGTGAGTTTTCCACTACGATGGCATTCGTACGCATCTTGTCTACTTTGTTGAAAGATAAGCAAATCGGTAAACGCATTGTGCCGATTGTGCCGGATGAAAGCCGTACGTTTGGTATGGAAGGTATGTTCCGCCAATATGGTATTTGGAATCCGAAAGGCCAGCAATATACGCCGCAAGATAAAGACCAGTTGATGTTCTATAAAGAATCGATTGACGGTCAGATTCTGCAAGAAGGTATTAACGAACCGGGCGCAATGGCAGACTGGATTGCTGCGGCCACAAGCTACGCAAACAACCGTTATGCGATGATTCCGTTCTATATTTATTATTCAATGTTCGGTTTCCAACGTATTGGCGATTTGGCCTGGGCGGCAGGCGACATGCGTGCCCGCGGCTTCTTGGTTGGCGGCACTGCCGGTCGTACTACGCTGAACGGCGAAGGCTTGCAGCACGAAGATGGTCATAGCCAAGTTCAAGCCGATTTAATTCCGAACTGCGTCAGCTACGATCCGACCTTCCAATACGAGGTGGCTGTGATCGTTCAGGATGGTTTGCGCCGCATGTATGCCGAGAATGAAGACGTATGGTATTACCTGACCGTGATGAATGAAAACTATGTTCATCCGGCCATGCCCCAACGAAAAGGCATTGAACAAGAAATCTTGAAAGGTATGTACTTGCTCAAAGAAGGCGGTAAGAGCGATAAGAAAGTCCAACTGATGGGTTCGGGTACCATCTTGAACGAAGTGATTAAAGCGGCCGACTTACTGAAAAATGACTTCGGTGTAGAAGCCAATATTTGGTCTTGCCCGTCATTCAACTTGTTGCATCGCGATGCAATTAAGGTTGAGCGCCACAACCGCCTGCATCCTTTGGAAGATCGGAAAGTGCCGTTTGTGACTCAGCAGTTACAAGGCCATGAAGGCCCTGTAGTGGCTGCATCCGATTATGTTCGCAGCTTTGCCGATCGCATTCGTGCTTACATTCCGAATGATTACCATGTATTGGGTACCGATGGCTTCGGACGCAGTGATTCTCGAGCCAACTTGCGCCGTTTCTTTGAGGTAGACAGCTACAGCGTGGCCGTTGCAGCTCTGAGCGCATTGGCTGATCAAGGCAAAGTTAGCCGTGAGACTGTGCAGCAGGCCATTGAAAAATACGGTATCAAAACCGACACCGCGCCTAGCTGGGAACGCTAAGTAGATATTTCAGACAGGCTTTAATCATTGAAGCCTGTCTGAAAACGGATTTTGAATGGTTCTAACGAAATAACCGGTTGTCGATTCCCTTCGCAACCGTTAAAGGAAAATCACGATGAGTCAAATCGTAGAAATCAAAGTACCCGACATTGGTGGTCACGAAAATGTAGACGTCATTGCCGTGGAAGTGAAAGCCGGCGATACCATCGCCTTAGATGATACCCTGATTACTCTGGAAACAGACAAGGCCACAATGGATGTACCGGCGGATGCGGCCGGCTTGGTCAAAGAAGTAAAAGTTAAAGTGGGCGATAAAGTTTCGGAAGGCAGTGTAATCGTATTGGTTGAGGCAGCAGGTGCAGCTGCTTCGGCTGCGCCAGCGCCAAAAACAGAATCTACTCCGGCAGAGGCGGCTCCGGTTGCGCCTGCCGCTGGTGGTTCAGTAAGCAAAGTGGAAGTTCCGGATATTGGCGGACATGAAAATGTAGATGTGATCGCCGTAGAAGTTAAGGCAGGCGATACCGTTGCTTTAGACGATACATTGATTACGTTGGAAACCGATAAAGCGACTATGGATGTGCCGTCTACCGCGGCAGGTGTGGTGAAAGCCGTTTACGTAAAAGTAGGCGATAAAGTTTCACAAGGTGCCGTAATTGTTGAAGTGGAAGGCGCCGGTGCGTCTGCTTCCGCAAGTGCCGCTCCTGCGCCGGCTGCAGCTGAAAAACCGGCTGAAGCGCCAAAAGCAGCACCTGCTCCAGCGGCTGCGGCACCTGCCTCTGCAACGCCTCCGGCCGCTTTTGGTAATACGCCGGTTAATGAAGCTGGATTTGCCAAAGCTCATGCAGGCCCGTCGGCGCGTAAATTGGCACGCGAATTGGGTGTGGACTTAAGCTTGGTTAAAGGCAGCGGCCTGAAAGGCCGTATTGTCGGCGAAGACATCAAGGCCTTTGTGAAAGCCGCTATGCAAAGTGGCGGTGTTCAGGGGGCTTCAGCCGGAGCATCTTTGGGCGGCGGTTTAGACTTGCTGCCGTGGCCAAAAGTTGATTTCAGCAAATTTGGTGAAATTGAGGTTCAACCGCTTTCCCGCATTAAGAAAATTTCCGGTCAGAATTTATCGCGTAACTGGGTGATGATTCCTCACGTTACCGTGAATGATGAAGCCGATATGACAGACCTGGAAGCGTTCCGCCAGCAGCTTAACAAAGAGTGGGAGCGCGCCGGTTTGAAATTGTCGCCACTGGCTTTTGTTATCAAAGCTTCGGTAACTGCACTGAAAGCGTTCCCTGAATTCAATTCTTCGCTTGATGGCGACAATCTGGTATTGAAAAAATACTATAACATCGGTTTTGCCGCTGATACGCCAAATGGCTTGGTGGTGCCGGTCATTAAAGATGCCGATAAGAAAGGTCTGAAAGAGATTTCGCAAGAGTTGACCGAGTTGAGCAAAAAAGCCCGCGAAGGAAAACTTAAACCGAATGAAATGCAAGGTGCAACCTTTACCATCTCCAGCTTGGGCGGTATCGGCGGAACAGGCTTTACTCCGATTGTGAATGCACCGGAAGTGGCTATTTTAGGTGTTTGCAAATCACAAATGAAACCGGTTTGGAACGGTAAGGAATTTCAACCGCGTCTGATGTGCCCGTTGTCATTGTCGTTTGACCACCGTGTGATTGACGGTGCGGCCGGTATGCGCTTTACCGTGTTCTTGGCGAATCTGCTGAAAGACTTCCGCCGCATTACACTGTAACGCTTTTCAGACAGGCATTAGGGTTAATGCCTGTCTGAAAAAACATGACCGAAGCAACTTGTAAAAAGGTTTGCTTGCCAGAAAGGTTTATAGAATGAGCTTGATTGAACTCAAAGTGCCCGACATCGGCGGGCATGAAAACGTAGACATTATTGCCGTGGAAATTAAGGCCGGCGATACTGTTGCAATTGAAGATACTTTGATTACTTTGGAAACAGACAAAGCGACGATGGATGTGCCTGCAGAAGCCGCCGGTGTGGTTAAAGAAGTCAAAGTGAAAGTCGGCGATAAAATCTCCGAAGGCGGTGTGATTGCCGTTATTGAAGCAAGCGGTGCATCTGCTGAAGTACCCGAAGTAAAAGCCGCTCCGGCACAAGAAGCGCCTAAAGCAGCGACTCCGGCGCCACAAGCCGCTCAGTTTAATGGTTCGTCGGATGCTGAATATGATGTTGTAGTATTGGGTGGCGGTCCTGGCGGTTATTCGGCAGCCTTTGCCGCGGCAGATGAAGGCTTGAAAGTGGCGATTGTGGAGCAGTACAGCACTTTGGGCGGTGTTTGCCTAAACGTGGGTTGTATTCCTTCTAAAGCATTGTTGCATAATGCAGCAGTGATTGATGAAGTGCGTCACCTGAAAGCAAACGGTATTTCCTATCCCGAGCCGGAAATAGATATTAATATGCTGCGCGGCTATAAAGAAAAAGTCATCGGTAAATTGACCGGTGGTTTGGCCGGTATGGCAAAAGCCCGCAAGGTTGATATCGTTCAAGGTTTCGGTAAATTTTTGGATGCCAACCACATCGAAGTAGCGTTGACTCAAAGCAGTGAATATGAAAAATCTGCTGAGACTGGCGAGAAGAAAACCATAGGATTCAAGAACTGTATTATTGCGGTAGGAAGCCGCGTGGTTAACTTGCCGTTTATCCCGAAAGATCCGCGTATTGTCGATTCTACCGGTGCGCTGGCTTTGGCAAATGTGCCGGAGAAAATGCTGATTATCGGCGGTGGTATTATCGGCCTCGAAATGGGTACCGTATACAGCACGCTGGGAGCCCGTTTGGATGTGGTTGAAATGATGGATGGCCTGATGCAAGGTGCCGATCGCGATTTGGTTAAAGTTTGGCAGAAATTGAACGAATACCGTTTCGATAACATTATGACCAATACCAAAACCGTTGCAGTGGATGCCAAAGAAGACGGCATTTATGTAACGTTTGAAGGAGCCAATGCGCCGAAAGAACCTCAGCGTTACGACTTGGTTTTAGTTGCTGCGGGCAGGGCGCCTAACGGTAAATTGATTGATGCGGAAAAAGCCGGTGTTGTGGTCAGCGAAAGAGGCTTTATCGAAACCGATAAACAAATGCACACTAATGTACCGAATATCTACGCTATCGGCGATGTGGTTGGTCAGCCTATGCTGGCTCACAAAGCGGTGCACGAGGGCCATGTGGCGGCAGAGAACTGTGCCGGACACAAAGCCTACTTTGATGCTCGCGTGATCCCGGGTGTGGCCTATACCGACCCGGAAGTGGCTTGGGTAGGTGTAACGGAAACGCTGGCCAAAGAGCAAGGAATCAAGATTACCAAAGCCAGTTTCCCGTGGGCTGCTTCCGGCCGTGCGATTGCCAACGGTTGTGACCAAGGCTTTACTAAGTTGATTTTCGATGCTGAAAGCGGCAAGATTATTGGCGGTGGTATCGTGGGCCCCAACGGTGGTGATATGATTGGTGAGATTTGCTTGGCGATTGAGATGGGTTGCGATGCCGAAGATATTGGCAAAACCATTCATCCGCATCCTACTTTGGGTGAAACCATTGGTTTGGCAGCTGAAGTGGCGTTAGGCACCTGCACCGATTTGCCTCCGCAACGCAAAAAATAATAAACTGCTAAATGAGTGGTTTAACTGTGAAAAACCGCAACCGTTTTTAAACGGTTGCGGTTCTTTTTTAATCATAGCAAAATGAAATCTGAATTTAATGCTTTAAAGACAGATTGATAGGATTTCTTATGAATTTAAAACCACTTTCTATTTTAATAACAACATTGCTTGTTACCGCTTGTTCTCAAAATCAATCTGAATCGTCAAATCAGGTATCGGATGGTTCACAAAAAACTTCTGAAAAGGCCGAGCAAAGCCAGAGTGAGAAAGAGCGCTGTGTTGCGCTTAAAAATATAAAGATGAACGATACGGTTATTACCCAAGCTGATTGGGTTGCCGTCGGCCCTTTGCCTAAAGATTCTGCCGCCGGCTTGACTGGTGCATCAAGTGAAATCGCCGATATGAATTATTCCGCTCATTGCATGATATCCGGAGAGATGGAGAAACGAAATGGTGCAGATGGAAAGCCTTACCATATCGGTTTCCAATTGCGCCTGCCTGAAAATTGGAATAAGAAATTTCTTTTTCAGGGCGGCGGCGGCACCGACGGTTTTATAGCGCCGGCAGTGGGTAGCGTTCCTTCTCACGGCTCTACCGCCGTGCCTGCGCTCAAACGCGGCTATGCGGTGGTTAGTATGGATGGCGGGCATCAAGATATGACGCCTGCTTTCGGAGCGGATCAACAGGCAAGAATTAATTTTGCTTATGCTGCCATTGGAAAAGTTACCGCGGTTGCCAAGCAATTAATCGAAACCATGTATCACGACAAACTTCAGTACAGCTATTTTATGGGCTGCTCCAACGGGGGCAGGGAGGCTATGATGGCTGCCATGCGTTATCCGCTGGAATTTGATGGGGTTATTGCAGGTAATCCGGGTTTTCGGCTTTCAAAAGCGGCAATGGGCGAAGCTTGGGACAGTCAGCATTTTCTTGCTGCTGCTCCTAAAAACGCTCAAGGGCAGCGTATTGTGGCCAACGCGCTGACTCAGCAAGACCTCGATTCGCTTACTGCCGGGATTCTTAACCGTTGCGATGCTAAAGACGGGTTGAAAGATGGCATTGTTAATCAATGGGAACATTGTGATTTTAAACCGGAAATGGTGCAAGATAAAATCGGCGAAGAGAAAGTAGCCTTGCTTAACGCCGTTTTCAATGGTGCGAAGAACAGCCGAGGCGATCACATTTATAGTGGATGGCCTTATGATGCAGGCATTAATTCACCTGGTTGGCGTGCTTGGAAAATAGGCACTTCGCAAACGGCCGAACCGAATGCGCTTAATTTCACGTTGGGTGCAGGATCATTGCCCAACTATTTTATGACACCGCATAGCCCTAGGTTCAGCATACTGGATTTTAATTTTGATACTGATCCGGCTAAAACCGTGCAAGTGGGCGGCATCAATGATGCTGATTCCACTGATTTGAGCACCTTTAAAGCACGCGGCGGTAAGATGATTGTCTTTGAGGGAGTGTCTGATCCGGTATTTTCTGCTAACGATTTGCGCGATTGGTATCTGCAATTGCAGCAGGATACTGCTAATGCGCGAGAAGCCGTTCGCTTGTTCAATATTCCGGGCATGACTCATTGCGGAGACGGCCCGGCTCTTGATAATTTTGATCCGCTTACTGCGTTGGAAAATTGGCATGAAAAAGATGTGGCACCGGAGTCTATGGTTGCTACAGGAAAAGCTTTTCCCGGCAAATCACAACCTCTTTGCGCTTATCCGAAAACGGCGAATTATGTGGGCGGCGATAAAAATCAGGCGGCAAGTTTCGAATGTCGTTAAAGATGACTGCCAGTGTTTTTGACTTATCCCGCGTATTGAAGAAGATTTGTTAAACCTAAGTGTGATTGGTCTCTGATGCGGGCAGCTGGTTGTAAAAAGCAATCCGGGCTGATAATGCTGTTATAGCGTTGTCAGCCCGGATAAGCTTGTCTGAAAACGAAGTATGGCAAAGCGCTTTAAAGCCGTTTTGCGACGGTAAGCGGCTGCTCTGATTCACTCCTTATTTTTCAGACAGGCATCAAATGCCTTGTACATCGAATACCGTGTCGATTTTATTCCATTGCTCGGTTTCGTAGGTTAGCGCGTCGGCGGTCAATAGGTTTTCATCCAGCCAGTTTTGATTGATGCGCAGGGTAAATTTATGGCTTTCCGGGTCGAAGCGCAGTTGAGTAAACGGGGGAAGGGTAAGCGGAAGGCGAGCACGGTTGAATAATACGGATAACCTTAGGGCGGTAATGGCAAACCACATCATCAGGTTATTGCCGGCCAGATCAGCCATTTTGCGCAGGTCGCCGCGCTGCCCTAAGACGAGCGTGGATAAGATTTGCTGCTCTTTGCGTGAAAAACCCGGCATATCGGCGTTTTCAAGAATGTAGGCGCTGTGTTTGTGATAGGCGGTGTGTGCAATGTCGATACCGGCTTCGTGCAATAGGGCCGCCCAGTTTACATATTGTTGCCAGTGTGCAAGCTCTTGCACGGATGCGGTTTGCGCCAAGCTTTCCATAAAAATTCGGGCGGTAGCGGATACGCGTGCGGCTTGGCTGGGAGAAACGTGATAGCGCTGCTGAAACTGGGCAACGGTTTGATCCCGCATGTCGACATTGAGCTGGCGGCCGATTAAGTCGTAAAACACACCGTCGCGCAGAGCGGCTTCGGTAACGATCATTTTTTGAATTTCCAGCTCTTCAAATGCGGCCATCATAACGGAGAGCCCGCCGGCAAAAACTTCAATGCGCTCGGGTTTGAGGTTTTCAAAGCGGGCTTTTTTTACGCTGCCGGCCTGGCAGATGCGTTTGACAAGCTCTTGCATGCCGGCGTAGGTAATGTCTTCTCCCATCTTTAAATCTGCTGAAATCACGTCGCGGATTGATTTGGCCGAGCCGGAGGTGCCGACGCTGAAATCCCAGCCGGTGCGTTTGTAGAGTTTGCTGATGCGTTGAATTTCGGTGCGGGCGGCGGTAATGGCGGCTTTGAAATCTTTTTCGGTGATTTTGTTTTGGAAAAAGCGCATGCTGTAGGTAACACAACCCAACGGCAAGCTCTCGGTATTGGCCGGTTCGAGGTGGGCGCCGATAATGAATTCGGTTGATCCGCCGCCGATGTCGATGACCAGCATGCGTTCGCCGTTGGGCGGTAGGGTGTGGACTACGCCGGTGTAAATCAGGCGAGCTTCTTCGCGGCCTGCAATGATTTCGATGGGAAAACCCAATGCGGCTTCGGCTTTGGGCAGGAATTCGGAGATGTTTTTGGCGACGCGGAAGGTGTTGGTGGCGACGGTGCGGACTTGATCGGGAGAAAAACCGCGCAGGCGTTCGCCGAATTTGGTCAGACAATTGAGCGCGCGATCTTGCGAGGCCGGGTCGAGTTTTTTATGTTCGTCGAGGCCGGCGGCAAGGCGCACCATTTCTTTGATGGAGTCGATAACTTTGAGTTGGCCATTGTTATTTTCGCAGATTTGCAGACGGAAGCTGTTGGAGCCGAGGTCGACTGAAGCAAGCATGTTTTGAGATGTTGTCATGATGGTTCGGGGGTGTAAGTTATGCAATATTGTTTTTCAGACAGGCATTTTAAGATGAATGCCTGTCTGAAAACATGCTTTGTTTGCCGTTGGCAAACGACGATATATTACTGTCTGCCAGAATGTTTGTCATCTTCACCGATAAAGGTGTTAGTTTGGGGTTGTAACGGCCGATTTTGTTAATGCCTGCCTGAAAATTTTTCAGACAGGCATTGTTTATGCGGAACGGGTTGTGCCTAAAAACAGGTGGTAGGCGGCATTGTCGCTTTCATCGTAGCAGGCATAGCCAACGTTTTGCAGAAACTCGGCAAAAGCGGCCGTGTCTTGCTCCGGTACGTCGATGCCAACCAATACGCGGCCGTAGTCGGCACCGTGGTTACGATAGTGAAACAGCGTGATGTTCCAATCGGTTTGCATATGGTTGAGAAAGCGCGCCAACGCACCCGGCCGCTCGGGAAATTCAAACGTAATCAGCCGTTCGTTGGCGATTTTATCGGTGCGGCCGCCGACCATGTAGCGGATGTGGATTTTAGAAATTTCATCGCCGGAAAGATTAATATTGGGCAGCCCGGCTGCGGTCAGCTCTTGGCCGATGAGTTCGATGTCGCGTGCGCCGGCGGTTTGAATGCCGACAAAAATATGGGCGACGCGGTCATCGCCGTAGCGGTAGTTGAATTCGGTAATGTTGCGGCTGCCCAGCACGTTGACGAACTTGCGAAAGCTGCCGGGTGTTTCCGGAATGGAAACGGCAAAAATGCCTTCGTGCCCTTCGCCCAATTCGCTGCGTTCGGAAACATGGCGCAGACGATGGAAATTCATGTTGGCGCCGCTGTTAACGGCGATGAGGGTCTGATTATGGCAGTTTTCGCGTTCGATGTAGGCTTTGAGGCCGGCTAAGGCCAGTGCGCCTGAGGGTTCTGTGATGCTGCGGGTGTCGTCGTAAATGTCTTTTACTGCGGCGCAAATGTCATCTGTGTCTACCAGAATGATGTCGTCGAGCAGATCGCGGCAGAGGCGGAAGGTTTCTTCGCCTACCAGCTTAACCGCCGTGCCGTCGGCAAACAGGCCGACGTCTTTCAATTCTACGCGCCGGTTTTGCTCGATGGATTGCTTCATCGCGCAGGCGTCAAAGGTTTCTACGCCGATGACTTTGATTTCAGGGCGTACGTTTTTAATGAAGGCCGCTATGCCGGCTGCCAATCCGCCGCCGCCAATGGCAACGAAGATGGCATCGATGCGCTTCGGATGCTGGCGGATAATCTCCAAGCCGATGGTGCCTTGTCCGGCAATTACGTAAGGATCATCGAAGGGCGGAATGTAGGTTAACCCGCTTTCCGAAACCAGTTTCATTGCGTGATCGTAGGCATCGTTGTAAGACACGCCTGCGAGCACAACGTTGCCGCCGCGCGCTTTGACTGCGTCAATTTTAATTTGAGGCGTGGTTTCCGGCATCACGATGGTGGCCTCGCAACCCAAATGTTGAGCAGACAAAGCGACGCCTTGTGCATGGTTGCCCGCGCTGGCCGTAATCACGCCTTTTGCCAGTGCTTCTGATGAGAGCGAAGCCATTTTGTTATAAGCGCCGCGGATTTTAAATGAAAATACCGGTTGCAAATCTTCGCGTTTGAGCAGGATTCGGTTACCGGTTCGGCGTGATAGGTTGCGGGCGTCATCGAGCGGCGTTTCGGCGGCCACGTCGTATACGGAGGCGGTTAAGATTCGGGTCAGATAGTCGGAATGCAGTTTTGGATTCATGGTAGTGCTGCGTTGGATTGGGAAAATAAAATATACCGGCTGCGGTTTAGGATAAAACCGCAGCAGGCCGCCTGTTTTTAGAATGAAGGATTAGGCCGGAAAAGTTGGAACCATACCTTGTGCGGCACGATAGTGCAAGCGGAAACTGATTTCATGTATAATCAATTAAAGTTTCACTTTAAGCCGCGCAATTTGCAACGGCTTTCTTTATTTTTCCGCTTCTTCGGCTACCCACTGATTTTATGAAAAAATACCTTTCTTGCTGGTTTTTGGCTGCTGTTTGCGCCGCTAATGCGGCCGACATGCCGAAAAAAGACGTTGCTCCCGCGGCCAAAGCAGCCTTGGCTTCGGCTACCAAGCCGCTTGCCGCGCCAGCTGCCCAAGCCGCATCATCTGCTCTTTCTGAGAAAGATGCTGCTGCTTTGCCCAAGCTGCCGGAGTTGGCGGCCACTGCTTATGCTGTAATGGATGCGCAAAGTAAGCAAATATTGGGCGCGCATAATCCCGATGCGAAAATCGAACCGGCATCATTAACCAAACTGATGACTGCCTATCTGGTGTTCAAAGCTTTGGATGGCGGTACGCTGAAGCCGGATCAAATGTTAAAGGTATCGGAAAAGGCGTGGAAAACCGGCGGTTCGCGCATGTTTTTAAGCCCGAACAAGGCGGTTAGCGTGAGCGATTTGCTTAAAGGTATGCTGGTACAGTCGGGCAACGATGCCACTGTTACCTTGGCGGAAGCTCTGGGCAACGGTTCGGAGGCGGAATTCGTGAAAAAAATGAACGAACAAGCCATCCGCCTCGGCATGCTGGATACGACGTTTAAAAATGCCACCGGCGAAGCGGTGGACGGCCACTTTTCTACCGTTAAAGATTTGTTGAAACTGGCTGCCTCGGTTGCTCAGGATTTTGCACGTTATTATCCGATTTTTTCTATGAAATCGTTTACTTATAACGGAATCGAGCAGCCGAACCGCAATCTGCTGCTTTATCGTGACAACAGCATCGACGGCATGATTTCCGGTCATTCGCCCACCGCGGGCTACAACCTGATTTCTTCCAGCAACCGTAACGACAGGCGTGTGATTGCGGTTTTGGTCGGCACGGAAAGCCCTGAAGCCCGTGCGGCGGAGAGCAGTAAATTATTGAATTGGGCGCTGCAATCGTTTGATACGCCCAAGCTCTACAATGCAGGGCAGGTGATTTCGCGGGTAAAGGTTTATAAAGGCAGTGAAAAATCGGTCAACGTAGGCTTTATTGAACCGGTGTATCTGACTATTCCGCATGCTGAGGGCCAGAAAATCAAACCTGTGCTGGAGACCGTGCAGCCCGTGGTGGCGCCGATACATACAGGCCAGGAATTGGGCAAATTGAAAATTACCTATGCAGACAAAGTGTTGGCGGAAAGAAAAGTGGTGGCGCTCAGCCCGGTTAAAGAAGCCAATTGGTTTGTGCGTTTATTAGATAACATCAAGCTTTGGTTTAAAAATATTTTCAGTTGAAGCCGGCTTGATTGGCTATACACATAATGCCTGTCTGAAAAGTTTTCAGACAGGCATTGCGCTTAAAGTGGCGCCAATCCCTGTTTTCAAGCCATTGTGCTAAAATTCCGTCTTAATTTTTTTTCTTTAATTTTTCTTCAAACACATCTTATGGCAAACCCATCTCAATACAGCGAATCCAGCATTACCGTTCTTAAAGGCTTGGAGCCGGTTAAAGAGCGCCCGGGCATGTATACCCGAACGGAAAGTCCGACGCATATCTGTCAGGAAGTGATTGATAACGCTGCCGACGAGGCGCTCGGCGGTTTTGCCGACCGGATTGAAGTGGAAATCCATGATGACGGTTCGCTTTCTGTGCGCGACAACGGCCGCGGTATTCCGGTGGGCTTGCATCCGAGCGAAGGCTTGCCGGTGGTCGAATTGGTGTTTACCCGTTTGCATGCGGGGGGAAAGTTTAATAAGAAAGAAGGCGGCAGCGCTTATGCGTTTTCAGGCGGCTTGCACGGCGTGGGCGTGTCGGTAACCAATGCGCTTTCCACTCGGTTGGAGGTAACCGTTAAGCGCGAAGGCAAAGTCCATCGTATCGTGTTTGCGGGCGGCGATGTGATTGAGCCTTTGGCGCAAATCGGCAAGTGTGCGGTCAAGGATTCCGGTACGGAAGTGCGCGTGTGGCCCGATGCCAAATATTTTGAAAGCCCGAATTACAGCATCACGGAGCTGGAACGCTTGTTGCGCGCGAAGGCGGTGTTGCTGCCCGGGGTAACCGTTACACTGACGCGGCCGGTGAAAAGCCTGTCTGAGAACCAAACCCAAACTTGGCATTATCCTAACGGGCTAAAAAGCTATCTGGCCGATTTAATCAACGAAGCGCAGGAAGCGGTGCCGATATTTTCGTCTGAAAATTATATTTCAAACGGCCATGAAGGCGATTTCAGCATAGGCGAGGGCGCGGCGTTTGCTTTAACTTGGCTGGAAGAAGGCGCCTGCAACAGCGAAAGCTATGTCAATCTGATTCCTACGCCGCTGGGCGGCACGCATGAGGCGGGGCTGAAACAGGCGGTATTCGGCGCAGTGAATAATTTTATCAACCATCATAATCTGTTGCCGCGTGGCGTGAAGATTCAGAGTGATGATGTGTTTAGTCGAGTGGCTTTTGTGCTGTCCGCCCGCGTTCTCGATCCGCAGTTTCAAGGTCAAACCAAAGATAAGCTGACTAACCGTGATGCGCTGAAATTGGTGTCGGCCGTATCGGGCGATCCGCTGGAATTGTGGCTCAACCAAAATGTGGAAGCGGGTAAAAAAATTGCCGAGCTGGCCATCCGGCAGGCGCAGGCGCGCATTCGTTCGGTTAAGAAAATCGAAAAGAAAAAAGGCAGCGGCGTGGCCGTGTTGCCGGGCAAACTGACCGATTGCGAAAGCGAAGATATTCGCGAAAACGAGTTGTTTTTGGTGGAGGGCGATTCGGCCGGCGGTTCGGCCAAATTGGCGCGCGATAAGGCAACGCAGGCGATTTTGCCCTTGCGCGGCAAAGTGCTCAACAGCTTTGAAGTTCATCCCGATCAATTATTCGGCAATGCTGAAATCCATGATATTTCGGTGGCCATCGGTGTCGATCCTCATATGCCGGGCGAGCGTGCCGATTTGAGCGGTTTGCGCTACGGCAAGATTGCCATTCTTTCCGATGCGGACGTTGACGGTTCGCATATTCAAGTTTTGCTGTTGACGCTGTTTTACCGCCATTTTCCGCAACTGGTTGCCGAGGGGCATATCTATGTGGCGCAGCCGCCGTTGTTTCGCGTGGATGTGAATGCGCAGGGCAAAAGCAAGCCGGCACGCAAGTTTTATGCACTCGATCAAACCGAGCTGGACGGTATTTTGGAACGATTGCAGAAAGAAGGTGTCAAAGAAACGGCCTATTCCATCAGCCGTTTTAAAGGCTTGGGCGAAATGAACCCCGACCAGCTGAAAGACACCACTATGAATCCGGATACCCGACGTTTGCTGCGGGTGGATATTCCCGATGGCGCGGGCGAAGAAACCTATGATATTTTTGTGAAGCTGATGGGCAAAGGCGAAGCCGCCGCCCGCCGTGCGTGGATGGAGCGGGAAGGCGATAAGGCGGAAGTGGATATCTGAGGAGCAAGGTATGAAAACACCCAAAATTGCCGTTATCGGCAGCATCAATATGGATTTGGTTACCACGGCAGAGCGGTTTCCGAAGCCCGGAGAAACTTTGTTGGGCAGCGATTTTCGGCAGTTTATGGGTGGTAAGGGTGCCAATCAGGCAGTGGCGGCAGCGCGGTTGGGCGCGGAAGTGGCTTTAATCGGCGCCGTAGGTGCAGACGATTTCGGCCAAGCCTTGCTGGACAATTTACAGCGCGAAGGGGTGGATTCCGGCGCGGTAAGCATTATTTACGACCGGCCGAGCGGTATGGCCAATATTACCCTTGCTGAAGAGGACAATCACATTATCGTCATTTCGGGCGCCAATTTTGCCCTGACGCCGGAGCATATCCGAAAGGAAGAAGCACGTATTGCCGATGCCGATGTTGTTATGGCGCAGTTGGAAACGCCTGTGGAGACCGTAACCGAAGCGGCGCGGCTGGCGAAAAAATACGGTAAACCGTTTATTCTCAACCCCGCTCCGGCGCAAAAACTGCCGCAGGATTTGTTGGATTTAACCGATATCCTAACGCCCAATGCACACGAGCTCGCCATTAGTTTGGGTTTGCCGGCAAACCTTGCGCCGGAAGCGATGCTGAAGCAGGCATCTTGTCAGGTGGTTATGACGCAGGGCGCCGATGGCGTGCTGTTTAATGATGAAACCGGCACGCAGCATCGTCAGCCGAGTTTTCCCGTAACGCCGGTGGATACCACAGGAGCGGGTGATACATTCAATGCCGCGTTAGCCGTTTTCCTGCATTTAGGTTTGAAACAGGCGGTTAAGCAAGCGTGTGCCGCCGCTGCCATTTCCGTTACCCGTATGGGCGCGCAAGGCGGTATGCCAACCAAAGGCGAACTGCAAGCGTTTCTGGCTCATCGGGGTCGTTGTGCTAACAAGACGGAACCGACAGTCGGAATATAAGATAACCAATCATAAAGCCTGTCTGAAAACTTTTTCAGACAGGCTTTAATGGTTTTATAGAAGGTTTATCAATAAGCAGATTAAATTGCCAGTATATACATAGTTGAAGGATAAAGGCCGTTTACGATTTAGCGCCGGCGCGCGATGTCCGGCGTTGTCACGTGTACGTCGGCATTTTGCGCGCGTTGGCGCAAAGCGTGATCGATAAGCACCAATGCCGTCATGGCTTCGGCAATCGGCGCCGCACGAAGGCCGACACAAGGATCATGGCGGCCGTGAGTGGCGATTTCTACCGGATTGCCTTCGATATCAATCGATTGGCGCGGGGTGGCGATGCTGCTGGTTGGTTTGATGGCAAAATTGGCGGTAATAGTTTGGCCGGTGGAAATGCCGCCGGTGATGCCGCCAGCATGATTGCTTAGGAAACCTTCCGGCGTGAGTTCGTCGCCATGATAGCTGCCGCGCTGTGCCACCACATCAAATCCATCGCCGATTTCCACGCCTTTCACGGCATTAATGCTCATCAGCGCATGAGCCAGATCGGCGTCGAGCCGGTCGAATACCGGTTCGCCCAAGCCGACGGGCACGTTTTTTGCTTCGACCCGCAGCTTGGCGCCAACCGAATCCAGCGATTTGCGGATGCTGTCGACATAGCTTTCCAATTCGGCGATTTGCGATTGGTTGGCGGCGAAAAAAGGATTTTGGCTGATGTGTTCATAACCTTCGAAGCCAATCGGATGTTCGCCTATTTGGGTAACATAGGATACGATTTCTACGCCGAAATGCGCTTTCAGCCATTTTTTGGCAACGGCGCCGGCGGCAACGCGGGCAGCCGTTTCGCGGGCGGAGCTGCGGCCGCCACCACGATAATCGCGCGTGCCGTATTTGTGCCAATAAACGTAATCGGCATGTCCGGGGCGGAAGCGGCTGGCGATATTGCCGTAGTCTTTGCTACGTTGGTCGGTATTGCGGATTAACAGGGCAATCGGGGTGCCGGTGGTTTTGCCTTCAAACACGCCGGAGAGAATTTCTACTTCGTCGGCCTCGCGCCTTTGGGTTACATAACGGCTGGTGCCGGGTTTCCGGCGGTCGAGGTCGTGTTGGATGTCGGATTCGGATAGGGCTAAGCCGGGCGGGCAGCCGTCGATGATGCAGCCCAAGCCGGGGCCGTGGCTTTCGCCGAAGGTGGTTACGGTAAAAATTTGTCCGAAAGTGTTGCCGGCCATGATTGGGTGCCTTTATCTGTTTGCAGGGAAATTCGGAGCGATTTTAGCATAGGGCAGGCGGCTTTTCTGCGAATCTAAACACTTGTCCTGGCAAACGCCCAATTGGTGTAAAATAACAAAGTCTTAGCTTGAGCATGATTTTCAATATAACTTTTGCTTATATCATTCATGCGAATAGGTTATTTCCTTTTTCAGACAGGCATCTTTATGATTCGCCTTTAAATTTATAATCCCCAATTTTAAGGAAACCAAAATGGCACGTTTAACCGTACATACCGTGGAAACCGCTCCCGAAGCCGCTAAACCGCGTGTTGAAGCCGCTTTAAAAAACAATGGATTTTTGCCGAATTTAATCGGCGTTTTGGCTAATTCGCCTGAAGCGCTGGCGTTTTATCAGGAAGTGGGTAAATTAAACGGCAATACTTCGTTAACGGCGGGCGAGCGCGAAGTAGTGCAGATTATTGCAGCGAAAACCAATCAATGCGGCTTTTGCGTGGCCGGCCATACCAAACTGGCTACTTTGAAAAAACTGATGTCGGCGCAATCCATCGAAGCTTCACGCGCAGTGAATCCTGCCGGATTTGATGATGCTAAATTAAGCGCGCTCGCTGATTTTACCGTTGCCGTAATGGCCAATAAAGGCAATGTTTCTGATGCCGAGCTGAAAGCCTTTTTTGATGCGGGCTACAACCAGCAGCAATCGGTGGAAGTGGTGCTGGGCGTGGCTCTGGCAACTTTGTGCAACTACACTAATAATCTGGCACGTACTGAAATCAACCCTGAATTGCAAGATTTCGCCTGATTTTCTGTTGCTCGGAATGCCTGCTTTCAGACAGGCATTCCGCTATCAGGCTTCAAACTGCTGTTTTCGCTTTTAAAAACCCATCCGAACCTTTTGAGAACCCCCATGTCCTGTGAAATATTATTAAAAAATGTGGCCGAGCTGGTGCAGGCCAAATTGGTGCCGCTGGTAAACGATATCGACCGCAAGGGTTTGTATCCCGAAGATTTTCTGCGCGAACTGGGGCGTATCGGCGGCTTTGCCTGCGTTGGGAATGAGGAAGAAGGTGGAAACGGCTTGGGCTTGTCGGCCCAGATTGCCGTGTTAAGAGAAATCGGCAAGGTGTGCGGGTCGACATCCTTCTCTGCGTGGTGTCAGGCCGCCTGTGCATGGTATCTGTATCAGACACCGAATCAAGCGGTGAAGCGTTATCTGCCGGATGTGTTGAGCGCCAAAACGCTGGCCGGTACCGGCATGTCGAATACCGTTAAGCACCTGGCCGGCATCGAAGAACATTTATTGCAGGCGCAGCAAACCGAAGGCGGTTATATCGTGAACGGTATTTTGCCGTGGGTTTCCAATTTGGGCGAAACGCATATTTGGGCCAATACGGCGCAAACCGATGACGGCTATGTAATGTTTATTACCGGCGCCGAGCGGGAAGGCGTGTCGCTGATTGCCTGCCCTGAATTTTGTGCATTGGAAGGCACGCGCACGTTTGCCATCAAATTTGAAAATGTATTCGTTCCACATGACGACGTTTTGGCCGAACCGGATCAGTTTTCGGCATTTATCAAATCGATTAAGGCAGGCTTTATCCTGCTGCAAATCGGCATTGGTGCCGGCATTATCGATGGCTGCCTGCAAGAAATTAATTTATCCAATATCGGCAGCGAAACCAATTATTTTCTGGATAACGGCTTTGACGAATTACAGGCGCGCTATCAGGTGTTGCTGGAAAAAACCGTTCATCTGGCCGATGAAACGTGGAGTGGCTCAAGTAATATACTGGAAACGTTGCAAGCTCGTGCCGATGCTTCCCAGCTTTGCCTTGATGCGGCGCAATCTTCCGCATTGCATGCCGGTGCCAAAGGTTATTTGATGAGTAGCCCGGTGCAGCGCCACATGCGAGAAGCTTTGTTTGTTGCCATCGTTACGCCGGCGTTGAAACATCTGCGCAAAGAAATCAGCGAATTGGAATTTATGGGCGGCGAAGAGTTTTCCATCTGACTATTAACCCGCCCAATCAATCGCATAGGCCGCCTGAAAGAACGTAATCTGTTTTTCAGACGGTTTGTTTTATCGCCAACTTGTTTTTATCAATGCCTGTCTGAAAATATGCCCGGCAGGCCTATCGGAAGCCACACTATGAGCGCCTTATCCGTTACCCATCTTTCACTCGGCTATCCCCATGAGGGCGGTGTTAAAACCATTTTGCAGGATTTCTCGCTGGAAGTGGAATCCGGCCAGTTGGTTAGTTTGCTCGGCCCCAGCGGCGTGGGTAAATCTTCTTTATTGCGGATTTTGGCCGGCCTGAACCGACCGTTGCAAGGCAAGGTAACTTTGTTTGGCGATGTGGTGGAACAGCCGCACCCGCGTGTGGGCTTCGTTTTCCAAACCGCCTCGCTACTGCCTTGGCTGAATGTGCGCGACAACGTGGCCTTCGGCTTAGACTTCAAAAAACAACCGCATATTGATAAAGCCGACTTAAAAAGCCGCGTGGATGACGCGCTGGCGGAAGTAGGGCTCAGCCACGCGGCCGATAAGTTTCCGGCAGAACTTTCAGGCGGTATGGCGCAGCGGGTTTCCCTTGCCCGCGCACTTGCCCGCCAGCCGCAGGTGTTGTTGTTGGACGAGCCGTTTTCTGCGCTGGATGAAGTTATTCGGGCGCAAATGCAAGATTTGCTGCGCCAGATTGTGCATAAGCGCCAGACAGCCGCCGTAATGGTTACGCATGATATCGACGAAGCCTTGCTGGTTTCCGACCGCATCGTTCTGATCGGGCAAACACCCGGCCGTATTTTAGGTACTTGGCAGCCGACGCAAGCGTTTCCGCGCCACGATAAATTGTGGGAAATGAACACCATGCGCGGTGAAATTTTGCAATCGCTTCATCAGGCGCAGCAATATACGGCGCAAACCTCGATTGATTTCATGATTTGATTATCGGGTTTCGGGCAGGCCTTTAATCTGATAAAACAGAAGAAAAAGCGTTGCCGCCCGATATTTTCAGACAGGCATCGAATGCCTGTCTGAAAACCATAATGCCGATATACGCAATGCCGATATACGCTGCCGCTTTCCATCCAACAGCTTTACACTGAAATTTTATTTACCTTGATATGATGCACACCCGTCGCGATTTCCTCAAACTTTCCGCCTTATTCAGTGCAGCTGCCGCATTGCCATTATTGCAAGCCTGTTCCAATAGGGCTTCTGCCAATCCTAATGCGCCGCTGACCATCGGCTACCTGCCGATTCTCGATGCAACGCCGCTTCTGGTGGCACATGGCAGGGGTTTGTTTCAACAGAGGGGCGTCGAAGCCGTTAAGCCCGTTTTGTTTCGTTCGTGGGCCAGCTTGGTGGAGGCTTTTTTAAGCGGGCAGGTTAATCTGATTCACGTGCTCTCGCCGATGAGCGTGTGGATGCGTTACGGCAGCAAGGCGCCGGTGCGCGCGCTGATGTGGAACCATACCTGCGGCTCGGCGCTGACCGTGCGGCAGGATATTAACGGCGTGCAAGATTTACAGGGTCAAACGGTGGCGATTCCGTTTTGGTATTCCATTCACAATGTGATCGTGCAGCAGATAATTCGAAAGGCGGGCCTAACGGTGGTGGAGAAAAACCCGCAGGCGGGTCAGGTGCGGCTGACCGTGATGCCGCCTTCCGATATGGTGCCCGGTTTGGCTTCCAAGCAGATTGCCGGTTTTATCGTGGCAGAGCCTTTTAATGCGCTGGCGGAAGCCAAAGGCGTGGGTAAAGTGTTGCGCTTTTCGGGCGATATCTGGAAAGACCATGCCTGCTGCTTGTCGATGATGCACGACCACGATATCCAAAACCGGCCGGAATGGGTGCAGAAGGTTATTGGTGCTTTGGTGGAGGCGGCGGCATGGGCGAAAACGCATCGGGTGGAAACCGCAGATTTGCTTGCCAAGCAGGGGATTCAAAAATACACGCCACACGATGTGAAGGTGTTGCGTAGCGTGTTGCAGCCCGAACCGTTGGCATGGGCCAAATACGAGCGAGACGGTGCCATCCGGCATGTCGATTGGCACCAGAAGCGCATTGATTTTCAGCCTTATCCTTTTGTGTCGTATAGCAAGATGTTGATTGAATTGCTGCAGGAAACTCATCTGGCGGGCGTGAACAATTTTCTGGGCGAGTTGAATCCGGCGGCCGCGGCGGTAGAATTGTTTGATACGCGATTTGTAGAAAAGGCATTAAGCGAAGCCCATTTGCTGGATATGTTCGGCTTGCAAGAAGGGTTGACGAGAAAAGAGAGGTTTGAAATCTGAATGCCTGTCTGAAAACGAATGAGGAGATTTTATGTTGGCTTTTGTTTTAATGGCACTCGCCGCAGGCGCGGCATTGGCTTCTCAAGCGGCAATCAACAGCCAGTTGGCCAAAGGCCTGCTGGTACAGCCTCTGGTAGCGGCAACCGTTTCTTTTGCGGTCGGCACCGTAGTATTACTGATTTTATGCTTGTGGAAAGCGGATTTGGCGGGCGCATGGCAGCAGATGCCGCACCAATCGTGGTGGAAATATCTGGGCGGAGCTTTGGGCGCGGGATTTGTGTTTACCACCGTGTTGTTGGCGCCCAAGCTGGGCATCACGAATATGTTGTTTTTTGTGATTATCGGGCAGCTTTTAACGGCGGCGGTCATAGACCATTTCGGTTTGATTCATATGCCGGTGCGCCCGCTGCAAATTTGGCATTTGGCCGGTTTACTTGTGATGGCGGCGGGGCTGGGTTTGTTTTTCTTCGGCAGGCGTCTGTTCGGTTAGGCAAAACCGCTTTTTCGGAACGCACATCAAAATAGGAAATAAAATGAAATTGAACCACTTTTTGCTTGGCGGCCTGGGCCTCTTGCTCTTATTGATTGTATGGCAGCTCGGCACGATGCTTTTGGCGCAGAATATGTCGCTGGCTCATTTATTGTCGCCCGCGCCCGCTTTGAACAGCTTGGGCATTTTGTTGTCTGATGGCCAATTGTTGCCTCATATTTTGGCCAGCCTGAGGCGCGTGTTTGTCGGCTTGTTTTTTGCTTTGCTCATCGGCGTGCCGGTCGGCTTTATATTGGGCTTGTCGCCTAAAACGGAGCAAACCAGCAGCCCGGCGTTTCAGTTTCTGCGTATGATTTCTCCTTTGTCGTGGATGCCGGTGGTAGTGATGCTGTTTGGCATCGGAGATGCGCCGATTTATTTTCTGCTAGCTTTTGCCGCGGTGTGGCCGATTATTCTGAACACGGCATCCGGCGTGAAAAATATTAATAAGCAATGGCTGGAGCTGGGCCGTTCGCTTTCCGCAACGAAAGGCGAGATGCTGTTTAAAATCATGCTGCCGGCCGTTACCGGCGATATTCTCAACGGTTTGCGGCTGGCAATCGGTATCGTTTGGGTGGTGCTGGTGCCGTGCGAAATGTTGGGTGTGAACGAGGGATTAGGTTATTTCATTCTGGATACGCGCGACCGGCTGGCCTATTCGGAGCTGATGGCCGCGGTTGTGCTAATCGGCTTGATCGGTTGGGCGCTGGATAGCGGCGCCCGTAAGCTGGGAAACTGGTGGAAGCACGGTTGATTGCTTGAAATCAGGAATGCCTGTCTGAAAATGTTACAATAACGTTTTTCAGACAGGCATTTTCATATATGGCCAAAGCCCCGAAAACCGTTTACCAATGCAGCGAATGCGGCGGCACTTCGCCTAAATGGCAGGGTAAATGCCCACATTGCGGCGAATGGAACACTTTACAGGAGAGCTTGGCCGCGCCGGAGCCGAAAAACGCCCGCTTTCAATCGTGGGCGGCCGAGGCTTCTCAAGTTCAGCCGCTTTCGCGGGTTACGGCGGTTGAAGTGCCGCGCAATCCTACCGGCATGGGTGAGCTGGATCGCGTATTGGGCGGCGGGCTGGTTGGCGGCGCGGTAATTTTGCTCGGCGGCGACCCCGGCATCGGCAAATCGACCTTGCTGCTGCAAACGATTGCGCGCATGGCTCAAAGTCGGAAAGTGCTGTATGTTTCGGGCGAGGAATCGGCGCAGCAAGTTGCCTTGCGCGCGCAGCGGCTGGAATTGCAAACCGAGGGTGTGAATCTGCTGGCCGAAATCCGCATGGAAGCGATTCAGGCGGCTTTAAAGCAGCATGAGCCCGATGTGGTGGTAATCGATTCGATTCAAACCATGTATTCCGACCAAATCAGCTCGGCACCCGGCTCGGTTTCGCAAGTGCGGGAGTGCGCCGCTCAGTTGACGCGCATGGCCAAACAGATGGGTACGGCCATGATTCTGGTTGGCCATGTAACCAAAGATGGCGCCATCGCCGGCCCGCGCGTGTTGGAGCATATGGTCGATACGGTGCTGTATTTCGAGGGCGATCAGCATTCCAACTACCGCATGATACGCGCGATTAAAAACCGTTTCGGCGCTGCCAACGAATTGGGCGTGTTTGCCATGACTGAGCACGGCTTGAAAGGCGTGTCTAATCCTTCGGCCATTTTTCTCGCCAGCTATCGCGACGACACGCCGGGCTCTTGCGTGCTTGTTACTCAGGAAGGCAGCCGGCCGCTGTTGGTTGAAATTCAGGCGTTGGTCGACGATGCGCACGGCTTCACGCCCAAGCGTTTGACGGTAGGGCTGGAGCAAAACCGCCTTGCTATGCTGTTGGCGGTGTTAAACCGTCATGCCGGCATAGCCTGTTTCGATCAAGATGTGTTTTTAAACGCGGTGGGCGGCGTGAAAATCAACGAGCCCGCTGCAGACTTGGCCGTTATCCTCGCCATGTTGTCGAGCTTTAGAAACCGCCCGCTGCCGGAAAGAATGGTGACTTTCGGAGAAATCGGTTTGAGCGGCGAAGTGCGCCCGGTGGCGCGCGGGCAGGAGCGCTTGAAAGAAGCAGAAAAATTGGGCTTCAAACGAGCCATCGTGCCCAAAGCTAACCTGCCGCGCAGCCAGAAGGAATTTCCCGGTTTGCAGATTCACGGCGTCGGTAATTTGCAAGAAGCGGTTCAATTATGCAGAGATGCGGCAGATTGAGCGGATTAAGGTTTTCAGACAGGCATTGGCCATTGAGTTTGCTTAACCTGTTGATAATCCGCCTTTTCCGCTTTCTCTGAATTTTGTTACACTAATGGCCTTCAGAGCCACACCAATGTCGATAGCGCTGGCTGCGACATTGCTTTTTTCACGGAAAAACGTATGAAAAAAAATCTATTCTCTACATCTATTATGCTTTCCGCTCTGTTGCTGGCGGCTTGTCAAAGCAAGGAGCAGCCTGTGCAGATATTCAAGGGCAGTGCGCAGGCCAAGCCGGTCAAGCCGATTGATAAAAGTAAAACATTTTTTAATGAAGCCGCGCCCAGCCCTGCGGTTACGGGGTTTAATGCGAATCCTAATGTGCAAAAATTCATCGATTATCAGGTCAAGCAAAATCATCTGAACCGGGCGGTACTGCAAAATTTTTTCGACGCAGTGATTTATCGGGGCAATGTAATCAGCATCATGGACAGACCGGGCACTTCGCGCCCGTGGTATGAATTCAAGCAGGGCAATTCCGGCGCGGCCAAAATCAACGGCGGCCGCCAGTTTTATGCAGAAAACCGCAATATTATTGATGATGTGGCAAGCAAATACGGCGTGCCTGCCGAATTGATTGTGGCAATTATCGGCATCGAAACCAATTACGGTGCCAATAAAGGCAATATTCGCGTGGCCGATTCTTTGGCAACACTGGCCTTTGATTATCCGCGCCGCGGCGAATTTTTCCAGCAGGAGCTGGCAGACTTTTTGGCTATGGCGGAAGAAGAAAAACGTGATCCGATGGAGTTTACCGGCAGTTTCGCCGGTGCGATGGGCATGCCTCAGTTTATGCCTTCGAGCTTTCGTAAATGGGCGGTGGATTATGATAAAGACGGCCGCCGCGATATTTGGGGCAATGTTGGCGATGTGGCGGCTTCGGTGGCCAATTATATGAAGGTTCACGGCTGGCAGAGTGGTGGTAAGATGGTGGTGCCGGTTGCGCTGGTGCCGGATGATAAATTGCAGACGATTATAGATGAGAAAACGGCGATGAACCGTACGGTGGGCGAGTTGAAAAAATTGGGGGTTACGCCGCTGGAAGCGGTTTCTGACAATGAAAAAGCCGTGCTTTACCGCTTGGAAACCAGCCCGGGCGTTTATGATTATTACATCGGTCTGAACAATTTTTATGCGGTATGGCAGTATAACCACAGCCGCATGTATGTAACTTCGGTGCGCGATATTGCTAATGGCTTGGGCGCCGGCGGCTTGTGATTGGCGGTGATTAAGGTAAAAATAAAATGCCTGTCTGAACATATCTTTCAGACAGGCGTTTTATTATTTTGTTGCCCGAAAGAAGCCTTTTGGCATAACGTTTAATGAGGTGCAACAGGCAGCCGAACCTGCACCAATAGGCCGCTTTCATGGGTGGGCGAGGCGTGGAGGCTGATACTTCCGCCGTAGCGTTCGGTCAACGTTTTGGCGATGGCGAGGCCAAGGCCGGAGCCTTCGGTGCCGGTGCCCAGAATGCGGTAAAACGAATCGAACACGCGTTCGCGTTCGGCAATGGGAATGCCGGGGCCATTATCTTCCACTTCCAGCAAACATGCGTTTTGCAAGGATTTAACACGCAAATCGACGCGGCCGCCTTCGCCGGTGTAATTGATGGCATTGTCGGCCAGCGTTTTCAGGAGCGTGTAAAACTCGGTTTCGTTGCCGATAAGCATAGCGTCTGCTTCGCCGTCGATGCCGAAATCGATACTCTTGGCTTCGGCCAGCGGGTAAAGATCTTGCACCACGCATTCGCAGATATGGCGTGCGGATAAAGTTTGCGAGGAAACGGTTTTGTTTTCCTGCTGAGCCCGGGCGATGGTTAGCAATTGTTCAAGCAGATGGCGGTTGCGGCGGATACCTTCACGCAGCGAGTCGAGCTGCGCTGCGGTTTCAGGCGGTAGATCGCGCTGCGATAAACGCTCCGCTTGCAATGAAAGGGCGGTCATGGGTGAGCGCAGCTCGTGGGCGGCATCGGCGATAAAGCGCTGTTGGCGGACGATGCCTTCTTTAATTTTATCGAACAAACGGTTGATGGCGGAAATAAAACCTTTGATTTCAATCGGAATGTTATTTTCTGATAATGGTGAAAGATCGTTCTCACTGCGGTGCGACAGGTTTTCAGACAGGCTTTTGATGGGTTTCAGGCTTAAATGTACGGCTAAAAAGCTGAGCAAAGCCAGAATGGGTATCAGCAGCAGAATCGGCCAGATAACCAGGCTGGCGCTGGTGTAGGCGGAATCTTGATAGAAGTCGTTTTCTTGCAATAAGGCCATGCGCTGGCCGTGGGCATCTTCGTAAATATATACCCGATAATCTTCTTTTTTATGAGTAATATTGTGAAAGCCGTTTGCCAAACCTTTCGGCAGAGGAATATCGTTTTTACGCGGCTGATCGACGGTTTGGAGATGTATTCGCACATCGTCGTCGATGTGGCCGTTATCCGGTTGCCCTGCGGTGGCGGCGAATTGAGCGGTTTGTTCCAGTAATTCGTCTTGCATTTCCCGGGCTTCGTGATAGACCACGAAAAAGGAGGTTATGCTGGCGGCAATGGCTGCCAGCATAACGGTGGCCGTTAGCCAGAGAATCAGGCGCAGTTGCAGGGAGGGCCGGCGTTTAAGCATGGTTTACTGCTGTTCGGCTTTAACGGCTTTAAGCAGAACTTTGCCTTGCGAGTCAACGATTTCCAAGCGGTTGTCGTTGATTTGATAGGATGAGGCGTTTTCAATCATGGTGGCAAGGCTGTTATCCAAATTCATCAATGGCTCTTCGCAGGCCATCAGCGTGCTGGCGGCATCAGATAGGTGTAGTTTGCCGTTTTGCGCCTGATATTGGCCGAACAGTGAATTGCAACCGCCGGCGGTATGGTAGGTTTTGTCTTGCGCTTTGAATTCGATGGATGCTGGATTTTCAGGGCGGATACGGTTGACTTCTTCAATCTGCCAGCGGCCTGCCAGAGTGGCGGCAGGGGCTGTATTGGTGGCGGTACAACCGGCGGTCAGTATGCCGGCCAGTAATAGGGGAATGAGTTTATTCATCGCAAACCTCGTTTTGCTATTGGTTTTCAGACAGGCATGGGAAGGGGAAGCCGTTCCGAGTGCCGATTCACAGATTGATTATAGATAATTTGAGCGTTTTTAGCTCTAAATTTCCTGTTTCTTCGGCACGAGCCAACCGACCCCGCGCACGTTTTTGATGCTGTCTGCGCCGAGTTTTTTCCGCAGGGCGTGGATAAGGTAGTCAATGGCGTTGCTTTCCACCTCTTCTCCCCAGCCGTAAATTTTGTCTTCCAGATTGGTGCGCGACAAAATCATGCCGGGGCGTTGAATTAAGGCATGGAAAATGGCAAATTCGCGGTTGCTGAGGATGATGGTTTCGCCTGTTTCCATATGGCGCACCTGATAAGTGGCCGGATTGAGCGACCAGATGCCGTTGTTCAGCTCGCTGTTGGCCAAGCCGTGTTGGCGGCGCAACACGGCGCGTATGCGGGCGAGCAATTCGCTCATGTCGAAGGGTTTGATTAGATAATCATCGGCGCCGCCGTCCAATCCGCGCAGGCGGCTTTCAAGATCATCGCGGGCGGTCAGAATAATCACGGGGATCTTATTGCCGTTGATGCGCAATTCGCTCAATACGTCTAAGCCGTCTTTTTTCGGCAGGCCTAAATCGAGCAGCATCAAATCGTAGCTTTGGGCCGCGAGCGCACTTAATGCCGCTGAGCCGTTTTGCGTCCAATCTACGGTGTGGCGCGCGTCTTTCAGGCTGCCGGAAACGGCTTCGCCGATCATGATGTCGTCTTCAACCAATAAAATGCGCATATCAGAATCCTCCCCGACGCGCCAGAATATGCTTTGTTCGTTTTTTGTTTTGCCAAATGGGGTTTGAAACTTGATGAAGTAGATTGTTGAAATTCATATACGTTTTCTTTTTGTGAAGGGGATGAATCGTTTTTCGCCGGCAATTTTGCCTGATTGTAACCGGAAAAAAACTGCAGGCTGATGTTATGCTTATGCCTGTCTGAAAACTGTTTTTTTAACCCATTCGGTTTGCATGGATAAAGTTAAGGCAGAAGCGACCAATCCTACCAGAAAGGCGCCTGCCATATCCAGCGGCCAATGTATGCCCAGATAAATGCGCGCCCAAGCAACGGATAGCGCAAGCAGCAACCAGCCGATGCCGAAAACACGGGTTGCCGGCAACCAGCAGAGAAACAAGATGCCGGAAAACATCGAGGTAAGGTGTTTACTCGGAAAAGACGGAGAGGGAGCATGCTCGAAGAAATGGGTGCCCAGCTTTTCAACAAACGGGCGCGGGTAGTGGAATTCTTTGCGAATCAGATAGCTGATGCCGATGCCGATAAGGGTGCTGAATAAAACGCCTAAATAAATGTGCTTGTCGGCGCGGTGTTTCCAAGCGAGATAAACCGATAAAATCAGAAAAAATGCGATAATCAGATATTCCGCCAGCCAAATGGCGGCTTCGACGTGAAACGTATCGGCGTTTGGGTGGGCATTGATTAAAATAAAGATTTTCCGGTTGAAGGAGTATAAGTTTTCAAGCATTTTGGTAGAGTGTGGAATGGATTTCCCGCTATTCTAAGAAATGAAAATTAGCATGGAATTAGGATAAGGCAAAAATGGGCCTTGATTCTTTATTTGCGTAAGTAAAAATGCCTGTCTGAAAATTCAGACAGGCATTTTCGTTTGCCTTGCACGCAAGCGGCGGCGATTTTTAGAAAGGCGCGGCTACTACAATACTTTGAAGTGTTCCGCCGCCGACATTTCCGGCAAGGTGCCGCCCAAGGCGGTTAGAATCTCGCGTTCCACCAGCCGCACGATGGCGTCCAGCGGCAAATCGTTATCCTGCGTGCCGAAAGGCTCTTCCAACTGGCTGCTCAGCGCATCCAAGCCGAGAAACATGTAAACCAGCCAGGCCACCATAAAAGGCGTCCACAAGCCTAATATGTTTTCAATGCCGAAAGGCAGCATGAAGCAGAAACTGTAGATGGCGCGATGCAGTAACACCGAATAAGCAAACGGCAGCGGCGTGCTGGCAATCCGGTCGCAGCCTGCCTGCACATTGCCCAATATGGCGATGGATTCGGTTAGCGAAGTATAAACGATATCGCTGATTTCCTGATTTTTCAGCGATTTGATCAATTCTTTTTGCATCATGCCCAGAATGAATTGCGGCGGGTTGATGTGATCGCTAGTCAATGTGTTCAGGCCGCTTTCGCCCAAATTGCCGTATTCGAGCAGGGATTCATGATATGCGGTTTCATGGCGCAGCCGGTCGCGTAACAAACGGGTAAACAGAATGGTTTGGCGCAGCAGGCGTTCGCGGCGGGGCATCGGCAGAATCTGGCTGTCGCGTATTAACCGGCGCTGTGTTGCAATCAGCGTGCCCCATAGCTTGCGCCCTTCCCACCAGCGCTCGTAGCAGGCGTTGTTGCGAAAGCCGAGGAAAATGGAAAGAATGATGCCGAAAATGGTAAAGCCGAGAACCGGCGGGGTGGGGATGGAAAACCATTTGTAATGAGCCACGATGCCCAATAAAACGGATACGGACGATAAGCCGATAATGGCGGGCAGCACTTTGGGCAAAATGGTGCCGTGCCATGCAAATAAGAGGGAAAGGGTGGTTTTATCGCGGATAATCATGGTAAGTGGAATGAAAAGGAACGGTGCAATTCCGAATAGCAATTATTCAAACATCTTATTAATTCTTTTATGAGCGTATGAACAATTTGAGGTGCTTTATTTTTATGGGCTGATTATACCATTTGATACGAAATCGGTTGGCAATTTGAATGTCTGGAAAACGGCTTATTAAAATATTAAATTTAACGGGCTTGAAGTATTGGAGCCAATATTATATTGCTTAAATAAAAATCGAGCGGCAAACGGTGCAATAGGTATTTGGTTTTTTGCGCCGTTTACAGCCCGATTTGCAATTTATTTAATGAAATAAACCATTCAAACGCTCAGATAGGTTTGAATTAGCTCCTCGGTCAGCTCATGCCCTTTGCCTTTTGCAACGCAATGGCCTCTTTCGAGCAACACGAAATTGTCGGCCAAAATATTAATCAAATTGAGCTTTTGCTCAACGATTAATACAGTTAAGCCCCATTCTTGGTTAAGACGGCGGATAACTTTGGTAATGTCGTCTACGATATTAGGCTGAATGCCTTCGGTCGGCTCGTCTAAAATCAATAAGCTCGGGCTCAACACCAAGGCGCGGCCTATGGCAAGTTGTTGTTGCTGCCCGCCGGAAAGGTCGCCGCCACGGCGATGCTTCATATCGAACAACACCGGAAACAATTCATAAATCATGTCGGGAATATTTCGGCTGGCGCTTTTATTGCGTTTGTTGTGAACGGGCAGGCCGATTTTCAAATTGTCTTCTACTGTGAGCTGAGAAAAGATTTGCCGCCCTTGCGGCACATAAGCCATGCCGTGATAGGGGCGTTTTTCCGGCCGTTGCTTCTGCAAATCGACATCGCCGTACTGCAATTTATCCGCTTTGGCGGCAACTTGCCCCATAATCGATTTCAGCAAGGTGGTTTTGCCGACTCCGTTGCGGCCTATGATGCAAGTGCATTCTTTTTCCGGGGCGGTAAAACTGATGCCGTGCAGAATATGGCTCTGGCCGTAATATTGGTTGAGGTTTTCAACAGATAACATAAGTTTTCCTTTTAAGCGTTTTTCTCTTTAATTTTGAGAAATGCGGATATTGGTTTGGATGCCGGCTTGGCTTTAAAAACCAAGCCGTTTTTCAGACAACCTTAATGGCTGCCGCCCAAATACACATCAATCACTTGTTGGTTGTTCTGCACTTCAGACAGGCTTCCTTCAGCCAGCACACTGCCTTGGTGCAAAACGGTTACTTTCCGCGCAATCTTGCGAACGAATTCCATATCGTGTTCCACTACCACCACGGCTTGCTTCCCGGCCAAAGAAGTAAGCAGCTCGGCCGTTCGATCGATTTCACCGTGCGTCATGCCGGTTACCGGCTCGTCAATCAGCAATAATTGTGGTTTCTGCATCAAAAGCATGCCTATTTCCAGCCATTGCTTCTGACCATGCGATAAAACACCGGCCTGATTGTTTCGGGTTTCTGCTAAACCGATGGTTTCCAACACCTGATCAAGCAAATCGTTTTGTTCGGCGGAAAGCTTGCGGCCTTGTCCGAAAAATGCGCCGAATATGCTTTTACTGCCTGCTGCTGCGAGAGATAAGTTGTCATACACGCTGAGAGATTCAAATACGGTCGGCGTTTGAAATTTTCGACCGATACCGGCGCGGGCAATTTGCGCTTCGTCCATCTCAAGCAAGTTATGGCTTTGCCCCAGCCAAACGTTGCCCTGATCGGGGCGTGTTTTGCCGGTAATGATGTCCATCATGGTTGATTTTCCGGCACCATTCGGGCCGATGATGCAACGCAGCTCGCCTTTATCGATGTATAAATTGAGCCCGTTAATCGCTTTGAATCCATCAAAGCTGACGGAAACGTCTTCCATATATAGAGTGTATTTGTTATCGATATGCAGGTTATCGAAACGGTTTTCTCGGGCTGCGCTCATGCTGTTTTCTCCTCAGTGATTTGATTTCCATCTGACGGTGTTGCCGCTTGCTGTTCTTTTTTTGCCAATAAGCCGGCAATGCCTTCTTTCAGGAAGATGGTTACCAGCACGAAGAGCGCACCTAAGAAAAATAACCAAGCATCGGGAAAAGCCGCGGTCAGCCAGGTTTTGGCATAATTGACCACGAATGCGCCGATAATGGCGCCGAATAAAGTGGCGCGGCCGCCCAGCGCAACCCAAATAATGATTTCGATGGAAGCCAACGGCGCAAACTCGCTCGGATTTATGATGCCGACCTGCGGCACATACAATGCCCCGGCAACCCCGGCAATCATGGCGGATAAAACAAAAATAGCCAATTTGACATGATCGACACGGAAACCAACGAACCTAACCCGCATCTCAGCATCGCGAACGGCAATCACCAGCTTGCCCAAACGGGAATTCATAATATTCCGCAACAATCCGTAGGTAGCCAACACCGCAACGCCGGTAATGGCGAATAAAGCAACGCGCGTGGTATCGGAAGTTAAGCTGAAGCCTAGAATATCTTTGAAATCGGTCAGCCCGTTGTTGCCGCCGAAGCCCATTTCATTACGGTAAAACGACAGCATCAAAGCATAAGTCATCGCTTGGGTAATGATAGACAGATACACACCGGAAACACGCGATCTGAAACACAACCAGCCCAAGATAAAAGCCAAGAGCCCGGGGATGAACAGCATCATGACAAACGCCCAAATAAAATATTCGCTGCCCATCCAAAACCAGGGAAGTTCCGTCCAGCCGAGAAACACCATAAAGTCAGGCAGGCTTGCATTGCCATAAGCGCCGTTGGCGCCGATTCCTCGCATCAAATACATGCCCATTGCGTAGCCGCCCAAGGCAAAGAATGCACCGTGCCCCAAGCTGAGGATGCCAAGGTAGCCCCAAGCCAAATCAAGTGCCAGCGCCAATAAGGCATAGCAAAGGTATTTGCCCAATAGGGTCACGATATAAGTTGAAATATGCAGCGCACTACTGGAGGGAATTAATAAATTTCCGATCGGAACAATCACAATTAAAAGAACCAACAAAGTCAGGGTAATTTTGCCTAAGCGCGGTTCACGTTTGAACGCATTGAAAACGATAGAATTCATTCGACACCTCTACCTTTTTGTGGAAACAGACCACGTGGATATTTTTGGATAAACAAAATAATCAATACCAACACAACGGCTTTAGCTAAAACCGCACCCAACCAAGGCTCGAATAATTTATTTATCACGCCCAACGTCAGCCCGGACACCAGCGTTCCCCACAGATTGCCTACCCCGCCGACCACCACCACCATAAACGAATCAACGATATACTGTTGCCCCAAATTAGGGCCTACGTTGGTCAATTGGGATAAAGCGACACCGGCAATACCCGCAACGCCCGAGCCCAAGCCGAAAGTCAGCATATCGACTTTTCTGTCGCTGATGCCCATGGCGCGCGCCATATGCCTGTTTTGAGAAACCGCACGCACTTCCAAGCCGAGGCGGGTGCGTTTCATCACCGCCAATAAAGCGAAGAAACACAGCATGCAGAAAATAAAGATGTAAACACGATTCCATGTGATGGATAGCCCGGGAAAGATATCCCACGCACCGCTCATCCAACTTGGGCTTTGAACCAATCTGTTGAGCGGAGAAAAAATACTGCGAACAGCTTGTTGCAATATGAGGCTGATACCGAAGGTGGCCAGTAATGTTTCCAACGGTCGGCCATATAGATAGCGCACAACGAAGCGCTCAATCAATACGCCGATAAAGCCGCTTACAATAAAGACAACCGGCACCGAAATAGCAAGCGACCAAGCAACCTGGTTTGGCATCAAAAGCTGAACCACATACGCGCAATAGGCGCCAATCATCATTAGTTCGCCGTGTGCCATATTAATCACGCCCATCACGCCGAAGGTAATGGCCAAACCGATGGCGGTCAGTACCAGCACTGAGCCCAAGCTCAAACCGAAGCTTAAGGTTTCAACGCCGCTTAGTAGATCGAGCTTGGTTTGAATAGACGATATTGCTTTTTCCGCTTGTGCTTTCAAAGCTGGGGTAGGGGCTTTTTGCGCATAATTTTTCAAGGCGGCCAAGTTTTCTGCCAACGCCGTATCGCCTAAAGCACTGATGGCGGCGGCATGGCGGCTGGTGTCGTTACTTTGTAAATCCGAACGTGCAATATAAACTTCCATTAAAGAGCGGATGCTTTTGTCGCTTTCTTTCGGTAGTGCCGCTTGCACTTGAGCCAAGGCTGCAGCATCATTTTTTTGCAGCATTTGCTCGATGGCTTTTTTACGTTGTTCGGGCGCGTTGCTGAGTAACGCGTTTTTGGCCACATAATTGCGAATCCACTGCCGGATTTTATTATTGATGGTTACTTTTTTCGTATTCGAAGGTTGGGCGGCGGCAGGCTCCAATGTTTCTATGGATGTATAGTTATCGGCGGCTTCATCTTTAATGAAAAACTGATTCCCCGCCGTTACCAATCTGCCGTCGGCCAATGCGTTTAAGATTTCCAAGTGATGGGGATGCTTAAATGAGGGCAGTGATTCCACAGCCGCTTGTTTTTCTGAAAAATTATTCGATAGCAAGCCTTGTAAGGCTGTCTGAAAATCTTTTGGCGCCGTTTGGCTGTTGCTATTAATGGTGGTGTTTGTCGCAGAAGCGGCACCTTCATCTGCTAAAGCAGGAAGGGAAATCAGGTTTAATGCAAGGATCAGCAAACAGCTGCCAAATGCATTTATGAGTTGAGGCAAAGACTTCATAAATCGTCCTTTTCTGTTTTATCAGCGTAGATATCCGTATAAAAAGGCTGTCTGAAATTTCATTGCATTTTCAGACAGCCTTAGTCTTATTTATTTAACGCCCGCAGTACATTTTTTAGCGACTTTATCGTAAGCACCGCATTTCACAGACTCGCTCCAGTCGGCAATCAGATTTTTCGATTCGTTCAACAGCGGAGACCAAGCTTCGCCGGCAACTTCGCCTTCAGTTTGCCATACAACGTCAAATTGGCCGTTATCTTGGATTTCACCGATGAATACAGGCTTCGTAATCATATGGTTGGTCAGCATTTTGGCTTTGCCGCCGGTCAGATTCGGCACTTCAATACCGAGCAGAGCTTTTTTAACGGCATCAACATCGGTTGAGCCTGCTTTTTCTACCGCTTTCACCCACATGTTGAATCCGATGTAGGTTGCTTCCATCGGGTCGTTGGTTACCGCATTGTCGCTTTTCTTGTATGCTTTCCAAGCTTTAATAAATGTGCTGTTTTCCGGTTTATCAATGCGTTCGAAATAATTCCAAGCAGCCAAGTGGCCGACCAACGGTTTGGTATCGATGCCCGAAAGTTCTTGTTCGCCTACCGAGAAGGCGATAACCGGGATTTGCTCGGGCGTAATGCTTTGATTGGCCAGTTCTTTATAAAAAGGAACGTTTGCATCGCCGTTAATGGTGGAAACAACAGCCGTTTTGCCGCCGCTACCGAATTTCTTCACATCCGATACGATGGATTGCCAGTCGGATTGCCCGAACGGCGTGTAGTTCACCATGATGTCACTCGCGGCAATGCCTTTGGATTTCAGATAGGCTTCTAAAATTTTATTGGTTGTTCTGGGGTAAACGTAGTCGGTGCCTAACAGGGCAAAGCGCTTAACGCCTTGTTCTAACAGATAATCAATGGCCGGAATTGCTTGCTGGTTCGGCGTGGCGCCGGTATAGAAAATGTTGCCGGAAGATTCTTGGCCTTCCCATTGCACTGGATAAAACAGGATGCCGTTCAACTCTTCAAAGACGGGCAGCATGGATTTACGCGAAACCGAAGTCCAACCGCCGAAGGTAACGGCCACTTTGTCTCTGGCTAACAATTCACGGGCTTTTTCCGCAAACAAAGGCCAATTCGATGCAGGATCAACCACAACGGGCTCTAATTTTTTGCCCAAAACGCCGCCTTTAGCATTTTGTTCGTCAATCAGCATCAACACCGTATCTTTTAAGGTGGATTCTGAAATCGCCATGGTTCCGCTTAAAGAATGCAATATGCCGACTTTAATCGTGTCTTTACCGGAAGCAGCTTGCGGCGCCGAGCCCGGTTCGGCTTGGCTTGTTTGCTCCGCTGATTTTTGGCCGCAGCCGCATAGCAGTAAGGCCGAACAAAATACTGACAATAAAAACTTACGTTTTGTCATCATAGTGGTTATCTCCAGAAGTTGAGGGGTAAATCCAATGTAACTAATCAAATTCGTATCTATTTTTCTTGTGTAACGCTATTCATCTAATTTTTTCAGTGTTGAGTCAGTTAGATTTCTGTATTTTTCGCTTAACGGAAAAAAGCGGCCGTAAGCGGAGAAACTTGTTCCGTATAAAGTTTTGCTACGGCTTCCTGCATTAGGGTTTGCAAAGCCTGGGCATTGTCGGATAACGCTCGCAAGCACAATGCGTGATGGTTGGCTTGAGTAATGCCCCATAACACCCCTTTGCCGTTATCCGTAAATTGTGTAGATAAATCTTCGTAAAGCTGATCGACCATCAGGCGGATTTCGGATGAAGCCAAACCGGTGTCGACATAAAATAGATTAAGCTGATGGGTGTAGTGCTCCATCTGCCCGATAACATCCAGCGCGTATTTTTGCGGTTGCCATTGGATGTTGTCGGTAACTACTTCTGCTCCGTTATGACGGATATTCAAATGGGAAGACAGATAGGCAAAAGCAAAACGTTCATCGTTCAATATCCGACCGGCTGCGATGATTTCGCCGTAGAGCAAAGTACAACCATCGCTCAATTCAATATCGGTGGTCTGGATTAAGGTGCTGTCTTTGTGCAAAACCAACGGATGAGGCAGGTAACACAATTTGCTGTGCGGTGCCTGTCTGATAAGGGTGCGCTGTTGCGCTTTTTCTCCCTTATCCATGCTCAAAACCCGTGTAAACGCCTGCGTGTAGAAAGACAGGGCAGTATGTTCCTCAAGGCTTATTTCGGTATCAATCACATCTCCCGCCAACAAGCCCGGCGAAGATGACATCTGTACTACATGCAAAATGCCGTGCTGTTGTGGCGGTAAGGCCAATAGTTTCAGCGGTGGTGTTGCAAAACTGTTGTTGAGTATGGTTTGCCTGTTACGAGTTTGGGTCGATAGGGTTAGCTTGGCATGCATAATCAATCTATATCCGTGTCAGCTCAAAACAGTTCGATCGCATAAGTAAGTAGCCGAGCTATTTAGCGTACCAAGCCGGCTGGTTCGTCGATGTTTTCCAGCAGGGCATACTTACGAATCCAACCGATAACATCTTGCAAATGCTCATCTTTCATTAAATTGGTAAAAACAAACGGTTGCCCTTTCCGCATGCGTTGCGAATCCCGTTCCATTACTTTCAAATCAGCGCCTACAAACGGAGCAAGATCGATTTTATTAATGACCAATAAATCAGAACGAGTAATGCCGGGCCCGCCTTTGCGCGGAATTTTTTCGCCTTGGGCGACATCAATCACAAAAATGGTCACGTCGGCTAAATCCGGGCTGAACGTAGCAGAAAGGTTATCTCCACCCGATTCGATGAATATGATTTCAACGTCGGGAAAGCGAGCCACCATTTCATCAACGGCTTCCAGATTCATGGAAGCATCTTCGCGTATCGCGGTGTGCGGGCAGCCGCCGGTTTCAACACCCATAATCCGTTCGGGAGGAAGCAAGCTATTCTTAGTAAGAAATTCGGCATCTTCACGGGTGTAAATATCGTTAGTGATAACGGCAATACTGTATTGAGAAGCCATTTGGCGGGTAAGCCGCTCGATTAAAGCCGTTTTTCCTGCTCCTACCGGGCCGGCAACGCCGATTTTGATATAGCTGCGCATGGGTTGTTCCTGTCTTCGTTTTTACAAAACAGATTTAGATGTTTGGTTTGGATCGCGTTAGCCGGCCAGCATCATGCTCAATCCGGCAGCACCAATTGCCGTACCGACTATGCGGTTTACCCATACATTTTTATTGAGTAAAAGACCTGCAAAGAAACCGGCGGCATGCAAGGCTGCGGTGCTGAGAATGAATCCGATGGCATAGAGGCCTGCGTTGCCGTGCATTTCCGCACCATGTGCCACGCCATGAAATAAAGCGAATAAACCTACTACAACGGCGGCTATACTAGCCGGAATGCGTTGCGCCCAAGCGGCAGCCAAGCCGATAACCAACACAGAGGCGGCGATGCCTTGCTCAGTCATTGGAATTTCGCCGCCATTGGCCCCGATTAAAAAACCGACCGACATCACGCCGACAAAGCTGGCCGGAATCAGCCAGCGTGCTTTGCCTGAAAATGAAGCCGCCCATAAACCGACAGCCAGCATGGCGAGAATATGGTCTAGCCCGCTAATTGGGTGTAAAAAACCGTGCACAAAGCCGCTTGCGTCTCCCTCATGCCCCGGATGGGCAAAGGCCATAGCGGATGCAGTTAAGAAAGCAACAGAAGCAAGCAATTTTTTCATGGGTAAAGTTCCTTATTTTTTAATGAGAAAAGTCAATTAATCGTAATTCCAGTTAGCCGGGGCGGCATTAACTCATATACAAGCGGGAATACAAACGTTCGTGTTGCATCGCGCGAATGTCGCTGGCTATGCAGGCCGCACCCAGCCAAGTTAAATCGGGTTTCAGGCTTAAATCGACTGCTTCGGCGATGGCCTGACGCAATTCAAATAAAATATCTTGCCCGTCCATCTGGCTGAGCGGAATCAGCTTAACGCCGTTGGTTACCGCGCCGACTGCAGCGTTATAGTAAAAAGCGGTCAGCGTTTGGTCTTTCGGCTGTTTGCTTATCGCTGCGAGTAAACCGAATACCACGGGGTAAAAGCCTTGAATCTGTTTCTGTTCTAAGGCCGTCTGAAAAGCAATTAATAAATCATGTTTTTCATAGCGGGCAAAAATCTTTAATAATCTGCCGCCTAATTTGGCAGTGGCTTCGCGGATTTCCCGTGGCGCTTTATTGCTGCCGATTTTTTTATCAAGCCGGATAAGTGCTTCAATATCGGCGTTTGCTGCCGCTTCGTAAGCCAGAGCCACATAAGCGCCGTCGTTGTGAACCCAGTTTTGAAACAATTGCGTCAACACATACGATTTCAGATGCGCCGCGTTGGTCACAATGCCTTGCTGAACAAAGGTTTCCAATCCTCCGGAATGATTGAAGCCGCCGATGGGCAGGGTGGGGTCAACCAAATGCAGCAGGGCGGTCAGCTTAGTACTCATGATGATGGTGGCCTGCGTGATGGTGGTGAGAATGGCCTCCGGCACCTTGAGCCGAATTGGCTTTCAAGGCATGGCTTAATCTGCGGCAATCCTGTTTGGGCTGAAAGCCGGCAGCCTCCAACCAAAGAAACATGGGTTTATCGTAAGGCATAATCACTTCGTTACCGTCCAGAAACAAAGGAGAATGCTTGTTGCCGATTTCATAGCAAACCCGTGCCATATCCGGCAGTGTTTTCGGCGATAAAACAATCACTTCACTAGGCTTTATGGCAACATTAATAGCCAATTTATTATCGGCATGAACCAAATCACCGTGCGCCAAGCGTTGGCCTTCGCGCAGCAAACGAAAGGCAACGTCACGCCCGCTGGCCGTTGTTTTTCGCAGAATACGGCGATCCGCTTCATACCATTCGATTTCTACGGTATCTCTTTCCGCTTCCGGCGGCACTGCGGTATTTTCTGGGAGAATATCTTCAATAATCAGGTTCATAGGTATCTACTTATCAATGCAATATTCAAGCATGCAAAAAATCATTTTTGGGTTGGTTAGAACAAGAAATAGCGTTGTCCCAAAGGGAGTTTGGAGGCAGGTTCGCAGATGATGTGCTCACCGCTAACGCATACTTGATAGCGCTCCGGATCAACGGTGATTTCCGGCATAGCGTTGTTGTGCACCAAATCTTTTTTGCCGATATTGCGGCAATTTTCCACTGCAATAGTTTGTTTTTTCAGGCCGTATTTTTCACGGATATTGGCTTCAACGGCGGCTTTCGATACGAACAGCACCGCTGTTTCTGTTACCGCATGCCCGTGTGCGCCAAACATCGGACGGTAGATAACCGGTTGTGGCGTCGGGATGCTTGCGTTTGGATCACCCATGCGGGCGTAGCTGATGAAACCGTTTTTAATGATGATTTCCGGTTTAACGCCGAAAAACGCCGGTTTCCACAATACGATATCGGCCATTTTCCCCACTTCAATCGAGCCGACATGCTGGCTGATGCCGTGCGCAATCGCCGGATTAATCGTGTATTTCGCGATATAACGTTTAATCCGAAAGTTATCGCTGTCTTGTTCGTCTTCAGGTAAGGCGCCGCGTTGCTGCTTCATTTTGTCGGCCGTTTGCCAAGTGCGTAAAATCACTTCGGCAGGGCGCCCCATTGCTTGTGAATCCGAACTCATGATGGAAAAAACACCCATATCATGCAGAATATCTTCGGCGGCGATGGTTTCTGGGCGGATGCGGCTGTCGGCAAAAGCCACGTCTTCTGCCACGCGTTTATCCAAGTGGTGGCACACCATCAGCATATCCAAATGTTCGTCGATGGTATTGACGGTATAAGGGCGCGTCGGGTTGGTAGAGGCGGGCAATACGTTGGGATACATGGCGGCTTTGATAATATCGGGGGCATGACCGCCGCCGGCGCCTTCGGTGTGAAACGTATGGATAACCCGCCCGTCAATCGCTTTCATGGTGTCTTCCAGAAAGCCGCCTTCGTTGAGCGTATCGGTGTGAATGGCGATTTGAACATCCATTTCGTCGGCTACTGTCAGGCTGGCATCAATGACTGCGGCCGTAGCGCCCCAGTCTTCATGGATTTTCAGCCCCAGTGCGCCCGCTTCGATTTGCTCGCGCAGGGGAGCGACGGAAGCGCAATTGCCTTTGCCGAAAAAGCCGAGATTCACAGGATAGGCTTCTGCGGCTTGCAACATGCGCTGCAAATTCCATGCGCCCGGTGTAACCGTGGTGGCGTTGGTGCCGTCGGCCGGGCCGGTGCCGCCGCCAATCATAGTTGTGATGCCGCTTTCTATCGAATGGGCGATTTGCTGTGGGCAAATATTATGGATGTGCGTATCAATACCGCCGGCGGTAGCAATCAAATGTGCACCGTTGTGCACTTCGGTTGCCGCGCCGATAATCATATTGGGTGTTACGCCGTCCATCGTGTCGGGATTGCCCGCTTGGCCTATGCCAGCAATCTTGCCGTTACGCATGCCGATATCGGCTTTAATAATGCCAGAGTGATCGATAATGACGACATTGGTAATCACAAAATCCAAAACGTTTTCATCTGCACGCGGTGCGGTAGCCGATTGCGCCATGCCGTCGCGTACGGATTTCCCGCCGCCGAATTTGCATTCGTCGCCATAGGTCAACAAGTCTTGTTCGATGGTGGCAAATAGATTGGTATCGGCCAAACGGATTTTGTCGCCAACCGTCGGGCCGTAGGTGGCGATATATTGGGCACGCGGGATGGTGAGTGCGGCCTTGCCGTCGGTTTTCGGTATGGCGACTTGCCCGTTCACACGGTTATGAAAGCCATGCAGGTTTTGATTACCGCCGAAAGCGACCAGCTCAACTGTTTTGCGCTCGCCCGGCTCGAAGCGTACCGCATTGCCGCTCGGGATATTCAAGCGGAAACCTTTGCTTTGTTCGCGATCGAATTGCAGCGCCGGATTGGTTTCATAAAAATGAAAGTGGGAGCCCACTTGAATCGGACGATCGCCAAGATTCACCACTTCTAATATGCGAGTAGCCCGATTGAGATTCGCGGCGATATCGCCTTGTGAAGGAAGGTATTCTCCGGGTTTCATCATATTTTTTCTTTCTTTGTAAATCTTAGAGCTTGTCTGAAATCATGTGGATTCAGGCATTTATCTATAGTGTTTATCGCCCGCATTGATTAACGAATCGGCTGGTGCACCGTTACCAATTTGGTGCCGTCGGGGAAAGTCGCTTCAATCTGCACTTCGTGCACCATATCGGCCACGCCGTCCATCACATCGTTTGCCGTCAGAAGGGTGGCACCGTATTGCATCAGTTCGGCCACGCTCATGCCATCTCGAGCGGCTTCTTGCAAATGGCTGGAAACATAGGCGATGGCTTCCGGATAGTTCAGCTTCAAACCGCGTGCACGACGTTTGGCAGCCAATTCTCCTGCCAGAAACAACATCAATTTTTCTTGTTCGCGAGATGTTAAGTGCATGAAGGTATCTTTCTTTCTTTTAGTATGAAAACGTTGATGGGTAAAACCACCATCATTATTCGAGTGGTTGGGGCTTTGAAAGGATAGTACACAGGTCAAGAAAGATTGTCGACAATTTTACATTGTAAATTTATGAAATGATTGAATCGGAAGGTAATTAAATAAATCAGGCTGTTTTAGGCATCAGGTGTCATTCGTAATTTGATGGGTTTGGGCAAACAAATGCCTGTCTGAAAGCTTTGCATCGGCGTTTCAGACAGGCATTTGTTTTTGTCTTTTGATAGTTAAGCTATTGATATGGTAAATATTCTGATTGAAAAATTCTTTTGACTACAATCGCTAAAAAGGCTGTCTGAAAACATTTCAGACAGCCTTTTTATTGTGAAAAAACGGTAACGATCAGATCAGTTTTGCGTTAACCCAATCAGCTACGCTTGCCAATGTCTGCGGCAATTTGTCGGCATCTGTGCCGCCTGCCTGCGCCAAATCCGGTCGGCCGCCGCCTTTGCCGCCAACTTGTTCGGCGGCAAATTTAACCAAATCGCCGGCTTTGATTTTTGCGGTCAGCGGTTTGGAAACGCCGGCACACAGAGCCACTTTACCGTCGTTTACCGATGCCAGTAAAACCACGGCTTTATCAGATTTGCCGGTTAAGTCGGTTACGATATCGCGCAAGGCGCCTGCATCTGCCTCGATTTGTGTAGCGACCAACAAAGCACTGCCCAAGTCTTTAGCGTTGTCGAGCAGTTTGGCGCCGGCATGTTTAGCCAGTTCGGTTTTTGCCGCTTGCAGAGCTTTCTCAAGCTGCTTGGTGCGTTCGGAGCCTGTCTGAATTTTTGTCAGCACGTCTTTTTCGGTTTGTGCTTTTACTTCGGCAATAATGTCTTTCAGTAGGCGCTCTTGATTTTGCGCCCATGCCAAAGCGGCTTGGCCGGTAATCGCTTCGACGCGGCGGATGCCGGCGGCAATACCGCCTTCGCTGATGATTTTGAAGCAGCCGATATCGCCGGTGCGTGCAACGTGCGTGCCACCGCAGAGCTCGGTGGAATATTGATCCATTGTTACCACGCGCACGAAGTCGCCGTATTTTTCGCCAAACAGCATCATGGCGCCGGTTTTCTGGGCTTCTTCCATGCTCATGGTTTCGATGCGGACGGGCACGTTTTGCATAATGGCATGTAAAACCCGACGTTCCACTTCGGCGATTTCTTCCGCGCTGATGGCTTGCGGATGGGAAATGTCGAAGCGGGTCAGCTCGGCATTTTGCAGCGAACCTTTTTGTTCGACATGCGTACCCAATACCTCGCGCAGGGCTTGGTGCATTAGGTGGGTTACGCTGTGATTTTTTGTAATAGCATCACGGATGTGTTCGTTTACTTGAGCCACAACGCTGTCGCCGACCTTCAGGCTGCCTGAAACCACCCCGCCGAATTGTCCGTGCACCGAGGCTTTGATTTTTTGCGTATCAACCACCTCAAACCGGTGTTCTCCGCTGAAAATGTAGCCTACATCACCAACTTGCCCGCCGCTTTCCGCATAAAACGGGGTGTGATCGAGCACGACAATACCGCTTTCGCCTGCCTGTAATTCATCAACCGCTTCGCTGCCTTTATACAAAGCCAAAATGGTCGCTTCGCATTCGCGTTTGTCATAGCCGTGAAACTGGCTGTCGGCGCCGTTGTAGGCAACTTGGGCGTTGGCTTTGAAGCTTTGCGCGGCGCGGGCGCGGTTGCGCTGAGCCTCCATTTCACGTTCAAAGCCTTCTTCGTCTAATTCAATACCTAATTCCCGTGCCATATCGGCTGTTAAGTCGTAAGGAAAACCGTAGGTATCGTAGAGTTTGAACACCATATCGCCGGGCATAATCAATTTGCTGTTGGCAATGTTTTCGCGAACATAGCGTTCCAAGGCAAGGGCATAGGGATATTTGGGATACTGTGAAAGATCGTCGGCTTTGCGTAAATCGGCAAGCTCGGCTGCATTCAGGGCATCGTTGAAATCCAGCACGATGCTTTCGTTCAGGCTGTTGGCCACGTTGGGGCGAATCACAATTTGCTTATTGCCGCTATGCGAGCGGGAAGCAGCGGTAAATGCGGTGCCTTCTTCTGTGGAGAGGCTCAAAGGCGAGCCGGCACCATCGGCAGGCAACAAGCTTTCTAATTTTAAAAACTTCATGCCAAACCAAACTTGGTTAAACAAGCCCATGCCTTTTTCCAGCGTTTCTCCGAAACGGGTTTCTTCACCGCGCAAGGCTTCCATAATTTGCGTTTGCTTTTCTTTCAGCTCGGGATAGGCCGCGCCCATTTCTTTAACCAAATCGGGCACCAGTTTGTAGAAAAACGGTTGTTTCTGACCGAGCTTGTAGCCGTGGCGTACGGCACGGCGGATAATGCGGCGCAATACATAACCGCGGCCTTCATTGCCCGGCATCACGCCGTCGGCAATCAGGAAGGAGCAGGCGCGGATATGGTCTGCAATCACTTTCAGGCTCGGCTGCTCCATCGTGAATTCAATACCGGTTTCACGGGCGGCGGCTTTAAGCAGGTTTTCAAACAAATCGATTTCATAATTGCTGTTAACGTGCTGCATCACCGCGGCCATACGCTCCAAGCCCATGCCGGTATCAACGGAAGGCTTGGGCAGCGGGTTCATATTGCCGGCTTCGTCGCGGTTGAACTGCATGAATACGCAATTCCAGATTTCGATGAAACGGTCGCCGTCTTCTTCAGGGCTTCCCGGCGGGCCACCCCAGATGTGGTCGCCGTGGTCGTAGAAAATTTCGGAGCAGGGGCCGCAAGGGCCGGTGTCGCCCATTTGCCAGAAGTTGTCGGAGGCATACTTGGCACCTTTGTTGTCGCCGATGCGGATGATTTTTTCCGCCGGCATGCCGATTTCGTTGAGCCAAATATTGTAAGCTTCTTCGTCTTCAGCATAAACGGTGGCCAAAAGCTTTTCTTTCGGCAGGTTCAGCCACTCGGAGCCGGTTAGAAATTCCCATGCAAAATGAATCGCATCGCGTTTGAAATAATCGCCGAAAGAGAAATTGCCCATCATTTCAAAGAATGTGTGATGGCGGGCGGTATAGCCGACATTTTCCAAGTCGTTATGCTTGCCGCCGGCGCGCACGCATTTTTGCGCGGTGGTTGCGCGGCTGTATGGGCGTTTGTCGAAGCCGAGAAAAACATCTTTAAATTGGTTCATGCCGGCATTGGTAAAAAGCAGGGTAGGGTCGTTATGCGGCACCAGGCTAGACGAACGAACAATGGTGTGGCCTTTTGATTCGAAGAATTTCAGGAATTTTTGGCGAAGTTCTGCTGTTTTCATAGTAATTTCTGGGTATGGGTTGAAACGGTTTCAGACAGGCATTTTGCTTATGAACATGCCTGTCTGAAAAACTGGAAAAATATTTTGTAATCTTACCGCAGTTTTGATATGACGCCTATCCTGAAACAGAGGGTTTTGCAAGCTGCCGGCGGGTATTTGTCATATTGTTGACAATCCAGATGGAAAGATTCAGAATCCGCACAGTTTTTGCAATCTGCCGGATTGTGATTTTCTAAATATTTTATTCCTTATCCCGCTACTTATTAATGAAAAGGTCAAATTATGTTCTCAAAAAGCGTAACCATTGCAAAATATGATCCGGAGCTGGCGGCGGCTATTGCCGACGAAGTTCAGCGCCAGCAAGACCATATCGAATTAATCGCTTCGGAAAACTATGTAAGCTGCGCCGTGATGGAAGCTCAGGGCAGCCAACTGACTAACAAATATGCCGAAGGCTATCCGAACAAACGTTATTATGGCGGCTGCGAATATGTAGACGTAGCCGAACAGCTGGCAATCGATCGTGTGAAAAAATTGTTTGGTGCTGAATATGCCAACGTACAGCCGCATTCCGGCTCGCAAGCCAATCAGGCCGTTTATGCTTCCGTGCTGAAACCGGGCGACACGATTCTTGGCATGAGTTTGGCGCACGGCGGCCATTTGACTCACGGTGCATCGGTTAACATTTCCGGCAAACTTTACAACGCGATTACTTATGGTTTGGATGAAAACGAAGTGTTGGATTATGCCGAAGTAGAGCGTTTGGCTTTGGAGCATAAACCGAAGATGATTGTGGCGGGTGCTTCTGCCTATGCCTTGCAAATCGATTGGGCGAAATTCCGCGAAATCGCGGATAAAGTGGGTGCTTATTTGTTTGTTGATATGGCGCATTATGCGGGCTTGGTCGCTGGCGGCGAATATCCGAATCCGGTGCCGTTTGCCGATTTTGTGACCACGACCACGCACAAAACCTTGCGCGGCCCGCGCGGCGGCGTGATTCTGTGCCGCGACAATACGCATGAAAAAGCCCTGAATTCGGCTATTTTCCCAAGTTTGCAAGGCGGCCCGCTGATGCACGTGATTGCGGCCAAAGCGGTAGCGTTTAAAGAGGCATTGGAACCCGAGTTTAAAGAATACGCCAAACAAGTGAAAATCAATGCGGCCGCGATGGCGGAAGAATTGGTTAAACGTGGTTTACGCATTATTTCTGGCCGCACTGAAAGCCATGTGTTTTTAGTTGATCTGCGCGCTAAAAATATCACCGGCAAGGCGGCTGAAGAAGCTTTGGGTAAAGCTCATATTACGATTAATAAAAACGCGATTCCAAACGATCCTGAAAAACCGTTTGTGACCTCCGGCGTTCGCGTTGGTGCGGCGGCCATTACCACTCGCGGCTTTAAAGAGGCCGACGCCCGTGAATTGGCTAATCTGGTCGCTGATGTTTTGGAGAACCCGCAAGACGAAGCTACGCTGAAACGTGTTGCTCAAGCAGCAACGGCTTTGTGCGCTAAATATCCGGTTTACGGCGCTTAATCACTGTTTATCTATAAAACCGGTAAAAATGCCTGTCTGAAAATTTCAGACAGGCATTTTTTATAACATTCAATAACAAAACTAGTCTTTGCTGTTATATATCAAATCGATTGTTATTTATTGCTTTACCTTTGAATGAAACTAGTATAGAGGCTTGGCTTTTTATGCTAATCATGCAACAATCATAGGCAATCAACCATCATCGTTTCCCTTAAATTTAATCACGTTTCGGCGTGTTAGATTTGTCAACCTCAAGTTTTCACAAGGAGTATACATAATGAGTAAAAACACTTGGCTTCATATCGGTTTGGGCAGTTTTCATCGCGGCCATCAGGCATGGTATCTCAATGAATTGATTAAGCAGGGCGACGATAGTTGGAGTATTGCAGCGGGTAATATCCGCGATGATAGCGAGCATACCATTCAAGCCTTATCGGCGCAGAATGGCGAATATGTATTGGAAACCATCAGCCCGAGCGACGAGCGCCAATATGAGGTGATCAAATCCATTCAAAAACTGATTCCTTGGCAGGCCGATTTGGCACCGTTGATTGACGAAGGCGCTAAGCCCTCGACCAAAGTGATTGCCTTTACCGTAACCGAATCCGGCTATTATCTCGACAGCAATTTCAAACTGGTTCAAAACGATCCCGCATTGAAAGCCGATTTGGCAGGTGGCAATCAGACCATCTACGGCATCATCGCCAAAATCCTTAAAAAACGCATGCAGCTCGCTGATGGCGATGTAACTTTGCTCTGCTGCGACAATGTGCGCCACAACGGCGAGCGGTTTCACGACGGCTTGGTTGAGTTTCTCGGCCTGACCGGGCAAAACGACATTGCTGAATGGATGAAAACACACGTTACTACGCCCAACACCATGGTTGACCGCATCGTGCCGCGCCCGGCAGAAGATTTGCCTGCGCGGATTAAAGAGAAAACCGGCATTTCCGATAAAGCACCGGTGATGGGCGAATCGTTTATTCAATGGGTTATCGAAGATAATTTCAAAGATAACGTGCGCCCTGCGTTGGAAAAAGTTGGTGTAGAGCTGGTTGAATCGGTTATTCCCTATGAAGAAGCGAAAATCCGCGTGTTGAACGTGCCGCATGCGGCGATTGCTTGGGCCGGTACGCTGCTGGGCGAGTTGTACATCCACGATAGCACCAATCTTGATACGGTAAGAAAAATCGCCTACGATTATGTAACCGAAGATGTGATTCCCAGTCTAGGTAATGAATTGATTGATTTGGGTAAATATCGCGATGTCGTGTTGGATCGTTTTACCAACCCTCACATCAAAGATACCAATCAGCGCGTTGCAGCCGACGGCTTCTCCAAAATTCCGGCGCAAATTCAGCCGACTTTGATCGAGCGTTTCAAACAAGGAGCACGCCCCGCCGCCACTGCCAAATTGCCCGCTCTGTTTTTCATATTTATGGAGCGTTGGCACCAAGGCAAATTGCCGTTTACCTACCAAGACGGCATTCTCGACGAAGCGGCCGTGCATGCCATGTATGAATCCGCCGATCCGGTTCATGTGTTTGCCAGCGATAAGGCTTTGTTTGGCGAATTGGCCGGAAAACCTGAATTTGAAGCGCTGTTGCGCGAGCAGGTCGATGAAGTTCGCAAGCTGGTAGGATAATCAAATAAAACGGGCTGATGGAAACAGCCCGTTTTTTTCAGACAGGCATTTGTTTAAAATAAAAACACTCAATTTAATCATAATATTTTTTAGGTATAATGATGTAAAAAACAAAGGAGAATTCAAATGTATCTTGGTCTCGACTTCGGAACTTCTGAAATCAAAGCGCTACTGACCGACGAACATGGCCGCATTGTTCAGGCACACGGTGTGCCTCTGAGCATTCAGCGGCCTCATTTGCATTGGTCTGAACAAAATGCGGAAGAATGGTGGCGCGCTACCAACCTTTTGATTGAGGAAATGCGGGAAAAAAGCGGCGATGCGTGGCGGCAGGTTAAAGCCATCGGCCTTTCCGGCCAGATGCACGGTGCCGTGTTGTTGGATGCTTCTAATCGGCCTTTGCGCCCTGTTATTTTATGGAACGATACGCGCAGCGCTGCTGAATGCAGTGAATTGGAAGCGCTGGTGCCTGATTTGCATACCATCACGGGTAATCTGGCCATGCCCGGCTTTACTGCGCCGAAATTGTTATGGGTTGCCAAACACGAGCCCGAAGTGTTTTCTCAAACGGCTACCGTGTTGCTGCCCAAAGATTATATCCGCCTGATGATGACGGGTAAAAAGGTGTCGGAAATGTCTGATGCGGCAGGCACTTTATGGCTGGATGTGGCCAAACGCGATTGGTCCGACCAAGTATTGGCCGCTTGCGGTTTAAATCGCGGCCACATGCCTGAGTTGATTGAGGGCAGCGAAAGCAGCGGCACTTTGTTGCCCACTGTTGCGAGGCAATGGGGATTGGCAGAGGGCGTGATTGTGGCGGGCGGCGGCGGCGATAATGCAGCTAGTGCCGTTGGTGTCGGAGCGACGCAAGCGGGCGACGCGTTTATTTCGCTGGGCACTTCCGGCGTGGTGTTTGTGGTTAACGATAGCTACCGGCCTGCACCTGAAAATGCGGTGCATTGCTTTTGCCATGCATTACCGCAGCGTTGGCATCAAATGAGTGTGATGCTGAGCGCGGCGGCCTGTTTGAGCTGGTATTGCAAGCTGATAGGGGTTAAAGAGCTCGAATTGTTGGGTGAAATCGTAACTCTGAGCGACGAGGATAAAAAACATGCGCCGATTTTCCTGCCTTATTTGTCGGGCGAACGTACGCCGCATAACGATGCGAAAGCATCGGGCATGTTTTACGGCATCCGCCATAGCGCCAATCGCGCAGTAATGGGCTATGCAGTGATTGAGGGGGTGAGCTTCGGCATTGCCGACGGCGTTCGTGTGCTGCAAGAGAGCGGCACGGTTATTCAGCAAGCCTCGCTATTGGGTGGCGGCGCTCGAAGCCATTTTTGGGCGCAACTGTTGGCAGATATTCTGAAAATCGATATTGTGACGCATAAAGGCGGCGAAACGGGCGGCGCACTCGGTGCCGCCAGATTGGCCGCGCTTGCCTCGGGTAAAAGCGAAGCCGAGGTATGCGAAAAACCTGAAACCGATAGTATTTATCGGCCGAATCAAGCGCGGTTTGCCGATTTGGATGAGCGTTATGCGCTGTTTCGGGCTTTGTATCGCCATGATCTGATGTTCCGCCAACAGGAGACGGCTGAATGATAACCTTATATGCGCTTAAACAATCTCGCGCCTACCGCATTGCTTGGCTGCTGGAATTGCTTAACTTGGAATATGATGTCGAGATTATCGATCGCCAATTGGAAACCGGATTGGCGCCGGATTCCTTGCGCAAGATTCATCCTTTGGGTAAATCGCCGATTTTGAAAGACGATTCTCTCGTGTTGGCTGAAAGTGGGGCGATTGCCGAATATTTGGTTAGTCGTTACGGTGCGGAAAGTGCGCTGAAACCGGCTTCAAATAGCGATGCTTTTCCGAATTACCTTTTCTGGCTGCATTATGCAGAAGGCTCTTTGATGCCTTTGTTGGTTATGTCGCTTGTGTTCCGCCGGGTGGATGAAAAGAAAATGCCTTTCTTTATCAAGCCCGTTGCTCGAAAAATTACCGACGGTGTACGCGAATCTTTTCTTCATCCGCAGCTGCAGTTGCATCTTCAATATGTGGAAAGCCGGTTGGCAGGTAAGCAATGGCTTTTGGGCGACACTTTAACCTTGGCTGATGTTATGATGAGCTTTCCGCTACAAGCCGCTACGCAACGGACATCATTGGATTTACCGCATATCACCGATTATGTTCGCCGTATCGAAGCAAATCCGGCCTATCGGAGGGCAGAGCAACGCATCGGGAATTTCAGCCTGCTTTAACCCTATTCGGGTTTTCAGACAGGCATTATTTCCATTATCATGGATTTTTCAACTGTTTCTACACATTACAACGATAAACGTCTTTAACGCTTGTCTGAAATTTTCAGACAGCCTTTTCTAAGTCTAAAAACGAATAGAGGTGTTTATATGAATAATTTAGAAACCGAAACCAAACAATGGCTGGGAATGCCCCTGAATCTATTATGGGGCTATATTGCCATCGCTTTATTTATGACCGGCGACGGCTTTGAGCTTGCGTTCTTATCCAAATACATCACAGATTTGGGCTTTAGTGAAGCACAATCGTCTTTTGTTTTTTCCATATACGGGCTGGCCGCCGCACTCTCTGCATGGGTGTCGGGCGTGTTTGCCGAAATCATTACACCGCGCAAAGCGATGATTCTCGGTTTCTTGATGTGGTGCGTATTTCATACTTTGTTTCTGATCTTTGGCTTAGGGCATAAAAGTTATCCGCTGATCTTGCTTTTCTACGGCATACGGGGATTTGCCTATCCGCTTTTCCTCTACTCGTTTATCGTTATGATTGTTCAGAACGTTAAAAGCACCCAAATCAGCCCGTCGATGGGTTGGTTCTGGACAACGTATTCAATAGGCATCGGCGTGTTCGGCAGCTACATCCCCAGCCTGACCATTCCTGCAATTGGCGAAATGAGCACTTTATGGCTGGCGCTGGCTTTCTGTATCGCAGGCGGCTTGATTGCATTGCTGATGTTGCGCAACGTGAATTCAGATTCGCATATGCATGATTTGCCGATGAAAGAAAAATTTTCCGAGCTTAGCAGGGCGATTACCTTGCTAATCACCAACCGCAATATTTTGTTTTCAAGTTGGGTACGCATTATCAACACCTTATCACTGTTCGGTTTTGCCGTAATCATGCCGCTTATGTTTACCCGCGAACTCGGCTTTACTACTTCGCAATGGCTGCAAATATGGACTGTTTTCTTCGCCACCACCTTGGTTTCCAACGTTTTCTGGGGCATTGTCGGCGAAAAATTGGGTTGGATGAAAGTTGTACGCTGGTTCGGCTGCATCGGCATGGCACTTTCCACTTTAAGTTTTTATTACTTCCCACAGTATTACCATAGCGTTGCCGCAGCAAGCAGCAATGGAGCCGGCACCGCTGAATTTATGATGGCATGGATTCCTGCTATTTTGCTGGGTTGGTTTGTTGCCGCCTTCGTTCCGATGACGGCCGTATTTACCACCTTAGAGCCTAAGCACCAAGGCGCCGCGATTTCCGTATACAACCTTTCCGCCGGGCTATCTAATTTTCTGGCGCCGGCCATTGCCTCGATTCTGTTGCCCAGCTTCAGCTTCATCGGCGTTGTGTATGCTTATACTGCATTGTATATTTTCGCTTTTTTTATTACTTACTTTATTAAAGTGAAGCAGCCTGGTTTTGACACGGAGAAAGCCTGATAAAAAAAGCCTGTCTGAAATTTTCAGACAGGCTTTTCAAATTTACAAACTAGCCTAGAAAATATATATTTAGCAAACACTGAAATAAGGAGATATGTCACTAGAAATTAACAATCAAAAAAACAAAAATAGAAAAAACTAAACACAAGAAAGGAAACGGCTTATGAATAAGCGCAACGAACAAGGTTATATTCATCAGGTAGCAACCCTTGCAACCATCGCTATGGCCATAGGATTTTTCTACTTAGGCTATCAGATGTTGACAAGCAATCCGGAAATAAAAGGAACGCAAAGGTACCTCAGCCAGATAACCGAAGAGGCTGGCAAAAATTTAAGAAGTGCCATTCCATCGGAAGATGGCCGAAAAGTCATCTATACGGGTGATAAAAATGCCCCTCGAATGGAACTTTATTCAGGCAAAATACAGCCTGTCTATCCTCAGATTGCCTTGAAAAACGGATACGAAGGGTTTGTTACCTATAAAGTTGATTTAGATAAATACGGCCTTAAAGAATCTATCAAAATTGCGCAAACAAGCGGTTATGAAAGCTTGGATACAGCGGCACTGAAGGCAATAGAAAGCTCAGTGTTTACGCCACCTAATTTATTGGTTGCCGAGCCCAGCACTTTATTCATTACCTGCGGTTTCCAAAACCGTCTGGCAAGTTGTTTATACTGAAATATAGTGTTTGGTTGCTTTAACAGAAAATAAAAAACAAGCCTGTCTGAAATTTTCAGACAGGCTTGTGCTTTAATGAATACTCATGATGGTTTTGGCATCATTTTTTGTCCATCATTCCCTGGTAAATCTTTAGCTTGTTTGTCAGATACTCTTGATGCGCGGCCAGTTGAGTTTGCAATTTAGCCAAATATTGCTGATGTTCCAGCAATATTTGGTAGCGTTCGGCCATGGTTTTATCACCCATATGACGCAAACGAGCATAGTTTTTTATTTGAGCCAGCGGCATATTGGTTTCTTTTAAACGCACAATAAAAGCGACCCATTCAGCATCGCGTTCGGTATAGCAACGGTAGCCGTTGCTATCTCGCTCCGGCTGAAGCAATCCTTCTTTTTCATAATAGCGTAAAGTATCGACGGAAAGGCCGGTTTGTTTTGAGAATGCTTGAATTTTCATAAATAAGCTGCTTGACTTGGAGTTTACTCCATAGTTTATCTTGCTATGGCAATTTTGCAAATGACTATGGAGAAGCAAAAATGTTAAGCAACCAAGATTTATTAGCTCGCGGCTTGGAGAAACTCAATGCAATCGACGGCTCGGCAGGGGAGGCAGTAGTATCCAATCTGGCTGGTATCGCGCCGGATTTGGCGCAATATATTATTGGCTTTGCCTTTGGCGAGATTTATTGCCGCCCGCATCTTGATGTTCAGGAGCGGGAGCTGATTACTTTGGCAACTTTAGCAGCGCAGGGCGGTTGTGAAAAACAGCTCTCAGTGCATATTCATGCGGCGCTGAATGTCGGCATTACGCGTGAAAAAATCATCGAAACATTTATGCAATGTATTCCGTATCTTGGCTTCCCAAAAGTGTTGAATGCGGTGTTTGTGGCGAAAGAGATTTTTGGAAAGTAATAGAAGCGAGTTTACTCTAGGAAATATTGAAAGTTTCTGCTATTTGATAGCGTACTTATCTATAAATCTATAAAGAAAGCCTGTCTGGAAATTTCAGACAGGCTGTTAGGTAAAGCAGGGTCTTACGAGTATGGACTCAGCACTCACAGATTGAATAAGTGGATGCACAGAAAAAGGATAAGTGCCGTTTTATTCCGGCAAGGCATTCCATCCTATCAGTTGTGTTGTTGGGCGGCGCAAGGTACGGTGACCTGGCTGAATACCTTTGCCGATGGCAATCATCATCAGATCGATATAACGATGAGGAATGGCAAAAGCCTCGCGTAACAAAGTTGGCTGATAGCCGCTCATCGGGCAAGTTTGCCAACCGGCTTCTTCGGCAACCAGCATAAAACTCATCGCAAACAAGCCAATATCCATTCCGATGGATTTCAGGGTGTCGGTTTCCTGAAAAGGCTGATAGAAGCCGACGGCAGCTTGAATGAGAAAATCACGTATTTCCGCATTGAAGCAACCTTCTTTGTACTCCTCTTGATGGATACGAGTCAAATTTTCCACTTCATAGGCTTCGCGGTCTGCAAGCACGACAATAATCGCGGAAGCCGTCATGACCTGTTGCTGATTAAAAGCAATCGGCAAGAGTTTTTCACGTAGCGCTTGCTCAGTAATCACCATAAAACGCCAAGGTTGGGCATTGTTGCTGCTCGGTGCGCGGCTGGCGGTATCCAGTAATTGAGTTAGCGTTTCTGTTGCGATGCTGGCATTGGCATCAAAATGGCGGGTGGAACGACGTTGAGTCAATAGCTCGGATATATGCATGGTATTTACCTTGTTTGATAAATAGAGCTGTATTGTAATTTGCTGAAATTAAAAATAAAATAAGGAACTTTGAGGTTGGATAGTTACCTTTGGGTAGTTTTTTAACGATAGCAACGGGTTAGCGATGAAAAAAATTTCAGCTATTGAAATGACCATGCAATTGGTTGGCGGCAAATGGAAATGTTTGATTTTGTATTATTTAAGCAGAGGTACCAAGCGCACGCGCGACTTGCTGCATCATTTAGACGGGATTAGTCAGAAAGTATTATCAGAACAATTGCGTCAGCTGGAGGCAGATGGTTTGATTGAGCGGGAAGCCTTTGCTGAAGTGCCACCACGGGTGGAATACCGCCTGAACGAAGAAGGATGGACATTTATACCGGTGCTGCGTGCGATGTGCAATTGGGGCAAAGAATATGATGGACGCCACGAACAGCGAGTCACGATTTGTAATGATCAACGAAGCTTTTTAGGTGACGATGTTTGAAGAATTATTGTGCAGTTATGGTAAAGGCTGCCTGAAAGTTTTCAGGCAGCCTTTTTATATTGGAGAATGCTTAGGTGACCTGCTTCACGATATCAATTGTTACGCCGCTTGGATCACGTAGGCAAAAATGTGTTTGCCCCCATTCCTCAGTAGTGAGCGGATAATAAATATCAACGCCTGCATTTTGTAAACGTGCATATTCATTTTCAACATCATCTACTTCCAATGTGTAAATTATGCCTTGACCGCTAAATTCAGCATGGAGTTCGGGCGGTTGATTTTGCTAATTTGGCAACATAAGGCCAATTTCTATGCCACTAGCTTCGTGTAATAACTGTTTATACCAATCAGCTTCAAATACGGTCGTAAAACCGAACAAATCAACGTAAAACGCTTTGCATTCCTGTATTTTTCGGGTGATGGTTACGGGATAAATAGCTTTCATAATTTTCTCTCTTTGTCATTTAGGGGTAATAATTTTATCGATGGTGGAACAATGTTGTTAAAAGTCGATTCTTAAAATCAGGAAAAATACTTGTTCAAATACACCAGATAATCTTCTGCACTTTGCTTAACGAGTTTTATGCCGGCTTCGTCATATCCGTCATTGCTATCAATTGTGTGGAAAGCGAAGAAGGGCTGGTAATCCGCATTAATATAGTTGGCAATTAACTCAAAGGGACGGAGCACTGCATCTAGTTCATAACCGACAGCGCCGTCTTTTTGATAATCTGCAGCAGGCGCGCCTAATGAAACAGCCAGCCCAATTTTCTTATTCGCTAAAGCCTTGCCCGTAGAGCCGTATGCCCAGCCATAAGTCAGCACTTCATCAAACCATTGTTTCAGTAATGGCGGGCAGTTGAACCAATACACCGGAAACTGGAACACGACGTTATCATGCGCGTCCACCAGCGTTTGTTCGCGCGCAACATCAATATTGCTGTTGGGATATTCGCGGGAAAGTTCGTGTACGGTAAAACGCTCAGGATATTCGCGTATTTTCTCCAACCAGTGTTTATTAACGGTAGATTGCTGTATGTCAGGATGTCCTGAAATGATGAGTGTTTTTTTCATATTTTCTCCAAAGGGCGATGATTAAATGTGAGGTTGCGGCTGCTTGACTGAATGACCTGCAAAAATGCTCCCCATAACATAGCGTGCAATAGTGTATTGATTTTATTGATGTAAGGTATTAAATATGATTAAGAGATATGATTTTTCTCAAGCCTGCCTGAAAAGTTCAGACAGGCTTTGCGATAAAATCAACACGCCTGCTGCATCGAAAAGACGGTGATTTTATAACAGAGATATTTTCAAGCATTAGGCTTTAACAATAGGGCACCATAATTCCATCGTATAGTCAGGACTATTGGTGTCCCCTTCGTTATAAACTTCGAAATCAGGTTTGCCTGAATGTGCGTATCCATGTTGCGGAAAAAAGACTTCCATCAGGTATTTCCAACCTTGTTGAATACATTCTGGTACAGACCCTTTTAAGGTAACAACCGCATACTCTTCTTCGCTAATTTCTAATATTTCAAGCCCCATTTCTTTTGCTTTGGCAATATCGGTTACTTCATAACCCGCCATATAGTTGATATAGCCAGACATATAATTCGTTGGGTTAACATTTCCATTATGATGGCATACTCCATAACTTTGCCCGTTACCGAATTCAGTAAGTTTAGACAGCTCTTCATGCGTATATTTTTTAAATAAATCTTCCCATAATTTAGGATATAGTGAGCTATCTGTACAAGCAACGTTATTTATTATCATACCGGCAACTTTAAATCCGGGCTTTCTTTGAATTTTAATGTTCATATTGCGACCTCCGCTAATACTAAGTACTAATTGAATGCAAGGAAATAATTTAAAAGGCTTCCCTTTTCTAATTTCTGTAGGGGTAAATCCATGATAATTCTTAAAAGCAAAACCAAAGGCATCAGATGAGACGTATCCATACTTAATAGCAATGTCAATGATTTTCAGGTCTGTTTCTCTTAAATCTATTGCTGAGCGTGTCAATTTTCGGCATCTGATATATTCCGCTAAGGTTTGGCTGGTTAAAATGGAAAATATCCGACTAAACATCGGAAAAGAATATCCCGAAATACAGGAAATTTCCTTTTCATCAATGCTATCGTCTAATACGGTTTCTATATATTGAATCGTATTGTTGAATGATTCCATCATATTCATAAAATAATACCCTAACAGCTAATGATTTTATAGTACATTCTGACCTACTTGTCTTGAATTATAGACTATGCCGATATGAAATACGCTAGATTTATTGTACAAATTATATCGTGTGGAAAGCACAGCTAATAATGTCGTGCTATATAGGATTGACAGTTATCAGGTAATGCATTTACGATGATGGAAGGATATGGTTTGTTTAAAATCCTGTCTGAAAATTTCAGACAGGCTTTCTTAATACCGACTAAATTTGAATATTTGCAATCCCTACCAACCGCTTACCACGACTTTGCCTACCATATCGCCCCGTTCTACAAGCTCATGTGCACGGCGTAGATTCTCGGCATTGATGCCTTGGATTTCGGTAGTTAAGGTGGTACGAATTTTGCCCGCATCAATCAGTTTGCCAACTTCTTGTAAGATTTCACCTTGTCGTGCCATATCTGCCGTCTGAAACATGGGGCGGGTAAACATAAATTCCCAGTGTAACGACAAACTTTTGCCTTTCAGCGGATTGACGTCCAATACTTCAGGATCGTCAATTAAAGCAATTCGACCTTGCGGGGTAATCAGCTCAACGATTTGCTTCAAATAGGTTTCGGTATGATTGGTCGAGAACACAAAAGAAGGTTTGCCTATATTTAATGCCTCTACTTGCGGTGTTAAGGGCTGATGATGATTAATGATAAAATCGGCTCCCAACTCCTCAACCCACTGTCGGCTTTCTTGACGCGATGCAGTAGCGATGATTTGCGTATCGGTTAAGACTTTAGCAAGCTGAATCGTCATCGAACCGACACCGCCGGCGCCACCAATCAACAGCAATGCATTTGCGCCGCCCGAAACGACGCGTTTCATGTCGAGTCGGTCAAACAAAGTTTCCCACGCCGTCAGAGCGGTAAAGGCAAAGCCGCTGCCTGCGCAAAACTAAGCGTTTTGGGTTTGTGGGCGACAATACGTTCGTCCACTGCTTGTAATTGTGCATAAGAACCTGGTCGATTGATTACGCCGGCATAATAAACTTCATCGCCGGGCTTGAAATTTTGTACTTCACCGCCGATTGCTTTGACCACGCCGGCAGCATCCCAGCCAAGAATACGATATGCACCTGCTGCCGGTGTATGCGAGGCACGCACCTTTACATCGGCAGGATTCACTGAAACCGCTTGTACTTCTACCAAAATATCGCGCGGATTTAGCTCAGGTTCGGGTAGATCAATATCCAATAATGATTCGGCTTGCATAATCGGTAAAGGGCGATTGAAACCAATGGCTTTCATAATAATGCTTCCTTTTTTGTTAGAGAAGTTGTATTGTAACCAGACGCATCATTATGCAAAAGAACGCACTTATTTTTCAGATAGTTACTTAAAAGATACTTAAAAGCCATGAGCAAAATTCCCCATCAGACTTTTGATTGCAGTGAGGGCTGCTCCGTTGAAGCTGCGCTTTCCGTGATTGGCGGCAAATGGAAAGGCACGATACTTTATCGCTTGTTTAGCGATGAAGTTTTGCGCTTCAACGAAATTCGCCGTATTTTACCTGAGCTGTCGCAACGCACCTTAACCGCACAATTACGTGCCTTGGAAAAAGACGGCATCATCTGCCGCACGATATATCCCGAAGTACCACCTCGAGTGGAATATCGACTGACTGCCTACGGCGAAACATTGCGCCCAGTGATTATGGCTTTGAAAAACTGGGGCGATGTACATAAAGCCCGCATGGCGCCGACTTCAACCAATGAATCATTACAGTCTGAATGAAAAAAGCACTGCTGTCTAACGATGAATATAGTTGGTTGCAATCTGTTCCAATAACGTGCCTGTGATTATAAAATATTCCTATTCCTCTCCCAGCACTTCTACCAAAAAATCAGCCACAGCCCTTACACTGTTGATACGGCGTACATCTTCGTGCATCACCATATATAAGGTTTCGTGCTTCATTTCAGGGGTGTCACTATGAATGGCAACCTGCACCAAATTATCATCACCTTTGGCGACATCACTTGGTAAAAAGCCGATGCCCAGGTTTGCCAACACGCCTTGTTTGATAAAACTAAAATTATTACCAGTCATAATAATAGGAGAGTCACCAATAATATTGGCAGCCCATTGTGTATGGGCATAATTTAAAGACAAAGTTAGAAATTGCCATTGGTGCCGGGCATGGGTGTTTAAATAATTTTTGCTGGCATAAAAAGCAAAATAGAAGTGCCGCAGCCTGCGAAAGGTCAAATCGTTTTCCTGTGGTTTGACAGACCTTAATGCGATATCAGCCTGCCGTTCGTGCAGATTAACCAGAGCAGGGATGCCTTGTAAAATCAATCGAATATGAGAATGGCGGGCATAAAATTCAGGCAACTTGGGAATCAGTGAATATATCATCACGGTCGGCGGTGCGGTTACTACGACTTCGGAAACTGCTTCAACCCGCTCTCGTGCCAGCCTCTGCAAAGCTTTCATGTCTTTTTGCACCAAGGTGGCGTGATGGTAAATGCGTTCGCCGTCTTCGGTAAGCAGATAGCGCTTGCCAATGCGGTCGAACAAGCGCAAACCTAGTGACTCTTCCAGTTGCATAATGCGACGCGATACCGTGCTGTGCTGTACATCTAAAGCATCGGCAGCAGCAGTTAAAGTTTCATGCTCAACCAAAGCCACGAAATAGGCGACATCATTCCAATCCATTTTTTAATTTTCGTGCATAAATTATCAATTATTGCCAATATAACAGCTATTATTCGATTTTTAAACAACTTAAACTACAAACAACTATCAATTAATAGATTGTTAGAGCAAATTATTATGAAAAAAATTTCGAAAAAATATACGGGTTGGGTTGCTACGTTTTATACAACGTTGTTGATGTCGCTGCTTATGTGCATATTACTGGTGGCGATTAATACAGACATAGACTCTGGATATTTCATACGGGTGCTAAAAGCGTGGGAATTGGCTTTTCCTGCGGCTTTTTTTATTTTCCCGACATTGCGCCCATTGATTGCAAAATTAGTCGAATGGAGCACTGATAGGGCGTAGCACTTTGCTAAAATAGCTTTCACTCGGTTACCCTAAAGTATTACTATAGGTTATAGTTTCTAGTTTGGCTTTTGCATAATATTTTTTATAAACTGATGCCATCATTTTCCATTTGTTTCAGCAACATGGCTAATTTTTTCTGAGGATCAAGCAGTGGATCGAGGATGTAAGCAACCATTTCTTCTGCGGAGCGAGCAACATCGTCTTCACTAGCACTTACGGCACCATGAAATATAAAAGAAGGTAGGAATTTGGTTTGCACCAAATTAGCCGTTTGTTGTAATGGTTTGAGAAATTCACTCATAGAATAGCCGTTATAGCCACCTGCTTGATAGGAATCAGCCGGACCTCCGGTAGAAATAACAGATACCCACTCTTTGCCTGCCAATGCGTTACCTTTCGGACCATATGCCCAATTGTAGGTAAAAACATCATCTATCCACTGTTTCATTAATGGTGGTACGGAATACCAGTAAAACGGATTCTGGAAGACCAATCGGTCATGTGCGAGCAAGGCAGATTGCTCCGCGGCAATATCAATTTTGCCGTCAGGGTAAATTTCATCAATATGCCGAACAGTTACATTTTCTTCTTTAGCCAGACGAGCCAACCATGCTTTGTTAACAACCGATTTATCAAGGTTGGGATGAAATGCGTTGACAAGTATTTTCATTTTGGAAACTTCCTTTCTTATCTGTTTGATTTGATAAACAGAATATATTGCATATGGCATGAATGTCAACGTATACTTTACGTTCTCAGGTGCTTTGGATGCATTGTAATTTTAAGATTGTTGATTTATGCCTTCTACGAGTACTCAGTGGCTTTGTAATTGATGATTTGTGTTAGATGGTCTTAACCTCATTTTCCTATATCTATTTTGACATTTCTGAATTTACCTCATATAGATAAGCCTGTTTCAGCTTTTATCTTTCTGATATAATTATAATTATTTATAAATCAGAGTGATTTTATGCAAATGCACTGGGGCTTTCTGGCAGTTGCCATTGTCAGTGAAGTGTTCGCCTCTTCCATGCTCAAATTAAGTGACGGTTTTTCTAAGCCACTGCCTACGGTGAGCGTGGTGGGTGGTTTTATTGTGTCGTTTTATTTTTTTTCGCTGGTTCTGAAAACCATGCCGCTGGGAACGGCTTACGCTGTTTGGGCGGGTTTGGGTTTGGCGCTGACTTCGATGGTGAGCATCGTATTTTTTGGTCAGAAACCCGATTTGATGGGAGTAATCAGTATCGCGTTGATTTTGCTTGGTGTGGTGTTGCTCAATACCATGTCGAATATGTCAGGACATTGATTTTCAGACAGCCTTAACATTTTGTATAATATCAAAAATTTAAAAATGGACGCCACCTTTTTGAAAATCAGCTGAATTGAGCTTAACGGAAACCAAAAAATCAGGTTGGAGCGACTTGGGTATCAAAGAAGAATGAAATTAATGATGATAAAGCCTGTCTGAAAATTTCAGACAGGCTTTTATCTTAAAAAATTGGAAGATACTGTTTTATGCCCGTTCTTTACGCAATCCGTTTTTGCCATTTTCCCATAAAATACTGAATAATACGCGCCATGCACTTAATTTAGAGTTGGGTGATTTTCCTTGGGAAATACGTTGCATCTGCTTCATATACCAACCCATTTCCAATATTGAAGCGAGTTTGGCATCAATTTTCTTTATGTCGGTGCGGATAGGGGGCAGGTCTAGCGTTTGATAACTGCCTGAAAAAATCCTGTTAGGCAAATCCGGTTGTATGGCAAAAGGTTTGGCCAATCCTACAAAATCCACTCCGCCATCTTCCAACGCATCTTCCATCGCTTTTTGTGAACGAAATCCTCCTGTTACCACCAAAGGCGCTTTGCTTACCTGACGGGCTTGGGTTGCATAAGCCAGAAAATATGCCTCTCGTTTTTTTGTGCTGTCTTTTACGCCTTCCAGCATGGCGGGGGCTTCATAGTTTCCGCCGGAAATTTCGATAAAATCGATATTTTCATCTGATAATGTTTTGATTACTTGCATCTAATGTTTTGATTACTTGCATCGAATCTTCTTCGCTAAAGCCGCCTTTTTGAAAATCAGCCGAATTGAGTTTAACGGAGACCAAAAAGTCTGGTTGGGTGCGACGGCGAATTTCATGATAGATTTCCAATAAGAACCTCATTCTATTTTGTAAGCTGCCTCCCCATTGGTCTTCGCGACGATTGTGATGCGGGGAAAGAAACTGGCTGATAAGGTAGCCGTGTGCCGTATGAATTTGCACACCTGAAAACCCTGCTTTTTCTGCAATGGCAGCGGCGTTTCCAAAGCGTTTAATCAAATCTAAAATCTCTGTTTCGGTTAAGGCTCGGGGTGGGTTGAAAAAAGCTTCCACATTGCCTTGCATCGGAATGGCACTCGGGGCGACCGGCGTTGGCGATAAATCTTTGGGAGATTGTTTGCCCGGATGATTAATCTGCATTAAAAGCAGGGTATCGTTTTTTGTGCCGGCTTTCGCCCAATTTTCCAATAATGGTAAGTCTCGTTCATCTTCGATGACGACGTCGTTTTGCGAACCTAGCGCTTTGTAATCAACCATCACATTGCCTGTTATGGATATGCCAACACCACCCAAAGCCCATGTGCGGTAAAGTTCGGCATATGCTGCATCAGGTTGATTTCATTGGGTAATTTGTTCGCTCATCGCTGCTTTGAACAAACGGTTTTTAGCGGCAATGCCATTCTGAAAAAAAAGCGGTTGGTTAAGGTTGCTCATTTGAAATCCTGTTTTATAAAGTTGATTGATGCAGTTTAACTCTGATTATTGTATCTAGTCAATCTCTAATTATTAGAGTTTTAAAATTATTTTTGCTACAATAACAATTTAAATTTTTCTACAGAAAAAAATAGCAATGAAAACCAATGATTTAAACGATAACCTTTGCCCTGTTGCAACCGTACTCAGCGCTCTTAACGATAAATGGACAGGGTTGATCTTGCGTAATTTGTTTCTGGGTAAGTGCAAATATAATGAATTGCATCAAGGCAGCAACATCACTCACAGCACTCTTTCTGCTCGTTTGAAGATGTTGGAAGGCAATGGTTTGATTGAAAAGAGCCTTTATCAAACCGGCCCGGATCGTTATGAATATCATCTGACAAATCGAGGTCAAGATTTAATCTGGGTGATATTGGCTATGACGCAAGTGGGTAGAAAATGGAATGTTTATAATGAAAATACTTCTCCGTTGAAGATTATTAATCAAGAAACAGGCAATCAGGTGCGTTTGGCTGTGTTGGATGAAATCAATAATGAAGAAATTGATTTGATGCAATTGGGCATCACAGCGGAGTAAAGTTAATTAGGATCAATAAAGCCTGTCTGAAAATTTCAGACAGGCTTTTTTTATCAATCTCAAACTTACTGATTTTCGCTTAAAGATTTAATTTGGTATTTCTCGAAATGCTCTGCTAAAAAATCAATAAAGCATTGTGTTTTTGCCGGCAATAAACGTGTGGTGGTGATGGCGTAAACGGGAACAGTTGCGGTCTGCCAATCCGGCAGAATGTTTTGCAGCTTCCCTGTAAGGGTTTGGTGTTGGCTCATAATTTCAGGCAACAAGGCGACGCCTAATCCTGCTAATGCGATTTGCATGTTCATATTGGGGCTATTGCTAAGAATATCTCCGCCCACTTTTATTTCCTCGACCTGATTGCCATTGAGCAGACGCCATGTGTCAGCAAATCCTGCACGGAAACGCAGGCATTGGTGGTTTTTCAGCTCGTCAGGTGTTTGCGGTATGCCGTGTTTATCAAGATAAGCCGGAGCAGCATAAAGGCGGCTCGACATTCGTGCCAGAACACGGCTAATAAGCCCTGAATCGGGTTGCTCGCCCGCTCGTATGGCAAGATCAAAAGCATCGCTGATTAAATCAACTTTTTGTTGGTTTAAATCGAGTTCCAAGCGTATTTTGGGATAACGTCGGCAAAATTCAGGCAGAAGCGGCGCAATAAATATCTGTGCTAAATCTACCGGCAGGGCTATACGTAATAATCCGGCCGTTTCGTTTAGCAAGTCGTCCAGTTGCTGATGGGCTTGCTGTGCTTCTTCCACAATACGCGCCGCCCGTTCGTAATACAATGCGCCCGCTTCGGTTAATGCAATCTTTCGTGTGGTGCGATTCAACAGGCGTAAACCGATATGCTGCTCCAGTTGGCTCAGCCGTAAGGATAGCGTGGATTTGGACATGCCGACATTTTCCGCCGCTTTGCCAAAACCTTTTGCTTTTACGATTTCGACAAACAGCTCCATATCATTCAATAGTTGCATTTTGCGCTCGATATTGTTCTAAATTTCAAACAGTGTTTTCTATATTAGCTTATTTATCATGAAATTAAAACAAACTATACTGAGCACATCTGAATTGAACAGTACAACAGGAGCGTTCCCATGAAATTATTACAATCGGCCACCCTTGGCAAATTTCATTTGAAAAATCGTATGGTTATGGCGCCAATGACCCGTAGCCGAGCAACGCCAGACGGCATACCAACTGCCATTATGGCTGAATATTATGCTCAGCGCGCATCGGCAGGGTTAATTCTATCTGAAGCGATTAATATTTCACCCGATGCCGTCGGCAGCCCGTTTACGCCCGGTTTGTATACAGAAGCACAAATCAGTGCTTGGAAAAACATAACCGATGCGGTGCATGCCAAAGGCGGTCTGATTTTTGCCCAGCTTTGGCATACAGGGCGTGTAGCACATTCTATCGACCGCCAAGGCGTGCAACCTGTTGCCCCGTCAGCCATTAAAATTGACGGGGTACAGCACTTCACCTCGCAAGGCGTACGGAATTATGAAGTGCCCCGAGCTTTAAGCCTGTCTGAAATCAAACAAACAATTGCCGACTATGCCCAAGCCGCACGCAACGCCATCGCTGCCGGTTTTGACGGTGTCGAGCTTCATGCCGCCAACGGTTATCTGCCGCAGCAATTCCTTGCCGACAGCAGCAATACGCGCACCGATGAATACGGCGGCAGCATTGAAAACAAAGCGCGTTTTACCTTGGAAGTGATGCAAAAATTGATTGATACAGTAGGCGGAGAAAAAGTGGGCATAAAAATCAGCCCGTTGCATCCCTATGCCGGCATCGCTTTTGATAACCCGATTGCCTCTTATGCTTATTTAATCAATGAGTTGAACAAATTAAATTTTGCCTTTGTCGAACTGATGAAACGCGGCCCGACGTTTCCGCTGCTGTCGCATTATCCGCAAGATGATGAAATCGAGCTGTTCGGCAAGCTGATCAAGCAACCATTGATTGCAGGGACTGCCTACACCTTGGCAAGCGGTGAGGCAGAATTGGAAAAGGGCATTGCCAGCTTTATCGCCTATGGCGCCCCTTTTATTGCCAACCCGGATTTGCCGCACCGTTTCGAGTTGAATGCCGAATTAAACCAAGCCGACCCATCCACCTTTTTTGGTGGCGGCGAAAAGGGTTATACCGATTATCCGTTTTTAGATTGATTTTTATATTTTTCTGTAAATTAAAAGCCTGTCTGAAAATTTCAGACAGGCTTTTACAAATTAGGTTTCCTGCCGTGTCGGGAGTACGGTAATTTCATTCAAAACGAATAATGACAAACAAGAGTGCTGTCGTTACCTAGAAATCATCCTGTTTCAAAGTTTCAGACAGGCTTTATTAAAAACAATGCAAATGATTTAAATAATATCCAACACCTTATCAACATTGAAGCGAATTTTTTGCTGCTGTTCACCTGCAGGTTTGCCTATGGCTATCAGCAAAACAGGCAAATAGTTTTCAGGCAGCGACAAGGCCCTGCTCACCGCTTCTGTGTCAAAACCACCCATGGGACAACTTACCCATCCTTGTTCCTGTGCGGCATGCTAGCTTGTACCGAAGGCTGTAACTTTTCAGACAGGCTTTGATAGCCCAACAAATCTCCGCTAACCGCAATCACTGCGGCCGCCTGCAGGATTTTCGGCTGAGAAAAAGCGGCTTCAAAAAGGGCTTGTTTTGTTGCTGTGGAACGAACAGCTGTGAAATGCCAATTCTGCAAGTTGTAGCCTGTTGGGGCTCGGCAAGCTTTCTCAACCAACGCCTTTAATTCACTATCGCTAATGGTACCACCGGCAGAAGTATTAGTGGATACGTGTTCTTTCAATAAATCAAATAAGTAACTCATTGATGCTCCTTAAGCTGAGCAGTTTGTAGCGCGCGCTGCACACCGAAAATCGAAAGCAACGCCAAGGCCAAACCGATCAGGGATTTGATATCCAATGTTTGATTGAGAAACAACCAACCCAGTACAAATGCGCAAATCGGGCTGAGCAAACCTAGCGAAGACACCACGGCAAGTGGCAACTTGCTGATACCTCGAAAAATTAATACATAAGCCAATACAGCACCAAACAGACAGAGATAAAGATAGCCACCGATATTGGCGAGCGTCAAAGCAGGTAGAGCCGGTTCCAGCCACCATGCAATAGGTAATAAGCACAAGCCGCCAAACAATAGTTGCCAGCCGGTAAGTGCTAAAACGGGCAATTGT
>NZ_JAUMZU010000011.1 GCF_030527965.1 Neisseria sp.
TTCCAATAATATTTAGTCAGTGTCTTTTTCTCTATCAAATCTTCCATAACATCACTAATACTAAATCTTGTCTCTTCCGGTTTACCCGTTGCCTTAAATGACCCGCCAAAACCATCCGGCTTCCATCGGCAAACACCTTGTCCAAAATAATCTTCGTCTTGCATTGCATCAAAATAAACAATAGCTTCATATTCATCCTGCCCGGTTTTATGAGCTTTGTACTTGATATATTTCCTAGGCTCTGTAGAAGCACCTGCAATTTTACTAATAACATACGAACAATTTCTTGCCATATATCGGATATAAATATCATCCATTAACTTCAACGGCCCGGGCGCATCATTAATTTTGACTTTAATCCGGTAGGCTTGTTTGGGATGGGGATTCAGCTGAAAACGCTTTTCAGTCTGTTCTTGAACGCTATCCGACCCGCTGCAAGCACTCAAATTTGCGGCGGATAATAAAGCTAAAGTTAATAGGGAAACAATGCGTTTCATAAAGCACCTTTTCTTTATGAATGGATAATTAAGCCGTCTGAACAACATTCAAACGGCTTAATTATAAACTCATTCGGGAAACAACCAACCTGCCTTTTGCAGACGGTTTTATGTTTTGACGGGCGACTGTTGCGGCATATTGTGAAATGCTGGGCTGATTCATTGTTTAATCTCCTCAAAAGCCTGTCTGAAAATATTTTCAGACAGGCTTTTTTTGATTCGTTTTCGCTTGAGTATGGATGCGACGATAAAAGTTTAAAATTAAAAAAACGAAATAAAGATGAACTAAAGTCATTATTATGTATCCTAAGTTATAGTTGGCTAAAGTAAGCATAAAGGCAGTTTGGCTGCTTTCATGCTTAGAAAAGAGTCTGCACTCATTGGCTGCAAGCGTTTCAACAACCTTGCCACAAGCAATATGAAAACACACAAGCCATAGATTTTGTTGTCTTTTATTTGATTTAGGAGAATTTTGATGAGTAATACAGAAACCTTGAAAAGCGCTACGGCGCAGATAACAGCGGCAAAAGCCGTGTTGTCGGATCAAGGGGAAAATCTGAATGCGGTTTTCCCGCATTATGATATGGCGAAAAATGTGTTTTCAGGCAATGTGCTGGAGAACGCTTCCAACACATTAAACGGTGAAAGCGTGGGCAAAATCAGCGTGCAGGATTTCACTCTCGACGGCAAAACCTATCAAGCGGGAGAAATAGCCAAAGGCGACAATGCCTATCTGAATTCGTTTACCGTACTTCCCGACGGGCGCTATCTGGTGGATATCAAAGATCCGTATGCCAATACTACCGCGTTTAAAGTCGGCTATACCGTCAGCAACGGCAGCGAAACCGTTAAATCCGCTTTGGATGTCAACGTTGAAGGCTGGGGGCTTGGGTTGGATCCTTTGGATGCGGCCGATATTCGGGCCAATGATAAAAGCTCGTTTACGGATGCGGCCGAGTGGGTTAACGGTGAGAGCGAAAAAATCAGCGGCAACGTGCTGGACAATACGATTAACAAATCCGGACCAGAAGTCAAAATCGACGGTTATGTGATTAACGGTATGAAATATCATGCAGGTGAAACCGCCGGCATTTTTGGCATCGGCACGTTCAAATTGAATGCCGACGGTACTTATGCTCTTTCGGCGGAAGGTCAGAAGGTTACGGAAGCGAACATGCCCGATGTGTCTTATATCGTGAATAACGGCAGCGCCAAAGAAACCTCGTCTCTGTATATTACATTGGATAAAGGCAAAATCACTGTTGCTCCTTATCCTGAAGCCAATGTCAAAGCCAATCCGTTGGTCGACTTGAGTGCGACCAAAATGTTGGCAGGGTATGCGGGCGAAGGCAATGTGCTGGATAAATATGAAGGCAGTGATAAGCCTTATATTGCAGGCTTCAACATTGGAAACGCTTATTATGCCGCCGGGCAGACCGTAAAAGTGGACGGCGTGGGCGAATTTACAATGAATCGCGACGGCTCGTATAAAATCAACGCCGTCGATGCCAAGGCAGCGGTGCCGGATGTATCTTATACCGTAACCAACGGCTATAAGGCTTCTTCTTCGACACTGCATTTCGAGCTTGATAAAAATACGGCAGCCAATGGAGACAAGGTCGTCACCGCTGAGAAAACCGCCGATACCCACGCGGCTGATTCGGCAGCCGGTGCAGATGTCAACACGCCGGCGATTAATGATGCTGCCGAGGTCCGCCCCGCTGCAACCGATGCCGCTACGCTCAAGGATTCGTCTGAAGCTGCCGCGGCCGGCGAAGCGAATAATACGGCTAAAACCGGCTTAACCGATGACAACGAAAATGAAACCTTCACTTCCAATGTGGCCGGCAATGTGCTGGACAACGCCACCAACGGCGAAGGCGGAGCCGCTGCGTTGAGCGTTACCGCTTATGAAATCAACGGCAACCATTATGCAGCCGGCGAGAGCGCGCAATTCGATGCCGGTACGTTTACGCTCAATGCCGACGGCAGCTATCAATTGGATACAAACATGTCGGCAGCGTTTTTCGAATCGCCGAAAATCAGCTATACCGTCAGCAACGGCACCGAAACCGATACTTCCGAGCTCCAATTCCATTATGACTGGGCACACTTGGAAGGCTCTGCCGCCAATGTCGGCCACGAATCGAGCACTCGCGTGCTGACGGGCGACAATCAGGCCGGGCAAACAACCAATCTGACAGGAAGCGCTCAGGAAGACAATTTGTTGGTCGGCGATAGCCATAAAGGTACGGCTGTTGATAACCAGCTGGATGCCGGTTCCGATTTGTTCGGTTCGGGGCATGATGTTTTAGTGGGCGACCGGCTGAATATCGATACGCTCGAATGGCAGGCCGGCGGCACTACCGTTAAAGGCAGCAGTTATGATAATGCGGTGGAAGGTTTGCGCGATTATCTGAAAGCAACGGATGTGCAAAGCGATGGCAGCGATGCCGATGTATTGGCTTATGTGCGGGAAAATTACGCCGAGTTGCTCGATACCAATCCGCAAGGCGGTAACGATACTTTGTTCGGCAGCCATAACGACGACATCATTATCGGTAACGCCGGCAACGACACTTTAACCGGCCATGCAGGCAGCGATACTTTCGTATTCACGGTCAACAGCAATAGCGGCCATGATGTGATTACCGATTTCACCGTAGGGCAAGACAAGCTGTTGTTCAGCGATCTGGTCGATTCGACCAAGCTGGTGTGGGATACCGATACCCGCACGCTGAGTTTCTCCGGCGTGCAAGACGGGCAAACTTATGAAAACAGTATCACCATTCAAAACGCACCGGCTGATTTGAAGCTGGAGGATTTGCTGGCAACCTCAACCGGTGCGCTCGGCTAAACCACCGCCCCGATAATAAAAAGCCTGTCTGAAAAATTTCAGACAGGCTTTTTATTATTTCCGGCTTTAACTGTTATTGGTGGTAACGCTTCAAGAAGCGTGCCAATTTGGTCATAGCTTCTTCAATTTGATGCACATAAGGTAGTGTAACGACGCGGAAGTGGTCTGGTTTGGGCCAGTTGAAGCCGGAGCCTTGCACCAATAAAACCTTCTCTTGCTGGAGTAAATCGAATATGAAGCGCATATCATCGTGGATGCGATACATTTCCGTGTCGATTTTCGGGAAAAGATACATGGCGCCTTGAGGTTTGACGCAGCTGATGCCGGGAATTTGGGTCAGCATTTCGTGGGCTTTGTTGCGTTGCTCCAGCAATCTGCCGCCGGGAAGCACCAAATCGTTAATGCTTTGATAGCCGCCCAATGCGGTTTGGATGGCATGTTGCATGGGGGTGTTGGCACACAAACGCATCGACGAAAGCATGTCCAGCCCTTCGATATAGCCTTTGGCTTGATGTTTGGGGCCGTTAAGCACCATCCAGCCCATGCGGAATCCGGCCACGCGATAAGCTTTGGAAAGGCCGTTGAACGTGATGGTCAGTAAATCCGGAGCGAGTGCGGCAATATGATGGTGCACGGCACCGTCGTAAAGAATTTTGTCGTAAATCTCGTCGGCAAAAATAATCAGATTGTTTACGCGCGCGATTTCGACGATTTCGAGCAGGGTTTCTTTGCTGTAAACCGCACCGGTCGGATTGTTGGGGTTGATGATTACAATCGCTTTGGTATTGGGCGTAACCTTGGATTTGATGTCGTCAATATCCGGGAACCATTGGTTTTCCTCGTCGCACAAGTAATGGCGCGGTGTACCGCCGGCCAGCGTTGCGGCTGCCGTCCATAAAGGATAATCGGGCGCGGGAATCAGAATTTCATCGCCGTCGTTCAAAAGCGCTTGCAACGACATAGTAATCAGCTCGGATACGCCGTTGCCGATATAGACGTCGTTTACCGTAATGTCGCGCAGGTTTTTGGTTTGGTAATAGTGAACGATGGCTTTCCGGGCGGAATACAATCCTTTCGAGTCGCAATAACCTTGGGAAGAAGGCAAATTGCGGATAACGTCGACCAAAATCTCGTCGGGCGCTTCAAAACCGAAGGGGGCGGGATTGCCGATGTTAAGCTTTAAAATTTTGTTGCCTTCTTCTTCCAACCGCAGCGCTTCTTTGTGAACCGGGCCGCGGATGTCGTAGCAAACATGGTCGAGTTTGTGGGATTTGGGAAAACGTTCCATTTTGGCAGTTCCGGAATTGGTTAAAGTATTAAAGTGAAATGTACTCCGTTTTACATAGAATTTAAAGGGCGCAGCAATAAAAACGGGCTGCTGTTGCCTATGCCTGTCTGAAAACGTTTCAGACAGGCATCCGCGCGGAATGGAAAACTTGATATAATCGGAGCCTAAAACAACCTACATCCAAAAAGCCGCCCTATGAGCACAACCACCACGCCCCTGCTAGATACCGTCAACCTGCCGAGCGATTTGCGCGGTCTGGAAAAAGCGCAGTTGCCGCAACTGGCGAAAGAGCTGCGCGAATTCTTATTGGAGAGCGTGAGTAAAACCGGCGGGCATTTCGCCAGCAATTTAGGCGCCGTTGAATTATCCATTGCACTGCACTATGTGTATGACACACCCGAAGACCATCTGGTTTGGGACGTAGGCCACCAAAGCTATCCGCATAAAATTCTGACCGGCCGCCGTCACCGCATGCACACGATGCGCCAATACGGCGGACTGGCCGGTTTCCCCAAGCGCAGCGAAAGTGAATACGACGACTTCGGCGTCGGCCATTCTTCCACTTCCATCGGCGCAGCGCTGGGTATGGCCGTGGCAGACAAATTGGCCGGCAAAACCAACCGCAGCGTGGCCGTGATAGGCGATGGCGCGATGACGGCAGGGCAGGCGTTTGAAGCGCTCAACAATGCAGGCGATATGGATATCGACCTATTGGTGGTATTGAACGACAACGAAATGTCGATTTCACCGAATGTCGGCGCATTCCCCAAATATCTGGCCAGCAACGTAGTGCGGGATATGCACGGCGTATTGAGCACCATCAAAAACCAAACCGGCAAAATGCTCAACAAACTGCCCGGCGCCTTGGGCATGGCGCAGAAGGTAGAGCATAAAATCAAAGCCATGGCCAGCGAAGGCGAACATATCAAGCAATCGCTCTCGCTCTTCGAAAACTTCGGTTTCGGCTATACCGGCCCGGTTGACGGCCATAACGTCGAGCAGCTGGTTGACGTATTACGCGAGATGCGCGGCAAAAAAGGCCCACAGTTATTGCATGTGATTACCAAAAAAGGCAACGGCTACAAACTTGCCGAGAGCGATCCCGTAAAATACCACGCCATCGGCAAAACACCCTCCACGCCCGATGCAGGCACGCCCTCGGCACCCCAGAAACCCACCTATACCCAAATCTTCGGCCAATGGCTGATTGATCAAGGGGAAGCCGATAAACGATTGGTTGCGATTACGCCCGCCATGCGCGAAGGCAGCGGTTTAGTCGAATTCGAACAACGTTTCCCCGAACGTTATTTTGATGTCGGCATCGCCGAACAACATGCCGTCACGTTTGCCGCCGGTCTGGCCTGCCAAGGCGCCAAACCCGTAGTCGCCATTTATTCCACCTTTCTGCAACGCGCCTATGACCAGCTTGTGCACGATGTTGCCCTGCAAAAATTGCCCGTGATGTTTGCCGTCGATCGGGCCGGCATTGTCGGCGCCGACGGCCCGACCCATGCCGGTGTTTATGATTTAAGCTTTCTGCGCTGCATTCCCAATATGGTTATCGCAGCACCTAGCGACGAAGCCGAATGCCGTTTACTGCTTTCCACCTGCTACGCTTTAGACATGCCTACCGTCGTGCGCTATCCGCGCGGTTCGGGCAACGGTACATCCATTCCATCCGGTTTGGAAACCGTTCCTGTTGGCAAAGGCGTGCTGCGCAGAACAGGTAAGAAAACCGCCATCATCGCCTTCGGCAGTATGGTGCAACCGGCTCTGGCTGTTGCTGAAAAGCTGGATGCCGCCGTAGCCGATATGCGTTTTGTCAAACCTTTGGACGAAGCGCTTATCCTGCAATTGGCTCAAGAATACGATTATTTGGTTTGTGTCGAAGAAAATGCAGAACAGGGCGGAGCAGGCAGCGCAGTGCTGGAATTACTGGCCAAGCATAAAATATGCAAACCCGTTCTGCTCGCCGCGATTGAAGATACCGTTACCGGCCACGGCGACCCCACCCGTCTGCTCGACGAACTGGGCCTGAGCGAAACGGCTTTGGAGAAACAGATTAGGGATTGGTTAGCACTAGAAAATTGAATCGGTTTCAATTATGTTGTTTGTTGACCTTTAAGTCGGCTAATTTTTTATTGATGTGGGCATGAAGATGATAAAACCGTGCAATGCATCAAAATTAAGTGGTTTCGTTGCATATATAATAATGCTATTTTAAGATGCCTGTCTGAAAACTGGTTCAGACAGGCATCTTCTTCCGTTATGAATTTGCTGTGTTTTTAATCAAGGTTTTATTTACTAAGGAACGTATCCATGACATGGAGTGCGGCTGATAGCGCTGGCTTATATGGTATCCGGCATTGGGGTGATGGTTATTTTTCAGTGTCTGACGCGGGTGAGGTGGTTGTCAGGCCGAAGCCTGAATTGAATGTGGAGGTCAGTCTGCACGATCTTGTGCGCGAACTGACCGAGCGGGGGCAGGATTTGCCTATGTTGTTGCGTTTCCCCGATATCTTGCAAGACAGGGTATCCCTGTTGTGCAACGCGTTTAACCGCTCTATCCGCAAGCTGGATTATCAGGGGCGGTATACGGCGATTTATCCGGTTAAGGTCAATCAGCAAGAAAGTGTGGTTAAAAACATTATTGCTCCGAAAAACGATGAGGTTTCTATCGGGCTTGAGGCGGGGTCGAAGCCCGAACTGATGATTGTGCTGGCTTATGCACCTAAAAACGGTGTTATCGTGTGCAATGGTTATAAAGACCGCGATTTCATCCGTTTGGCGCTCATCGCTCAACGGCTGGGGCACGAAGTTTTCATCGTAATTGAGAAAGAAACGGAAGTGGACTTGGTGATTGAAGAATCGGCTAAGCTCGGCATCCGTGCCAATATCGGCTTGCGCGTGCGCCTTTCTTCGCTGTCTTCCAGCAAATGGGCGGATACCGGCGGTGAGAAAGGCAAATTCGGCCTTTCTGCCGCACAGTTGATTTCAGCGGCGGAAAAGCTGAAAGTGGCCGGGTTGGGCGACTGTGTTCGGTTGATGCATTTTCACATGGGTTCGCAAATCGCCAATATCGGCGATTACCGCTTGAGTTTCAAAGAGGCCGTACGTTATTTTGCCGAATTGCGGGCACTGGGTTTGCCGGTGGAATATGTTGATGTGGGAGGGGGCTTGGGCGTCGACTATGACGGCACGCACTCGCGTAACGCCAGCTCGGTAAACTATGATATCGGCGAATATTCCCACGTAATTGTTTCCATGCTTCAAGAATATTGCAACGAGCACGGTATTCCGCACCCGAATGTGTTTAGCGAATCCGGCCGTGCGATGACTGCGCAACATGCCGTGTTGGTTATGAATGTAACCGATGCGGAGCGTTTGCCGGAGGATGCACCGCAAATCGATGATGTTGCCAAACTCTCTTTTGCTACTCAGAAGCTGGTTACGCTGCTCGAAAAAGGCATCGACAGAGAGATGATTACCGAAACCTATTACCGCATCGGTCATTATCTGTCGGAAGTGAACGAAAACTACGTAGACGGGCGCATAAGCCTGTCTGAAAAAGCCTTGGCCGAGCAACTGCACGCCGTTTTGTGCCGTCGCCTCAAGCAGCAATTGCCGGGCGGCGGGCGTAGTCAGCGGCAAGTGTACGATGATTTGACCGATAAGCTGGCCGATAAATATTTCTGTAATTTCAGCGTGTTTCAAAGTTTGCCAGATACTTGGGCCATCGGGCAGATACTGCCGATCATGCCCGTACACCGCTTAAACGAAAAACCGGTGCGCCGTGCCGTTTTGCAAGATTTGACCTGCGATTCCGACGGCAAGGTCAGCCAGTATGTCGACCGGCAGAGTATTGAAACCAGCATGCCCGTTCACGAATGGAAAGCGGGAGAGCCTTATCTTCTGGGCGTATTTATGGTGGGCGCTTATCAGGAAATTTTGGGCGACATGCACAATCTTTTCGGCGATACCGATTCGGTAAACGTTTACGTGCGCGACAACGGAGAAGTAGAATTGGCCGGCATGGAAGAGCACGACACCATCGAAGACATGTTGCGTTACGTGCATCTGCAACCGCAAGAGGCCATCAACAAATTTGAAGAAAAAACGCGTTGGGCCAAGCTTTCTTCCGGAGAGCGCAACCTTTATACCGCCGAATTTTTCCGCGCTCTGAAGCAGAGCAGCTATCTTAGCCTTGAAGGCGACTAGAGGTGGGTCAAGGCCTGTCTGAATCATTTTCAGGCAGGCATGGTAATTTTTGGAGTGCGGCAAGCGGAGAAATTTGTTATAATTCGCATCTTTCATCTGGGCGAGTTGAAATTGAAAGCCCGGAAAACAACAATGTTCGGCGGTTTGCCGCCATAAAAATCCTGATTTTTAAAAACATGCTTGAATTGAAACGGGATTTTATGGTATAAACCGCGTTTACTATTTTTAATTCAAGAAGTTTGGAGTCCAATCATGGCACGAGTTTGTGAAGTGACCGGTAAACGCCCGATGAGTGGCAACAACGTGTCACACGCCAATAATAAAACCAAACGTCGTTTTTTGCCTAACTTGCAAACACGCCGTTTTTGGGTTGAAAGTGAAAACCGCTGGGTTCGTCTGCGCGTATCCAATGCTGCTTTGCGCACCATCGACAAATTAGGCATTGATGTGGTATTGGCCGAAATGCGCGCTCGCGGCGAAGCTTAATTTCAATCTTAATCAAGGAATAAAGCCATGCGCGATAAAATCAAACTGGAATCTTCAGCCGGTACAGGTCATTTCTACACGACCACTAAAAACAAACGTACTATGCCCGGTAAATTGGAAATCAAAAAATTTGATCCGGTTGCCCGCAAACACGTTATTTACAAAGAAACTAAGTTGAAATAAATTCCCTAAGCGATACTACTTTGGTAGTAGACAAGGTTTCTGTAAGGCCGCATTTTTTAATGCGGCCTTTATTATTTTAGGAAATTTCTGCAATCTATTATGACCAAACTCTGCATAATCAAAATAAAATCTTATCCTGGCGATTCAGCTATTAAAAATATACATTTTCTCAGATGAAAAGCTTATCAAAAAGGGAATATATGCGGCGTCGTTATATTGGTTAAATAAATCTTTATCATCCGCGTAAAAAAACAGCCTAAATATTTCTTAGGCTGTTTTTTTTGATGGATAACGATTTAGTGGAATTGCATACCACCATCAACAATAATGGTTTGGCCTGTGATGTAGTTCGAGTCGTTGCTTGATAAGAATGACACAACAGCGGCAACTTCTTCAGGTTCAGACAGGCGTTTGAGGGTGATGTTTTGCGCGAATTGTTGCATGCCCCATTCATCGTCTTTGCCTGCATTTTGTCCTACTTTGTGTGCAATATCAAACATCATCGGCGTTTTGACAATACCGGGTGCATAAGCGTTAACGGTAATGCCTTCGCCGGCCAAATCTTGGGCGGTTGTCTGGGTAATGCCGCGCACAGCGAATTTCGTACCGCAATATAACGCCAAATTAGGATTGCCCACTACGCCCGCTTGTGAGGCGGCATTGATGATTTTTCCGCCGTGCCCTAATTCGTTGAAATGCTTACGAGCGGCTTGGATGCCCCAAATAACACCAGCTACATTGATGCCGTAAACACGGTTGAATTGTTCTTCGGTAATGGTATCGATCGGCGTTGTCGGGCCGACACCGGCGTTGTTGACCACAACATTTAAATCGCCAAACTTGGCAACCACTTGTTCGAATGCGTCAAATACGTCTGCTTGTTTCGATACGTCTACGGCAACGGCTAAAGTATCGGCAGCGGAGATTTTCTCAGCCGCTGCTTTCACAGCCTCTTCTTGATAATCCAACATGCCGATTTTGAAACCGTCTTGGTGCAAGCGTTGTGCAATGGCAAAACCAATACCTTGTGCTGCGCCTGTTACAATCGCTACTTTTGTCATTTTCTTCCCTCTATTTAACAGTTGATAAGAATAACTCTCAAATAGCCTACTCGCAAAAAATTTGATAGTCAATATCCTAGTTTTAAATTTGATTGAAAAAATCAATTGATGATACGTTTGGATTCCGACGATTGGTAAATATTGAGAAGGGTGGCATCAGTGAGATTTGGAAAGATTGGCAACAGAAAAATAAAGCAGCAGCTTTGTTATCGTTTATGTTTAAGGTAGGGTTTTCTAAACCATTGTTTGGTTGAAATTTGAAATCAATAATGGCGTTTAAATAGCTCGGTATCTTGCCAAGCTATTTAAATCTCTAAAAGCTTGTCATTGATTTTTTTATCGTATTGAAAATTGTCACGTGATTGCTGTCGGATATCATGCCTATCTGAAAATCTTTTGCAGACAGGCATTAATTTTTCCGCTGAATGACAAACTCGGCCAGCATGCGTAAATGGTCGGCTTTATTATCGAATGAGGATAATTGTTCAAGTGCTTCGGCAATCAGCGTTTCGGCATAATTGCGGGCGGTAGCTAGGCCCATGAGTTTCACATACGTGGGTTTGTCGTTATCGGCATCTTTACCGGCGGTTTTGCCTAGTGTAGCGGTGTCGGCTTCGCAGTCGAGCACGTCGTCGATCACTTGAAAGGCCAGCCCCAGTTTGGCGGCATATTGGTCGAGATGCTGCAAATCGGTTTCGCTTAAATCGGGGCAGCACAGGGCGCCGAGTGCTACGGCGGCTCGGATGAGGGCGCCGGTTTTGAGGCTGTGCATGTGCTCCAGTTCGGCTTGGGTCAGATTCTGGCCGACATTGGCCAAGTCGATTGCTTGCCCGCCCGCCATGCCGAGGCTGCCGGAAGCGCGTGCCAATACGGCAATCATTTTGAGCTGGCGCTCCGGCGGCAAGGCGGTGGGGCGGCTTAAAACGTCGAACGCCTGTGTTTGCAGGGCATCGCCGGTTAAGAGTGCGGTGGCTTCGTTATATTGGATATGGCAGGTCGGTTTGCCGCGGCGCAGGCTGTCGTTGTCCATGGCGGGCATGTCATCGTGCACTAGGGAATAGACGTGCATCATTTCGATGGCGGCCATTGCTTTCTCAACGGCAGCATGCTCCGCTTCGCCTAATTCGGATGCGGCCAACACGAGTAGGGGGCGTAGCCGTTTTCCGCCGTCGAGCGCTGCGTAGCGCATGGCATCGTGCAGGGTATGAGGCAGTGCGGAAGCGAGCGGTAACACGCGCTCTAGTGCCAGTTCGGTTTGTGCTTGCGCTTTCTGCTGCCAGGATTTCAAAGCGTTCCAATTATTCGTTTGTGTCAAGATTCAGCTCCTTCAGGCCGTCTGCGTCCAATACTTGTAGTTTTTGTTCTACTTCGGCCAGTTTTTCTTGGCAGTATTTCACCAGTTCGTTGCCTTCTTGGTAGGCGGCAAGTGCCTCTTCCAGCGGCATTTCGCTGCTTTGCATCGCTTGGGTAAGGGTTTCTAATCGTTTGAGGGCGTCTTCGAAAGATTTAGGGGCGACGTGTTTTTTCATGTTGTTCATCGTTGGATTGGCTGAAGGTGTGATTGTAGCATTTCATTTTGGTGGAGATGAATAGGCGCTTATCTTTGAGGCAGGAGCGGATTCAGGTTATGCGCCCGAGGCATTGATGGCTTGTTGCTTATGTCGGTTTGGAGAGGGGGCGGTCAGTTTGTTTGGCTTAACTATGGCTATTTCCGCCGGTTGTTTAAATATTCAAATATTATGCGGGCATCGATTTCGCCTGATTGTGCAATACGCACGCGGTTGTAATTGCTGAGCAAGGTAAATAAATCGGTAATGTTGTCGTCCGGCGAACATTCGGGCATGTCGGCGCCGCTTAAGGGCAGCAGGTTGTAGGCGAGTAGCTGGTTGATTTTGCCGTAGCCTATGGTTTCGCTTTGGAAAAACGAGCGTACGAATTCGTTGGCCGGCTCGTTTTGCAGGGTTTCAGGGCGGCCTGTTTGTTGCAGCAAGCCGTGGCGCATGACGGCGATGCGGCTGGCTAAACGCAAGGCTTCGTTCATATTGTGGGTTACGAAAACGATGGTGGTGCCGAGCTTGGCGTGTATGGTCGCCACCATTTCCTGCAAAGCGTTGCGGGAAATCGGGTCGAGTGCGCTGAAGGGTTCATCCATCAGCAATACGTCGGGTTTGGCTGCGATGGCGCGTAGGATGCCTATGCGCTGCTGCTCGCCGCCTGAGAGCTCGTGCGGATAGCGGGCGGCATATTTTTCGGGCGGGAGGCCGACCATTTCGAGCAGCTCGGTGCTGCGCTGATGGCGTTCGGCTTTTTTCCAACCGAGAATATCGGGAATCAATTCGATATTTTGTTTGACCGTCATGGTGGGGAAGAGGGCGATTTGCTGCAATACATAACCGATTCGGTGGCGCAGGCTGCGGATGTCGTAATTTTTGATGGGTTTGCCGTCGAAGTAAACGTAGCCTTCGGTGGGTTCGGTTAGGGCATTAATCATTTTGAGCGTAGTGGTTTTGCCGCAACCGGACGGGCCGACGATAACGAAAAATTCGCCTGCTTCGATGCTGAGGTTTAAGTCGCAAATAACGTTTTTGCCGTTATAGCTTTTGGTAACGTTGCAAAATTCGATAATCGGTTTCATGGCGCGTTTTTCTTGAGTAAGTGGTGGGCGTGCAGATAATCGGCCGCTACGCGGGCGGGCGTCTCTCCGCTGTTTTTGACGCGGTAGTTCATTTCCGACATTTCTGCTTCGGTGATTTTCCCGGCCAGTTTGCCCAGTGCGCTGACGATTTCGGGATGTCGGTCGGCAAAGTCTGCTTTCATGAGCGGGGCGCCTTGATAGGGGCGGAACAGCCGTAAGTCGTCTTTCAGCATGGTTAAGCGGTATTGACGGATTTCAGCGTCGGTAGAATAGGCGTCGACCATATCAATCCGCCCGTCTTTCAGGGCTGTGTAGCGCAAGGCGGGTTCGATGCTGGCAACGTGTTTCAGCGGGATATGGTGGATTTCAGACAGGCCTTTGTAGCCGTCTTCCCGATCGATGAATTCCAATGTAAAGCCTGCGCGTATTTGGTTGCTTACCGCTTTTAAATCGGAAAGGGCGGAGAGTTGGTGTGTTTTTGCGTATGCTTCGGGTAGGGCGAGTACATAGGTGTTTTGATATTGCATCGGTTGAAGCAGCCGCATTTTATGTTGCCGCGCCAATAGTTGTGCGGCCAGACGGTATGTTTCGGCAGGGCTGAATATCTGACTCTTTTGCGCTTCGGGCAGCTCGACCAGACTTTCTAAAACCGTGCCGGTAAATTCGGGATAGATATCTACTTCGCCGCTGTCTAAAGCATTGAACAGGAAACTGGTTTTACCGAAGTTGGGTTTTAATTCCACATGGTTTGCCGGGTTTTCTTCTTCAATTAGCAATTTATACATATTGATGAGAATGTCGGGCTCGCTGCCCAGTTTGCCGGCAATCACGATGGGGCGGTTGTTGCTTTGCGTTTGCCACCAATGCGCGCCGGACCAGATGGCGGCTAATGCTATGACCAGCATCAATATTCGATAGGCTTTGCGGTGTTGCAGGCCGTAGAGGAAGCCGCTGACGCCAACGGCCAGCAGGGCCGATGCGGTTGCGCCGATGAGGGTAAGCGCTGCGTTGTGGCGGTCGATGCCCAGTAGAATAAGGTTGCCCAATCCACCTGCGCCGACCAACGCGGCCAAGGTGGCCGTGCCGATGATGAGTACGGCGGCTGTGCGGATGCCTGAAATCATGGCCGGTAATGCCATCGGCAATTCGATGCGTATTAACCGTTGCCAGCGTGATAATCCGAACGCATCGGCAGCTTCTTTTATGGCCGGGTCGATTTCGGAAAGGCCGAGCAAGGTATTCTGAAAGATGGGTAATAAGGCGTAAAGCGTGAGTGCAATCAAAACCGGCGGTGTGCCTATGCCGACAAAGGGAATGAGCAGCCCGAGCATGGCAAGGGAGGGGATGGTTTGCAGAATGTTGGTGATTTGCAAGATGATTTCGGCTTGCTTTTTACGTTCGGCAAACCAAATGGCGAGCGGTATGGCAATGGCAACGGCGCAAAGCAGCGCCGAGAGCGAAATGATAAGGTGCTCTGCGGTTGCGTTTAATAAATCGGTTTTGCGCTCTAGCAGCGTTTGGAGAATCGGATTCATAAATGCGGTGCGGGTGAAACAAATTATTGATGAGTATTCATATTCCACGGATGAATACGCTGGGGTTGGGCTGTATCTTTTTTAGACAGGCATTGTGGAAGATGAGCGGCGTTGGTTTTGGCAAGAGGGCTGTGGCGTGCCAATGCCTGTCTGAAAGATTCGATGCCAGCTGCCCAGCCTAGGTAGACACTGCGCTTTATGCTTGATTACAGCATTTAAAACAAATTTGTCTGCTTTTTAATCTATTAATAAATCATACAGGTATATGGGTGCGGAAGGGAACATGTTGCGAAATTCGGTATGTTTTAGGCATAAAGCATATGTTGGTAAGTGCTGCGGGCAGCTTGAAACCATATTTATAGCATTTGCCGAACTTTTGCAAATTCCGCAAAAATTATAAAATAGCACCTTCAAATATTATCGAAAGCAGAAATCATGACCGTTAAAACCCGTTTCGCTCCCAGCCCCACCGGCTACCTGCATATCGGCGGCGTACGCACCGCTTTATTTTCATGGGCTTTCGCCAGAAAACAGCAAGGTGAGTTTCTGCTGCGCATCGAAGACACCGACTTGGAACGCTCCACTGCCGAATCGGTCGACATTATTCTGGAGGGCATGAAGTGGGTTGGTTTGGATTACGACAACGCGGGAGACGTGGTTTATCAAACGCGCCGTTTTGAGCGTTATAAAGAAGTGATTGCCCAGCTTCTGGCGCAAGGTCATGCTTATTATTGCTATTGCAGCAAAGAAGAGCTGGAAGCCATGCGCGAACAGGCCGAGCGCGAAGGCACTGCCACTTACGATCGCCGCTGGCGCCCGGAAGAGGGCAAAACCTTGCCGCCGGTGCCGGCAGACAGAGAGCCCGTGGTGCGCTTTAAAACGCCGTTGAGCGGTGTGACCCGATGGCATGATTTGGTAAAAGGCGAAATCAGCATTCCCAACGAAGCATTGGACGACTTGATTATCGCCCGAGCCGACGGTACGCCGACCTACAATTTTTGTGTGGTAGTCGACGATTGGGATATGGGCATTACTCATGTTATTCGCGGCGACGATCATGTCAACAACACGCCCAAGCAAATCAACATTTTGAAAGCCATCGGCGCTACCTTACCCGAGTATGCCCATTTGCCGATGATTCTCAACGAGCAGGGCAAGAAAATTTCCAAACGCAGCGGCGATACGGTGGCGATTACCGATTTCGGCCAGATGGGTATTCTGCCCGAAGCCATGCTCAATTATCTGGCGCGGTTGGGTTGGGCGCATGGCAACGATGAATTTTTCACGATGTCGCAATTTGTGGAATGGTTCGACTTAAGCGATGTTTCACCGTCGCCCAGTCGCATGGATTTGAAAAAACTGTACTGGATTAACGGCGAGCACATCAAAATCACGCCTAATGCCGAATTGGCGGCGCTGGTTAAGCCGCGTCTGGCAGCTCTCGGCATCGCCGAAACCGACCAACCGGCCTTGGAAGGTGTATTGGCGTTGGTTAAAGATCGTGCGCAGGATTTGAACGCGTTGGCCGAAGAGTGCACCTATTTTTACCGCAAAGCAGTGCCCGCCGAAGCTGATGTACAGAAACATTGGGATGAAGATGCTGCCGGCCGCATGTTGCGGTTTGCCGCCAAGCTGGAGAGCCTGTCTGAATGGCATGCCGAGGCCATTCATGAATTGTTCAAGCCTTTTTGCGACGAAGAGGGCATTAAAATGGGCAAGCTCGGCATGCCGTTGCGGCTGGCTGTGTGCGGTACGGCGAAAACGCCGAGCGTTGATGCCGTGCTGGCTTTAATCGGTAAAGAAGAAGTGTTGAAACGCATCCGCGGTTAATTTTTAAATGCCTGTCTGAAACTTTTTCAGACAGGCATTCTCTTACTTTGTTACGACATCAAAAAATCACCTCTTATCCTTATCGGAACAGGCTGCCCACACAGCATCTTTTTGAAAGAAGATTTATGCACAAACCGCTTATTTTTATTTTATTTTCTATTGCGTCTGTTGCCGTGCAAGCGTTTCCCGCGCCGGCCGGCGAATGGGAATGGCCGCACACCATTTCATGGCATGACAAAACCAGCAACAGCACCGACAGTGTCAAAGGTAAAGAAAACATCTGTATCAGCCAAAAAAGCAGCGCCGATTATCCGCAATCGCAGGCCGATAGTTTGAAAGCGGAAAACTGCAACATCAGCGATTTTCAAAGTAACGAGAATAAAGCATCGTTTAAAGCCAGCTGCGAAACCATGAGTTTTGATGCGCAATATGAAAAATTAAGCGACAACGAAATCAAGTTCACCCAAACCATTCACAGCCGCAAAGGCAAAAGCTACACAGCCAGCGGCGTCATGCACCATAAGAACAGCAATACGGCCGCCTGCGTCGAATAATGCCTGTCTGAAAAACAATCATGCCCGCATTTCATCTTAACATTGCCCGGCTTGCCGTAGGCTTTCATGTATATGCGCATGGCGGTAGGGCGGGCTGCAATGATGAAAACGGCGTGCTTCGGTTTTAACCAGCCGATTGCCTCATGAAGGAAACCCCTATCAATGAACATCCGAAAATTTGCCTTACCGGCCGGTTTGGCCAGCTTATTGGTCGCCGCATTGCCCGTTTCTGCTGAAACCATCGCGTTTCCCGCACAAACAGGGCAATGGCTTTTTGCTTATGAAACCGTTTTCCGCCAAAGCGGGCCGGAGCTGGCCGATGCGCCTCAAAAACATACCCGAAACCTCTGCATACGCCCTACCGATAGCGCCGACTATCCAAAAGCTATGACAAAAACACTGGAGCAAGACGGTTGCTCAATCGAAGATTACCGGAGCAACGGGCAAACGGCTTCTTTCCGAGCCGCCTGCCCTTCGGTGCGTTTTGAGGCGCGTTATGAAAACCTAGGTAAAAACCAAATCCGCTTTACCAAAACCGTGCGCCCCGAGGGAGAGCCGGTTTACTTTACCGAAAGCGGCATCATGAGCCATCACAACGATAAAACGGTTCGCTGCGGCGAAACCGACTGGCTGCCTTTCTGAATGGCTGGTTTTCAGACAGGCCTCGAAGCTGTTATAGTTTGCCCTTTGCAGTCATCGAATAAGCCTGCCTGAAAACCTTGTCTGCCATGCTTCCGGCAATACGCATTAGCCAAACTTTGCCGGTTTTTTACTAATTTCGCGTCCGATTCATCATGTAAATCGAATGCCCATACACTTTTCATTCAAGTAACCGCAAAACGATATGAACAGCAAAACTTTTCTCCGTCTTTCCCTTATCGGCTTAGCCGCCTTGCTGGCCGCCTGTACCGGTACGAAAAAAAGCGGCGGCGGTTATGTGCCCATTGCCGGTACGGGCCCAGCGCTGCCTGCGGGAGTGCCCGCCGCTCCGGGTACGGTCGTCAGCCCGGCCGGCAGCGGTGTCAGCTATCGTGCCGTGTCGCATCACGCCCTGCCGCATTGGGCGTTTCAACATTTCGTGCGCAGCCTGGAATCGTTTAAAACCGGTTGTACCAAGCTGAAAGCCCGCGCCGAGTGGCAGAACGTTTGCGCGCAGGCCGAGCGCACTTCGCGCAACTACTTTTCCGCCAAGCATTTCTTTGAACAATACTTTACCGTGTGGGAAGTGAGCGAAAACGGCCAGCTTGCCGGCACGGTAACCGGCTATTACGAACCGGTGCTGCAAGGCGACAATAAAGCGACCCGCAAGGCCCGTTTCCCGATTTACGGCATTCCGAGCGATTTCGTTTCGGTCGAATTATCTGCCGGCCAGCGTGCGGCCAAAGGCACCGTACGCATCAAGCCGGCCGGCACTAACCGCGGCACTATCGCGCCGGACGGTCAATACACGGCCAATCTCAGTGAATTTCCGATAACCGAGCGCAGCAAAGCCATTAAAGGCCGCTTTACCACCGACAACCGTTTCGTTCCCTATTACACCCGTGCCCAGATTAACGGCGGCGCGCTTGACGGTAAGGCGCCGATTCTGGGTTATGCCGATGATCCGGTCGAACTTTTCTTCCTGCAAATCCAAGGATCGGGGCGCCTGCAGACGCCTAGCGGCGGCTTTATCCGTTTGGGCTATGCCGATAAAAACGAGTATCCCTATGTTTCCATAGGAAAATACATGGCTTCCAAGGGCTATTTGCCATTGAATCAAACGACTATGCAGGGCATTAAAGAATGGATGCGTCAGAATCCAACGCATCTGGCTGAAGTGTTGGGGCAAAACCCCAGCTATGTGTTTTTCCGCAAACTGGAAGGTACGGCCGAAGAGGGCCCTGTCGGCGCACTCGGTACGCCGTTGCACAGCGAATTTGCCGGAGCGGTCGACCGCCGCTATATCACGCTGGGTGCTCCGTTGTTTGTGGCGACAACCCATCCGGAATCCCGCAGCGCACTTAACCGCTTGATTATGGCGCAAGATACCGGTTCCGCCATCCGAGGAGCCGTGCGTGTCGATTATTTCTGGGGTTACGGCGATGAGGCCGGCAAAGTTGCCGGAAAAATGAAAAACACCGGCTATGTGTGGGAGCTGCTGCCCAACGGCATGCAGCCGCAATATCGTCCTTAAATAGCCCTTGTTTTGGATACAAAATGCCTGTCTGAAACGTTCAGACGGGCATTAATGCTGTTTGATTATATAAAAATCATATTCCAATTGAGAACAAAGATATAAATTCTGATTTTGAACTTCCTCGCACCGGCACAGTCTACAGCACAACAAATATGCAGATGTGTATGTTTGTTCCTCAATAAAACAGAAGGAGCTTGTTTATGAATCTCAAGCAAACATTTTTTACCGTCATTACATCCGTCGCACTGATTTTCTCAGTGAGTGCCGCCCAAGCGCGCGGCACCACCAACCAAACCAAAGCCACCATTGCCGGTGCCGCCGCCGGTGCCGCAGTCGGCGCCGTTGCCGGAAAGAACACCCAAAGCGCCTTGGCGGGCGCTGCTGTCGGCGGCTTGTTGGGTAATGCCTACGCTTACCACAACAAAAAACTGACTGCCGCTGAAAACAACAACCGTTACCACGTGCGGGATCGTTATTATGACGACGACCGCCGCCGCAGAAGACCTTATCCCGAACGCCGTTTCGACAGAGATTTCGATGACGATGGCCCTCGCGGCTGGGGACGCCCTCATCACCATCATCATCACGGTGGCCCTTTCTAAGCAAAATCTGCAAGATACAGTCCTTTATTTGTCTTGATATTGAAACAATGCCTGTCTGAATTTTCAGACAGGCATTGTCAATGGCTCGTCGGCATGGTGCCATGGCGGGTAAACGCCGTTATCTTCGGCAAATAGCCTCGATATGGAAACGAAAATAGCGAATGTAAGGATTCAAAAATCCCCTTGTCAGTTAAAATAGCCCTATGCTAGTATGCCGCCTAATTCCCTCAGAGGGCCGCTTCAAACCTGCATTAGTGATGGAAAACTTTGGCCCAATTCGGTAAAATACCGTTCAAATTTTTTATAAACCCCGCCGTAAGGCATATTAAGGACTAACAAAAATGTCAAACATTGAACAACAAGTTAAAAAAATTGTTGCTGAACAACTTGGTGTAAGCGAAAGCGAAGTTAAAAACGAATCTTCCTTTCAAGACGACTTGGGTGCAGACTCACTGGACACTGTAGAGCTGGTTATGGCGCTGGAAGAAGCGTTTGGTTGCGAAATTCCCGACGAAGAAGCAGAAAAAATCACTACCGTGCAACTGGCAATTGACTACATTAACGCCCACAACGCCTAAGCGCGTGGATGAAAATACCGGGAATGTTCAGGCAAAGCGTTAACGTTTGCCGCCTGAAGCCCTGAGAGCCCCTGTTGCGCGGAAAGTCTGCACAAAGGGGCTTTTAACCTTTCATAATATGCGCCCCAAAGCTCGGGAAAACCTTACTAGAGAAACGAGAAGATTTTATGAGTCAGAGAAGAGTGGTCATTACAGGCTTGGGCCAAGTGTCTCCGGTCGGCAACGATGTCGCAACCGCGTGGGAAAACCTGTTGGCCGGCAAGAGCGGCATCGGTTCCATCAGCCGCTTCGATACATCCGAACTCAGCAGCCAGATTGCCGGCGAAGTACGGAATTTCGACATCGGCCAATATATTAGCGCCAAGGAAGCGCGCCGCATGGATGTCTTTATCCATTACGGCATTGCCGCATCGCTTCAAGCCATTGCGGATGCGGGCCTGAACGACACGCCTGATCTGAACAAAGAACGCGTCGGCGTTAACGTAGGCGCAGGCATCGGCGGGCTGCCCAGTATCGAGGCGACCGGCAGAGTCGTAGCGGCAGACGGTCCTCGTAAAATCAACCCGTTTTTCATCCCCGGTTCACTCATCAACATGATTTCCGGCCATGTAACCATTCTGACCGGCTATCAAGGCCCGAGCTACGGCATGGTATCGGCCTGCACGACCGGCGCGCATGCGATTGGCGATTCTGCCCGCATCATCCAATACGGCGATGCGGATGTGATGATTGCAGGCGGTGCCGAAGGTGCGATATGTATGCTTGGCATGGGTGGTTTCGCCGCCATGAAAGCCTTGTCGACCCGCAATGATGATCCCGCAACCGCTTCTCGTCCGTGGGATAAAGGCCGTGACGGCTTTGTTATGGGCGAAGGTGCTGGTGTTTTGGTGCTGGAAGAATTGGAACATGCCAAAAAACGCGGCGCGCGCATTTATGCGGAATTGGCCGGTTTCGGTATGAGTTCCGACGCCCACCATATTACCGCGCCTAATGCAGAAGGCCCTGCGCTTTCGGTTAAGCGTGCTTTGGCGGATGCCGGTTTGAATGCTGCCGATATCGACTATGTCAATGCCCACGGTACGTCTACGCCGTTGGGCGATGCCAACGAAACCACAGCGCTAAAACTGGCGTTTGGCGAGCATGCCAAAAATTTGGTCGTCAACTCCACCAAGTCCATGACCGGCCATTTGTTGGGTGCCGCCGGCGGGGTTGAAGCGGTTTACAGCGTATTGGCAGTGAAGAACCAAGTGTCTCCGCCAACCATCAACCTGTTTGAACAAGATTTCGAAGCCGGTTGCGATTTGGATTATTGCGCCAATCAAGCCCGCGAAATCACTATTCGTGCCGCCATTTCCAATTCGTTCGGTTTCGGCGGTACTAACGGAACACTGGTATTCAAGAAATTCGAAGCTTGATTCTGGATGATGATAAATGATGTCAAGAGCCGCACCCGCTATTCAGTAGAGCATGTGCGGTTTTTTCTTTATACGGCACCGGCCTTAAGAAATAAGAGCCTCCGGATGCCTGTCTGAAAGTTTTACTGCACTTTAAGGGCTAATCTTCTTGCACCATCAGCAAGCATGTTTTAAAGTTTGAACAATTTCTACCAAAGAGAAAAAAGATGAAAATTACCATAATCGGCGCCGGTGCATGGGGCACTGCATTAGCCATCCACTTTGCATCGCATGGCAACGCGGTTGCCGTATGGTCGCGTAACCGTGCCCATCAGGAAGCCATGCAACAAGACCGTGAAAACAAACGCTATCTCCCCGGTTTTGCGCTCCCCGACAATTTGACCGTTCATACGGAGTTGGGCGAAGCGTTGCAAGACAGCGAATTGGTATTGATTGTTACTTCTGTAGCAGGGCTGCGCGATAGCGCCGAATTGCTGAAACAACACAATGCAGGGCATCTTCCTATTCTGACGGCATGTAAAGGCTTCGAGCTGGATACCGGTCTGCTGACTTTCCAAGTCGTACAGCAAGTGTTGCCTGACAATAAACAAATCGGCGTATTGTCCGGCCCCAGCTTTGCTCAAGAATTGGCCAAGCAGTTGCCTTGTGCCATTGTGCTGGCCTCCGAAAATGAAGCGTGGATTAACGAATTGGTTGCCCAGCTCAATACCAATGTAATGCGTCTTTACGCCAATACTGATGTTATCGGCGTTGCCGTCGGCGGTGCCGTGAAGAATGTCATGGCCATTGCGACGGGCCTTTCAGATGGTTTGGACTACGGCCTTAATGCCAGAGCCGCTTTGGTTACCAGGGGGTTGGCTGAAATTACCCGCCTGGCGATTGCCATGGGCGCCCGACAAAAAACCATGATGGGCTTGGCCGGCATGGGCGACCTGATTTTAACCTGTACCGGCGCGCTTTCGCGCAACCGCAAAGTTGGATTGGGCTTGGCCGAAGGAAAAGAATTGCACGAAGTGCTAACGGAAATCGGTCATGTCGCAGAGGGCGTGCCAACCATTGACGAAGTGTTCGAAGCGGCTTGCAAATATCAAATTGATATGCCGATTACCCAAACGCTCTATCAACTGGTGCGCAAAGAATTGCCGGTAGAAGAGGTGGTTGCTCGCCTGATGTTGCGTGAAACAAAATCCGAATAAGTTCTTCAGTGTATAAAACGCTATAAACAGAAATTAATGCCTGTCTGAAAAACCATTTTTCAGACAGGCATTATTGACACGGATAAAGCAGCACACTATCCTTAGCCACAAAATTTGAAACGGTAGCTAGTAACCATGGAACAACCTTTAGACAAACTGGAAATCAGTATTTACCAACTTGCTCAGAAATTCGAAACGCTGGTTTCTGACAAAAAACGCTTGGAAGAAGAAATTCAACGTTTAAAAGAAGAAAACACCAGAGCCGAGCAGCAGCATGAAGCAGCGATAGACGAACTAAGCGAAGCCTTGTTGGTGCAAGTCAACAAACTAAAAGAAGATTTGCAAACCAAAATTGACCAGTTGATTTTAGAAAACCAGCAATACCGTGATATGTTGGCTAAAAATGCCGACCAAATCCGCGCCATCTTAGCGCGCTTGCCCGTAGAATCCTGAAAGAAAGTGCGTAAATGAGCCAAATCGTACAAGTTGACGTCGACATCATGTCACGCCAGTTTAAAATCGGCGCACCAGCCGAAGAAAAAGATACTTTGATTCAAGCTATTGATTTACTTAATCAAAAGATTGCAACCGTTAAAAGCACCGGCAAAATCGTAGAAAGCGACAAAATCCTGATTATGGCCGCATTAAACGTTGTGCATGACCTTCTTAAAATGTCTATGCAGAATGGTTTGGCAATCGGTGAGTTTGAGCGTAAAATAAATGACATGTTACAAGTTTCCGAGCGCGCATTGGCAAAGCTGCCTTCAGCGCAATCGTAAGCCTGTTCCCTTTTTTCCCTGCGGTGTTCGCGAAGGCATACATTCCTTTGAACCAATAAGTTCGCTTAAGGTTGCCGGGAGTTTGCAGTGGGCGTGAGCTTCTTTACTGAATGCACCCGAAGCTGTCCGAGGCGACCGCCTTGTCTGACAAGGTTCAAGCGGATTGAGCCGAAACGGCACCGGCGGGGAACCCATAATTAACGCCGCTTTTGCGGTGTTTTCCTTATCTTCGCCATGTAAAAGCAACAGCTTTTTCCCTCTTTGCGGCAAATCTTTCCGTGCGCATCAATAAAATTGACAGGAATCCGATTTCTCTTTAAAATCGGTAACTTTCAATATATTTATTTGGATTACTCCTCATGAAAACCTTTTCAGCGAAACCGCATGAGGTTAAGCGCGAATGGTTTGTTATCGATGCAGAAGACAAAGTTCTGGGTCGTGTTGCAGCCGAAGTCGCTAGCCGTTTGCGTGGCAAACATAAGCCGGAATATACCCCTCATGTTGATACAGGCGATTACATTATCGTTATCAATGCCGACAAACTGCGGGTTACCGGTGCGAAATTTGAAGACAAAAAATACTATCGCCATTCTGGCTTCCCCGGTGGTATTTACGAGCGTACTTTCCGCGAAATGCAAGAGCAGTTTCCGGGTCGCGCTTTGGAAAAAGCCGTTAAAGGCATGTTGCCGAAAGGCCCTTTGGGTTACGCCATGATCAAAAAATTGAAAGTGTATGCCGGTGCAGAACATCAGCACGCAGCACAACAACCTAAAGTTTTGGAAATTTAAGGACACGACATGAACGGTAAATATTACTATGGCACAGGCCGCCGGAAAAGTTCAGTGGCTCGTGTATTCCTGCAAAAAGGTACCGGCCAGATTATCGTAAACGGCCGTCCGGTTGATGAATTCTTTGCTCGCGAAACCAGCCGCATGGTGGTTCGTCAGCCATTGGTTCTAACCGAAAATGCAGAAGCTTTCGATATCAAAGTGAACGTTATCGGTGGTGGCGAAACCGGCCAATCTGGTGCGATCCGTCACGGTATTACCCGTGCTTTGATTGATTATGATGCTGCTTTGAAACCCGCTTTATCTCAAGCTGGCTTCGTAACTCGCGATGCCCGTGAAGTGGAACGTAAAAAAGCCGGTTTGCGCAAAGCCCGCCGCGCCAAACAATTCTCCAAACGTTAATTGTTTGGTTTTACAAAGCATTGATTCAGAAACCCGCTGTTATCAGCGGGTTTTCTTATTGACGGAATATATGAATCAGACTAAATCAAATAGTACGCTTAGGCCGATTTTGCAACCGAATATACCTGTCTGAAACATTGTGCATGATTTAATCTTTATAATTTTTCAGATAATAATATTAAATCGTATCATTTTCGGTTTCTATTTTGAGAAATCATCTTTGCAACACACGTTTTTATCAAGAAAGGAAAGATATGCTTTCTACCATTTTAGTTGGTTTCATTGTTGGTGTATTGGCTAAGTTATTCCACCCGGGAAAAGACAATCTGGGTTTGATTATGACGACGCTACTTGGCATTGCAGGTTCTATCTTGGCCGGTTGGATTGGGCAGGCCGCAGGCTTGTATCAAATGGGACAACCGGCAGGTTGGATTGCTTCGACGATTGCTGCGGTTGTTATTCTCATTATTTATACGCGGATTGTTAAAAAGTAAACCGCTTATTCAAATTACATCATAATAAATGCCTGTCTGAATTTTTCAGACAGGCATTTATTATGATGCTTCCGAAGAAAGGAGGCTGATTATTTGCTGTTTTCTTTTTCCATCGAACGATTTTTTTCTATGATTTCCCGATACCAGCGAGGATGGTGTTTTTTGGCCCATGTTTGAGTGACAACGCCTTCCACCATGGCACGAATGGTGCCTTTTACCCAGAAAGCCGCATAAACATGCACGATAATGCCGGCAATCAAAATCAGCGCAGCCCAAGCGTGGAACAATAAGGCCAAGCGGATGATCGGGATGGGAAACAGCGCGGCGATATAAGGGCGCCAAGCGATGAAGCCTGTGCACAATAAAACCATCATACAACCTGTCATGAGCCAAAACATACCTTTCTGGCCGCCGTTATATTTTCCGATATCGCCGACTTCGTGACCTTTCAGCACCGAACCCACTGATTTCATCCATTTGATATCTTCTTTATCGACAAAGTTGTATTTCCAATAGCGGAAAAACTGTACAAAAAAGCCGAGAAACATAACAACGCCCACAAAAGGATGAATAATCCTTGCTAATTGAGGCGTGCCGAATACGCCGGTTAACCAGAAAAAAGCGGGGTAGAAAAATGCCAATCCTGAAATGGCCAACAGAGTGAAGCAGACAGCAACAATCCAGTGGTTTATGCGTTCGCTGCGCGTGTAGCGCTGAATCAGTTTTTCTTTCATTATGCATCCTCCTCGCCGTGCAGGGTTTTGCCGTCTTTACCGATGACTTCCGGCGCATCTTCTTCCGCTTTGCTCGGGCCGACGGTGATGTAGTGGAAGAAACCGGTTAAGGTAGCGGCGGCGATGCCGATGGTAGCCAGCGGTTTCAAAAAGCCTTTCCATAGTTTCACTGCGGTGCTGATGGAAGGATTGCTTGGCAAGCCGTGATATAGCTCCGGCTTGTCTGCATGGTGAAGCACATACATCACATGAGTGCCGCCAACGCCTTCCGGGTCGTATAGGCCGGCGTTTTTGAAACCGCGATTGTTCAGGTCTTTGATGCGTTCCTGTGCCACTTGTTTCATCTCGGCTTTTGCCCCGAATTGGATGGCGCCGGTAGGGCAGGTTTTAACGCAGGCAGGCTCTTGTCCTACGGAAACCCGATCGGAGCAGAGCGTGCATTTATAGGCGCGGTTGTCTTCTTTGTTTAGACGCGGAATGTTGAATGGGCAACCGGAAATGCAATAGCCGCAACCGATGCAGTTTTCTTCGTGAAAATCAACAATGCCGTTGTGATATTGAATGATTGCGCCGGGGGAAGGACAGGCTTTCAAGCAGCCGGGGTCGGAGCAGTGCATGCAGCCGTCTTTGCGAATCAGCCACTCTAGCTTGCCGTTTTCCTCCACTTCGCTAAAGCGCATAACCGTCCAACTTTTGGCAGACAGGTCGATAGGGTTGTCATATACGCCGTGATTGGTGCCGATTTCATCGCGTATGTCGTTCCATTCAGAGCAGGCGACTTGGCAGGCTTTACAGCCTATGCAGGTGGTCACGTCGATTAATTTGGCTATTTCCGTCGGCCGGCGCACTCCGGGAGGCGGCGTTACTTCGGAGGTGGCAGAACGGCGTTTGATGTCTAGAGATTGCAGTGCCATGGTTTCCGTTCCTTATGCTTTTTCGATGTTGACCAAGAAGGTTTTATATTCGGGCGTTTGCGTATTGCAGTCGCCGACAAACGGAGTGAGCGAGTTCACCAGAAACTGTTGCCGTTCGGCCACGTTGACCCATCCGCCATGCAGCGGAATGCCTACCTGATGCACGGTACGATTGTTGATGGTTAAGGGAACGACGCGTTTGGTAACCACTGCTTTTGCCTTAATCCATGCGCGTTTCGAGGTGACTTTAACCCAGTCGCCTTTTTGGATGCCTTTCTCTTTAGCCAACTCTTCGCTGATTTCGACGAATTGCTCGGGTTGGGCAATCATCAAAAGTTTTACCGATTTGGTCCAGAATTGGAAATGTTCTGTCAGGCGGTAAGTGGTGCCGACATAAGGGAAATCCTCGTGTGTACCGATGCGGTCTTTGACACTGTCGAACAAACGCATGGCAGGAGCTTGTATCACTTTAGGATGCAGCGGATTGGTGCCGATTGGTGATTCCAAGGGCTCGTAGTGTTCGGGGAACGGGCCGTCGACCAATTTTCTCTGACAGAATAAGCGGCCTACGCCTTCTTCGTTCATGATAAAAGGATTCATGCCGGAATCGGGTGCGGCATCGGCTTTGAAGTCGGGTACGTCTGCGCCAACCCATTTTGCGCCGTCCCATTTGATTAATTCCCGATGCGGATCCCAAGGTTTGCCGGTGGGATCGCATGATGCACGGTTGTAGAGGATGCGGCGGTTGGCCGGCCATGCCCATGCCCATTTCGGGGTGTTACCGAGGCCTGAATCGGTGTTATCGCGGCGATCCATCTGATTGCCTTGTTGCGTCCACGAACCTGAGAAAATCCACGTGGCGCATGCGGTGGAGCCGTCATCGCGCAATTGGGCGAAACCATCGAGCAATTCTCCTTTTTTACGGATAACGTTGCCGTCTTGGTCTTTGATGTCTGCAAGTGCGTAGCCGTTCGATTCTTTCGCCATCTCTTCCGGTGTAGGCGCATTGGGTTTGGCATACTTCCATGACAATTTTGTAATCGGCTCGGGTGCGGTGCCGCCTTCTTTCTCGTACATTTCTTTAAGCAGCAGATGCAGTTCGCCCAAGATATCCAAATCGGGCATGGCCTCGCCGGGTGGCTCGGCGCCGGGATGGTGCCATTGCAACCAACGGGAAGAATTCACAATCGAGCCGGATTCTTCTGCAAAGCAGGGTGTCGGCAAGCGGAATACTTCGGTTTGGATTTTGGATGGATCGACATCATGAGCATCGCCGTGGTTTTGCCAGAAGGTGGCCGTTTCGGTGCTCAACGGATCCATCACCACCATGAATTTCAATTTGGAGAAGGCTTCGGTTACGCGGTGGGCGTCGGGAAAAGAGCCTTGTGCATTGAAGCCTTGTACCAACAGGCCGTTGACTTTGCCTTGGTACATTAATTCGACCAATTGCAAAATGTCGTACATTTTGTCCCATTTGGGCAGCCAGTCGTAGCCCCAATTGTTTTCCTTAGTGGCATTGTCTCCGTACATCCATTTGAGGAAACTCACTAAGAATGCCGGCGTGTTGCTCCAATAGTTAAGCTGGCCGGGCTGCAGGGCTTTGGGCGTTTGTTTGGCCAGATAGTCGGAAAATGTAGGATGGCGCTCTTCGTTTGGTAAGACCAAATAACCCGGCAACATGGTTGAAAGCAGGCCCAAATCAGACAGGCCTTGGATGTTGGAATGGCCCCGCAATGCATTAACGCCGCCGCCGGACATGCCAATATTGCCCAGTAAGAGTTGTACCATCGCCATGGTACGGATCACTTGGCTGCCAGTGGTGTGTTGCGTCCAGCCCAGAGCATACAGAATGGTGCCGGCTTTATTGGGTGCGGCCATTTCTCCTCATGCGCGGGCTACTTTCAGAAAATCTTCTTTCGGCGTGCCGCAAAGGGTGTTCATCATGTCGAGCGTGTAGCGCGAATAATGTTTTTTCAGCATTTGCCACACGCTGCGCGGGTGTTGCAGCGTCGGATCGGTTTTGGCGTAGCCGTTGGCATCCAGTTCGTAAAACCAAGTTTCGTTATCGTATTTTTTCTTGTCTTCGTTATAACCGGAGAACATGCCTTCGTCGAAGTCGAAGCCCTCCGACACGATAAAGCTTGCGTTGGTATAGGCTTTAACGTATTCCCATTGGATTTTATCGTTTTCGATGAGCCAGTTGATCAATGCGCCGAGGAAGGCGATGTCGCTACCCGAGCGGATGGGCGCATAAAAGTCAGCGACGGAAGCCGTGCGGTTGAAACGCGGGTCGACGACGAATAATTTGGTGCCTTTTTTCTTTTTGGCTTCGATAACCCATTTGAAACCGACCGGATGGGCTTCGGCGGCGTTTCCGCCCATAACCATGATGAAATCGGCGTGTTGGATGTCGACGAAAGTATTGGTCATGGCGCCTCGGCCGAAAGTAGAGGCGAGCGCGGATACGGTTGGGCCGTGACAGACGCGGGCTTGGGCGTCGGTGGCGACGATGCCCAGCGAGCGCATCCATTTTTGAGTCAGAATGCCGGTTTCATTGGAAGAGGCTGAGGCGGTCAGCATGCCCAGAGAGGGCAGGCGGTGCACGGGAACGCCTTGTTCGTTGTGTACGATCAAGTTTGCATCACGGTCGGTTTTGATGTGTCTGGCGATACGGGTTAAGGCTTCGTGCCACGAGATGCGCTTCCATTCGTTGGTACCGGGTTCGCGTACTTCGGGATACTGGAGGCGGTTGGGGCTATTGACGAAGTCGACCAATGAAGCGCCTTTGGGGCATAGGGAACCGCGGCTGACTGGATGGTCGGGGTCACCTTCGATATGGAAAATTTTCTTTTTCGCGTTTTTGGCACCGTCGCCTAAGCTATAAAGCAGCGTGCCGCAGCCGACCGAGCAGTAGGTGCAATTGTTGCGTGTTTCGGTAGCGCGGAGCAGCTTGTATTGGCGTACTTCGGCAAAGGCGCTGGCGGGCAGCATGCCCATTACGGCGAGGCCGGACGCACCTGCGCCAGCCGCAGTTACTTTGAAAAACTGCCGTCTTGTGACTTTCATGGTTGTGTTCCTTAAGCTTATTCAGCGGTATTTTTATTATTGGTTTTGTGCGGTATGGTTTGTTACCGCTCCGGCCTTTTCGGCTCTGGTTGTTCAGAACTTATTACATGTGATTACAGAATGGAATAGTTTAATTCATTTGAGGGTCAATAGTCTATTTTTATTTGAAATGGTATTTTTTTGAGAATAATTATTACTTCGTTAATGAAAATGCCTGTCTGAAAAAATTTTTTCAGACAGGCATTTAGCGCTGATTCAGGGTTTACACTGTGCTAGTAGCAATCACTGCGGCAGTTGTTTCGATCAAAACAGTGTATCAAAAGTAAAACGCTTTAGTCTTTTTGCAAGTGGCTTAATGGCAGCGCTGTGGTTTTTTTAATTTCTTTCAAAACGAAACTCGATTGTGCGTCTTGCACTCCGGGATGAGAAAGCAAGGTGTCGAGCACAAAATGCGAGAATGCGTTCATATCGGTGAAAAAGGTATGCAGCAAGTAATCGGTTTCGCCGGTTAGCGCAAAGCAACTCAACACTTCCGGCCAGCTTTGCACTGAAGCGGCGAAGTTATCGCGTGCTTCGCTGGCTTTGTTAATCGAGACACGGATGAAAGCTTGCAACCCGAGCTGCACCGCTACGGGCGACAACAGCGCTGCGTATTGACGGATGATGCCGGCATCTTCAAGTTGTTTGAGGCGGCGTAGACAAGGTGAGGGAGAAAGGGCAACGCGCTCTGAAAGCTCTACGTTGGTCAAGCGCCCGTTTTCCTGCAAAACTTGTAATATTTTAAGATCGGTTTTATCAAGCGTGATGGTTTGTGCCATAGTTTCATCCTTTTTTCTTTTGGTAGAGAGTGTAAGGTTGACTATATGATAATTTTTTTTAACGCACAATAGTTTAAAAAAAATTTTTTTTTAAAATTATATGGTTTCCCTTTGATGAATCGGATACAAACTGCTTGTCGGGTGTTAAGGAGAAAACGGTATGGCGTATTCAAGCGCTTTTTGCAGGAAAACCTTGCCTGCTGGTGGGATTCCCGCCATAATCTAAAGGTGTGCAGGAGAGTGTTACCGCTGATTACATGTAACCGCCGAAGGCGCAGAAACCCTTAAATCGCTCAGGCAAAAGGACTGTACACGTTTAAAATATCTGGAGAGCGGCGCGGCTGCGCCCACCGAAGGGGAAAAGACGGTTTCGTCGAAAATCTCAGGTTCAAGGACAGATAGGGTCGCGTATGCACGTGCAACGCCATCCTTAATCTATGGAGAATCGAGAATGACTGCCTTGAAGACCACCCCGTTCAACCAAGCCCATAAAGCAGCCAACGGCAAACTGATTGATTTTGCCGGCTGGGAGCTTCCCATCCACTACGGTTCGCAAATTCAGGAACATGAAGCCGTACGCACCGATGCCGGCATGTTCGACGTATCTCATATGCTGGTAACCGATGTTACCGGAGCGCAAGCCAAAGCATTTTTCCGCAAACTGATCGCCAATGATGTCAACAAACTCGGTTTTACCGGTAAAGCCTTGTATTCTGCCATGCTCAACGATAACGGCGGCGTGATTGACGATTTGATCGTTTACCGCACGAACGAAGCTGAAACCAATTACCGTATTGTTTCCAACGGCGCGACCCGAGAGAAAGATTCTGCCCAATTTGCCAAAATCGGCGCTGAATTCGGCATCAAACTGACTCCGCGTTACGATTTGGCCATGTTGGCCGTTCAAGGCCCCAAGGCTGTTGAGAAGCTGTTGAAAGTGAAGCCTGAATGGGCGGAAACGGTTAATAATTTGGCGGTATTTCAAGGCGCAGACTTGGGGAACGACTGGTTTGTCGCACGCACCGGTTATACCGGCGAAGAAGGCGTGGAAGTGATTCTGCCGGGCGCGGAGGCCAATGCGTTTTTTACTGCTTTACGCGAAGCCGGCGTGCAGCCTTGCGGCCTTGGTGCGCGAGATACCTTGCGTATGGAAGCCGGCATGAACCTTTATGGTAATGATATGGACGATAACGTCAGCCCGCTTGAAGCCGGTATGGCTTGGACGGTGGATTTGAAAGACGAAGCCCGTGATTTTGTCGGCAAAGCCGCTTTATTGGCGTTGAAAGCGAAGGGTGTGGCCGTCAAACAAGTCGGTTTGCTGCTTGAGAAAGGCGGGGTTTTGCGCGACCATATGGAAGTGATTACGGACGCTGGCAAAGGCGTGACGACCAGCGGCGTATTTTCGCCAAGTTTGAAACAATCCATCGCCATTGCCCGCGTGCCTAAAGCTTTTGAAGGCGCTGCGGCAAAAGTGGTGATACGTGGCAAAGAAGTTGATGTGCGCGTGTTGAAGCTGCCGTTTGTGCGGAACGGTAAAAAGCAATTCGATTGATTAACGCGGTTTTTATTTTTCAGACAGGCATTCTCCCAGGCATCGATGCCTGCCTGAAACTGATTCCGATTTGATAAAATTTTGCAGAAACCAAAGCAATGTGAGAATATCAAAATGTTTACGGTATAAGCACTTGCTTCGTATTTCTCAAACTGAGTTTACCCGAAAGAGGCCCGATTGGTTCAGACAGGCATTCCGATTCGGCATCTGTTTCGGGATGATTAACCTGTTTCAATATTGAGGGCCGCCGCCCCATTCCCCAACCCAATGGAGACCAAACCATGAGCAATATTCCAGCCGAATTAAAATATGTATCCAGCCACGAATGGCTTCGCCTTGAAGATGACGGTACCGTAACCGTCGGCATTACTGAACACGCGCAAGAATTGTTGGGAGACATCGTTTTTGTCGAGCTGCCCGAAGTGGGTGCCAGCTTGGTGGCCGAGGAGCAGGCCGGCGTGGTGGAATCGGTGAAAGCGGCTTCCGATGTATACGCGCCGATTGCCGGCGAGGTGGTGGCAGTGAACCAAGCATTGGCCGACGCTCCGGAAATGGCCAACAGCGAGCCTTACGGTGAGGGTTGGTTTTTCCGAATCAAACCGGCCAACGCCGCCGACCTCGACAGCTTGCTGACTGCGGAGCAATACGCAGAAGAAATTGGTTAACTTATCGCCTTAATATTAAAAAAGCCTGTCTGAAAATGTTTTCAGACAGGCTTTTTAGTTTTGCGGTTTTTCTTCCGTTCGGCTTATTGAATACTATAGCCTTTCAGATATTGGATGCGTTCACGGGTCATGCGGGTGCTGCATTGCAGTTGCAGGTATTCTGCCTGCTGCATGTCGTTGGCGCGGGCAGCGGCTTGGCGGCAGCTGTTGTTTTTCTGGTTAATCCAGTCGCGTTGTTCGTTTTGCAGCTCTTTGCGTATGGTCTGATCCATGCCGTTCCATAATTGGTTGATGTCTCGATCGGCTGCGTTGTTGTTGCTGCGTGCTTGATCCAAATCGATGGAAGAAGGGCCTTGTTGAGACTGGCTTCCTTCCGGAGTAATGATTTCGGTTGCCGGCTCGGCAGATTGCGGCGGTGTGAAGACGGATGAAGCACTGTTGTTTTCTAAAATGCTTTGAGGATCGTCAAGCGGAGGAGAGGCGGGTTCTTCAGTTTGGGCTTCGCCGTTTAGCTGGCGTAGTGCGTCTTCTCGGGCAACCGGTTTGCCGTCAATCAATACGTAGTTTTTCACGCCGTAGGGCAAGAGCAATACAGCCAGTGCGTCTGCGGTATTGTTGATGTCGTCAATCAGGTTGACGTTGATGCCTTTTTCTCCGGGTTCTGCTTTGTAACGCAGGGTTTGGCTGAATACGCCATTGCCGTTGTAGGCGAGTTTGCCTTCACCGGTATGGCTCTGCAAGAGGCTGTTGATGTCTTGCTTGCCGTAAATCAGCGGAGCGTTGGCGTGTGCGGCTTGTAAGACTTCATAAGGTACGGTTACGCTGAGTTGGCCGGAACAAACGGGGTTGGCATCATCCGTGAGAGCGGCGTTGTCGAGCGTGATATTCAGCTCGCTACCCGCTGCAATGATTTTGTCGGCATCGGTGTATTGGCGGTTGTCGTTTTGGGCGAAATTACGCGCTTTTTGTTTGATGGATTCTTGAATCAGATTACGTACATTTTGCGTTACGGCAGGGTCGTTACATGTAAGTTGGGTGTTCTGCTTGGGTTTGTCATCGCCGCAGGCAGCCAGCGAGGCGGCAATCAGGGAAAAGGTCAGCAGTTTTTTGTACATGAGTGTCTTTCGTTAATGAGGAATGCGAAGGAAAGCGGGGTATATCATAGCAAAAGCACCGGTAACGGTTAAGTCGTTTGCCGGTGCTTTTCGGTTTGCTTGCGGATTATTTGAGGAAGTTTACAAAACCCGTCAGGATAAACGTGTTGATGATGTCAACGAAGAAGGCACCTACCATCGGTACAATCAAAAATGCTTTGTGTGATGGGCCGAAACGTTCGGTAATCGATTGCATATTGGCTACTGCGGTTGGCGTGGCGCCTAAGCCGAAGCCGCAATGTCCTGCTGCTAATACGGCGGCGTCGTAGTTGCGGCCCATGAATACATAGGTAACGAAGGTTGCATATATAATCATAACCAAAGTTTGAACCAATAGAATAATGGTTACGGGGCCTGCTAAGCCGGCCAATTCCCATAGCTTGAGGTTTAATAATGCCATAGCGAGGAAGAGGGAAAGGGAGGCGTTGCCAAATACGTCGATTGCCCGGTCAAACATATTGAATTTGAATACCGAGGTAAGGATGTTGCGCAATACGACACCGGAAAATAAAGCCCAGACGAATTTGGGAAGGTCAAGATAATAGGCTTTTAGATATTCTTTATCTAGGCCATCCATGATTTCCGCTACGGACAGGCATAGTGCGAACATTGCGAGTGTTTCTATGGCTGAATTGGCGGTAATCAGGCGGGTTTGGTCGGCATGCTCGAAAATGTTGTCTGTAGTTTTATCCGGATCATCGTCGCTCAAGTTGAGATTGGTTGCCTCTAAGGCCTCCTTATCCAAGGGTTTGCGTCCGAGCTTGTTAATCAGGCGGCGCGCTACGGGGCCGCCGATTAGGCCGCCGCTGACCAAGCCGTAAGTTGCGGATGCCATACCGAGCGCGGTGGCACCGACGATGCCGTAGTGTTTTTCGAAATCAGGGCCCCAGCCGCCTGCCGTGCCGTGGCCGCCGGTGAGGGTGATGGAGCCGGTAATCAGACCGATTAGGGGATCAAGCCCCAGCATACTGGCCAAGCTTACACCGACTAAGTTTTGAATCAGAATGAAAAAACCGACAATGGCTGTAAATATAATCAGTGGGCCTCCGCCTGCTTTTAAGCGGGAGAAATCGGCAGTCAGACCGATAGATGTGAAGAAAATCAGCATGAATGCATCTTGTAGCGGTTTTTCAAACTTGAAACTGACACCGTAAAACGAATGCAAGGCATACAAGATAACCGCCGCGACCAAGCCTCCAGCAACCGGTTCGGGGATGTTGAAATCTTGTAGAAATTTAACTTTACTAACCAACAATTTGCCAAACAGCAAAACGATGGTCGCGGCAATCAGAGTGTAATAACTGTTGAATACCCATTCCATAAGTTTCTTCTTTCTTAACTGAATAATGTTATTAAAAAACGGCTCTCTGAGAAGCGGCATGCAAATTGATGATATTTTAATTTAAAATTGCATTTTGATTTTTGAGATATTTTCTACTAATGAATGCCTGTCTGAAAACATTTTCAGACAGGCATTATACATAATAAGCGCGTTTTGTATGCAACCGTTGTTTGAAAAAAGCCCGGATGTGTTCCGGGCCTGATTGGATAAAGGCTTGATTTTCAACCTTATAGAGAATAGTACATTTCGAATTCCAAAGGATGAGGCGCCATGCGGATGCGTTTGACGTCTTCTTCTTTGAAGGCGATGTAGCTGTCGATCCAGTCTTTGCTGAATACGCCGCCGCGGGTCAGGAATTCGTGATCGGCTTTCAGTGCTTCGAGTGCTTCTTCTAAAGAGGCGCATACGGTCGGCACCAAAGCATCTTCTTCCGGCGGCAGGTCGTACAGGTTTTTGTCTGCCGGATCGCCCGGGTGGATTTTGTTTTGGATGCCGTCAAGACCGGCCATCAATAGCGCGGAGAATGCCAAATAGGGGTTTGCCATCGGATCGGGGAAGCGGGCTTCGATGCGGCGAGCTTTACTGCTGTTTACGGCCGGAATACGGATGGATGCTGAGCGGTTTTTAGCAGAATAAGCCAATTTGGTTGGTGCTTCGAAGTGCGGTACCAAACGTTTGTAAGAGTTGGTTGACGGATTGGTCAGTGCGTTCAGCGCTTTGGCGTGTTTGATGATGCCGCCGATGTAATAAAGCGCCAATTCAGACAAACCGGCATAACCGTCGCCGGCAAACAGGTTTTGGCCGTCTTTCCAGATGGATTGGTGTACGTGCATGCCGCTGCCGTTGTCGCCCATAATCGGTTTGGGCATGAAGGTGGCGGTTTTGCCGAAGTTGTGGGCAACGTTATGGATGATGTATTTCATATCCTGAGTCCAGTCGGCGCGGCGTACCAAAGTGCTGAATTTGGTACCGATTTCCATTTGGCCTGCCGTAGCAACTTCATGGTGGTGTACTTCAACCGGAATGCCGATTTCTTCCAACAGATTAACCATGGCCGAACGCAAATCTTGGCCGGAATCCACCGGTGCAACCGGGAAATAGCCGCCTTTTACGAAAGGACGGTGGCCGGTATTTTGACCGTCGTAATGTTTGCCGCTGCTCCATGCGGCTTCTTCACTGTGGATTTTGTAGCGAGTGCCGCTCATGTCGGTTTCAAATTCAACACCGTCGAATACGAAAAATTCAGGTTCGGGGCCGAAGAAAGCGGTATCGCCGATGCCTGATGATTTCAGATAGGCTTCGGCGCGTTTGGCGATGGAGCGCGGGTCGCGGTCATAGCCCTGGCCGTTGGCCGGGTCGATTACATCGCATGTGATAACGACGGTAGCGTCGTCATAAAAAGGGTCGAGGTAGGCAGTGCTGGGGTCGGGGCGAAGCTGCATATCTGATGCCTGAATGCCTTTCCAGCCGCCGATGGATGAACCGTCAAACGCTTGACCGTTTTCAAACCAGTCTTCCGGATCTTCCAATACAATGCGGGCCGGCACGGAAACGTGCTGTTGTTTACCTTTGGTATCGGTAAAACGCAAATCCACGAAGCGCACTTCATTGGCTTCAATTAGTTGTACAACATCTTTAACAGACATGCTGCTCTCCATATACATTTATAATCTGAATGAAATTAATCCGGCCTGCGCGGCGGGAGTGGGGTGCTCCGCAGATTGTTCCAGAGCGGGTTTTCGGTGTCAATATAAATAGATTTTGTAAAATTGTCAACAATTAGAATATTTAGACTATCTGAGTTAATTAATAAGCTGAAAAATAAATACTTATTTGCTGAGGATACGTTTGCCGACTTTGGATTGGTGCAATTTAAGTAATCGGAATTCAAAGGGATTAGCAATCTTAATCCAAGCTGATTTGCAGAAGCCTGTCTGAAAGAACGAGTAAACCCTTTCAGACAGGCTTCATCTTATAAGATGTTTGCTCCATAATAATAAAATTTGGCTCAACGCAGAAATATCATGACAACCGCACATTATGCCGTGTTCGGCAACCCGATTGCCCATAGCAAATCTCCTGAAATCCATCGAAAATTTGCAGAGCAGGAAGGGGCTGATATCGAATATCGGCGGATTTTTGCTGAGCCCGGGAGCTTCGGGCAAGCGGTCGCTGAGTTTTTTAAACAAGGCGGGGCAGGGGCCAATGTAACCGTGCCTTTTAAAACCGATGCGTACCATTGGGTTGACGAGCGCTCCCCTCGAGCAGCCGTTGCCGGTGCGGTCAATACTTTGATTCTCCTGTCTGACGGCCGTATCCGAGGAGACAATACCGACGGTGTAGGTTTGGTTAACGATATCGTGCAAAATCACGGCGTTGAATTGACTGGAAAACGGGTTCTCTTATTGGGTGCGGGCGGCGCCGTACGCGGCGTGATTCAGCCTTTGCTTGAGCAAAGGCCGCTTAGTCTTAGCATTGCCAACCGCACTTTTGCCAAAGCAGCAATGCTTGCTGCCGAAACCGATATTGAAGCGGTAGAATTAAACCGGTTGCCTGAAAATCACTACGACATCATTATAAACGGCACCTCCGGTAGTTTGAATGGGCAGGTGCCCGATATTAAAGCTGCTGTTTTTGGTGCCTGTGCATTGGCATACGATATGGTTTACGGTAGTGAGCCTACTGCTTTCATGCAGTTTGCCCGGCAAAACGGAGCGCGGCAAACCGCCGACGGTCTTGGCATGTTGGTGGCGCAGGCTGCTTTTTCTTATCAACTCTGGCGCGGGTTTACTCCCGATATCCGCCCCGTTATCGAATGGATGCAGAATGGGTATCGTTAAATGGCTGCTGGCTCTGCCGGTTGCCGCGTTTATTTTGTTCAACGCATATGTGTACGGCAATATTCTGACTTACCGTGCTGTCGCGCCGTCGCAAACTGCTTTTATGAGTATGCGAATGGATGAATACCATGCGGCAGGCAGAGCCGTCTCGTTGGATTACCGTTGGGTTCCTTATGATCGGATTTCAGTTAATTTGAAAAAGGCACTGATTGCTTCGGAGGATGCCAATTTTGCTGCGCATGAAGGTTTTGATTGGAATGGCATCCGCTATGCTATGAAACGCAATCAGCAAAGTGGGGCAGTAAAAGCCGGCGGTTCCACTATCAGCCAACAATTATCGAAAAACCTGTTTCTCAGCGATTGGCAGAGTTATGTTCGCAAAGGCGAAGAGGCAGCCATTACCGCCATGATGGAGGCGACGACGGATAAAGACCGCATTTTTGAACTTTATTTGAACATAATTGAATGGGGGCACGGCATTTTTGGTGCGGAAGCGGCATCGCAGTATTTCTTTAAAAAAAGCGCCGCCAACCTAACCAAGCAGCAAGCCGCCTTGTTAACAGCACGCGTGCCTGCCCCGCTTTTTTATGCTGATAACCCGAAAAGCAAGCGCTTGCGCGGAAAAGCCAATATTGTCTTGCGCCGAATGGGATCCGCCGAATTGCCGGAGTGAGGATTAATTATATGATGGCGGTAAAATGACACGGGTTAGAGGTAAAAATAGAACAAGGTGCTAAAGTAAGAATGCTCTAACTGATTGCGGGTAATAACATAAATTTTTATTGAATATGATGTTTCAGTAAGTAGGAATGATTAAGCTATGCCTGTCTGAAGAATATTCAGACAGGCATAGCTTATGAATATTAAAACATTTACCTTGTTTTGCAATTTTAGTAAAATTTTAAATATGCTATTAAAGAATACGACATAAATGCCTGAATTTTAGCATAGACACACGACATTTTTCAGAATAGAGAGCTTAAAACATATACATTAATCGCTGTTTTATTAATCTGTAAAAATCAATGAAATGGGCGTTATTTCTATCGCATAATGATGGGATGATTTTTTAAAAGGAATTACAAATTCTTTGATTAGTTGCACACTAATTGTTTGAAAGATCTGAATTAAGTTTAAGAAGGGGAAAATGCAAAGCTTGAATAATTTACAGCGCAATTATCGTGCGCATCGACATACTTATCCCGAACCATTCCGCTTGCGTATTCATCGTGCTCTGAGTTGGCTAGGAAAAGCGCAGGTTGAACTTTCGGAGGATATGGGGCTGTCTGAAAAAGATTTGGATACAGGCTTTATCATATTATGGATAGCATTCAATGCCGTGTATGCTAAAGATACTGAATTATTGTCGATTGGTGATCGTGGCAGTTTTCGTGATTTCCTTAATACAATTTGCCGTTTGGATAATGAGAAGCGGCTTTACAGTTTAGTATGGGGCAAGTTTTCAAGCAGTATCCGCCTATTGTTGGATAACCGTTATGTGTTCCAGCCGTTTTGGGATTTTCACAACGGTAAAATTAGCGAAACTGTTTGGTTAGATCAGTTTTCTAAAGCCAAGAAAAAAGCACATCGTGCTTTGGTGGAACAGGATACAGAATCTGTGTTGTCTGTGGTGTTTGACCGGCTCTATACTCTGCGCAATCAGATTGTGCATGGTGGGGCTACTTATGCGAGCTCTTCGAATCGTCGGCAATTACAGGATGCTTGCGCATTTTTGGGAGAATGTGTCATGTTGATTGTAGAAGTGATGTTGCAATATCCAGACCATCAGATTTGGGGAAAACCGTTTTATCCGTATGTAAAAGAGGATTGAACTTGAAACTGTTTACTCGTAACGAGAAGTTGTCATAGTGCGGAAAAATACGAGAACATAGGATTGATCTGTTGGTAAATATTTTGCACAAGGATGATGGAGTATCTTAATTCAGGGCTAATTTGATTATGAGCTTATTGTTGAATATATCAAAAGATTTTCTGAAATAAAAGCTGTCAGATTTCCGGGTAATTTGCTGGGCCTTCCTTGAAAAGTTCTTGTCATTTTCCTTACGCTGATTGAATAGATTTGTTTTACACGGTAAACTTCCACTATTAAATTTTTTTATGGTAATCATTCAAAATGAATGTCGCTTTCGATGCCAAATCTGCGCGGCTTGATGCGCTTGCCTTGCAAATCCATACGGGTGATCTCGGTGAGCTGGATCAGGCGCTCAAGCAGCGTGCCGTCCAGTATAAAGAATTGAATATGCCGTTATTGTTGGATATGCAAGACTTTGATACGCCGAATGATCTGAATATTGACGGAATCGCTTCGTTAATTCGCAGTCATGGTTTGGTTTTGGCGGGATTGCGCCATGAAAATGATCATTGGAGTCAGGTTGCGAAGAAACACGGCTTGCCGTTTTGTCAGGCCGAAGGTAATGCTCATGCGGGTACTTCCGTTGTTATGCGGGCACCTTCAGAACCTACCATAGAACCGACGGAGTCGCCGGCATCGGCTCCACCTCAGGCTACCGTCATCAGCAATCCGACTGTATTTGTTTCCTCGCCCATTCGCTCGGGGCAGCAGGTTTATGCTGAAAACGGCGATTTGATTGTTACCGGCTTAGTCAGTAAAGGTGCGGAACTGATTGCCGATGGCAATATCCATATTTACGGCCCGATGCGAGGGCGTGCGTTGGCAGGGGCGGGTGGCAACCGGGATGCCCGTATATTTATCCATTCGATGCAAGCCGAGCTGGTTTCGGTTGCCGGTATATATCGGACTTTCGAGCAGGATCTGCCTGAGCATCTCAACCATAAGCCCGTACAAGTATACTTACAAGACGACCGTTTAATCATTAGCGCCATTGAAGCGGATTGAGCGGTGCTATGATTATGCAATCAACATTTTAAATAAATCGAAACAGAAGGAATTCCCGTGGCAAAAATTATTGTAGTAACTTCAGGTAAAGGCGGCGTAGGAAAAACCACTACCAGCGCCAGCATCGCAACCGGTTTGGCTCTGCGCGGTCATAAAACCGCCGTAATTGATTTCGACGTCGGTTTGCGTAACCTTGACCTTATCATGGGCTGTGAGCGCCGTGTAGTATATGATTTGATTAATGTGATTCAAGGCGAAGCCAATCTGACTCAAGCATTGATTAAAGATAAACACTGCGACAACCTGTTTATTTTGCCTGCTTCTCAAACACGCGACAAAGACGCTCTGACCAGAGAAGGTGTAGAAAAAGTTTTGACCGAATTAACTGAGAAGATGGGTTTTGAATATGTAATTTGCGATTCACCGGCCGGTATTGAGACCGGAGCGCTGATGGCGCTTTATTTTGCCGATGAAGCCATTATTACCACCAACCCGGAAGTTTCCAGCGTGCGCGACTCCGACCGGATTCTCGGCATTTTGGGTAGCAAAAGCCGTAAGGCGGAGCAGGGGGAAAGCGTTAAAGAGCATCTGTTGATTACCCGTTATTCGCCCGAGCGTGTAGAAAAAGGCGAAATGCTTTCCGTTCAGGATATTCAGGATATTCTGCGCATTCCTTTAATCGGTGTGATTCCCGAATCGCAAAATGTGTTGCAGGCTTCTAATGCCGGTGCGCCTGTTATCCACCAACAAGACGCTATTGCCGCCGAAGCTTACAAAGACGTGATTTCCCGCTTATTGGGCGAAAACCGTGAGATGCGCTTTCTGGATGCCGAAAGAAAAGGCTTCTTCAAACGCCTGTTTGGAGGTTAATTCATGGCTCTAATTGATATTTTGTTCGGCCGGAAACCCAAAACCGCCCAAATCGCACGGGATCGTCTGCAAATCATTATCGCGCAGGAGCGTGTGAAAGATCAGGCGCCGGATTACCTGCCGACTTTGCAGAAAGAATTGATGGAGGTTTTGTCGAAATACGTTAATGTATCATTAGACGATATTCGCATTTCTCAAGAAAAGCAGAACGGCCTTGATGTGCTCGAATTAAACATCACGCTGCCCGATCAAAAAGACCCGAAAAAAGAAAGTTAATACACATGACCTTGACCGAATTACGTTACATTGTTGCCGTGGCGCAAGAGCGACACTTCGGTCGCGCTGCCCAGCGTTGTTTTGTTAGTCAGCCGACACTTTCTATCGCGATTAAAAAGCTGGAAGAAGAGCTGGCTGTATCTTTGTTCGACCGCAGCAGCAGCGAGATTATCACTACTGACGCGGGCGAACGGATTATCGCGCAGGCCAGAAAAGTGTTGGAGGCGGCGGATGTTATCAAACATCTTGCTACCGAAGAACAAAATGAGTTGGAAGGTCCACTCAAGCTCGGGCTGATTTTTACCGTGGCGCCTTATCTTTTGCCAAAATTGATTGTGGCCTTGCGCAGCACCGCGCCTAAAATGCCGTTAATGCTGGATGAAAACTATACCAACCCGCTTACCGAGTCGCTCAAACGCGGTGATTTGGATGCCATTATTGTGGCGGAGCCTTTCCATGAGCCGGGCGTGGTCAATCTGCCGTTGTATGACGAGCCGTTTTTTGTGATTGTGCCTAAAGGACATCCTTTTGAAGAACTGGATGCAGTGAGTACTCACCAGTTGTCGGAGGAGCGAGTGCTTTTGCTAACCGAAGGCAACTGTATGCGTGATCAGGTGTTGGATAGTTGTTCTGATTTGGCTTCCCGACAGAAAATTCTCGGCTTGACCAATACGCTGCAAGGCAGTTCTATCAATACCATCCGCCATATGGTGGCCAGTGGTTTGGGTATCAGCGTTTTGCCTGCTACGGCCTTAACTGAAAACGACCATATGTTGTTCAGTATTATTCCGTTTGAGGGAGAGGCGCCCAGCCGGCGCATTATTCTGGCTTACCGCCGTAATTTTGTACGCCCTAAAGCGCTTGCCACCATTCGCCAGGCGATTTTTCAATCTAAGTTGGCTGGTGTTCATTTTTTGCACAATGCGTAACCTGATTTTTCTGCCCGAATTATTCGGGCATTTTTCATAATTTATGTTGTTCAGTATTGCTTTTATTGTTGCCGGCGCGGCGATAGGTTCTTTATTGCGCTGGTGTTTGGGCATTTGGCTTGCCCAGACGGTTAGTTGGCTGTCGTTTGGCACTTTGGCGGCGAATTGGATCGGTGCGTACTTAATTGGTGTGTTTGCTGCTTTGTTTGCCCGTTGGCCAGAAATGAGCCCGAACGTGCAGCTTTTTCTGATTACCGGTTTTCTCGGCAGTTTAACGACTTTTTCAGGCTTTTCTTTGGAAGTGGTCAATATGCTGCAGGCGCAGCGATGGGGTGCTGCCTTGCTGACGGCCGGATTGCATTTGTTCGGCTCTTTATGCTGGACGATACTGGGGATGATGACGGTTGCGACTTTGAGAAATATTACGTAGTTATCGCCTGTTTTTTAAAAAAGCCTGTCTGAAAGCTGCTATGGAGTGGCTTTCAGACAGGCTTTTACTTTGCGAACCGGTTTTTTAAGCTTCGGTAACGGATTCTCGTGCGAAGGTTTTTTCGCAGTAATGGCATTTCAATCGCGTGCTGCCTTGGTGTTGCCGCACGTAAAAACGGCTGGTTACCGGCTCGCCGTGGCTGGCGCAATTGGCATTGGGGCATTGGAACACTTCGCTGATGGTTTCCGGCAGTTGAAGTTGCAATTTTCTAACCACTTTGAAGCGTTCGATAACGTTGACCGTTGCTTCCGGGGCGAATAAGGCCAAGCGGTTGGCGGCCTTTTCATCAAACCATACATCTTTGATTTTGATAATGTCTTTATGGCTGTAGCTTTTGCTCGGCAGGTTGAAGCCTACGGTTACGGCGCTACCGTAATCAAGTAATTTGAATTGACGCAGGATGGTTAAACCCAGTCCGGCGGGAATGTGGTCGATAACGGTGCCGTTTTCGATGGCTTCGACGCTGAGTTGTTTTTGACCCATATTGGCGCTCCTTATATTTCTTCGTTCAGAATCAATGACAAAATGGCCTGGCGGGCATAGACCCCGTTGGTTGCCTGTTGGAAATAATAGGCGTAAGGCGTCGGGTCAACATCGGGGTGGATTTCGTCTACGCGCGGCAGTGGATGCAGGATGCGCAGGTTGGGCTTGGCATGCGCAAGCATATCGGCGCTTAAGTTGAATTTACCTTGGATTTTGGCAAATTCTTGCTCGTCGAAGCGTTCGCGCTGTACGCGGGTCATGTAGAGGATGTCTGCCCATTCGATGGCGCTTTCCAAATCGGGCAGAATTTCATAGGTGCAGCCTGCTTCGTCTAATTCTTCGGTGATGTAAGCCGGCATGGCGAGGCTTGGCGGGGAGACGAATGCGAAGCTACATTTCCAGCGTTTGAGCGCTTGTGCAAGGGAGTGTACGGTGCGGCCGTATTTCAGATCGCCTGCCATGGCGATTTTTAAGTTGCTTAAAGTGCCTTGTGTTTCGTAAATCGTAACCAAATCCAAGAGGGTTTGGCTTGGGTGTTGGTTGGTTCCGTCGCCGGCATTGATGACCGGAACCTGGGAAAATTCGGCCAACACGCGGGCAGCGCCGTCTTTAGGGTGGCGCTGGATAATGGCATCGGTGTAGCTGGAAATGATGCGGGCGGTATCGGCCAGCGTTTCGCCTTTTTTGGCGCTGGTGTTGGCGCCGTCGGCAAAGCCGATGACTTTACCGCCGAGGCGCTGTACGGCCGTTTCAAAGGAAAGGCGGGTGCGGGTGGACGGCTCGAAAAAGCAGGAGCCGATAAGCTTGCCTTCCAATAAATGGTCGCACGGCTCGGCTTTCAGCTTGAGCGAAGTGTGCAGCAGCAATTCGAGCTGTTCGGTGGAGAGATCGGAAATGGAAATCAGGTTTTTCCGGTATAAAAGATTGGCCATTGGCATTCCTTTTCATAAAGCGGGAAACGGATTGGCACGGGCAGGGCGGCGTGGCCGTAAAAAAACCCGTTTTACCAAATAAAACGGGCTGTTTACGGCAGCGTTGTTGCGGCTGCTCGGCTGAGTGATGCGGTATGGGTTATGGGTTGCATGATGATTCCGTTGCAAATTGTTTGGCGTGATTATCGCATAAACGATGCCTGTCTGAAAATGTTTTCAGACAGGCATGAAGGTGATCATGCGTCAGCTTAAATTTTGCCCGCGAAGCCGAACCGACCATTCGGTTTGCTCTGGTTTGAAAGCGTCGCACAAGAAACGACGGACTTGCTCCAGCTGCATCTGGCCACATAGGAAAATATCGATGGCGGCGAAGCGGTGTTCCGGCCAGGTGTGGATGCTGATATGCGATTCGGCCAGCAGCAAAACGCCGGTAACGCCGCCTTCCCCGCCGAAACGGTGGAAATGGCCGCCCAGAATGGTTGCGCCGCCTGCGGCTGCGGCTTGTTGCAATAGGTTTTTCAGACAGGCATCATCGCGCAGCAGCGCGGCTTCGCAGCCATACAAATCCAATAGGCCGTGGCTGCTTGGATGATAGCTCATTTGTGCCCTCCGGAAAAACCGCCGCTATGCCCGCCGAAACCTGTTCCGGTACCGAAATAGCTATTGCTGTTGGTATTGTCTTCAGCCGTAGACAAATAGTTGAAAAAGGTAAAGAAGGCAATGATGATAAGCGATGAGATGAGATAGGCGGATACGGTTGGTTGCTCGCCGTTGTCGCCGCGGGATTTTTTAAACAGGAAAAATAGGCCGATGGCCAAAATAATGAGCGACCAGATGATGTCTGTTGACGAGACTAAGGTTGGCAGATTAAGGATGACGAAGATGCCCGACATCAGAGCAACCAGTGTCCACGATACTGTGGCGGCAGACATTTGAGCCGTATATTTGGGGATGTCTGTCTGCTTGAGCTGGAACCATTCGGCAATCTGCGCATAGGCGACCGGCGTGCTTTTGCTCCAAGCCAATTCTTCGGCTGAATATTCGGCCGACAGCTTGTTTTGGCCGGTTTTATAGTCGGAATAATAGTTCAGATCGCCTTGCCTAACATGCCAGTAAAAGGCGCCGGCAGCATAACTGACCCGACCGCCGTAATCGTAAAGTTTGGGGCAACCTTGCGGCTGGCCGTTGATATCGAGGCGCGGCCAGTCGTTAAGCGTTTCAGACAGGCTCCATTCTCCTTCGGAGGTTTCGACAACCCATAGGAAACCGGCTTGCGGGTTATACAGCAGATATTCAATCCATGAGCCTTCCGGCACCATGCCGCTTGGGGGTTTTCCATAAAGCGCGTCGAATGTATCCTGCGCGGGCAGCTCGTCTTTGCGCACTGCACCGATTACGGTGTAAACCGTATTGTTGATGCGGCCTTGCGAACCGAGTGGCAGCCGTAGCGCTTCTTCCTGCGCCTGCCGCATGTGATTGGCCTGAATCAGCTCCGCTTTCCCGGCGGAAGTGTCCAATTCGCTGCCGCAGGCAGGGCAGACCACCGTGCCGGTTATGCCGTTAATCCAGTGTACGGGAGAGCCGCAATTGGGGCAGTTTTCCGATTGTCGGCTGCCTTTGAGCTTGCCGGCGCTTTCGGTAATTTGTTCGTCGCTGCGCGTGTGGGTGAGTTGCAGTTCGGCCAAGTTTACGCCGCGACCGAGAAAGCCTTCCGGTTGGTTGTTGGCATAATCGAGCGTTAGAAAAACGTTTTCCCAGCGCCAGTCGGATACGCGGTTGATGCTTTGCGGTTGCAAGGGAAACGGCAGCTCGCCTTCCGCTGCTGCGCGTTGCAGGGTGATTTTGCGCACATCGGAAGCGATGAATCTTTTGCTTTGGTAGGTAATGGTGCTGAAGCCGGCACGCGTATCTTCAAAGGCAGGGGTGTCGGCGGGCAAGTCGCCGACCGAGCGGGTGAATACGTAAAGGTCTCCCGCTTCGGAGAGCCAGCCGGTGCTTCCGTCGTCAAACAGGGCATACCATTCGTTCCACATGCCCTCGTCGTAACGCACTTGCAGGCGGCCGATTAGCGTGAAGCCGGACGTGTTTAATTTGCCCGTGGTGCCTATCTGCAAGGGGCTGAAGTCTTCCAGCAGGGCGGAATCGCGACCGGTGTCGGTAATACCGCCGTCGTGCCGCACCAGCATGCTGTGGCAATAGCCGCACACCAGCGTTACCGCGGTGGCCGAATGGGCGTGTACGGGTGCGCCGCAGCTGGGGCAATCGGTTTTAAATAAGGGTTCGCTCATAGAAAATCGCTTGTTCCTGCAATGCCTGTCTGAAAACGATTTTCAGACAGGCATTGTATCCTTTAGCCAATCAGTTGCTTCAATACTTCTTCTTTGGCTTTTGCATAATCTTCGGCTGAAATCAGACCATTATCCAACAAGGATTTCAGTTTCGCCAGTTTGGCTTGAGCATCTTCTGCGGCGGCAGCCGGCGTAGCCGATTCGGCGGCTTGCGGCTGTGCCATGCCCGCCATCGCGCCTGCCATCGCCTGCCCGATGCGGGCACCCACGCCGATGCCGGCGCCTATTCCGGCCAGGCCGCCTTCGTTTTGTGCGGCCAGAGGAATCGATTGAGCGGTTTGATATTGAGTGTATTTGCCCATATCGCCGATGATGTCCATCGACATTTTGCTGTCGAGTGCTTTTTGTACGGCTTCCGGCAAGGTGATGCTTTCAACCGTGAAGTTTTCCAGTGTCAGGCCGAGTTTGGTAAACTCGGGCGCCAGCAGCTCGCTCATTTTTTGCGACAGCAATACTTGATTGGCTGCCATATCCAGAAAAGGGATGCCGGAAGTGCCGAAAGCCGCGGCCAGCTGGGTCATCGCGATGTTGCGCAGTTGTTGCTCCAGCTGCTCGCCGGTGTAGCTGGCACCTACGCCGGAAACTTCTTTGAAAAACGCGGCTGGTTCGCTGATGCGGTAGGAATACATGCCGAACGAGCGCAGCTGCACCACGCCGAATTCGGCGTCACGCACGGTTACCGGCTGGGCGGTGCCCCATTTGCGGGCGAGCTGCTGTTTGGTGTTGAAGAAATAAACGTCTGACTTGAAAGGGGATTGAAACAGCTTGTCCCAGTTTTTCAAGTTGGTTAGCAAGGGCAGCGTGTTGGTGTTGAGCGTGTAGCGGCCGGGCGAGAAAACGTCGGCGGTTTTGCCTTCGTCGACAAACATGGCCATTTGCGCTTCGCGCACGGTCAGGCTGGCGCCGTTTTGGATTTCCTGATCGGCAACCGGAAAACGCCATACCAGCACGGATTCGTCGGGATCGGGCCATTGGATGACATCGATGAATTGCTTCTTGATAAAGTTCCCAAGCATATGATTTTCCTTGTGATTGAATAACTCAAAATAAACCGGCAGGTACTCTGGCGAGCGGCATTTTACTGATCGTCAAACGGCGGTTTGCGTTGCATTTTTCTCTGCCGTAAATCTTTATTCATACAGCCGTTTTCTGCCCTTGGATTTTGCTGCCAGTAGTTAGTTTGTGGCGGTGGTCGCAACTTTCAAATGAGCCATTTGCAAAGCTGTATCAATTTTTATCAGCTTAAACATGCGGCGTTTAACAGGCCGATGCTGATGGAAAACGCGCCGAACAAGGTGCCTACCGCGACATTGTTGTTAATCAGCTCTTCATTGGCACCGCGCACGATTTTGGTGGCGGCGAAATAAACCAGAATTTGAATCAGAGCGGCGCCTATGCCCCATAACACGAAATCGGGCAGGCTGACGCTATGTGAAATGCTGGAAGCCAACGCCAAGCAAAAACCGACGATGGCGCCGCCGAACGATAAGGCGCAGGCCAGATTGCCGTTGCGGATTAGGCGGATTTCTTCGGCGGGCGTGATGTGCAGGTAAACGGCGGCGAATGCTGCGGTCATGGCGATGCCGACCAGCATGTATTGCAGATAAATCAAATATTGCTCGAGAGAAATACTCACGGTTGCTCCCATGTTTTATTCAGGTATGTTGCTATGATTATGCCACAAAAACAGGCACCTGCCGCAAAAACGATAAATACCTGTCTGAAGGCCGTTTTTCAGGCAGGCATTCGGTGCCGAGCTGTTATAATCGGGCTTTTCAAGCCCTGGTGCCTGTCTGAAAATCATGAAACTCAACCGCACTCTGATTATTTCTGTTTTTATCGTGGCCAGTTGCGGGCTGGCTTACGAGCTGATTATGGCGGCGTTGGCCAGCTATTTGCTGGGCGACAGCATTTTGCAGTTTTCTTCCATCATCGGCCTTTATCTTTTTGCAATGGGCATCGGCGCGCATCTGACCAAATACATTAAAGACGAAGACGCGCTGTCGCGGTTTATCGAAATCGAATTATTGGTCGGCGTGGTGGGCGGCCTTTGCGCGCTGGTTTTGTTTGTGGTTTTCGGTTTTTCCGTTGCGCCTTTCCGCAGTTTGCTTTATGCGCTGGTATTGGTTGTCGGCACCGTGGTCGGCATGGAGATTCCACTGGTGATGCGGGTGCTGAACCAGCAACAGGCCGATTTTAAAGAGTTGGTTGCGCGCGTGCTGACGTTTGATTATCTCGGTGCGCTGGCGGTGTCGCTGTTGTTTCCGCTGGTATTGGCGCCGAAATTGGGCATGGCGCGTTCGGCATTGCTGTTTGGCCTCTTGAATGCTGCTGTTGCGATGCTGACTGCCAAATCTTTCCGAGCGCAACTACCGCGTTACCGCGCCATACGTTTGCGCGGCATGATTGTGTTGCTGGTTTTGAGTGTGGCCTTTGTTTATGCGAACCGAATTACCTTCAGCGCCGAACAACGCTATTTCGACGACCCTATCGTGTATGAAAGCCACTCGCCCTATCAGCGGCTGGTGGTAACGCGTTGGAAAGACGATACGCGGCTGTATATCAACGGCAATCTGCAATTTTCATCGCGCGACGAAGCGCGTTATCATGAAGCGCTAGTGTTGCCGGCCATGCAAATGGCGGCTGCAGCGCGCCATATTCTGATTCTCGGCGGCGGCGATGGTTTGGCCGCGCGGGAGGTGCTCAAATACCCGCAGGTGGAAAAGGTAACGCTGGTCGATTTAGACCCGACGATGACCGACACGTTCAAACATTCCGCCGAATTAAGCAAACTCAATAACCGCGCTCTCAGCAACCCCAAGATGAACATTATTAACGCGGATGCGGGCAAGTGGCTGGAAGAAACGGGCGGGCAATTCGATGTCATCATCGTGGATTTTCCCGATCCCTCTAATTTCTCGCTCGGCAAACTTTATTCCGTGCCGATGTATCGCTTGCTTGCACGGCACCTCGCCCCGGGCGGGTTGATAACCGTGCAATCCACTTCGCCTTATTTCGCCCCCAATGCCTATTGGTCGGTTGTTGTTACGCTGGAAGCGGCCGGCTTGCATACCGCGCCTTATCATGTTTACGTTCCCTCTTTCGGCGAATGGGGCTTCGTGTTGGCGGCCAAGGAAAACCATTTTCCCGCATTGCAGAAATTCGACGTTCCGACCCGTTTTCTAAACGCGCAGACCGCCGCCGAAATGTTCCGGTTTCCGCCTGATATGGCGCGGCGCCCAGTCGAGCCGAATTTTCTGAACACGCAGGCGCTGGTTAATTATTTTGAGAAAGATTGGGCGAATGTGATACGCTGAAACCAATGCCTGTCTGAAAGTCCTGTTCAGACAGGCATTATGTTAAAATCACGTTCTTAAAGATTAAATGACATAGACATGAATATTTTTTATGAAGAAAGCGGCCAATTTAAGGTCGCTTCGGTTATTCAGAAAAACGACAACCATTACCAAGCCGAAACACCGCATGGCAAACGCGCCAAAATCAAGGCGGGAAACGTATCTGTAGAATTCAACGACGAGCCCGAGCGCTTTCTGGAAAACGCGCAAAACGAAGCGGCGCAGATGGATACCGATTTATTATGGGAAGCGTGTGGCGAGGAAGAATTCGATGCCGCAACGCTGGCGCAAGAATATTACGGCCACGCACCTGCACCGACTGAGCTGGCGGCCACGCTAATCGCGTTATATGCCGCGCCGGCTTATTTCTATAAAAAAGCCAAAGGCATTTTCAAAGCGGCACCTGAAGAAACATTGCGCCAGGCGCTGGCGGCAATCGAGCGGAAAAAGCAACAAGACGAACAGATGGAAAACTGGTCGCAGGCATTGCAGCAAGGCTGCTTGCCGGCGGAAGTGGCCGCCGATTTGAAAACCATATTGCATGCGCCCGATAAGCAGGCGCTAACCTACAAAGCCTTCACCAAAGCCGCCGCGGCAATGAAGCTCTCGCCTTACGAATTGGCCAAGCAAACCGGCGGCGTCAGCTCGCTGGCGCAGTTTATGCTTGAAGGGTTTGAGTTGAAAAACTATCCTCAAGGCACGGGTTTTGCGCACATTGAAGTGCCCGCGTTGGCCGATTTGCCGGAAGCGCAAGGCGTGGAGGCTTTTTCGATTGACGATGAAAGCACCACGGAAGTGGACGATGCGCTATCGGTTCAGGAGCTTGATGGCGGCGGCAAACGCATCGGCATCCATATCGCCGCGCCTGCGCTGGCGGTAGGAGCGGGTAGCGCGATTGAGAAAGTCATTTTCCAGCGCCAGAGCACGGCATATTTCCCCGGCGGCAAAATTACCATGCTGCCGGATAATTGGATTGCCGCGTTTAGCTTGGATACGGGCGAGGCTCGCCCTGCGGTCAGCATTTATTTCGATGTGGATGAAGCGTTGAACGTGAGCAATCCGCAAACCCGGCTGGAGCGCGTGCGCATCAGCGAGAATCTGCGCATCGGCGCCATCGAGCCGCATTTCAACCGGCAAACCGGGCTGGATGCGGAAGGCGAAGCCATGTTTGCGCATCATAAATCGCTAATATGGTTATACCGCTTGGCCTTGGCTTTGCAACAAAAACGAGGTAAATACGATCCCGATGCCGCACCGCAATATGATTACGGCATCGGATTTGCGGAAGGCGGCCAAGTCGAAATCACGGTGCGCGAGCGCGGCTCGCCCATTGATACGCTGGTGTCGGAAATGATGATTCTGGCCAACAGCACTTGGGCGCAGATGCTGCATGAACAAGAAACGGCCGGTTTGTTTCGCGTGCAGCCTACGGGCAAAGTACGCATGAGTACGCGCTCAGAGCCGCACATCGGCATGGGCGTGCCGCATTACGGCTGGTTTACGTCGCCGTTGCGCCGTGCCGCCGACTATATCAACCAAAAGCAACTGATCAGCCTGATTGCCGAGCATGCCGAGCCGCGTTTCCAAACCGGCGATAGCATGCTGTTTGCCGCATTGCGCGATTTTGAAACCACTTATGCCGCTTACAATGATTTTCAGCGCGAGATGGAAGCCTATTGGTCGATGGTTTACTTGCAACAGCAAGGTATTCGTGAAATCAACGGCCTGTTGTTGAAAGAAGAGGTCGTGCGCCTTGTCGGCCTGCCGCTAACCACGCGCGCCACCGGCATTCCGTTGGAAATTCCGCCGAAAACCACAGTCAAACTGGCTGTTACCGAAGTGGATCCGGAAAAACAGATTCTGGGTCTGAATTACGTTAACGCTGTGGTTCAAGCATAAACTATGCCTGTCTGAAAAGTTTTCAGACAGGCATGGCTGCTGTCATGCCACAATCAACCAACAATACGCTTATGCCCAAGAATACCCAAGCCGAACGGAGCGACTGGCGCGCCAAAGAAATGCTGCTGTTGCAGCAGGTCATCCAGAACCTCGGCAAAGACAACGGCGCCCATGCCACCGCGCTCAAAACCATGCTTCAGCTGATGTCGGAATTATTCGGCCTGAACCAAGGGCGGATTGTGTTGCAGCATACCGAAGATGAAAACGCCGCCATCGCCTATTCTTACGGTATGTCGCCCGAGCAGGTTGCGCGCGGGGTTTACGCGCCGAATGAAGGCATTACCGGCACCGTGCTGGCGCATTCGTATATGATTGTGGTTGACGACATCAATCAAGACCCGTTGTTTCTCGGCCGTACGGTCAAACGTGAAGAGTTGCCGCAAGAAAAAACCATGTTTATCGCCTTGCCGATTGCCGCGCATAATCGAACGTTCGGCGTGCTGGCCTGCCATCGGGCACGCTTCAGCACGCGGGCGCTGCACGATGACGTTTCCCTGCTGCGCATACTCGCCACGCTGGTCGGCCAGCTGCTGTATATCCACGAAAACCATCAGGCGCGCACTCAAGTTCTGCAAAACCAGAATCAGAAGCTCAAGCAAACCTTGCAGTCGCACAGCCAGCGTTACGGCATCGTCGGCTCGTCGGCCGCTTTGCTCAAAGCCGTGGGCGAACTGGAGCGCGTTACCCATAGTAATGCCAACGTATTGTTATTGGGTGAAAACGGCAGCGGTAAGGAAATGTTTGCCCGTACGTTGCACACCGCAGGCCGCCGAGCCGGTTTTCCCTTTATTAAAATCAGCCGTCAGGATATTGACGGGGCGGATTTCGACCGGGAAATCTTCGGCCAAGGGGCGCAGCCCGGATTGTTGGAACAGGCCGACGGCGGCACCGTGTTTTTCGATGAAATCACCGATTTGAACGAACAGCAACAGCAGCGTTTGTTGCACGTTTTGCAGGAGAATGCGGTGCGGCGGGAAGACCATGCCGAAGCCATACCGGTTAACGCGCGCATTCTGACGGCAACACGTTTTAATTTGTCGGCAGAGGTGGAAGCAGGGCGTTTCAATGCCGATTTGTACTACCGTTTGTTTGTCGTATCCATCAAAATTCCCAGCCTGCGGGAGCGCCGCAGCGATATTCCCGAGCTGGCCGCATTCTTTCTGCACCGCTTCAATAGCGTGCATCATCGGAATGTCAACCTCACAGGCGAAGCCATGCAGCAGCTGCAGCATTATAATTGGCCGGGTAACGTCAGCCAGCTTGAACATTTCATCGAGCAACTGGTGCGCACTTCGGCTGGCAATACGGCCGACGGGCCGCAAGTGTGGCAGTTATTGTCGGGTCTGACCGATATGCCGATCAAAGCGGCTTTTCCAAAGCCTGATCCTGCTAAAGAAGCGGGCGGCGCCAAACCGAAAGGCTTTGCTTTGCAGGGAAACCAGGCCCGCCCTTATCTGCAGGCCGATTCCCATTCGTTGGAAAAAATCGAGGAAACGCTGACTTACTGCCGCGGTAATAAAACCCAAGCGGCACAAATGCTGGGTTTGTCGACCCGTCAGCTTTACTACCGTTTGGAGAAATTGAAAAAAGCACAGGCGGCACAACAAGAGCCGTGACGGCCAATGCCTGTCTGAAACGGCACGCAACGGAAAAACTTTAAAAAACGCCCGCTGTTTTGTGCTTGGTAAAACAGTGGGTGTTTTTTAAATGGAAACCAGGTGTCATTATGTCTGAGCCAACATCATCTTCTTACGAATTTTTTGCCGATAATCCGAACTTTCCGCGCAAGCTGATTATGTTTACTGTTTTTATCGGGGCGTTTTTCGGCTATCTGAACGAAACGTTGCTCAATGTGGCCTTGACGACGCTGATGCAAGAATTCCATGTTGAAAGAACCACGGTGCAGTGGATCAGCACCGGTTTTCTGCTGGTAATGGGGGCATGCACGCCGATTACCGCCAATGTGATTCAATGGTTTACCACGCGCAACATGCTGATGATTACGATGGGCACATTCCTCATCGGATCGCTGATTGCCGCTTTTGCGCAAAGTTTCGATGTTTTATTGGCCGGCAGAATATTGCAAGCCGTTTCGGCCGCGTTTACCGTTCCTCTGCTTTTCAATACTGTTTTGCTGATTTATCCGCCCAACCGTCGCGGAACCGTGATGGGCATCGTCACCATGATGTTCATCATTGCACCTGCCATCGGCCCGACGCTGTCCGGCATCATCGTCGACCACCTCGGCTGGCGTTATTTGTTTCTGTTTACGGTGCCGTTTACCGTTTTGTCCATTCTGTTGGCTCTGAAATATCTGACCGTCAATCTGCAACCTTTGAACAAACCGAAAATCGATCTTGTTTCGGCGATATTATCCATTATCGGTTTTGGCGGCTTGGTTTATTCGAGCAGTAATTTCGCTACCCTAGGGATGCTTAAGGCCGGCATGATTTTTGCAGGGTCGTTGGTGGTTTTGTTTGCTTTTGTTCGTCGCCAACGGATGTTGGCCGTGCCCTTGATTGATTTGAAAGTATTGGGCTACACGCAATACCGCTTGGCAATTCTGATTCTGGCCGGAGTGATGTTTGTTTTCATCGGTATGGAATTGGTCATGCCGATGTATATGCAGCAGGTAATCATGCTGTCGGCCACGGCCACCGGCTTGGTGTTGCTGCCGGGTAGCGTGGCTGAAGCGGTTTTGTCGCCTCTGATGGGCCGTCTGTTGGATAAAAAGGGTGCGCGCCGGATTGTGATACCCGGCGTTTGTTTGCTATTGATCGCGTTTGTATTGATGCTGTTGCTGTTTCGAGCCGACAGCCCGACATGGTTGCTGGCTGTGGTATTCACACTGGTGCCGGCCTCGGCCGCCATGATTATGGTAACGGAAACGCATGGTTTGAACGCCTTGCCGAAACCGATGTATCCGCACGGAACGGCCATTATCAGCACGGTCAACCCGATTGCGGGGGCATTGGGCGCCGCCTTTTTTGTGGGTACGACGCAGGTTGGCGAGCAGATTATGCTGATGCAGAAAGGCGCGCCGCAAACCGCTTTGATGCACGGTGTGCATTGGGCATTCGGCGCAGGATTGATTATGGCCGCGTTGGTGGCACTGTGCGCGTTCAAGTTAAAAAGCCATGAGCGGGGTGGCGCGTAAAAATACGCTTCCTATCGAACTATGTATGACGAAAATAAAACCTCGGAATTCAAGTATATCGATTCCGAGGTTTTATTTTTGGGCACTGCTCAATCTGCCGAAAGGCAGATCAAAAGGCTGTAAATTTTGATGATTAAGCCATTTTGGGCAAAAGCGGTACGCACCAAGTAAGCAGACCGCCCACGGCAGCGCCGGCGAAAATATACATAAACGGCATGGCGGGCATTAATAAGGTCATGGCAATGCCGAATAAAACCAAACCGCTGATAGCGCGCATATGAGCCGATTGAATCAGCAAAGAAGATAAGAAAGCCGCCAGAATGCAATTAACAGCCAGCATTTGGTTTAAATAAGCGGTACCTGCAATCATCAAGAGCACCGGTGCCAACAAAATGCCGGAAGCGGTTAAAAATAAAGCGATGTTGCGAAGGTTGTTTTGAGGCATGTGGGGTTTCTCTTACTAAGATTGACGGATACATTTTATCTGCTAAATCAATCTGGGGGAGCTGCTAAAACTTTTTTTTACCCATTCATACATAAGATGCCTGTCTGAAAAATCGGTTAGGTATGGTGTAAATGGTTTTGTTTGGTTTTATTGTTGAGATAATTAATTGTTTTAAATATAGTTTCTTTAATCAAGGTAGAAGTGATCATTTTTTATGATAATAATTACTGTTGCAATATAACAACCAAGCGGCTTGTATTTTGTTTAAACGGTATGTTGATTAACAGAAACAGAGCTGAATGAGTAGAAAGGAGGATGAGTCTGATGACTGGAGAGCGGTGGAACGTAGAGGCAATCCGAATTTGCAGCAGGCTGTCTTTATCAGCCGATGCTTGATTGAAACTTTAAGACGAAATAAGAGAAAAAGAGATTGGGGGCGAGTTATTTTTTTAGCCGAGCATTGGGGTTTTAAAATAAACAACGGACGGCACTGCCGTCCGTTTGAAATAACCTAAGTTTAGCTTTTCAGGCCCAACACATCCTGCATGTCGAATAAGCCTTTTTTGCCTTGCAGCCACACGGCGGCTCTGACGGCGCCGGCGGCGAAAGTCATACGGCTGGAGGCTTTATGGGTGATTTCAACGCGTTCACCGTCGGTGGCAAACAAAGCAGTATGGTCTCCGACGATGTCGCCGGCGCGAACAGTGGAAAACCCGATGGTTTGCGGGTTGCGCTCGCCGGTGTGCCCTTCACGGCCGTAGACGGCGCATTGCTTCAAGTCGCGATCTAAGGCGCTGGCAATCACTTCGCCCATGCGCAGGGCGGTACCGCTGGGTGCGTCTACTTTATGGCGATGATGCGCTTCGATGATTTCGATATCGTAGCCTTCGTTTAAAACGCGGGCTACGGTGTCGAGAATATGGAAGGTCAGGTTGACGCCGACGCTGAAGTTGGCGGCAAAGACGATGCCGGTCTGTTGGGCTGCCGCTGTAATGGCAGCCTTGCCGGCGTCATCGAAGCCGGTGGTGCCGATGATGATGTTAACATTCTTCTCTACGCATTTGGCGATGTGCGCCAAGGTGGGTTCGGGGCGGGTAAAGTCGATCAGCACGTCACTGGCATTCAATACGGCATCAATATCGTCGGTAATGGCAATGCCGGTTTTGATGCCGATAGCGTGCCCTGCGTCGAGACCCAATGCGTCGGAACCGGCATGCTCCAAGGCGCCGCTCAGGGTTGCGGCGGGATTGTTGCACACGGCTTCTACCAAGACTTTGCCCATGCGGCCGTTGGCACCGGCAATGGCGATTTTCAAGGGTGTCATGTCAGGAATCCTGTTGGCGGGTTAACGGTCGGGTGCCCATATCGGCTCGGGTGCGCTTTGGGTTTGCGCAGCGGATTGCTGTTGCACGGCTTGCTCGCCGTAGCGTGCTTTGAGCTGGTTGATGGCATATTCGATGGCATCGCCTTCGGCTTTGACCAGTTGGTCGTTTTGGAAGGTGAGGGTAAGGTTGCGCAGCTCTTGAATGATGCCGTTTCGGCTGATTTCAAAAGTGTAGTCCCATTGGTTGGAGCGGAAGGCGGGGCGCAACAGCGGCGTACCCAGCAAGGCTTGAACTTGCTCGCGGCTCATGCCCGGTTGCAGAGAGGCGACTGTGCGCGGATCTAGCTCGTTGCCTTGCACGACTTTCAGTTTGTAGGAGGGAATATTGGAGATGCGCTCGGCATTGCAACCGACCAGGCCGGTGGCGAGGAGGAGGGCAAGAAGGAGGGGTTTGTTCACGTTGTTACCTTTCCGATGGGGGTCAAGTGTGTTTAATAGGCCTTGTTGTATAAAGGTTTACCAATTAAAAACCTTTATCATCCGATAGTGGGCAAATGGCTTAAAAATGCGTATTATAACGACATTCACATTATTTCGGTACGGATAGAAAGATACTATGGAAAGCAATATCGCACAATTAAAAGACAGTGGTTTGAAAGTAACGGGGCCGCGCCTGAAGATTCTGGATTTGTTTGAAACCCATGCAGACGAGCATTTGAGCGCTGAAGATGTTTACCGGATTTTGCTTGAGGAAGATGTTGAAATCGGGGTGGCGACGATTTATCGCGTGCTGACCCAATTCGAGCAGGCGGGTATTTTGTTGCGCCACCATTTTGAAACCGGCAAAGCGGTTTATGAGTTGAACGTGGGCGGCCACCATGACCATATCGTTTGCGTAAAATGCGGTAAAGTAACCGAATTCCATAACGAAGACATCGAACATCTGCAAGATAAAATCGCCCGTGAAAACGGCTTCCGTATTGTAGATCATGCGTTGTATATGTATGGCATCTGCAGCGAATGCCAAAAGAGAGAGCACCGCTGATACGGCGGTTGTCGTTCGCTCGGTATCAATTGTTATTGTTTCAGACAGGCATTTATGAAGGAATGCCTGTCTGAAAACGTTTTCCGGCATGGCGCTTAATGTTATAGAGTGTATGGATATTCCGTTTTTCCCGCCCGAAGATTATCGTTTCCCGCATCCTGACGTGGCTTTGGTTGAGCATGAAGGGTTGATTGGCGTAAGCATGGATTTGGCGGTTCCGCGGCTGCTGGCGGCATATCCGTTGGGGATTTTTCCGTGGTTTGAGGAAAACGGCCTCTTTTTCTGGTATACCATTGCGCCGCGCACCATTCTTTATCCTGAGAAAATCCATATCGGCCGTTCGTTGGCCAAAACCTTGCGCAACAAGCCGTATGTGGTAACGGTAAACCGGTGTTTCTCTGAGGTTATCGCGGCTTGCTCGCAAGTTGTGCGGGGAGGGCAGAGCGGTTCGTGGATTGCGCCTGCTTTCAGACAGGCCTATGCGGCATTGCACCAAGCAGGTTACGCCCATTCGTTTGAATGCTGGTATCCTGATGATGCGGGCGAGCTGAGTTTGGCCGGCGGGCTGTACGGTGTGCAAATCGGCCGCGTTTTTTTCGGTGAATCCATGTTTGCCACTCGGCCGGACGCTTCTAAAATTGCCTTTGCCTGCGCCGTGCCTTATTTGGCGGCATGCGGCGTGCAATTAATCGACTGCCAACAAGATACACACCATTTGGCGCGGTTCGGCTCGGAGAATATGGCATTTGACGATTTCAGACAGGCTTTGGCTGAGCTGACGGCGCAATCTTTGGATACTCCGGTTGAGCGGGGTGTGATTGCGTGCAATATTATTGATGAGTCGCTTGATTGAAGCCGCCTTTGGATGTGGTTATTGCCGTTTACATTTCGCCGCGTTGCAGCTTGTCGGCCAGAATCGTGCAGCACGTGGTCAGCAGCTGGCGGGTTTCTTCAAAATTATGCGTATACCATGGATCGGGCACATGGTTGTAACCGCTTTGGGGCGACAATTCGGTAATTTGAAAAATCTTTTTCGGGTGGCGGCCGAAACGTTTTTCCAACTCCCGCAAATTATCGTCATCCATGGCAATCAGATAATCGAACTCTGCAAAATCGGTATCGCGTACGCGGCGGCTGGTAAAATCGTTGCTTGTGATGCCCAATCCCTTCAAAACTTTTGCGGTGCCTTGGTGCATGCCTTCTCCGTCGTGCCAGCCGGACGTGCCCGCACTCGCGCTTTTAGCGCTCAGCCCGCGTTCGGCGGCGATTTGCCGGAACAGGTATTCGGCCATCGGAGAGCGGCAGATGTTGCCGAGGCAGACAAACAGGATTTTTTTCATTCGTAACCTTTTTAAACATACAATTCGGAAAGGGCAGCAGTATCGCCGATTTTCTGATGACCGAGCAACCCGCGCGCGGCGTTGTAAGGTACAATACGCTTCGTTTTTCTCTTGATTTCAAACAGGATAGATCATGTCATTGCAAAATATTATTGAAACCGCATTTGAAAACCGCGCCGAGATTACGCCCGCTTCCGTTACGCCGGAAGTCAAAGAGGCGGTTGAGGAAACCTTGCGTTCGCTGGACTCCGGTGCGCTGCGTGTGGCGGAGCGTTTGGGCGTCGGCCAATGGAAAGTAAACGAATGGGCGAAAAAAGCCGTATTGTTGTCGTTCCGCATACAGGACAATGACGTGCTGAACGACGGTGTAAACAAATATTTTGATAAAGTGCCGACTAAGTTTTCCGATTGGAGTGAAGAAGAATTCCGAACCGCCGGTTTTCGTGTGGTGCCCGGTGCGGTTGCCCGCCGCGGCAGTTTTGTGGCTAAAAACGTGGTGCTGATGCCTTCTTATGTGAACATCGGCGCGTATGTAGACGAAGGTGCGATGGTGGATACTTGGGCGACGGTCGGTTCGTGTGCGCAAATCGGTAAAAACGTGCACCTGAGCGGCGGCGTGGGCATCGGCGGCGTGTTGGAGCCTTTGCAGGCCAGCCCGACCATCATTGAAGACAATTGCTTCATCGGCGCGCGTTCTGAAATTGTGGAAGGGGTGATTGTAGAGGAAGGCAGCGTGATTTCGATGGGCGTGTATATCGGCCAATCCACTAAAATCTATGATCGTGAAACCGGAGAAATCCATTACGGCCGCGTGCCTGCCGGCTCGGTGGTGGTTTCCGGCAATCTGCCTTCTGCCGATGGTAAATACAGCCTCTATTGCGCGGTTATTGTGAAGAAAGTGGATGCGAAAACCCGTGCGAAAACCAGCGTGAATGAATTGCTGCGCGGCGTTTAAGGTTCGGGCCCGCTATACGCTATATAAGCGTTCATTGATGAATGCCTGTTTGAAAACTTTTTCAGACAGGCATTTTCCGTTTGGGTGGCAATCGGTTGGCTGTTTATAGGCATTTAAACGCAGCATAAGATAGCAAGCTCTTTCGGAAAGTGCGGTAGCTTGATAATACGTTGGTTAAAACAGAGGATATGTGGGGGCCCTCGTTTTATGTAAACACTATATCTGGTAACGAGTATGCTCATGCCCAAGATTTTGTTGAAAGTCATTGTTTTATCCCTGATTTTCCGCCGTCAATTTTCTTAGGCTGAGCGATGTATGCTTCGACTACTTGGCTGGCGTATTGGCGCCGTGCCAAGTAGTCTATTGCTTTTGCTCGGTTTTCAGTGAGGGTGCCATGCAAAGAAATCACGCACCGCTATGAAGATTGATTTTACTGACCACGGTTGGTTATCAGTTTATCCAGCGTGGCGGGGCCGTATTCCCGATTGATGTTGTAATGCCCGACATTGGGGACGATTTCCAGACTGGCGGAAAAGCCTTCATTGCGGTAGCGCCGGTAGGCTTGTTTCGCTGCATCAAGTGCGTCGAAACCCGGATCGGCTTCTTCTTGCCCGTCGGTGTCTTTCTCACCGATCAGCCATTTGAGGACGAAATTTTGTTTCAGTTGACTAGAAGGCTTCAGGCCGAAAGAGGTGTCGTTGCTGAAACCGCCGCCGCCGATGAGCAAAGCGCCGCCGCCTTGAAACAGATTGCTATGGTCGGTTAACAGATTGTAGCTGATGGTTTCGGCACCGCCGGAATAGCCGACCAGCCAGATGCGGCTTTTGTCAATGGGATAGCGGCGGTAAACTTCTTGCAAGAGCTCGCTCAGATAGGTTGGGCTGCTTTCTTTTTTCCACCAAGTAAGGCTTCCTCGATCAGGCGTTTTGGGTGCGATCATCAGCAGATTGTGTTTTCGGGCGATGTCGGCGTAGGCTTGCAGCGTTTTGCTTTGGGCGTCGTCAAATTCATCGGCACCGTCGCCATGCAGATAAACCAGCAACCCGTAGGGTGCAGAGTCTTCTTCAAGATGGTCGCCGTAAATTCGGTAGCTGCTGGTTTGGCCGGAAGGGCCGGTAAAGGAAATGGTGGTGTTGTCTTCAGGCAGTTCGCTGGCAAAGGCGGCAGTAAGCGCGAACAGGCTAATGAATAAAATCAGAATACGTTTCATGGGTTCCTCTCTCATTATCGTTGTAATATGACATCAGACTTAAACGTTGGTTTGAAAGTTCCTCGTTTGTTTGTCGGCGAAGGCGTATTCGTGAGACTTAAATGCCTGTCTGAAAACTGTTTTCAGACAAATAGACCGTTTCCCGATACAATTAGGCTGTCTGAAAAATAAACCAAGAGCAATATCATTATGCACACATTTGAATTAAGCGAAGCGGCGTTTGCCGCGTTGCCGGAAGCGTTTTATGCGCGGGTGGCAACCGAGCCTTTGAGCGAACCTTATTGGGTGGCGCAGAATCAGGCGCTGGCAAAGGAAATGGCCTTGCCAGACGACTTTTTTGATGCGCCGGAAACGCTGGCCATGTTGTCGGGCAGTGCGCGGCATTATCGCCCCGAGCCTTTGGCCGGGGTGTATAGCGGGCATCAGTTTGGCGTTTATGTGCCGCAGCTGGGTGATGGCCGTGCGGTATTGCTGGGTGAAAGCCGCGATGCGGCGGGCCGTGCTTGGGAGTGGCAGCTGAAGGGAGCGGGTAAAACGCCGTTTTCCCGCTTCGCCGACGGTCGTGCGGTGCTGCGCTCTACGATTCGGGAATATTTGTGCTCGGAAGCCATGCACGGTTTGGGCATTCCGACTACGCGCGCATTAGCCATAGCGGGCAGCAGTGATGCGGTATATCGCGAGGAGAAAGAAACGGCAGCCGTTCTGACTCGCGCAGCAGAGAGCTTTATCCGGTTCGGCCATTTCGAATATTTTTACCATAAGGGCTTGCATGAATATGTGAAGCCGTTGGCCGATTTTCTGATTGAGCGTTATTATCCGGAGTGCGCACAAGCTGATAAACCTTACGTTGCCCTGTTGGATGCAATCGCCGCGCGTACGGCGGATTTGGTGGCGGCTTGGCAGTCGGTCGGGTTTTGTCATGGCGTGCTCAATACCGATAATATGTCGGCACTGGGTTTGACCATCGATTACGGCCCGTTCGGTTTTCTTGATGCGTACGACCGCCGACATGTGTGCAACCATTCGGATACGGGTGGCCGTTATGCGTATAACGAGCAGCCTTATGTGGTTCATTGGAACTTGTCGCGGCTGGCTTCCTGTTTGCAGATTTTGTGCGATGAAGCGGATTTGATAGCGGTGTTGGAGGCATTCCCAGAACGTTATCAGAATGCCTATCTGAAAAGAATGCGTGCCAAACTGGGCTTCTTGGAGGATAGGCCGGAAGATGCGGAGCTGGTGGCCGATATGTTTGACGTGTTGCAAAGCCGGAAAGTGGATTTTACTTTGTTTTTCCGTTGCTTAAGCGGCGTTAGCAATGTTCACGGCGAACCGTTACCGCCGAAACTAGTCGATTTGTTCGGTTCGAATGATATTCAGCCGTTTATGTTGTGGATTGGACGTTACCGTACCCGTTTGCGTTCGGAAAACAGCCATCCTTTAGAGCGCGCGGCTCGGATGGATGCGGTTAACCCGCTGTATATCCTGCGTAATTATCTGGCGGAGCAGGCCATCGAATTGGCCAAGCAGGGTGATTTTCGCGAGATTGAACGTTTGCGCCGCTGCTTGGCCAATCCCTTTGAGGAGCAGCAGGCGTTTGCCGACTTCGCCGAACCTGCGCCCGAGTGGGCGGCAGGCATTTGCGTGAGCTGTTCGAGTTAGTTTTCAGACAGGCTTTGTCAAAGCAATGCCTGTCTGAAAATCAAATAACTTCATGTTTCCTGATATCTGATGTCATGATTGATATTCTGAATGCTTTGTGGTTTGCGCTTGGCGTAACGCTGCCGAATTTTTTGCTGCTCGTGTTCGGTTGGTATTTGCGCCGCAGCGGGCAGATTGACGTTTATTTCTGCACGCAGGCGTCGAATTTGGTGTATCGCTACGGGCTGCCGCTGGTGTTGTTTGTGAGCCTGACGGAAAATCAAATCCATTATGAATCGCAATTAATGCTGGTGGCCGCGGGGCTGATATTGACGCTGCTGCTTTATCTGGCGGCAGAGCTGTATGTGTGGCAATTTGTGCCCGACAAACGAGATAAAGGCGTTTTTGTGCAAGGTGTGTTTCGCAGCAATCTCGGCATTGTGGGTATGGCCTTTGTATCGAATGCTTACGGCAGAGAAGGCGTGGCCGCCGGTGCTGTGTTTACCGGCGTGGTTACGATTTTGTATAACATACTGGCCGTGATTACGCTCAGCCGCTCGGCCGGCAGCACGCCGGGGCAGCGTTTGAAAGATACCGGCTGGAAAATCATAACCAATCCTTTGATTGGGGCGATTGTCGCGGCGATGCTATTGCAATGGCTGCATTTGCCGGTGCCGAAAGTGTTGCTGCATACCGGTGGTTATTTGGCCGACATCGCGTTGCCGTTGGCGCTGATTTGTGCCGGTGCCACGTTTGACATCCGATCGTTGTTCGATGCTTCGGGCATTTCGATGCAGGCCAGCATCGGGCGCTTGGTGGTTGCGCCTGCTGCCGCAGTTTTGATTGGCCTGGCTTTCGGATTCAAAGGCATACCAATGGGCGTGCTGTTTCTGATGACCGCCACGCCGGTTGCTGCCGCAAGCTATGTTATGGCCAAATCGATGGGAGGCAACGATGTGGCGGCCGCCAATATTATGGGCATCACGATTTTCGGTGCCATATTTTCGGCAGTTATCGGTATGGTCGGTTTGCGGTCAGTCGGATTGATGTGAATGTATTTTTTAAATCAATAATGCCTGTCTGAATGTTTCAGACAGGCATTATTGATTTGTTAAAACTTTAAGGATTGGGTTGGTCGGCATCCGACAATTTTGTGGTGTGGGTTTCGTCGCTCAGTCGGCGGAACCAGTGTTCGACGGTGGCGTTTACTTCTTCCATCCCGTATTTTTTCAAGCTGGAGAAAAGCTGCACGCTGACCTCTTGACGCGCCATAAACGGCTTTAACGATTTTTTGACAGAAGACAAGGTTTTAATCTGGTCATTCTTAGATAATTTATCCGCCTTCGATAATAAAATGTGTACCGGTTTTTTTGTTTTCTCAAAAAAATCAAGCATCTGAATGTCTATCGGCTTGAGTGGATGGCGGCAATCCATAATCAGCACCAAACCGATTAACTCTTGGCGCGTTTGCAGATAGTTGCCTAAAAGTTGCACCCAATGTTTGCGCACCGCTTCCGGCACTTCGGCATAGCCGTAGCCGGGCAAATCAACCATAAAATTGCCGTCGGCAAGCTCGAAAAAATTGATGTGTTGCGTGCGGCCCGGGGTTTTGGAAACATAGGCCAGGCGTACATGATTGCACAGAGTATTGATGGCGCTCGACTTGCCTGCGTTGCTTCTCCCGACGAAGGCGATTTCGGCGGGTGTATCGGGCAAATCTTTTAAGTGGTTTACGGTGGTAAAGAATTTCGCGTTTTGAAATAAATTCATAGTTATGGAAAAATACTGTAAATTTGGTATAGAATACCATATTTACAGATTTATCGGTTTAGCTGGGCGCATAATTAAAGCTTGGCGGGTATTATATTAGAATAAAAGGGTATTGCGCATTTGCAATGCTGTAATCAGGAGCACTCCATGAAACGTATTACTGTATTGGCTTTGTCAATATTGGCATGCGCGGCTTTTGCTGCGCCTCAAGCCGATATAGCCAAAGGTAAAGAAGTGGCCGCCACGTTATGCGTGGCCTGTCATGCGGCCGACGGTAACAGCGGCATCGCCACTTACCCGCGCTTGGCAGCGCAGTTTCCCAAATACATTGAAAAAAACGTACACGAGATTAAAGACGGCAAACGTGCTTGGGGTAATGCAGAACAGATGAAAGTAGCGCCGGGCATTGCCACTTTGACCGACCAGCAAATTCGCGATGTGGCCGCTTTCTACAGTACGCAGTATCCGAAAGCGGGTGAAGTGAATCCGAATGAGAACCCCGAGCTTGGCGCCAAAATTTTCCGCGGCGGTATCGCAGAGAAAGGCGTGCCGGCGTGTATGTCGTGCCACGGGCCCAACGGAGCGGGTATGCCTGCTGGCGGTACGGCTATTTTGGCTTTCCCGCGCATTGGCGGACAACATAAGGACTATGTGGTTACTCAGTTGAAAGCTTATCAGAGCGGGCAGCGTAAGCACGCGATGATGGAAGAAATTGCCAAACGTTTGTCGGCGGAAGAAATGAATGCTGTCGGTAACTTTGTGCAGGGCTTGCACTGATTGGCAAAATGAATACAGGCTGGCTGCCTGCGCGGTTTCCGTGCAGGCAGCTTGTTTTGCATAAAATCCTATAAGGTGTAATCTGTGTATGTGCAGGCTTTCAGACAGGCATTTCGGATTATCGGTTTTGATAGCAATGACAATAAAATAATTTAAATGATGAAATAGCGGATATAAGCCTGTCTGAAAACCGTTTTGCCGGAAATTTGATAACAGATATGAATGTTTCTAAAAAAACACCACTGATACGCTGGCCGTGGTTTGCTTTTCTCAGTTCGATGCGCTTTGCTGTGGCGCTGTTGAGCGTTTTGGGGATTGCTTCCATTATCGGCACGGTGTTGCAGCAAAATCAGCAGGCAACCGATTATGTGGTGAAATTCGGGCCGTTCTGGTCGGAAATTTTCCGCTTTCTAGGTTTGTATGACGTTTATGCCTCAAGCTGGTTTGTGCTGATCATGCTGTTTTTGGTGTTGAGTACGGGGCTTTGCTTGTGGCGCAATATTCCGCCGTTTATGCGGGAGATGAAATCCTTTCGTTTGAAGGCTAAAGCGCAGTCGCTGGCGGCTATGCGGCATAGTGTCGAATTGGCGCACGGCCTAACGCCTGAAGTGGCGGCGCGTTATCTTGAAGTACAAGGGTTTGCCTATAAAATGGCGACGCGCGATGACGGTTCGATTATTGTTGCGGCTAAAAAAGGTTCGGCGAACAAATGGGGTTATATTTGCGCGCATGCGGCTTTAATCGTTATCTGTTTGGGCGGCCTGATCGATAGTAATCTGCTTTTGAAATTGGGCGTGCTTACCGGCCGGGTGGTGCCGGACGAAACATCCGTCTTTGCCAAAGATTTCAAACCGGAAAGCGTGATGGGGCAGGGCAACCTTTCTTTCCGCGGTAATGTCAATATTACCGAAGGGCAAACGGCAGACGTTGTGTTTCTGAATGCCGACAAAGGCATGCTGGTGCAGGATTTGCCGTTTAGCGTAACCTTAAAAAAATTCCATATTGATTTTTACAATACGGGCATGCCTAAAGATTTTGCCAGTGATCTGGTGGTGGTGGATAAAAAAACCGGTGCGCGGTCGGAGCATACCATTCGTGTGAATCATCCTCTGACGGTAGACGGCGTAACGGTTTATCAGGCCAGCTTTGCCGACGGCGGATCCGAGCTGAAATTCAAGGCTTGGGATTTGGCCAGCCCGTCCAAGCAATTTGTCCGGTTGGGCGCCAAATCGATGGCGGCGTTTCCTTTGAATCTGGCGGAGCAGAAATATCAGATTGAGTTTGGCCAGTTTACCGCAATGAATGTGGAAGACATGAGCCAGCCCGCAGAAAAGAAAGATTTTCGCAGCAAATTGAATGATGTGCGTGCTGTGCAACAGGAAAAACGGTTTACGAATATCGGCCCTTCCGTTGTTTATCGCTTGCGCGACAGTGCAGGGCAGGCCTTGGAATATAAAAATTATATGTTGCCGATCGACCAAGGCGGCTCGTATTTCTTTATTACCGGTGCGCGTCAAGAATTGGATCAGCAATACCGGTGGCTGCGTATTCCAGCTGACGCACAAGGCAAAATGGACACTTTCATGACGCTGCGCGAGTTGATTAACGATGGCGGTGAACGTGGTAAAATTGTGGCGAGAGCGGCATTGTCAGCGCCGCAAGATGTGCGCGAGCAATTCGGTCGTGCAATTGAAAATACGTTGGAATTGTTTGCTCGCGGCGGTTTTCCTGCCATAGATGAATTTATTGTGAAAACATTTCCGGCGGATCAGCAAGCCAGAATGAAGGAATATTTTTATCAGATTGTATACGGCGCGGTCAATGCTGGGCTTGAGCAGGGTATCGCCGATGGCAAGCTTGCTGATTGGGCTCCTGATGATGCGCGAACCCTTTTTATAGCGAACAGTTTGGAAGCTTACTCGGGATTGAAAGAATTTCCGGCACCGGTGTTGTTGCAGCTCGACGGCTTTAAAGAAATTCGCTCTTCCGGCTTGCAGATGACGCGTTCGCCCGGCGCATCGCTGGTGTATTTGGGTTCGGTGCTGTTGGTGCTGGGCACGATTTTTATGTTTTATATAAGAGAAAAACGCGCATGGCTGTTGTTCGACCAAGGCAAGATACGTTTTGCCATGTCTTCCAGCCGCAACGAGCGTGATTTAGAAAAAGAATTTCCTGAACACATCCGCCATTTGGAAGAATTGGCTAAGGATTTGAACCATGAATAACGCTACCAAAGCGGCTAAGCTGCCGCATCATCCTTTACTGCAAGAGCGTTCGCTCTGGCGCGGCTTGAATATTACCGATTGGCTGTTTGCTTTTTTTATTGCCGTTGTGGCTGTTTTGACGCAGTTGAAGATGCCGCATCATATGGATGTATATGAAACATGTATTCTGTGGGGCAGCGCCGGCGCAACCGTTTTGTTGGGGTGGTTTTTTAAGCCGATACGTTGGTTTGTGCCGCTTACGGTAGCGCTTGCTTACGGATCGGTGTTGCTTTATGCAGGGAGTTTTGCCAATCATGACCGCTTCTTGCTGCGTTACTTTTTGAGCAGCCAGTCGGCTGTGATGTGGCAATGCGCCATGGTTTTTCTGGCTTGGTTTTGTTATCTGGCCGGTTTGTTGGTGGCTGCAAAACAGCAACGCGATACCAATACATTGCTTGGTATGGGCACGGCATTTGCGTGGGTTTCTGCTGTGGCGGGGTTTACCGGCCTGTTGGTGCGTTGGCATGAGAGCTATTTGTTGCGCCCGGATGCGGGCCATATACCGGTTTCCAATCTGTATGAAGTGTTTATTCTGTTTCTCGTGGTTACCGTGCTGATGTATCTTTACTATGAGGCGAAATTTTCTTTGCAGCGAGTGGGCGGTTTTGTGTTAACGTTTATGGCAGGGGTTGTGTGTTTTATCCTTTGGTACAGCTTTGCGAGCAAAGCGTATCAGATTCAGCCGTTGATTCCGGCTTTGCAATCTTGGTGGATGAAAATCCATGTGCCGGCCAATTTTATCGGCTACGGGGCTTTTTGTATGGCGGCTATGCTCGGCGTGGCGGAGTTGCTGGTGCTGCGTCGCAACGGTGTGCGTTGGCTGCCTGATGCGCAGACGCTGGAAGAGGCGATGTATAAAGCGGTTGCCGTGGGCTTTTTATTTTTTACCATCGCAACTATTCTTGGTGCTTTATGGGCGGCAGATGCTTGGGGCCGTTATTGGAGCTGGGATCCGAAAGAAACTTGGGCGTTTATCGTATGGCTGAATTATGCCGTATGGCTGCATTTGAGGCTGGTGGCCGGTTGGCGTGGAAAAGTGTTGGCTTGGTGGTCGGTTATCGGTTTGTTTATTACTGTTTTTGCTTTTTTGGGCGTCAATATGTTTTTGAGCGGCTTGCATTCTTACGGAACGCTTTGAAGCTGAAGATTAAATGCCTGTCTGAAAAGCTTTTCAGACAGGCATTTTCTTTTTTGCCTTATCTGAGGCAAACTGTTAAACTCACGTTTCCCAATCTACACTAAGGCATTCACCACATTATGAAAGACGGAGAGCAGAAACGCTTGAATTCCCGCCTTGGTGTGTGCCCGCTTCAGGCAGCCTGATTCGTTCAGGCTGCCTTTCATTGTTTTAAAAAGGATTTCTAAAATCATGGATCTTGGTTGGCTAGCCGAACCGCAAACGTGGATAGGCTTTGCAACGTTGTTAATTCTCGAAGTGGTGCTTGGTATCGATAATCTGGTTTTCGTTGCCATTTTGTCGAATAAGGTCAAGCCTGTGCTGCGTGACAAAGCCCGCATAACCGGCCTGACACTGGCGATTGTTATCCGCATCATCATGCTGGGTTTTATGGCGCATATCATCACGCTGACCCGGCCGATGTTCAGCGTTGCCGGCCTTGCCGTATCGGGTAAAGACATTATTATGTTTGCCGGCGGCCTATTTCTGCTTTACAAGGCAACGACCGAATTGCATGAGCGCCTTGAAGGCCAGAACCATTTTGCTGTTGCCGAGAATCACAAAACCCATGCTTCTTTTTGGGGCGTGGTGGTGCAAATTCTGATTTTAGACGCCGTATTTTCGATTGATTCGGTCATTACAGCCGTTGCGATGGTTGAACACATCGTTGTGGCAATGGCCGCGGTTGTTGTCGCCATGACTTTGATGATTCTGGCAAGTAAACCGCTGACTGAGTTTGTTGAAAAACATCCCACAGTGGTAATGCTTTGTCTGGGTTTTCTGTTGATGATTGGCTTTAGCCTGATTGCCGAAGGCTTCCATTTCCATATTCCGAAGGGCTATCTCTACGCGGCCATCGGCTTCTCTATTCTGATTGAAGCATTTAACCAGATTTCATTAAAAAACATGCGTAAAAACGATTACATCAGCAGCTCGTGGCGCAAACGTACCGCTGAAAATGTTTTGGGCATGATGGGTATACGCGAAAGCGTATTGGCCAAGTCCGGTGAAGATTCGGATGACGGTGCTCATTTTGAGGAAAACGAAAAATCCATGATTCGGAGCGTGTTGACCTTGGCGGAACGCCCCATCATGGGCGTTATGATTCCGCGCCGAGACATCGAACGGCTGGATATCTCGCAAAGCAAGGAAGAGCAGCGCCTTAAACTGCAAGACACGCCATACTCGCGCTTGCTGGTTGTCGGCAAAGCAGGGGTAGACGAACCTTTGGGTTACATCAATAAAAAAGACCTGCTCGGGCAATTTTTAGAAAACGGAGAAATCAATATTCAAGCCGCCATGCGCCAGCCGCTAGTGTTGCCGGATAGTGCCACTGCGCTCGATGCAATTGAGCTTTTCCGCAAAAACAGTGCGGATTATGCCTTGGTAGTAGACGAATTCGGTGCGGTGCTCGGCATGGTTACCATGAAAGATTTGCTTGAAACCATTGCCGGCGAATTTCCGGAAGAGTTTGAACAAGAAGAAAAATCCGCTTTGCAAGAAGATGCCGGTGAAAGCATGACTGTTGAAGGTTCGCTCGAATATGTAGAGCTCGCACCGCAGCTTGGGCTTCCGCCCAAAGAAGAAGATTCCGATTACCACACCGTGGCCGGTTTGATTATGGAAGAATTACAAAGCATTCCCGATATAGGCGATTTTATCGATTTCCACGGCTGGCATTTTGAGGTGATTGAAAAAGAAGGCCAGCGAATTGAGCGGGTGAGGATTACTAAGCTAAAAGAGGAATAGGCCGGATTTTATAGACGATGATTCGGAAAGATATAGGCAATGCCTGTCTGAATATTTTCAGACAGGCATAACTTTGAAATAATCAGATATGCGTGTCGCCAATCTTTTGTTTGTTAGGATCGAGGGCGTTCGGGAAGTGCGATAAAAAGGCCATCTATATTTTAGATGGCCTTTGTTGCCCTAATCAGCGCGTTACCGGTTTATAGCGAATGCGTTTCGGTTTCGCACCTTCCTCACCCAAGCGGCGTTTTTTATCGGCTTCGTATTCTTGATAGTTACCGTCGAAAAACACCCATTTCGAATCGCCTTCGCAAGCCAGAATGTGGGTAGCGATGCGGTCGAGGAACCAACGGTCGTGTGAAATAACCATCACGCTGCCGGCAAACTCAAGCAGCGCATCTTCAAGCGCGCGTAGGGTTTCTACGTCGAGGTCGTTAGAAGGTTCGTCCAATAACAAAACGTTGCCTCCGGAAAGGAGCGTTTTGGCCAAATGCAAGCGACCGCGTTCGCCGCCGGAAAGATTGCCGGCAATTTTGCTTTGGTCGCTGCCTTTGAAATTGAAGCGGCCCAAATAAGCGCGGGCGGGAATTTCAAATTGGCCTACCTGAAGAATATCGCGGCCTTCCGCAATATTGTCGAATACGGTTTTGTCGTTTTGCAGGCCGTCGCGGCTTTGATCGATTAGCGACATTCTCACGGTCTGGCCGATTTTTACTTCGCCGCTGTCGGGTTGCTCTTTGCCGGCAATCATTTTGAACAAAGTGGATTTACCGGCGCCGTTCGGGCCGATGATGCCGACAATCGCACCGGCTGGCACTTTAAAGCTCAAATCATCAATCAACAGCTTGTCGCCAAATGATTTGGAGACGTTTACAAACTCAATCACTTCATTGCCCAAGCGTTCGGCCACCGGAATAAAAATTTCCTGCGTTTCGTTACGCTTCTGATATTCGTAATTGCTCATTTCTTCGAAACGAGCCAAACGTGCCTTGGACTTGGCTTGGCGGCCTTTGGCATTCTGGCGCACCCACTCCAATTCCTGCTTCATGGCTTTAATTCGGGCGGCTTCTGACTTGGCTTCGCTTTCCAACCGTTGCTCTTTTTGCTCCAACCAAGAAGAATAATTGCCTTTCCAAGGAATGCCGTGACCGCGATCCAGCTCTAAAATCCACTCGGCGGCATTGTCTAAGAAGTAACGATCGTGGGTTACGGCGACAACGGTGCCGGGAAAACGCACCAAAAATTGCTCCAACCATTCTACTGACTCTGCATCCAAGTGGTTGGTCGGTTCATCAAGCAACAACATATCTGGTTTGCTCAACAGCAGTTTGCACAATGCCACGCGGCGTTTTTCGCCACCGGACAATACACCGATTTTGGTATCCCAATCGGGTAAACGCAAGGCATCGGCGGCGATTTCCAGCTCGTGTTCCATGCCGCCGCCGGTGCCCGAACCAGCCGCGATAATGGCTTCCAACCGCCCTTGCTCTTCGGCCAGTGCATCAAAATCGGCGTCGGGGTCAGCATAGGCTGCATACACTTCTTCCAAACGTTTTTGTGCCGCGGCCACTTCGCCTAATCCCGCTTCTACTTCTTCGCGTACCGTTTTTTCCGGATCAAGCTGCGGTTCTTGCGGCAGATAGCCGATTTTGATGCCGCCCATCGGCACGGCTTCACCTTCAAATTCTTTGTCTTCCCCCGCCATGATGCGCAACACGGTGGATTTTCCCGCACCGTTCAAACCCAGCAAGCCGATTTTCGCACCGGGAAAAAAGGAAAGGGAAATGTCTTTAATAATGGTTTTTTGGGGCGGCACGACTTTGCTCACGCGCAGCATGGAATAAACGTATTGGGCCATGGGGATTCTTTCTTTCAGAGGAGAGATTTGGCGACTGAATCAAAGCAAACAGCCGTCATTGGATGCGTTGATTTTAACTGAAAATCGTGATGCAAGCAGCTTCAAAAAGAGGAGGAAAGATGGCATGACGCTTGATCGCGAGTCAATTCAGAATAATGCCATATCTTAGTTTCTCACTTCGCATGGCACTTGAATGATGTGGCAGAATGATGCTATCAAAAGACTTTGTTATCGCGCATTGTCCTGTGACGGCACTTTATTTAGGGTCTGCTTTAAGCCTAAAAATGCAAATGCCTGTCTGAAAATTGTTTCAGACAGGCATTTGTAATTCAAGTTCTCTTAATCTCTTGGTTCGTGCGGTTCGGGTGAATCATTGCGATGGATTTTGTGCGGTGCGTTGTGTTTTTTTGCGGCACGTTGGAATTTACGTTTTTTGTGCATCGGTGCTTGAGGTTGGGCGCGATGAGGATCGGCACGGTGGATTCGGTCGGCATCGCCGGGGGCGGCATGATCGTGTTGCGGTGCCGGAGCAGGCGCCGGAGCAACCGGCTCATGACGGACTTCATCAGGGCCGGGCATCGGCGCGGCCAACAGGCTGCCGGACAGCAAAGTTAAAGAAGCAAGTGCGGTTAATTTTTTCAGGTTCATGAATATCTCTCTTTGAATTAAACGACGGCAACGTGTGTTGCGACGGTTGACATGGTAATCGGTTGGCTGTTAACGGCAGTTAGCCATCGGATAATTTAACAGAAATCCCGCTAATTTTTTATAGGCGATTATGGCGGAAGATTGTGAATGCGAAGTCGGATTTTCAATCTTCTCAATGGTATAAGGCAAACCAGCTTGTCGCCTTTAGTAAATCTTCTTTATTTTTTATTGTTGCAACAAACGAAGCTATCCCTAGGCAGGGTTTTCAGACAGGCTTTACCGAATAACGGGCAGCCGTTGGCCATTTGAGTGCAGATTGTTGACAACTTTTGGCCTGTATGAAAAATATAGATGGATGAATTTCATAAATTTCCATTGAAAAAGAGCTTAAATTACATTAAATTAGCAGTTTGTCGCCTGATAGCTCGCAGAGGGCTTTCATATGACTAACCATAAATAAAACGGCATTTTTGCCAACGGACACATCACAATGACCACGACCGCTCCCCAGCGCATCCGCGAAATCCCTTACAACTACACCTCTTATTCCGATCGAGAAATCGTTGTCCGCCTGTTGGGCGAAGATTCATGGAACGTATTGCAAGATTTGCGCAGTCAGCGCAAAACCGGTCGTTCGGCGCGCATGTTGTTCGAAGTATTGGGTGATATTTGGGTGGTGGTGCGTAATCCTTATCTGGTGGACGACTTATTAGAGCATCCCAACCGCCAAGCTGCGCTGGTGAAAGAAATGCGCCACCGTCTGCATGAAATCCAGAAGCGTCGCGACGATAACGAGCAAGTGGCATTGTTGTTACAAGAAGCGGAAGCCGCCGTTAAGCGGTTTGATGACAGTTTTGAAACAACCCGCCGCAAGCGCGCTGAAATTCTCAAGCGTTTAAGCAAAATCACCCACAAACACAATATTATGTTTGACGGTTTGGCACGGGTAACTCACGTTACCGATGCGACTGACTGGCGGGTGGAATATCCGTTTGTGGTGCTGAACCCCGATACGGAAGACGAAATCGCGCCTTTAGTGCGTGCATTAATCGAGCTGGATTTAACCATTATCCCGCGCGGCGGTGGCACCGGCTATACCGGCGGTGCGGTGCCGCTTGATGCCATGAGTGCGGTTATCAACACCGAAAAACTCGATAAGCATCAAGGCGTGCAATATGTGGCTTTGCCCGGATTGGAAGGCACGCATCCTGTTATCCATTGCGGCGCCGGCGTGGTTACGCGGCGGGTGGAAGAAACCGCTTCCGCCGCCAAGGTGGTCTTTGCGGTTGACCCGACTTCTGCCGACGCCTCTTGCGTTGGCGGCAATGTGGCGATGAACGCCGGCGGCAAGAAAGCCGTTTTGTGGGGTACGGCACTGGATAATCTGGCCTATTGGAAAATGGTTAATCCGCAGGGCGAATGGTTGAAAATCGAGCGTATTCGGCACAACTTCGGCAAAATTCATGACGAAGAAACAGCGGTTTTCGATGTGCACACTTTGGATGCGGAAGGTGTCAACATTGTAAAAACCGAACGTCTGGAAATTCCCGGCCGTAATTTTCGTAAGGTTGGGTTGGGAAAAGACGTTACCGATAAATTCTTAAGCGGTTTGCCCGGCGTGCAAAAAGAGGGTACCGACGGCATCATCACCAGCGTGGCCTTCGTTTTACACAGAATGCCGAAATACATCCGCACCATTTGCCTTGAGTTTTTCGGTACAGTTGCCAATGCCACGCCATCTATTGTGGAAATACGCGATTATTTGCTCGGCCACAATAGCGTGAAGCTGGCGGGTTTGGAGCATTTGGACTGGCGCTATGTTCGAGCCGTCGGCTATGCCACCAAAGCGGCGGGAAAAGGCCGCCCGAAAATGGTATTGCTGGCGGATATTGTTGGCGATGATGAACAAGACGTTATCGAAACGGCCGAGCATATTGTAAAACTGGCGCAGGCGCGCGACGGCGAGGGCTTTATCGCGGTAACGCCCGAGGCGCGTAAAACATTTTGGCTTGACCGAAGCCGTACGGCGGCGATTGCCAAGCATACTAACGCCTTTAAAATCAACGAAGATGTGGTTATTCCGCTGGAGCGGCTGGGTGAATACTCCGATGGCATCGAGCGCATCAATATCGAATTATCGATTAAAAACAAACTGGCTCTGTGCGATGCGTTGATTCGGTATTTGCAAGGCAATCTGCCGGTGGAGCAATTGGGTACCGATTTGCCCAAAAGCGAGCTGTTAGGCGCCCGTGCCGACCATGCGCTGGCCCATGTTCAAGCGGTGCAGGAGCGGTGGCAGTGGCTGCTGGCCAATCTGGATTCACCGTTGGCCGGATATCGGCAGCGTTACGGCAAAGCCGTATATACCGAGCCTGAAGCGGAAGATGAAGAAAGCTGTTTTACTGCGTTCCGCGATTTCCGCTTGCGCGTGTCGGTAAAAGCCGACGTGATGAAACCCCTGTCTGAAATTTTCAGCGGTAAGGCGGATACCAAAATCATGCAGGGTTTGGCCGCCGTTCACGCCAAAACCGTGCGCGGACGGGTCTTTGTTGCTTTGCATATGCACGCGGGCGATGGCAACGTGCATACCAATATTCCCGTTAATTCCGATGATTACGAGATGCTTCAAACGGCCCACAAAGCCGTTGATCGGATTATGCACATTGCCCGCAGTCTGAATGGAGTTATTTCCGGCGAACATGGCATCGGCATTACCAAGCTGGAATTTTTGTCCGACGAAGAAATGCAGCCTTTCTGGGATTACAAAGCCCGGGTCGACTCACAGGGGCGTTTCAACCGGCACAAGCTGATGAAAGGTTCCGACCTTCGCCGTGCCTATACCCCTTCGTTTGAATTGCTGGGTGCCGAATCGTTGATTATGGAGCAATCGGATTTGGGTACCATCGCCGATTCGGTTAAAGACTGCCTGCGTTGCGGCAAATGCAAACCCGTGTGCAGCACCCATGTGCCGCGGGCGAATCTGCTTTATAGCCCGCGCAACAAAATACTCGGCGTCGGCCTTTTGACCGAAGCGTTTTTATACGAAGAGCAGACCCGCCGCGGCGTTTCGCTGAAGCATTTCGACGAATTGAATAATGTGGGCGACCATTGTACGGTGTGCCATCGCTGCGTTCGTCCTTGCCCGGTCAACATCGATTTCGGCGACGTTACGGTTGCCATCCGCAATTATCTGCGCAAAACGGGTAAACGGAAGTTTAATCCTGCGGCCGCGGCGGGCATGGCGATGCTGAATGCCACCGATCCGCGCACCATCAATTTCTTGCGTAAAGGCGTGGTACAGGCCGGTTTCAAATTGCAGAATCTGGGTTACGACTTGGGTAAAAAGCTGCATTTGGGTGCGAAAAAGCAGAAAGCCGCTCCGAAAGCCACCACCCGTAAAGCACCGGTTAAAGAGCAGGTCATTCACTTTATCAACCGCCCGCTGCCGCGCAATGTGCCTATCCGCACCGCCCGTGCCTTGCTGAACATCGAAGACAGCAAAACAGTGCCGGTTATCCGCAACCCGCAAACGTCTGAAGACAGCGAGGCCGTGTTTTATTTCCCTGGCTGCGGTTCCGAGCGTTTGTTCAGCCAAGTTGGTTTGGCGACTCAAGCCATGTTGTGGCATGCCGGTGTGCAGACGGTATTGCCGCCGGGCTATCTTTGCTGCGGTTATCCGCAAGACGCGGGCGGCGACAAAGACAAAGCCGAGCAGATGGCCACTGAAAACCGCGTGTTGTTCCACCGTATGGCCAATACGCTGAATTATCTGGATATCAAAACTGTGGTGGTCAGCTGCGGAACGTGTTACGACCAGCTCGATAAATACCGCTTCGAAGAAATTTTCCCGGATTGCCGTATCATAGACATTCATGAATTTTTGCTGGAAAAAGGAGTGAAGTTGGACGGCGTGAAAGGCACGCAATATCTCTACCACGATCCTTGCCACAGCCCGATAAAAACCATGAATGCCACCAAAATGGCCGGTGAGCTGATGGGTAAAGAGGTGGTGCTGAGTGATCGTTGCTGCGGTGAGAGCGGTATGTTTGCGGTTAAACGGCCCGATATTGCCACGCAAGTCAAATTCCGCAAACAGGAAGAAATCGAGAAAAACCTCAAACAATTGCCGCAGGAAGAGGGCGGGCAAGTTAAAATGCTGACGTCTTGCCCAGCCTGTCTACAAGGCCTGAGCCGTTACAGCGAAGATAATAATATGCCTGCCGATTATATCGTTGTGGAAATGGCCAAACACATCCTCGGTGAGAATTGGCAGAACGAGTTTGTCGAAAAAGCCAAAAACGGCGGCATTGAGCGCGTCAGATTGTAATGCGGCTCCCGTTATAATGCCTGTCTGAAAAACAAAAGCGCTTTATGTTTTTTTAGACAGGCATTATGATTATGCGAACTATTTTGCGGTAAACATGATGACCTTATCCGACCAAACCGTGATTGAGCATACCCGAAGCTGGCTGGAAAAAGCCGTTATCGGATTGAATTTGTGCCCGTTTGCCAAAGCGCCTTATGTGAAGCAGCGAGTGCGAATTGCCGTAAGCCATGCCAAGCATTTAGACGGCTTTTTAGAAGACCTTGATCGCGAATTGCTGCTGCTGGCGCAAACGCCGCCGGAAGAAACCGAAACGAGTCTGCTGGTTCATCCTGCGCTATTTCCTGATTTTGAAACCTTTAACGACATGCTTGATTTTGCCGATCAGGCGGTGCTGGATAACGGTTTGGAAGGCGTGCTGCAGATTGCTCCCTTTCATCCGGGTTTTATGTTTGAGAATACGGAGCAAGACGACATCAGCAACTATACCAACCGTTCGCCTTATCCGACGCTGCATCTGATTCGCGAGCAAAGTATCGCTAAAGCAACCGAAAGCTTTCCTGATGCAGAAGCGATTTTCGGGCGCAATATCGCATTATTGGAAAAAATGGGGCATGAAGGCTGGGAAAAGCTGGGCATTGCCGCTGAATGCCCTGTTAAACATAAATAAGCTGCCGGTTGGCAGTGTAGAAACACATATACGGTAAGAATTATGATTGTTCGCTCGATTTTCTGGCTGGCCGGCGCCATTTCATTGGCGCTCGGCGTCATCGGCATTTTTTTGCCCGTGCTGCCTACCACGCCTTTTGTGTTGTTGGCAGCAGTATGCTGGGCGCGCGCTTCGCCGCGTTTGCATGGTTATTTGCACGGGCACCGTTATTTCGGCTCGATGATTCAGAATTGGGAAGCCAAACGAGCCATTCCTCGCCGTGCGAAATACCTTGCTTGGAGCATGATGGCGGTTTCTTGCTTGATGTTGTTCTGGCGGTTTCCGCAGCGATGGTGGATGGGGGCTATTGCCAGCGTTATCTGCTTAGCAACCGGCATTTGGATGAGCCGCTTGCCGGATGCTTGATAACGGATCGTAGTGTTCGAGTTTTATTAGCAGCAAGATAAAACCGTGTTTTAACAACAAAAGCCTGTCTGAAATATTTCAGACAGGCTTTTTTTTAGATTGGGCGTTTCCGGTTTAGTCCATTCCTATGATTAAAGAAGTCATACTAACCGATTTGCCGACGATTTCATCATTGAAAATTTCCATATATTCTTTGCGTTTGCTGACCGCCAATACATAAAGAAGCGGCCAGAAATGTTCTGGCGAAGGCTGGCCGGTACGGATGGGCTGCGGATAATGACTGTCGTCAAGCAGAGAGGTAAGGTTATGGTTTTTCAACCATTTCAGGATTACTTCATGCGCCAGCTCCGCCCATGTGTATCCGGGGCCGGGTTGGTTGAAATGGCGCAGATCAAGTAAGCTGAGATTGTGGATGATATTGCCGCTGCCGATAATCAAAACGCCTTTTTTACGCAGGCCGGCAAGTTTCTGCGCCGTTTTGTAGTGTTCTTGAGCATTGAAATGCCGATTAAGGCTCAGTTGCACGACCGGAATATCGGCAGTAGGGAACATTCGGTGCAATACCATCCAAGTTGCATGATCCAGCCCCCATGAATGGTCTGCTGTTACCGGGTCGGGAGCCAACAGCTGTTGAATTTCGGCCGCCAGTTCCGGATTGCCGGGAGCAGGATAAGTAATTTTACTTAATTCGGGTGGGAAGTCGCTGAAATCATGAATGGTACGTGGATTGTCCATGGCGGTTACGGAAGTGCCATCGGTCACCCAGTTAGACGAGATGCACAAGATGCTTTTAATTTCTTCGTCATAAATGTCACGCAACTCTTCCCCTAGCCCTTGCCAGGAAGTGCTGTACGGGGTGTCTTCGATAGCGTTTATCGGGCTGCCGTGCCCAATAAACAATACGGGAAGGGACATATTGCGTTCTCTAAATTGTTTTTTTGATTTGATTTAATAATCATAGGTATAGTTGTTTTTTGGGACTATGTTGAAAGAATCAAATGGCTATAATTCTTAAAACGGCTGGCGATTATATCCTAAGAAAAGATTGGGAATGAAAATAATGACCTGGCTTTATCTTAAGTTTGACTATCATAAAAAATGCTTGCCATTTTTTACAATGACAAGCATTTCGCTTTTTAGTTTCCTGTTTACTCAAACAAGTCGCGCAGTTTGTCTTTGAACGATTTTTGACGTGGTGTTTGCGATCGGGTCAGGCCTGTGGAAATTTTTTCAAATTCTTCCAGCAATTCTTTCTGGCGGTCAGTCAGGTTAACCGGTGTTTCCACCAGAATATGGCAATATAAGTCGCCTTGCGCATTGGAACGCAGCGATTTGATACCTTTGCCTTTAATACGCATACGACGGCCGGTTTGCGTTTCTTTCGGGATGTTGAGCTTCACTTTTCCATCAAGTGTGGGCACTTCTACTTCACCTCCGAGGGCAGCGATAGTAAAGCTGATCGGCAGTTCGCAATGCAAATCCAAACCGTTCCGCTCGAAGGTTTTGTGTGCTTTGACATGCACGATAACATACAAATCTCCGCTCGGCGCGCCGTTGCGACCAGGCTCGCCTTCGCCGCTTAAGCGTATGCGCTGGCCGTCATCAATGCCGGCCGGAATGTTGACTTCCACCGTTTTGGTGGTTTTGATGCGGCCTTCGCCGCGGCATTTTGCACAGGGTTCTTTGATTTCTTTTCCGCTGCCGTGGCAAGTGGGGCAGGTTTGTTGCAATTGGAAAATGGCTTGGCGTACGTGTACGGTGCCGCTGCCGTGGCAGGTTGAACATGTGGTGGCGGAAGTGCCGGGCTTGGCACCGCTGCCGTGGCAGACATCGCAGTCTTCAAACGTAGGGATGCTGATGCGTTTTTTAATGCCTGACGCTGCTTCTTCCAAGGAGATTTCAACAGCATATTGCAAGTCGGCTCCTTGATAATTCTGCTGGCGTGCGCCGCCCGCGCCGCCGCCAAACATCTGACTGAAGATATCGCTGAAATCAAAGCCTTGTGCGCCGCCGCCAAATCCGCCGAAACCTCCGAATCCGCCGCCCATGTTGGGATCGACGCCGGCATGGCCGAATTGGTCGTAGGCGCTGCGTTTTTGTGCGTCGGAGAGTACGTCGTAGGCTTTTTGGATTTCTTTGAATTTTTCTTCGGCTTCTTTGTTGCCCGGATTGCGGTCGGGGTGGTATTTCATGGCCAGCTTGCGGTAGGCCTTTTTAATTTCTTCGTCGCTGGCGCTTTTGGCTACGCCTAATGTTTCATAAAAATCTTGGCTCATAATGGTTTGTCAGTAAGGTGGTTTATTTGAAGTCGGACGAAAAATATGGGCGTTTTGGCAGATTTAAAGAGGCTGATGCCATTTTATTGCAAAAAGAGCCCCTCCGCTGCTGTTGTGATTTTTCAGACAGGCATTGTGTTTTAGCATCTATTTTATAGGGATGACAGGCAAAGACGGTTCGGGTTTATTGGTTCGCCTGCGGATTATTTCTCCATTCGTATAATAGGCAGCGTAATGCTTTTGCTGCCGTATGACCGGTGGTAATTGCAATGGAAAGCCATAAGCAGGCGGTTTTGGTATCTTGTGGCACGCCATGGCCGTGATAAAGAAGGTTGGCAAGATTGTAGGCGGCATCAGGATCGCCTTGGAGGGCAGCTTGGGTCAGCCAATGTGCGGCTTGCTTGGAATCGATGGGGGTGCCGTGGCCGTTTTGGTACATCATGCCGAGACAGGCTTGTGCTTTGGGATGGCCTTGCTCTGCCGCACGTAGGTAAAGCGTTAGCGCTTCGGAATAATTTTGGCGGCATTCTAGGCCGTATTGTCGGGCGAAGGCGGTTTGGTAAGTGTGTTCGGTTTGTTGGAATCGGGTTTGCAATGTTAAATCTGTTGCGGCAAACGGTGTGTCGGCCAGCTTCAGATAGGCTGCAATGTCGCCTGCTTGGGCGGCGCGAAGATAATAGTCTGCCGCTGTTTTTTCGGAAGCATTGATGCCTAATCCGTATTGGTAAATATCTCCCAAAAGACGTAGGGCACGGGGATGGTTGGCTCCAGCCGCAGCGTCTGCGTGGCGGCGTACTGCCTGTAAATCGTGCGGCAGATATTGGCCGATTAGATAGAGCTGGGCCAAAGCCATGTGCGCTTCGCTGTCATCTTTGGCAGCGGCGGTGCGATACCATTGCAAGGCTTCTTGAGTATGTGCCGAGTTATGGCTGTTTGCCAAAAGTTGGCGGGCGTATTCGGTTTGAGCCGCCGGAATGCCGGAATGAGCAGCAATTTTCAGATGGTGCAGAGCTTGTTCGGAGTTTGGCTGAACGCCTTCGCCGCGTAGATATTGCAGGCCGATTTGCCAGTGGGCGGGAGCGTAGCCTTGTGCTGCTGCCTGGCGGTAATATTGATAAGCAGCAGCTTTGTCGGGATGGCTGCTGTTTTGATGATGTTGTGCAAGAAAAAACAGTGCCTTGGGGCTACTGTGCTGCTCGGCGGATTGTTTGGCCCAATAGAGTGCTTGAGCAGGGTTGTGCTCCGCATAGTAATCCATCAGGCGTGTTTGGGCGGGGAGGAAGCCTTCTTGAGCCAGCTGAGTGTATACGGGCAGAATTTCGCAGAAAGGGATGCCGTTTTGCTCGCGGAGCATGGATAGGTGAAAGCTGCCGTTGTGGTGCCCTAAATCGGCCGCTTGTTTAAACCAATAGGTTGCTTGTATGCGGTTGGCCGAGGTGCCGAAGCCGTAGAGGTAGCAATTTCCAAGACGGTCGGCGGCTTCACCGTTGCCGGAAAGTGCGGATTGTTCGAGTAGCGGTAAAGCCTGCTCGTAAGCAGGCGGGGTTTTATGCAGACAGGCCAATGCCTGCCTGAAAACCAAATCGTCGGTTGCTTGCATATCGGTAAGTGAGTATCTATTTTTGTTTTTGATGCTGCTATTTTAGTTTATTTCAGGCAAATTGACGCGACTATAGAAGCTGCCGTTGATTTGGGTGATGTTTAAATGATACATGCGATAGGCATGAAAAAGGGCTTGATCTGGTTGGTCGGGGTTTTGCCAGAATTGGGCCAGTGGTTGTTGGGAGGTCATGCCGGGGATGTCGTAATGAGCACGACCGAGTACTTTGACCGGCATGTGGTGGATAAGTGCCGATAGGCCGCTGGTGCTGTTTAGGGTAACCATACCGATACCGTGGCGTAAGAATACGGGCAATGGTACGTCATGGACGTAATAAATACGACGATGAAACTGGGGATGTTTTTCAAGAAAAGCATCAATGTCTTTTCTGTAGTCGATAAAACCTCGATCCATTGGATGGTGTTTGATGAGTAGGGTGGTATCGTGTGGGGCATGGTGTGCAAATGAATCGAGCACATGCAAGAGGAAGTCGCGTACGCTGGCAAAATCGCTGTGAACGTGAATCTGACTGTCGTTGAATACTTGCAGTGGCAAGACGAAAAAGCGACCAAACTTACCGCTTTCGATTTGTTTGGCGAAACTATGATCGTTGAGAATGTAGTTGGCACGCTTAATGCCTGAGAGTACCCAAAGCTGGATATAGTGGCTCAGCTGATTAATGCGGTGGTGTTGATAATTCGGATATTGACTGTGCTTTAGGCTGGAAGATAAGTAATAACGTATAGCAAGCTTGGCTCTGGGCCAGAAGCCATCGGGTACTGCTGCGGGAGCGGTGTATTTTTGCTGTTTCAGACAAGCATAGGCATTCAGGTAGAAGTTTCCCCGGCGTGGTAGGCGAGAATAAGCGTTGACGCCGTGTTCTTCTAATGTAATGAAATGCGGGCGGAAGTAGCCTTCTTCAAAAGCCCAAAAACTGAGGTGCAAACGATCGCATATACGTTTAGCGGCGACATGGTAAGGGCGGGTGTCTCCGAAACAGACTACGGCTTCAATTTTTTTATCTTGTAAAAATGTTGTGAGATAGGATTCAAAATGCTCGTAATGATCTTTATAGCAATACGTGTTTTTAATATGAGCAGAATAGAATACCTGATCTCCATAGTTGAAGTTGAATTTATATACTTCAACTTCTTTATTCTCCAGCCATTGTGCCAAGTTGCGGAAAAATGGGCCAATGGGGCTTTGGAGCAAGAGGATGCGTTTGTTTTGGCTGAGTTTTTCTAAATTCGATTGAAGAGTAGGGTTTTGCATTGTGTTTATGGCTTCTTATTTCTTTAGGGAGAGATAAAGCTGTGCCAGCTTACCTCTTTGTTTTGCAAACCAACTGCGGCGTAAGCCGGTTTGTCCTGCTTGTGTTGCTTTCTGGGCGGAAAGGATGCGGATAGCGGTGTCGGCATCAATAATAGTATGCCTTCGATAGTCGGCATAGAGCGGGTAATAGACTAAAGTTCCACTGATGAGTTCGGCTAAATTTAATTTTTTTGTGCGCCTTGGTAGTGGGATGTAGTCATGGGTTAGACCCCAACCGGCATAAAAAGGTAATCCGTAGCAATGAACGGTTTTTCCGCGCAACAAGGCTTCAAAGCCGGTAAGGGAGGTCATGGTGTGAACTTCGTCGGCTATCTTCAGACAGGAAAGTATGTCGGCTTCTATTGCAACCATATCAGCAAGCCGGTCAGTATCCTCTTGATTGACATGTCCGATGCGGTTGCCGCTTACAACATCGGGATGCGGTTTGTAGATGATGAATGAATTAGGATTGAGTTCTCGTACTTTGCTTAACAAGGCGGCATTTCGATGAATTTCAGGCGAGCCGTAGCGAATGGACGCATCGTCTTCTACCTGACCGGGAACCAGAATGATTTTTTTCGGCGTATCCGGTCGCTCGAAAGCACGTATGCCGACATTATATTTACTGATATTCGAGGTAATCAGTTTTTGTTGTAAGGCGAGGGCCGTGATTTTATCTTGCTCAGAAAAAGCGTGGTTTTGTAGGATGTGTTCCAGTCGCGAAGGGGTTTGGGCATTGAAGTAAATGCCCAGATCGTCGGCCACCAATGATAAGGGCGGTACTAAATTTGAGCCTAGGCCAACTGATCGGATAAAGCCATCTTCCATACGCAACAGCGGGATTTTTCGGGCGTGAGCTAGGCTTAATAAATCATCTTTGCCATTTCCCCAAATTAAGAGACGTGATTTGTCAGGTAAGTTCTGCGGGATTTTGTTGGTTGAAGAAACAAAATGTAAGGTGCAGGAAGGTAGGTTGAAGAAAGGTTTGATAACCGAACGCTTCCATAGAGACATTCCGACACAATAAAGATGACCATGAAGCCTTTGGTTTAACAGGCGTGCCTGTTTCAGATAGGCAATGACGTCGAAAATATTACCTGATTCTCCGGTATTCGGATTGATATAGCTCGTGTATTGCAGATAAGCAGACGAGAATAGTTGAGCCAAACTGCGCGGCGCGCGGCGGCCCGCTTGGTGCAGCGTTGCCATGTCGGCATGCCGATCGTCGGTCAGCCCCCAACCGGCATACCACGGTTTACCAAAAACACTTACCGGTTTGCCGCACAAAAGCGCCTCAAAGCCCATGTGTGAGGTAACGCAATAAACTTTATCAGATCGTTGGATCAGTGAAATTGGATTGATGTCTTCCGCAATGAGATTTACGCGTGTTTGCCGAGCCAGATCGGTTAGATAACCTTTTTTCTTGCCGGTTAAAACGTCGGGATGTGTTTTAACCCATATTTCGGCTTTTGGATGCTCGTGTAACGCGGCTTTAAACATTTGTTGAAATATTTGCTCATCTGCTCCGCCGTATTGCACGGCCATGTCGCCAAAAGTTTGGTCGATAACTAAGATGATTTCTTTTTCAAGCAGTGCTGGTTGCGAATGCCTGTCTGAAAACGAAGGAGCATGGTTGTATTTTGATAATTCGTTAGCTGTAATCGAAGCGATAGCTTCTTCTGACTGCTTTAAAAAGGCGGCTTCAAGTTGGTTCGAGGATAAAACGAGTTGCTCCAAGCGAGAAGGGCGGGTGGTGTCGTAGTAAATTCCTTTATCGTCCCACACAATGGCGAATGGTGGATAGCCATCAACTCCCAAACCGACAGACCGTAAGAAGCCGTCTTCTAATGCGATATAAGGTATGTTTCGCTTTTTAGCGTAAGCACGTGCCTTGTCGGCCGTAGGCCGTAGGCCCCAACCGAATACGCAATCTGCTGAAGAATTCGGTTTGCTTAATTGAGTGCCGGGGAAAAAGTTTTTTAAATCGGGGATTTTGAGAATGCCCCGAGAAAAAATAGCAGCTTTTTTCACGTTTTTTGAAAATTAGAAGAATAACAAAAATATAAATTATACCGCGATAAATTAAATGCCTGTCTGAAAACACGCCATACTTCACTGTTTTCAGACAGGCATCAATCATTTATTGAATTTCCAAAGATGGGAAAGATTTAATCAAATCATCCACTGCTTTAACCCGTAATAGGAAATCTTCTAACTTATCCAAAGGCAGTGCGCTGGGGCCGTCGCATTTCGCAGCATCAGGATTGGCATGGCTTTCTAAAAACAACCCTGCCAAGCCGGTAGCCATCCCTGCTAGTGCCAAATCGAGTACTTGAGTGCGCCGTCCGCCTGAAGCCGAAGCTCCTGCTTCGCGCGTTTGCAACGCATGGGTTACGTCAAAAATAATGGGCACATCTGGGCACGTCTTCTTCATGACTCCAAAGCCCAGCATGTCGACTACCAGATTGTCATAGCCAAAATTCGAACCGCGCTCACACAAAATTAATTGATCGTTTCCGGCTTCTTTGAATTTTTCCACAATATTTTTCATTTGAGAGGGGCTTAAAAATTGCGGCTTTTTAATATTAATCACTTTTCCTGTTTCGGCCATCGCCACAACTAAATCAGTTTGTCGTGCTAAAAAAGCCGGCAATTGCAAAATATCGACTACTTCTGCCACAGGTTTGCATTGCCACGGCTCATGCACATCCGTAATGACGGGTACATCAAACTCCCGCTTGATCGCCGCAAAAATTTTCAATCCCTCATCCAATCCCACTCCTCGAAAAGAATGAATGGAAGAGCGGTTGGCTTTATCGAAAGAAGCTTTAAAAACATAAGGAATGCCCAGTTTGCGGGCTACCTCTACATATTTTTCACAAGCTTTCAATGTCGAGCCCAAATCTTCCAGCACATTGATACCACCGAAAAGAGTAAAAGGTTGGGTATTGGAAAGAGGATTATTTTTGATGTTCATAGCTATTTATTACTGATTCTTGAATGAAGAAATGGTAGATAAATGCCCATTTAATTATTTTCAGACAGGCATTTTATTTTAAAAAGTAATTTAAATTATGGGGCTGTCCTAGATAACTAGTACAAATCATGCTTTACTAATTGTTTTAAAAT
>NZ_JAUMZU010000012.1 GCF_030527965.1 Neisseria sp.
TAGGGATAATTCTAACTTAAATTTGAATTTCCCTAGTTATCTAGGACAGCCCCTTGTTTTTTATTCCGGCGGTGGTGATTCTGGGCTTGGGGCTGAAGGCTTTGGGGCGCAGTGAAAAGATGATTACTTTGCTGATGGTGTTGATGTTGTTGGTGCTGGTGGGGGCAACGCTGTTGTTTCCGACAACCGATTTCAGCCATTTGCTGGAGGGCAGTTGGGCTTATATGGTGCCGGTATTCAATCTGGTGGTGTTTATTTATTGTGCTCAATATATCGTGCCGGAAATTGCCCGCGGTTTGTCGCACCAGCCTAAGCAGCTGCCCAGAGCCATTGTTACGGGCATGGTATGCACGTTTGGCTTGCTGGCGCTGGTGCCGCTTTCGGTGATTTCGTTAAACGGTTTGGAGAATATTAGCCAGGTTGCGACCATCAGTTGGGGCAAGGCGCTGGGCAGTTGGGCGTTTTTTACAGCCAACGGCTTTGCTTTGTTTGCCATGCTGACTTCTTATTGGGGCATAGGCGGCAGTTTCTTAACCAATATTGCCGACCGTTTCAGCCTGCCGGTTGACACTAATCTGAAAGTACGGCTGCTTATCGTGGGCTTGGTGGCGCTACCGCCTTTTGCGCTGGCGTATAGCGGCATGGTGGGATTTGTGGATGCACTGTATTTTGTCGGCGTGTTCAGCGGCGTGGTGTTGAGTATCTTGCCGTTTCTGATTGTGCACGGCGCCCGTAAATTGGGCAACAAGCAGCCAGAATGGCAATGCCCAGCTTGGATGACCCGGCCGGTTATCTACATCATGATTTTCTTGTTATACAGCGCCAGCGCGGTATATGCTGTTTTGGCTAAGATGGATTTGCTGCCCGCAGGCTGGTAGCTCGGTGTGTTTCAGACAGGCATTGATGCCTGTCTGAAGATGATTTGCTATTTTCTGATTTACCCATTCTTTTTATATTATCAGTTTATCTTATTTGTTTGTGTCGTACCCCTTGATGTGAATGAAACGATAGGGTCTTTGCCGTTATGCAGCGCAGCATGTTTGGTTGAGCGGTCGTAATGTTCAAAAAAGTGGTTTGCCAGAACTTAATCGCTTATCCAACGTCATATAAAAATCAGAGGCGGTTACATGTTTGTCTTTGATATTAAAGCTGCTTTTTAAAAATAACTTTATACAGAGGAGAAGCAACATGAAAAAACTAAAACATTTCATTAACGGTGAATATGCCGAACCGAAAGGTGCGGAATATTTCGATTTGGTCAGCCCGGTAACGGGGGAGGTTTACGCCCAGTCGCCCAATGCGGTAGACGAAGATGTTGAAGCGGCTTACAAGGCGGCAGAGGCGGCGTTTGCAGAATGGAAAAACGCTACTCCATCGACGCGTCAGAAAGCCTTGTTGGCATTGGCCGAAGCGGTTGAGCAAAACGGCCAGCGGCTGGTTGACGCTCAAAGCTGCGAAACAGGGCAAATCAAAAGCCTGATTGCGAGCGAGGAAGTGGCGGTTTCGGCCGATCAAATCCGTTTTTTTGCCGGTGCGGCCCGTTGTTTGGAAGGCAAATCCACCGGCGAATATATGGCAGGTACTACATCCAGCATCCGCCGCGAGCCTTTGGGTATTGTAGGGCAGGTAACGCCTTGGAACTATCCTTTGATGATGGCCGTATGGAAAATCGTTCCGGCACTTGCTGCGGGCAATACCGTGATTTTAAAGCCCAGCGATACCACGCCGCAGAGCACGCTTTTGTTGGCGGAATTGGCAGCGCCGCTGTTTCCAAAAGGCGCGTTTAATGTGCTGTTAGGCAAAGCGGATGCGGGCAACCGAATCGTTGCTCATCCCGGTATCGCGCTGGTGTCGATTACCGGCTCCGTACGAGCAGGCATGCAAGTGGCCGAAGCAGCTTCGAAGCATCTGGCTCGGCCGCATTTGGAATTGGGCGGCAAAGCGCCGGTTGTGGTGTTTGCCGATGCCAATCTGGAACGGGCGGCCGAACATATCGCCATGACAGGATTCTTTAATGCGGGGCAGGATTGCACCGCCGCATCCCGTGTATTGGTTGAAGCAGAGGCGTATGACAAATTTGTTGCCCTGATGGTTGAGCAAGCTCGCAATACTCGATTCGGCGATCCTGATGATGAAAACGCTTTGTATGGTGCGTTAAACAACAGTAATCAAATGGCGCGTGTATCGGGCTTTTTTGAGCGCTTACCCTCTCATGCCAAAGTGGAAATCGGCGGCAAACGCGCAGAGCGCCCAGGCTATTATTTCGAGCCTACCATTATTACCGGCTTGAAGCAGGAAGATGAAGCGATACAAACGGAAATCTTCGGCCCGGTCATTACGATTCAGAAATTTAATAATGACGATCAGGCATTGGAAATGGCCAACGGCGTGCAGTATGGCCTTGCCTCCAGCGTGTGGACCGCCAATCATGCGCGGGCTCAGCGTTTCAGCCGCGATTTGGATTTCGGTACCGTGTGGATTAACACCCATATTCCGCTAACTGGCGAAATGCCGCACGGCGGTTTCAAAATGTCGGGTTACGGCAAAGATTTGTCGGCTTATGCTTTGGAAGAATATACCCGGATTAAACATGTTATGAGCAATCATGAAGTTTGAGAGAGGAGCAGAAAATGTCTGATCAATCATTTGAAGCCATCATCCGAACCTATATGCAGGCTTGGAGTAACCATGATATTGAAGCCGCCGCCGGATTTATGGCCGATGACGTGGTATTTTACGATGCCAGTATCGGCACGCCGTTGAAAGGGCGAGACAGCGCCAGAGATGATGGAATTGCTGTTTTTATCGGTGCCGTTCCCGATGTGAAATGGGAAATGACCAGCGAACCGATTGTGGGTAAAGACGGCATTGCCTGCCAGTGGCGTTTTTCAGGCACCAATACGGGGGCATGGGATGAGGATACGCCGGCCACCGGTAAAGCGTTTGCTTTTGAAGGTGCCAGTTTTATCCGCATTAAAAACGGCAAAATCGTTTATCAAGGTGATTATTATGACGCTTTGAATTTCCATAAACAGCTAGGATGGTTGTGAGCGGTATCAACCAACGGTTGCAATATGTTTTTAAGAGAAGCCTGATGTGATTTGAATCTAGGCTGTCAACCTAAATGCCTGTCTGAAAATGTTCAGACAGGCATTTTTTATGATTGATCACTTTGATACACAAGCAATTTGTAGAGAAAGCCTCCCCTCTGTCTTGGCCCAAGTCATTTGCATGCAATGGCGCCGATTTTTTGGTACTAAAGATGGAAATAAGCCAACTAACGGATAAATGAACTGTTCTTGATAAATGAACTGTTCTTTATAAATTGTGCAGCGGAGGTAAGTTTTATTCAAAATTGAAACAACCGGCCGGCTGTAAATAAAAACCCCAGTTGTTTCAACCGGGGCTTCTTTTTAAATAAACGTTTAACTTATTTGGTTTTGCCGGCCGATGCAGCCTCTGCCGAAGCAGCAGCTGGAGCAGATGCGGCGCTAGCGGCAGGTGCAGTTGCTTTGGCTTTAGCCGCCGCTTTCGCTGCTTTCTCACCTAAGGCATTCTCGGTGTCTGTCGGTAAAGGTTTACCATTCGGATGCGACAAGCCCCATACATAAGCAGTCATAATATGGATTTTATCTTCATCCAAGAAATTGCCCCATGTTGGCATTTGGTTATGCCGGCCGTTGGTAATGGTTTCGATAATGGCTTTTTGAGTTCCGCCCCATAACCAAACGTCGTCGGTTAGATTAGGTGCAGTGCCCTGAATACCTTGGCCTTTATCACCATGACAGGTATAACAGTTTGCCGGAGGGCCGTGGAAAATCGCATCGCCGCGTGCCGCACGTGAAGGATCGTATTGCCCTTCTGGTTTGGATAAAGACATTACATAGTTCGCAACATCTTTCACTCGTTCTTCGCCTAAAACCGGACCCCAAGCAGCCATGATGCCGATACGGCCGTTTTTGATGGTTTCATGGATTTTCTCAGGAGTGCCACCCCACAACCAATCGGTATCAGTCAGGTTAGGAAAGCCGCGGGAACCTTTGGCATCCGAGCCATGACATTGGATACAGTAAGTATCAAACAAGTTTTTACCGATGCGTTGCGCTTGCGGGTTTTTGGCAACTTGATCAATCGGCATTTTGGCAAATTTCGCATAAATCTGTTTGTATTGCTCGTTTGCCTGTTTTACTTCGGTTTCATATTGGTTTTTACTGGTCCAATTTCGAAAACCTTTAAAATCGCCCAATCCCGGATAAGCCAGCAAATAGCCGATACCGAAAATCACGGCGGAAATATAAAGGATAAACCACCAGCGGGGGAGGGGATTGTTGTATTCTTCAATACCGTCCCACGAATGGCCCATCGTTTTAACTTCTTCCCCTTTGGGCGGTGCTTTTACTTTGTTTTGGGAAAACAAAAGCCAGAGTAAACCGATAAGACTCAGCACGACAATGGCAATAATGTAGTAGCTCCAGAAGCTGCTGGTAAATTGTGAAGTTGTGTTCATTTGTTTTGCTCCGTGTTGTCACGGGATAGTTATTGGGTGCATTTATTGTGGAGAATCGTCATCTTCAATGATGCTGTTGGCCGCATCTTCATGGTTTTTCTTATTCCGTTTATTGAATACGATATAAAGTACCAGAATAAAGCAGACAAAAATCCAGATGGTAAACAAGCTACGCACCCAATTGATATCCATGACGTTACCTTTTTTTCAGTGCTAAGCCCAAACCTTGCAGATAGGCGATAACCGCTTCTATCTCGGATTTGTCTTTTAACATTTCGGGTGCTTTAGCGATTTCTTCATCACTGTACGGAGTACCAACGGCACGCAATGCTTTCATATGCGCAACCACTGCGTCCGGATCCACCTTATTGCGAGCCAACCAAGGGAAGGCAGGCATGTTGGATTCAGGAACCACGCTACGCGGATTAAGCAAGTGCAAACGGTGCCATTCATCAGAATAGCGGCCGCCGACACGAGCCAAATCCGGTCCGGTACGTTTTGAACCCCATTGGAAGGGATGGTCGTAAACCGATTCCCCGCCAACGGAATAGTGACCGTAGCGCTCTGTTTCGGCACGGAACGGACGGATCATTTGAGAGTGGCAGTTATAACAACCTTCGCGTACATAAATGTCGCGGCCTGCCACTTGTAAGGCGTTGTAAGGTTTGACACCTTTGGTCGGTTCAGTTACGGCTTTGGTAAAAAACAGAGGGACAACTTCAACCATCAGGCCCACACTAATAACCAAAAAAGTAAACAGAATCAGAAAACCAACTTTTTCTTCAACAAGTTGTTGTAATTTCATTTTGGTAGCCTATTTTCTTTATATTTTTTAGTGGTGTTGTGTTTGGGAAAGAACGGGGATTTTGGCATCAACCGCTTTACCCTCTGAAACAGTACGGAATACGTTATAAGACATAATCAACATACCGCTCAGATACAAAAGGCCACCGGCGAAGCGAACCATGTAGAAAGGTTTGCTGTCTTTTACGGATTCCACGAAAGAGTAGGTCAGCGTACCGTCTGTATTCAAAGCACCCCACATCAGGCCTTGCATTACACCGGATATCCACATGGATGCGATGTAGAGAACTACGCCGATGGTGGCAATCCAGAAATGCGCTTCAACCAGTTTAACGCTGTGCATTTCTTCGCGGCCGAATAAACGGGGAATTAGATAATAAATAGAACCGATGGTGATAAATCCTACCCAGCCCAATGCGCCGGCATGCACGTGACCTACGGTCCAGTCGGTGTAGTGGCTCAATGCATTTACCGTTTTGATAGACATCATCGGGCCTTCAAAGGTAGACATGCCGTAAAACGATAGAGAGACTACCAAGAATTTCAGAATCGGGTCGGTACGCAATTTATCCCAAGCGCCGGAAAGGGTCATGATGCCGTTAATCATACCGCCCCAAGAGGGTGCGAACAGAATCAGCGATAAAACCATGCCTAGAGACTGAGTCCAGTCGGGTAGGGCGGTGTAGTGCAAGTGATGCGAGCCGGCCCACATATAAGTGAAAATCAGTGCCCAGAAGTGAACGACAGACAAACGATAAGAGTAAACAGGACGACCGGCTTGTTTGGGAACGAAATAATACATCATGCCTAAGAAGCCTGCGGTCAGGAAGAAACCTACCGCATTATGGCCGTACCACCATTGCACCATGGCATCAATCGCACCCGCATAAACGGGATATGATTTCATCATTCCGGCAGGAATGCTGATATTGTTCACGATGTGCAGCAGCGCAACTGCCAGAATAAAACCGCCGTAAAACCAGTTTGCCACGTAAATGTGTTTGATTTTGCGTTTGGCGATGGTGCCGAAAAACACGATGGCGTAAGCAATCCAAACTGCGGCAATCAGAATGTCAATCGGCCATTCTAACTCGGCGTATTCTTTACCTTGGGTGTAGCCCAAAGGCAGGGTAATCGCCGCTAGAACAATGACGAGCTGCCAGCCCCAGAAGGTGAAGGCCGGTAGAAATCTGCCGCCAAACAGCCGGGTGTTGCAGGTGCGTTGTACAACGTAATAAGACGTACCTAACAACCCGCAACCGCCAAAGGCAAAAATCACGGCGTTGGTATGCAGGGGACGAATACGACCGAAGTGGAACCACGGGCCGATATCAGATAAGTTAAGCATGGGTGCAAACAACTGGGCGGCTGCAATGACGCCGACCAACATACCCACAACACCCCAAACTACAGTCATGATGGCGAATTGGCGCACCACCTTGTAGTTGTAAGTTTGCGTTTCCATAAAGGTCTCCATTAAACATGGCAATTTAAACATCTGGCAGGTTGTTAATGAAAGCCGCCTGAAACAGCCCGCATAAAACTACCTTAATTATCTTAATTTAACACCATAGCCGGGAAGGAAGCTTGACGGGTATGGAGGTTTAACCTTGGTATTTTAAATCAAAATATCGGTTGAACCAAGTCAAATCGGCATCGGGCAGGTTTCGATATTAAACGCAGGTTGCCAAATGCCGGATTTTGTAAGAGTATAAGCTTTATTAACAAGTTTATTTGACCGATGTCAAACAGCCTGAAAATCATAAACAAATCTTAACAAAATAAGACTACCTATGTTGCACTACACTCTAAGCCCAGAACCATTCAGCCACCTTTGGCGGATTACATTGACTTTCAAACAAGAGAATCATACTTCTTTTGTGTTGCGTTTGCCCAATTGGGTTCCCGGAAGTTATATGATTCGTGATTTTTCACGTCATATCATTACTTTGGATGCCGTTTGTAACGGGCAGCAGATCGATTTGGCGCAAATGGCGAAAAATCTGTGGCAGGCGCAAGGGCAGGCAGGAGAATGGCGGATTAGTTATACCGTATATGCGTTCGACCTTTCCGTGCGCGGTGCTTACCTGGATACTCGACGCGGTTTTTTTGACGGAGCGTGTTTGTTTCTCAGCGTGGGCGGTAGGGAAAATGAGACGTGTGTGGTCAATGTGGAAAACCTGCCGCGCGGTTGGCGAACTGCTACGACCTTGCCATGCCTGTCTGAAAACGGGTATCAGGCAACCGATTATGCTGAATTAATTGATCATCCTTTTGAGTTCGGCGATATTGAAACGATTGCATTTCAGGCTTGCGGTATCCCGCACCGTATCGCCATCAGTGGCTATCACGCGGGTTTCGACAGGAATCGTTTGAGAAACGACATCCAAAAAATTTGCGAAACCCAATTAAAAATGTTTCCTGCTCCGGCTCCGTTTAAAGAGTATTTGTTTATGTTGTTTATCGGCGACAATATTTACGGCGGCTTGGAGCATATCAGCAGCACGGCTTTGCATGCCGACCGCCGATGCCTGCCGGCTGAGGGTATGCAAGAAGCCGATGAAGACTATACCTTACTGCTCGGCCTTTTTTCCCATGAATATTTCCATGCGTGGAATGTCAAATCGATTAAGCCCGCCGCTTTTATCCCTTATCGGCTCGACAGTGAAAGTTATACCGAGCAGCTTTGGGCTTTTGAAGGCATTACGTCTTATTATGATGATTTGTTTTTGGTGCGTAGCGGTGTGATTAGTGTGGAAGCTTATCTGAAGCTACAAGCGAAAAATCTGACTCGTGTGCAACAAGGCAAAGGCCGCTTGCATCAAACATTGGCGCAATCGAGTTTTACGGCTTGGAACAAATATTACAAACAAGATGAAAACAGCCCGAATGCCATTGTCAGTTATTACCAAAAAGGCGCTTTGGCGGCGATGTGTTTGGATTTGACGATTCGTCGGCTTAGCCTTGGCAAGCTGAGTCTTGATGATATTATGAGTACGCTATATCAAGATTGGCTGGCTAGCGGCAAAGGCCTATCTGAAAATGAATGGCAGCAGCGAGCGGAAGAGATTACCGGTTTGAATCTGCAAGATTTTTTTCAGATCGCTTTGTTCAGCACTGAAGATTTGCCTTTGGAAGCCTGTCTGAAAAGTGCGGGCGTTGAGTTGATGTGGCAGAGTGCGCCCCGAGGTTACGGCGGTGCGCTGGTTGACGCCTTTTCAGCGCCTGAAGCCATACCTGATTTCGGCGCTCGTTTTAAACAGAATGCGGAAGGTATTGTTTTAACCCATGTGTTTAACGGCGGCAGTGCTGAAAATGCCGGTTTGTGCGCTCAAGACAAAGTCATCGCGCTCAATGGTTTTTGTTGCACTGATTTTGCTCGGCAGTGGTCGCAGCTGGTTGTTGGCGAGTCGGTAAAGTTGCATTATTTCCGTCATGGTGTATTGCATGAAGCGGAGACTTTGATTCAGGCGGCCGAGGCCGATACCGCGTTCTTGAAAATTGACGATCGCCGGTTGCTCAATGCTTGGTTGGCTATTGCGGATAAGATTTCGGCGTAACTTGGCAGATGATTTGCTGCCATTTCTTAATGGGCGAGTGAAAGACTATAAGCAGCCTAAGCTAGCTTTAATGAAATAATAAATGCCTGTCTGAAAACGTTCAGACAGACATTTTTTTAGATAAGCCTGATTGGTACTACAATCAGGTTTTCAGGCAGTCGGCCGTATTTTTATTGCCTTTTGTCGTTGCTATGCGACGTTGCTTGGCGAGGCAGATTTATTCCGCTTTCTTTAGCCGGCAAATTTTTCCAATGCGGCGACTGCCGGCAATTCTTTGCCTTCCAAAAATTCAAGAAATGCGCCGCCGCCGGTAGAAATATAACTGATTTTATCGGTAACGCCGAATTTAGAAATGGCCGCCAAGGTGTCGCCGCCGCCGGCAATAGAAAATGCAGCGCTTTCGGCAATTGCTTTGGCCAACGCTTCGGTTCCGCCGGCAAATTGGTCGAATTCAAACACACCCACCGGGCCGTTCCATACGACGGTGCCGGCCTGTTTCAGTAAACCGGCCAAAGCGGCGGCTGATTGCGGGCCGATATCCAGAATCATCTCATCGGCAGCAACATCATCAATGGATTTGACTGTTGCTGCTGCGTTTTCAGCAAACTCTTTGGCCACGACCACATCGGTCGGTAGCGGTACGGCGCCGCCTTTGGCCGCCATTTTCTGCATAATTTTTTTGGCTTCTTCCACCAAATCTGGTTCGGCCAGCGATTTGCCAATGGGTTTGCCTTGAGCCAGCAGGAAGGTGTTGGCGATGCCGCCGCCAACAATCAGCTGATCAACTTTATCTGCAAGGCTTTCGAGAATGGTCAGCTTGGTTGACACTTTGCTGCCGGCTACAATCGCAACCATCGGGTGGGCGGGCTCTTTCAAGGCTTTACCCAAAGCATCCAATTCACCAGCCATTAAAATGCCGGCTACGGAGAGCGGTGCGGCGGCGGCTACGGCTTCGGTGGAAGCTTGTGCGCGGTGGGCGGTGCCGAAAGCATCGTTGACAAACACGTCGCATAAGGCGGCATAGGCTTGGCCTAATGTGGCATCGTTTTTCTTTTCACCTTTGTTGATGCGCACGTTTTGCAACATGGCCACTTCGCCCGCTTTCAAGGCCGGGCGGTTTTCACGCCAATCGTTCAATACTTTAACGTCTTTGCCCAGTAACTGACCCAAATGGGCGGCCACCGGTGCAACATCGTCTTCAGGGTGGAATTCGCCTTCCGTCGGGCGGCCCAAGTGGGACATCACGATAACGGAAGCACCGTTATCCAGTGCGTAACGAATTGAAGCGAGCGACGCGCGGATGCGGGTGTCGTCGCTGATTTTGCCGTCTTTAAACGGAACGTTCATATCCGCACGGATAAGCACGGTTTTGCCTTGCAGGTTTTGGTCGGTCAGTTTGAGGAATGCCATTTCACTATCCTTTGTGTTGAGAAGGGGTTTATTTCAGTATATTAACATAAAAGGAATGCCTGTCTGAAACCTTGGGCTTAGCGGTTTCAGACAGGCATAGTGTTTATGGCAATTGCAGCTTGGCGGCGAAGTTGCTTAAATCCAATCCGGTTGCCGCTTTGACTTTGGCAATGATTTCAGTGGCATCTCGGCCTTGTTCGACTTGATTGATTGCCCATAACAGCGAGCAACGCGTGCCGGTGCGGCAATAGGCTAGAACAGAGCCTCGGCTGTTTTCCAGTTGCTCGGCAAAGGCTTTGGCATCGTTGGCGGTAATTTGCGGTGCGATAACAGGTTGGTGCCGTATGTCGGTTATTCCTGCTTCGGCAAACCAGGCAGCCGCTTCGGAAAACGCAGGTTGGCCAGGCTCTTCCTGATCCGGCCGGTTGCAAATCACGGTTGTGATGCCCAGCTTGGCGGCTTCAGCGGCGTCGTTACGATTGATTTGAGGCGAAATATACAGTTTGTCGGTTAAACGGAAAAAATTCATGGGTTTCCTTTCTGGTGGTCGGATGATGGTTTTTTTAATCTGAGCATTATTATCGCTCAAGTATGTTTTCAGACAGGCTTTCAATGCTGAAAACCGCCTGAAGTTCGGCTTCAAGCGGCTTGTGAGTCGACGATTCGGCTTAGCGGAATACCATGCCGCCGTCGGTAATGATGGCTTGTCCGGTGATGTAGTCGGAATCTGATGATGCCAAAAAGCTGACTAGTGAGGCAACATCGGAAGGAATCTGAGTGCGCCCCATCAAAATACCGGAAGCAAATTTTTCGAAGGCTTCGCCCGGTTTGAGCCCTAAATGTTTGCCCATTTCCTCGTCAATACGATCCCACATTTTGGTACCGGCTACGCCGGGGCAATAGGCGTTGACAGTAATTTTACTCTTGGCAAGCTCTTTGGCTGCGGCTACCGTCAATGCGCGGGTGGCGAATTTACTGGCGCAATAAAGACCGAGCAAATCATAAGATTCATGTGCGGCGATGCTGCAAGCGTTGATGATTTTATAAACGCGATCTCCGCCTTGTTTTTTCATTTGCTCGGATGCGGCTTGAATACCCCATAGCACGCCTTTTACATTGATATTGAAGATGCGGTCGAAATCGGCCTCTCCTGCTTCGTTGAGCAACATCACTTCTTCGATACCGGCATTGTTGATAAATACGTCCACCCGCCCGAAAGTATCAACGGCATATTTGACTAACGCAAACTGGTCATCCCGCTTGCTGACATCTCCGCGAAACGCGCCTACTTCAAGATTTTGCGCTTTGAATTCGGCTTCTGTTTTTGCCAATGTGTCAGGGTTGATGTCTGACAGCACTATGGCAAAGCCATCTTGTGCCAGTCTTTGGGCAATGCCTTTACCCAGACCATCGCCGGAACCGGTAATCACAGCTACTTTTTTGTTACTCATCGTATTGTCCTTTACTTATATGTTGAGAGGATCTAGCAGTAAGATATTAATACAAAGCGCCAACGGCTTCGCGACAATGAAGATAAAGTTATGTTTGGCAAGGTAAAGCCAATGTGATAATCGGCCCCGGATAAGGCTTTGCGGTTTGCACAAAAAAGCCCGGTTTAACCAATTCAAACCGGGCTCGGCAACAAAACCTGTTTTAAGCGGATTTGTTTTCTTTAATGTTGAAGGCCATTTGCACTTCAGCGCCTTTAGAACCTTTATCTGTTTGCTCCCAGTATTGGTTTTTCACTTTGGCGGCTTGGAAGGAGTAACGTATTTTTAAAGCATCGTTTTCCTGTACGCCAACGAATTTTACACCGGTTACCAACACGTCTTCCAAAGTGGTGCGCGAATATTCAACTTGTTCGCCACCAGCTTTGCATACGGAAATTTCGACTTTGCTCAAGTGTTGGCCGGTTGCACAGTTTTTCAGAATGGTGGGCGCCGCTTTGTCAATCGCAGCAACTACGGTCAGGTCGTTGAAATTTACTTTACCCGCACCGCCACCACCACCGGTAGTCATAGAACCGGGTTGCTCGGCACCCCAGTCGAAACTTTCAATGTCGGTCCAGTCTTTGTGATTGGCATCTTTCGCTTCGCCGTTCACACCTTCAACTTTCATAAACATATCAATAGCCATATCCATACTCCTTTATACTAAGATTGAAATTAAAGCCATCAGGCAATAAGGGTGCGAAACACCCGACTACAAACCAAACTTGCTACTCCTGTTTGGCTGAAGGCAGTTTGGAAACCAAGCGCAATGAAACGGTTAAGCCTTCAAGCTGGTAATGCGGCCGTAGGAAGAATTTGGAAGTGTAGTATCCGGGGTTGTCTTCCACTTCTTCCACGACAACTTCTGCCGCAGCCAGCGGTTTACGTGCTTTTGTTTCCTGAGTAGAGTTGGCCGGATCGCCGTCTACATAATTCATAATCCATTCGTTCAGCCAACGTTCCATATCTTCGCGTTCTCTGAACGAACCGACTTTATCCCGTACGATGCATTTCAGATAATGTGCAAAACGGCAGCAGGCGAAGAGATACGGCAGCCGTGCAGACAAGCGTGCATTGGCTGTGGCATCCGGATCATAATATTCGGCCGGTTTATGTAGGGATTGGGCGCCGATGAATGCGGCCAAGTCTGTGTTTTTCCTGTGTATCAACGGCATGAAGCCCAAAGCGGCCAGTTCGGCTTCGCGGCGGTCGCTGATGGCGATTTCGGTCGGGCATTTCATGTCGACACCGCCGTCGTCGGTCGGGAAAGTATGGCAAGGCAGGTTTTCTACGATACCGCCCGATTCTACGCCGCGAATAGAGGTACACCAGCCGTAATATTTAAACGACCGGTTGATGTTGACCGCCATGGCGTAAGCAGCGTTGGCCCATGTGTATTTGTTGTGATCGGCGCCTTCCACTTCTTCTTCGAAGTCAAACTCGTCTACCGGATTGGTGTTGGCACCGTAAGGCAGGCGCGATAGGAAACGGGGTAGAGCCAAGCCGATATAGCGCGAATCTTCAGATTCCCGCAGGCTGCGCCAAGGTGCGTATTCGGCATTCTGGAAGATTTTGCTCAAATCGCGAGGGTTGGCCAATTCCTGCCAAGATTCCATTTGCATCAGTTTGGGAGAAGCGCCGGCGATGAAAGGACAGTGTGCCGCTGCTGCAATTTTTTCCATACTTTGCAACATTTCCACATCCGGAGCGGATTGGTCGAAGTAATAATCGCCTACCAAACAACCGAACGGCTCGCCGCCGAACTGACCGTATTCTTCTTCATAAATGCGTTTGAATAAGGGGCTCTGATCCCACGCGGTACCTTTGTAGCGCTTCAGGTTGCGTGCCACTTCTTTTTTGGAAATAGGCATCACTTTGATTTTCAACAAAGTATCGGTTTCGGTGTTGGTTACCAAATGGTGCAAACCGCGCCACGCACCTTCAAGTTTTTGGAATTCTTCGTGGTGCAGGATTTGGTTGATTTGCTCCGACAACTTGCGGTCTAGCTCTGCAATAATCGCTTCGATGGTTTGGTATGTGTCATCTGAAATGGTTACGACATTTTGCAGCGCCTGTTGTGCCAGTGTGGCTACGGCGTTGCTGACCGCGCTGCGCGCTTCTTCGGTTTTGGGCTTAAATTCTTTTTGCAGCAGCTGCTCGAATTCGTTTTGTGCAAATGCGACCTGAGCGCCGCCCCCTTGAATGTCTAATTGCTTCTCAGCCATTTTTCATCTCACTTTAAAAAGTTGAAGTTTCAGTTTGGGTTACTGAGTTTTGTCTGATGATTCTTTAGGTGCTGCGGCGAGGCTTTTCAGTAATTCGCTGTCGCCCAGAACCTTGCCGATTAATTCTTCCGCTCCTGTTTTACCGTCCATGTAAGACAACAGATTGGAAAGCTCGGTGCGAGCTTGTAGCAATTCATTCAGCGGTTCGACTTTTTTCGCCACGGCTGCGGGGGAGAAGTCGTCCATGCTTTCGAATTCTAGCTCTACGTTCAAATTACCTTCGCCGGTCAGTGTGTTTTTTACATTGAAGGCGACGCGCGGTTTCAATGCTTTCATCCGGTCGTCAAAATTATCTACGTCGATTTCTAGAAATTTGCGTTCGGCCAATTCCGGCAGCGGCTCTACAGGCTTGCCAACCAGGTCGGCCATGACGCCCATGATAAAAGGCAGCTCGATTTTTTTCTCGGAGCCGTACAACTCAACATCGTATTCGATTTGTACGCGTGGCGCTCTGTTGCGGGCGATGAATTTTTGACCGGATGATTTGTTCTGTGCCATAGCTGATATTACCTCGAAAATGATTGATTAAAGACGTTAAGTAATTTGTTTTTAAAAAGCTTCGGCCTACTCCAACTTGACCTTTTTACTCGTCGGAAGTTCCCGATTCCTCCGGCCTTCCGATTAAAACTTCCAGATTGCCGACGCTCTCCGGGCTGATGTCTTTCATGATGTCGTAGAAGTCCATATTCATCAGCCGTTGTACCCGCCGAATGAATAAAGGGGCAGGGTGGCTCGGTTCGAAATTTTCAAAATAAACGCAGATTTTTTCTAAAACCAAATCCACATCCGCTCGGTTTTTGATGTTCAGGCGCCGCCATGCTTCGCTGTTGGCTTCCTGCGCTAAAATCGAATCCGACAGTTTGACTTCGGCAGGTTGCGTTTGCTCTGTGTTTTCCTGTTCTTGCACCGTATTGCCGGTTGCTTCGTAGCCTGCCGCTTGGTCGATTAAAGACAGGGGTTTTAATACGGCTTCGAAATCCAGGGGGTATTCGTCGTTTAATTTTTCGGAAAAAAAGCCTTGAATCGATTTCAAACAGGCCAATACTTGTTTGACGGCCTGCAATTCAGGCTTGCCCGTATCGGCGCCTACTCTGATATCCAGCATCAGGCGGTCTTTACCGCCCGGATAGTTTTGCTGATCATTGCCTTGTAAAACTGCTGCTGCTTCTTTTACGGTAACCGGCATTTGGGTCAGTCCGTTGACCAGCAGTTTGGCAGGAAGCAGCTCTTTTGCCACGCCATCTGGGGTGGAGAAAATGCTCAGGGCGTTGATGCGGTAGAAGGGATCGTATTCGCCGTCTTCATCTTCCAGACGTGGGAAAACACTGTCCCAATACAAATCGATGTTTGCTTTGATGGCTTCGCAACCGGCCAAAAAGCCCGGCAGGCCGTGCCGTGCCGTTAGGGCTCGGGTGTAATAGGCCAACACGCGCAGGTCTTTTGATTCGGCAAGTAGCTGGTTGCATAATTTATCCACCACCGCCCAGTCGGGCTCTTGCGCGGGGATGATGGTTTCTCCGTATTGCTGCTCCGGCTTGCCTTCGGCCGCACTTTGTAATTCCAGAAAGCGGCTGTCGTATTCAATGTTGACGCCGGCCGGCGCGTCGGCGGAAATGGGTTCGTCCCAATGAGGAAAGGTTTTCATGGGTTTTAAAATCCAAATAATTTATTGAACAGGGCGCACGAGGGCATTCCTTCGGATTCCAAATAATGCCTGTCTGAAAGTGCATACCAAACACTGTGTGCTCCGGTTGAATGGGATTGGAGCCGTTGTGTCAGGTTCGGCGGAAAATCTAGATGCTCCGCTTGGGTATCAGTAGGGGCAAAGTGCTTATCTTTGGCACTTTTGCCCTCGTTTAAAATGGCCTGAAAAACACCTGAGTAGGCACTCATTTCTTGCAGCCGTTGCAGCAAATTGGTTTCAAAGGCGTCATGCTTGCGAAATAAAACGAAAGGATAGCGTCTGCCGGTTTGGTCGGCACTTAATGCGGCCAGGCCTGTATAGTTCATTTCCGGCTGGAGTATACAAAAGAGCCAGATTCGGGGCGCCGTATTGGTTTTCCGGGTAAACGGAATCAATCGGCTTTGCCCACCGCAACGATTGAACCACCCTTCCCAGAAATGTCTGTCTTGTTGTTCGATATCGGCTGAGGCAACAAAATCGCGAGATTGGTTGAGTTTCCCGAAAAAATAAACCGCAGGTTGTGCTTGCTCCATCGTTGCCCCAATTTATATTCACTGTTTTGTCATGGTCTGCTTTTATTATTAAAAAGGAGTTGCCTGTTTTATGCAACAAGTATAAAGGCTGGATGACCGCTCGGCCGGAAATACTCACGCTTGGTTGGAGATTAGTGAAAAATCAACCGTTAATCCAACACATTAAGCGCTTGCAGACCGCGGTAAACACCGTCTTCCCAAACCGATGGGCAGACAAAATCGGCTACCGCTTTTAAATCGGGATGGGCATTGCTCATTGCCACGCCGAAGCCGACGGTTTGCAGCATTTCTATATCGTTTAATCCGTCGCCGAATGCCATGGCATCGGCCATTGTCAGCCCCAGTTTGCTTAGAGCGGCCTGAATGCCACGTGCTTTCGAGCCTGTTTTGTCGAGCAAGTCGACACCGTTGGGCTGCCAGCGCACGGTTTTGAGGCGTTCGGGCAGTTGGCTTTCGATGTGTTTTCCGGTGTTTTCATCGTAAAACGCCATCATTTGGTAAATCGGGTAACGTTGGTACAGCAACGGGTCAATCTGGTAAGACAAGCCTAAGGCGCCGGTTGCATCGAATAATGGCTGGGTTTCGCGGGATACGCTGAAATGCTCGTTAGAAACGAAGCCGTAAGCAATGCCTTCGGCGTCTAATAAAGCGGCGGCGGCTTCCATGTCGGTTTTGTTCATGGGAAACTCGGCCAGTATTTTATTTTGGTAGCGAACGAATTGGCCGTTAATGCTGACCAGCATGTCGATGCCGGTTTCTGTAATCAGATTGCGGATGGGCAGGGGAATCAAGGCAGGCGAGCGGCCGGTGGCGATGGCTGTGATGATGCCTTTTTGCTTAAGCGTTTTGAGCGCTTGGCGGGTGCTGTCGGCAATGCGTTTTTCATCTTTGATGTATAGGGTATCGTCTATATCGAAGAAGATGATTTTGGGGTCGGGTTTCTGCATGATACTCCCTGATTTGTTGGGTTTTATTCCTTGGAAATTGTAGCATAGGGCGTTAGCCGGTTTGGCAAATCGTGCTTGAGCGGGCGGGTTTGCGAATAAACCGCTCCCTTTGGTTTGGGAACGCTGTGTTTTTATTGTGTTGTGATGCTTGTCTGAAAAATCAGGGGGTGGTTGTGGCTGCCGGTTTGGTCGGATTTGGTTTCGGTTTGGATTGTTGGGCGGCTTTTTTTCGCAATACCGCTTCTTTCAGCCGTTGTTGCGATTGCTCGTTTGGCGTCATATAACATACGCCTGCGATGCTGATGCTCAGCAGCGCGATGTAAAACCAGACTTTGTTCATATTCATGCGGATTGCCCCGGAGTGAAAATTCAAATGTATCTGAAAACGGAATGGGCGGCAATTTTCAGACAGGCTTTTGATATTGGTATGGTCGAGCGAAGCTGCTATAGTGAAGGGCAGCTACATTGATGATTGGGAATTGGGAATAAGGAGTTGGCAGATGAAAAAATGCGTTATTCTGACCGGCGCAGGCATCAGCGCCGACAGTGGCCTGAAAACGTTTCGTGATGCGGGAGGGTTATGGGAAGGCTATCGTGTTGAAGATGTGTGCACGCCGGAGGCTTTTGCCCGCAACCCGCAGCTGGTGCTGGATTTTTACAATACGCGCCGTCGTCAGGCGCGGGAGGCATTGCCTAATGCGGCACATCGGGCTTTGGTTCGGCTCGAACCTTATTACGACGTAAGCATTATCACGCAAAACGTAGACGATTTGCACGAACGCGCGGGCAGCCGCCATGTGCTGCATCTGCACGGGGAATTAAACAAGCTGCGCAGCACGGTTGATGAAGCCGAGGTTATAGAGTGGACTGGCGACCAAACGATGGCTGATGCCGACAGCAAAGGCCGCCCCTTGCGCCCGCATATCGTTTGGTTCGGCGAAGATGTGCCGCTGTTTCCGCGTGCGGTGGATATTGTGCGCGGCGCAGATATTGTGTTGGTTATCGGCACCTCTTTGCAGGTTTATCCGGCAGCTTCGCTGTTGCACTATGCACCGCCGCATGCCGAAAGGTATTTGGTCGACCCGCATCCGCATGCTGATTTTTCGATAGAAGTGGTGCCGAAAAAAGCGGCGGAAGGTGTGCCGCCATTGGTTGACGAACTGATTTTAAAGGCGCAGCGGCTTAAGAAATAAAAAAAAGCCTGTCTGAAAATTTTTCAGACAGGCTTCTACCTTAATTTCGGAGCAACTTTTTAGATTAAGCTCTACTCATCCCATTTGACTGATTTTGCGCGATTTGACGATTCTGCTCTTCCTGCGCTACTTGCTGAATACGGTTGATGCTCTCCTCAACGGGAGTGGTAATGGCTTTATCTACATCTATTGAAGCTGTAATCAAGCCCGGATTACGTTCGCCAATTAAAAATTGCCCGTCTTTAACGTTAAATAGAGGCGTATCGCCCATATTTTTTGCATAGCCTAAAGCAGCGAGTGCCATCGCTGAATTCTCCAAACCTTCTTTCTCGTACGGTAGGTTGTTTTTTTGATAATAAGCAGCCAGATGCTCTTTGTTTGTATGGTAAATCTTTTGGGCCGCCTCCGGCATATCGGCGAGACCCAAGGTAGGTGCGGTTTGGTTGTCTTCCATGGATAAGGGCGAATGTTTACGGATTTCTTTCAGCATCATTTCGGCAGGGCTGAAGCGCATGATGTCGCGGGCTTTCCGATTGACTTCGATACCGCCATGAACGCCTTCTCTGATGCTGGCGACATCGCTGCGAAAATCCTCAATCATATGTTTGTTGTCTTCCGCCAGCGAGCGGGCGTGGCGGAAATTCTGTCGGGAAAGAATCGAATCGGGGCCGACGAAGTTATCGATGGTATGGGCGGCACCCATAGTGGAAGCCGCGGCACCGAAGGCTCGGGTCAGCATTGTGTTGCTTTTATTGTTGTAGCCGTATTCGGCCAGACCGTTGAGCTCTTGCTGCGTAGCGAGAATTACGACTTTGCCGTAATGAGAGCTGGCGGCGGATACGACATCGGCGGCTGTTGAGAAATTGGTAACCATGCTGCCGCCTTCGGGGATGTGATACATGCCTGCGACACCGTAGGCATTGAAGGTCATGCCTTCCTGATGGAAGCGGTAGGCGCAGATTTGGGCGAGCGCGCCGCCTAGGGAATGGCCGGTTTGGGTAATAGTGGGTACGGGGTCTTTAGGAAATTTGGCATGGAAATCAGCTGCCTTTTTAATCGCTATCCGAGTTAATTCAGCAGCATCTTCAGCCTGAGCATTGGCCTTATCGGTAACCATCTTGAGGTCGGTTTGGGCATCTCTCCAGTCTTTGAGAGGCGATTCGGTTCCCCGGTGGACAACGATAATCTCATTGGTTTTTGCATCTTGATACACTGCGCCATAATAGCCTGTTTTAGGATTGGTATGAACTTTAAGCACTTTATAGTCGTGCCCGCCAATTGGGATAGTTTGGTTTAATGTAGTCTCTTTACGCGTGTTATAAGCATCTGCCGCAAGGTCTGCATTTTGTTGTTTTGTAGTCATGATTATTTCACCTCCTCAAGTGTAACCATGATATTAAATAAATTTCTGCGTTGTTCATCGGTATACATATCTAGCGAATTAGGTGGAGTGCCGAAATCAACCATATCATCACTCTTGTATATTGAACCATCATCATTCCGATAATACGGATAACCACCTTTCCAATAATACTTAGTTAGTGTTTTTTGCTCTATCAGGTATTTCATCAGGTCGCTGACATTAAATGCTGTTTCTTCAGGCTTACCCGTCGCTTTAAAGGCAGTGCCGAAGTTTTCAACTTCCCATTTGCAGACGCCTTTTCCAAAATAGTCTTCATCCTGCATAGCATCAAAATAAATGATGCTCTCATACTCATCTTGCCCGATTTGACGAATTTTGTTTGGAATGTCTTTGTGTGGATTGGTTGACGCACCTTCAAACTCATTAATGACATAAGAACAATTTTGAGCCGTATAGCCTACATACATATCGCCAATTAGCTTCAAAGGTCCGGGGGCATCGTTAATTTTGATTTTGATGCGGTAGGCTTTTGTAGGGTGTGGATTGAGTTGGAAACGTTTTTCAGTCTGCTCTTGAATGCTCATACGGTTCTCCGACCCGCCGCAGGCGCTCAGGCTGGCGGCGGATAATAAGGCTGCGGTTAGAAGGGAAGTAAAGGGTTTCATAAAGGCTCTTTCTTTACGAATGGATAATCACGCTGTTCGAGGCTTTCAGACAGCCTGATTGATTTTAAGATAGAATGATTGAAAAGTATTTTATATCAGATTATCGGTAGCTTTGTTGTTAATATGTTTAGTATATTAAGAACACTTAGTTTCATTTTTGATTGTTTTATGAGGTATGAAAAGCCTATCTGAAAACTTTTCAGACAGGCTTTCTGTTTCATATTACCGCGTTTCAGTTTTGACCGAGTTATTCTTTACCGCTTTCTCCAAGCTGCGGTAAGACGGAGCCTTCGCCCAAGGATAATAGGCCGGTTTGGGAATACAGACCAAGTTTGCCGCGGGTGTCGGTGATATCCAGATTGCGCATGGTTAGTTGGCCGATGCGGTCGGCCGGGGTGAAGGCGGCGTTTTCTACTTTTTCCATGCTCAGGCGTTCGGGCGCGTAGGTGAGGTTGGGCGATTCGGTATTCAGAATCGAGTAGTCGTTGCCGCGGCGCAATTCAAGGGTAACTTCGCCGGTAACGGCTTTGGCTACCCAACGTTGGGCGGTTTCGCGCAGCATTAGTGCCTGTGGGTCAAACCAGCGGCCTTGGTAGAGCAAGCGGCCGAGACGCAGGCCGTTGATACGGTATTGCTCGATGGTGTCTTCGTTATGAATGCCGGTAACCAAGCGTTCGTAGGCGATGTGCAGCAAAGCCATTCCGGGGGCTTCGTAGATGCCGCGTGATTTGGCTTCGATAATGCGGTTTTCGATTTGGTCGCTCATGCCGAGGCCGTGGCGGCCGCCGATTTTGTTGGCTTCTAAGAATAGGGCGACGGGATCGGCAAATTCTTGGCCGCTCAGGGCGACGGGCACGCCTTCTTCAAAGCGGACGCGTACTTCTTCGGCTTTAACGGCAACGTTCTCATCCCAGAAGGCGACGCCCATAATCGGTTTGACGATTTTGATGCCGCTGTTGAGAAACTCTAAATCTTTGGCTTCGTGGGTGGCGCCGAGCATGTTGGAATCGGTGGAGTAGGCTTTTTCAACCGACATTTTGTAGTTGAAGCCGTTGGCAATCAGAAATTCGCTCATTTCATGACGGCCGCCGAGTTCGTCGATAAAGGTTTGGTCGAGCCAAGGTTTGTAGATGCGCAGGCTGGGGTTGGTCAAGAGGCCGTAACGATAGAAGCGTTCGATGTCGTTGCCTTTGTAGGTGCTGCCGTCGCCCCAGATGTTGACGTTGTCTTCTTTCATGGCGGAAACCAGCATGGTGCCGGTTACGGCGCGGCCGAGCGGGGTGGTGTTGAAATAGGTGATGCCGCCGGTGGAAACGTGGAAGGCGCCGCACTGGATGGCGGCGATGCCTTCATGGGCAAGCTGGCTGCGGCAATCAATCAGGCGGGCTTGCTCTGCGCCGTATTCGAGGGCTTTTTGGGGGATGGCGTTGTAATCGTCTTCATCGGGCTGGCCGAGGTTGGCGGTGTAGGCATAGGGCAGGGCGCCTTTGAGTTTCATCCATAATAAGGCGGCGGAGGTGTCGAGGCCGCCAGAGAATGCGATGCCGACTTTCTGGCCGACGGGCAGGTTTTGCAAGATGGTATGATTGCTCATTGTGAAAGGATTCCTGTGTTGGTTTACGCGGATGTTAAAATAAGGTTTATTATTGTACGAATCGTTTGGTTCGTCTAGGGCAAACTGGAACGGCGGTTTGGGGTTTTTCAGACAGGCATTTGTATGGTTGGGGTGAAATATGCAATTTAATCTGATGATTATCGGCGATGAGATTCTGTACGGCTCGCGTCAAGACAAGCATTTTGATTTTTTCAAAACATTGTTGGCGCGACACGGCTTGCGGTTGGGGATGGTGCAATATCTGCCGGATGAGAAAGAAATATTGGTGCGCCAGCTGAAGCGCAGCTTTGCCGACGGCCTGCCGACCTTTGTTACCGGCGGCATCGGCGCGACGCCCGACGACCACACGCGGCAAGCGGCAGCCGAAGCTTTGGGCTTGGCTATGGCCGTGCATCCGGTGGCGGCGGGTTATATTGACGGGGTTACGTTGCAGCGCGGAGAAGCGCTGGATTCGGACGAGCATAAGCGCCGTTTGGAAATGGCGAATTTTCCGGTTGGTGCGGAGCTGGTGGAAAATGCGTACAACACGATTGCGGGTTTTTCTATTCGCGAACATTATTTTCTGCCCGGTTTTCCGGTGATGGCTCAACCGATGGCCGAGTGGGTACTCAATCGTTATTATGCCGACCGGTTTAACCAAGTGGAAAGCATGTCGCGTTCGATTTGGCTGTTTGGCCTGCCGGAATCCAGAATCGGCGATTTGATGGAGCGCATCGAGCGCGATTATGCAGGGGTGAAAACGTTCAGCCTGCCCTGCGAGCAAACGGAACAGGCCGCGGCGCATATTGAATTCGGTGTTAAAGCATCGGGCGAGGCTTGCGTGCTGATTGATGCGGCGTGGCAGGATGCGCGTTCGGCATTGGAAAAATTGGGCGGGCGGTTGCAAGAAGTGCCTTGAGGGCCGAGTCGGTTTTGTTGAGAAAATACGGTTCCCCTGCCGTTTTCAGATAAGCCTGTCTGAAAACGGCAGGGGAGTTTTATTGGGTTTGTTTATTTAGTTAGCCGTGTGTCGGGCAGCTCGGGTAGCAGGGAAATCAACCAGTCGATATCGGTTTCGCTCATGGCGGCAGTTAGTGAAAAGCGCAGGCGGGCGGTGCCGGGCGGAACGGTGGATGGGCGGATGGGTAAGCTGTAGCAGCCTTGTCGTTGTAGCTCTTCGGCGGCTTGTTCGGCTGCGCGATTGCTGCCTAGGATATAGGGAACGATATGGCTTTGGCCGGGCATGGGCAGATGGCGTTGGCTTATTGCGCTGCGTAGGCGGGTGGCGATATGAGCAAGATGGCGCCGTTTGTCTGACCAGCCGGCGAATTTCTGGAAGATGAAATCCGACCATGCGGCTTGCAGCGGCGGCAGGGCGGTGCTGAAAATCAATGGGCGGGCGGTGTTGATCAAATAGTTTTTTAAAATATCGTTACAGATGGCGTAGGCGCCTTGCGAGGCGGCGGCTTTGCCGAAGGTGCCGACCAGAATGTCGATGTCGTTCAGACAGGCTTCTTGTTCGGCCAGCCCTAAGCCGGTTGCGCCATATACGCCGACGGCATGGGCTTCATCGAGATAGAGCAAAACGTTGGCGTATTGTTGTTTGAGTTGAACCAAGCGGGCCAGGGGTGCGAAATCGCCGTCCATGCTGAACAGGCTTTCGGTTACGATGATGACGTGTTGGTAAGCGGCGGCATGTTGCTCAAGCAAAACGGCAAGCTGAGCGGTATCGTTGTGGCGGAAGCGTTTATACGGTGCGCCGGATAGGCGGATGCCGTCAATCAGGCTGGCATGAACTAGTTTGTCGGCCAGAATCAGGGTCTGCCGGTTGGCTAGGGCGGGCAAGATGCCGATGTTGGTGTGATAGCCGCTGTTGAAGAGCAGAGCCGGCCGGCCGTAGGCCTGTTGCAAGGTATGTTCGAGTGCTTCGTGATGTTCGGAATTGCCGGTTAAAAGGCGCGACGAGGTGCTGCCGAGGGCAGGCAGCGGCCTGTCTGAAAAGCGTTCAAGGAACTCGGCCTGCCATTTGGGGGATTGGGTCAAACCGAGATAATCGTTGCCGCTGAGGTTGAGACGGCAGGTCGGGGCGGATGTCAGGCGGCGCAACTGGCTTTGCGCTTGTAGCTGTTCGAGCTGAGCTTGGTAGCGCTTCATTCTGGTATTCCGTATTCTTGCCGCAATGCGCGGAGCAGCCCGTCGGTAAGGCGGCTCAATTCGTTTTCGCTGATGATAAACGGCGGCATGATGTAAGCCAGTTTGCCAAAAGGCCGTACCCAAACGCCGTTTTCTACCAAGCGCGGTTGCAAGGTTTGCATGTTGACGGGTTCTTTCATTTCAATTACGCCGATGGCGCCCAAAACGCGCACTTCTGCTACGCAAGGCCATTGCGCAGCGGGTGCTAATTGGGTTTTCAGACAGGCTTCAATGTTATGCACACGCTGCTGCCAGTTGCTTTCGATTAATAAATCAATGCTTTCGGCTGCGATGGCGCAGGCAAGCGGATTGGCGGTAAAGGTGGGGCCGTGCATCAGGCAGGCGGCATCGCTTTGGCTGATGGTGTGGGCGATGTGGCGGGTGGTGGCGATGGCGGAGAGGGTAAGGTAGCCGCCGGTCAGGCCTTTGCCTAGGGTGATGATGTCTGGCGTGATGCCGGCGTGTTGCAGCGCGAACAAGCGGCCTGTTCGGCCGAAGCCGGTGGCGATTTCGTCGAAAATCAAGAAAACGCCGTGCTCGCTGCATAGCTGGCGCGCTTGGCGCAGATATTCGGGATGGTAGAAATACATGCCGCCGGCGCCTTGTACGATGGGTTCTAAAATCAGGGCTGCGATTTCGTTGCTTTTTTTAGCTAATAAGTCGGCCAGCGGTTCGATGCTTGAGGGTTGCCATGGGCCGTGAAAGCGGCTGCCGGGTTGCGGCAGGAAATATTGCACGGGCAGGCTGCTGCCGAACAGGCCGTGCATGCCGGTAACCGGATCGCACACTGACATGGCATGCCATGTGTCGCCGTGATAGCCGGAACGGATGGTGGCGAAAGTGCGCTTTTCAGGCAGGCTTTTTGCATATTGGTATTGCAGCGCCATTTTCATCGCCACTTCCACCGCAACCGAGCCGCTATCGGCAAAGAAAATTTGGTTGAGGTTAGGGGGAAGAAGGGCAACGAGTTTTTCCGCCAGCCGGGCGGCAGGTTCGTGGGTTAGCCCGCCGAACATAACGTGCGCCATTTTTTCAAGTTGCTTGTGTGCAGCGGCATTGAGCCGCGGATGGTTATAGCCGTGTAATGCGGCCCACCATGAAGACATGCCGTCGATAAGCGTTCTGCCGTCAGCAAGCGTCAGCGTGCAACCTTGAGCCGAGGCTACTGGGTAGACCGGCAAAGGATTGGGTATGGCGGCGTACGGATGCCAGATGTGCTGTTGATCGATACGGAGGATGTGTTCGGGGGTCATGGTATGGCTTTAGTTACAAATGCCTGTCTGAATTTTTTCAGACAGGCATTGTGAGTTAATACTGCTTAACGGCGTAACACGGCTTTGTTCAGATAGGATTTGATGCCGGAAGCAATGGCATCGGCGCATTTTTCGCGGAATTCGTTGCTGGCGAGCAAGCGTTCTTCGGCAGGGTTGGAAATAAATGCGGTTTCCACCAAAATGGAAGGAATGTCGGGCGCACGCAATACGGCGAAATTGGCGCGGTCGACGCTGCCTTTGTGCAGTTTGTTGTGCTGCTTCATTTCATCCAATACTTTTTGCCCTAGCGTCAGGCTGTCTTTATTGGTAACGGTTTGCGTCATATCCAAAATGGTGCTGTCTACATCTCGATTACCCACGGTGCGAACGCCACCGATTAAATCCGAATTGTTTTGGGTTTGCGCGAGGAATTTGGCGCCCGCGCTGGTGGCGCCTTTGGTACTAAGCGCATAAACACCGGTGCCGCGGGCTTCGGGGTTGGTAAAGGCATCGGCATGGATGGAAACGAAAACGTCTGCTTTCAGCTTGCGGGCTTTGGCCACGCGCACACCAAGAGGAATAAAGATGTCTTCGTTGCGGGTAAGGTGGGTTTGGTAGCCCATCGCTTCAAGCCGTTTTCTGGCCATGCGCGCAATGGCTAGTACCACGTCTTTTTCATGCAGGCCGGTGGAACCGGTTGCACCAGGGTCTTCGCCGCCGTGGCCGGGGTCGAGCATGACGATGGCTTTGCGTCTGCCGTTTTTATGGGAAGGCGTAGGTTCGTAATCTGCATCGGCAGACGGTGGATTAACCGGCGGGGTGTCGGCACCGGTGCCTTGGCTGGTGATTTTCCCTTGGGAATAGTCTTCGAGCAGCGCCATAAGCGGGTCGCGTGCGTCGCCGGCAAGGGCGGGGTATAAGTCGACGACCAAGCGGTGTTTGAAATTGGCGACGGGATTCAGGCCAAATACCTGCGGATTGACGGCGGCTTTCAAATCGATAACTACGCGCACCACGCCGGGCGCGTTTTGCCCGGCACGGATGCTTGAGATATAAGGGTCGTTGCGCTGAACTTTGCCGGCTAGTCCTTGCATTGCGCTGTTGAGCGTGACGCCGCTGATGTCGATGACCAAACGGCGGGGATTATCCAGCGTGAAAAATTTATAATCGATGCGCTGGCTGGCTTCAATGGTTAGCCGCGTGTAGGCGTTGGCAGGCCAGATGCGCACGGCCAGAAACTGAGGCGCGGTTTTACGGCCTAAGGCAATAGGGGAAACACTGAGGAGCAGGCCGGCAGCGGCACTGCGCATGATTTGGCGACGGGTTAGTTTTTTGTCCATATTTCCAAACTTTTCTGGCTTTGCGGTGTGTGTGCGGTCAGGGTACACAATCTGCCTTCATCTTGATGCTCAAACGATAAGGTTATTTCGGCCTGTGGTACGAAATCGCCGCCTTGTTGCGGCCATTCTATGAGGCAGATGCTTTTCTCGTTGAAGAGTTCATCCAAGCCCGCATCTTCCCATTCTTCGGGGGAAGTAAAACGGTAGAGGTCGAAATGATTTAGGATGAATGAAGGCAGAGGGTAAGATTCGACTAAGGTGTAGGTGGGGCTTTTAACGGTCCCTGTGTAGCCCAGAGTGCGCAGCAGGCCGCGTGTGAATGTGGTTTTTCCTGCTCCCAGCCCGCCTTCTAAGTAGATAACCAGCGGCGCTGATAAATACGGTGCAAGCGAGGCGCCCAGAGCGGTCGTAGCGGCCTCGTCGGGCAAAAAGACTGTATGGGTAACAGGGCACGTCATATTTATATGATGAGAAGATCGAAATAAAGTGTTTATTATGCGTGAATTGAAACGTTTTGCAAACCGTGGCGACTGCTAAATTTGATTAAAATAGGGCGTTTAAATCGGTGTACAATAATAAATTCTTGATTAACCGTACAAGCATTTGCTTGCCTGTGCTTTCAAATACAATAGAACCGGACATGACCAATTTAAACCAGCGCCCCATCGGGGTGTTTGATTCAGGAGTAGGCGGGTTGACTGTGGTGCGGGCGCTGATGGAGCGTTTGCCGATGGAAAATATCGTTTATTTCGGCGATACCGCCCGCGTGCCTTATGGCGTAAAATCGCGCGCGACCATAGAAACATTCACTGCGCAAATCGTTGAATTTTTATTGCAAAACGAGGTTAAGGCGTTGATTATTGCCTGTAATACCATTGCGGCGGTGGCCGGGCAGAGGGTGCGCCAGATGGCGGGCAATATGCCGGTGCTAGACGTGATCACCGCGGGTGCGCAAGCTGCCTTGACGGCTACGGCAAGCAACCGAATCGGTGTGATTGCAACGAATACTACTGTTAACAGCAATGCTTATGCCCGCGCCATTCATGGCCGTAATCCGCAGGTTTTGGTGCAGTCGCAGGCGTGCCCTTTGTTTGTGCCGCTGGTGGAAGAGGGGTGGCTGGACCATGAGGTTACCCGGTTGACGGCGCGGGAATATCTGAAGCCGTTGCTGGCAGAAGACATCGATACGCTGGTGTTGGGTTGTACGCATTATCCGTTGTTGAAGCCGTTGTTGCGCAGAGAGGCGCCGGGGGTGACTTTGGTTGATTCTGCGCTGACTACGGCAGAAGCCACTGCGCATGCACTGGCGGAAACGGGTTTGCTGAATGAGGCGGGTTCCGTTGCGGATTACCGTTTTTATGTGAGTGATATTCCTTTACGTTTCCAAACAATCGGCGAGCGTTTTCTGGGAAGAAGCTTGGAACAGCTGGAGATGGTGAGTTTAGGCTAATATATTGTTTTTACATAATTTCATGACAATGTCTGTCTGAATAATTTCAGACAGACATTGTTGCTTTTGGGAAAAAGGATATTTGTAAAAACGGTTTAAATCTGAAAAAACAGGAACTTTTTATTCAGAATGCGTTCTTATTTCCCAAATAGCATAAAAATTATGTTGTTTTCTTTCTGAATTGTAACCATAGAAGTTAAAGGAGCTTTATTATGAAAAAATATGTTGCTATCGTTGCTGCCGCTTTGGTTTCCAGCATGGTAATGGCTGCCCACAAACCGCACCGTATGCCGGTAAAAGCAGACGCTGCCAGCGCTCCTGTTAGCGCCAGCGCTCCTGTTGACGCTGCTAGCGGCACTTCTCTGCAAAAATAAGCTTTTAACGCTTAGTTGTTAAGCTTAAAAACCGGATTTTTAAATAAATCCGGTTTTTTGCATTTGTATTTTGTATGAAGAATTCGTCGCTAAGTAGAGACGGTCGGTCTACGGGTTTTTAGCGTAAGCCTTCAACGCTTTTCTGACACGAGCCAGCCATGCGTGTTGTTCGGCCGGTTTCGGTGCTTGATCAGCGGCGTATTGCCAGTATTCGTATTGCTTCAAAAGGTCTTGTAGCTGGTGGTTGCCCATGCCGTTTTGCTGCATCATTTCCCGTAATTCGGCGGCGGTCAGGCCGTGGCGGGTATCGTCGTCTTCCCCGAACAGTGCTGTTTTGAGCAGAGCAAAGCCTTCTTGCAACGGGTTTTGGTCGTTGCGGCGGCCTTTTCGCCACCATAGGGCGATTGGAACCAAGGCCAGTAAACCGCCTAGTCCTAAAACCAGTATGAAATTGCCGAAGTTAAAACCGCCCAATCCGAGTTGAGCAAACAAGCTGTTTTGCCGGCTTTGATCATAATTGACCACCCATTGCTGCCAATAATACTGGCCGGTTTCGCGCCATTGCGAGAGCGAATCGCTGTTGTGGATTAAGTTTTGTTCCGATTGAGGAAGTGCTTGTTGCAAACCGCTGCTGATACGCTGGGAAGATACGGCGGCGGTAGGGTCGACGCGCAGCCAGATGCGTTCTTCCGGCAACCATACTTCGGCCCATGCGTGGGCGTTTTTGGCGCGGATTTGCCAGAAGCGGCCTTCGCTGATGTATTCGGCGCCCTGATAGCCGGTAACAACGCGCGCGGGCAAGCCTGCGGCTCGCATCATGACAACGAAGCTTTGCGCATAGTGTTCGCAGAAACCTTGTTTGGTTTCGAACATGAAAGCATCTATGCTGTTGTTGCCTTCCGTTAGCGGTGGTTGGAGGGTATAGGAAAAAGTGTTGCGACGATAATAATTTAATGTTTTTTGAATGAAATCGCGTGGGCCGGATGATTGTTGCGCCAGATTTTGCGCCAGAATGCGGGTGCGCGTGTTGCCTTGTGGCAGGCGGCGGTAAAAATTGGCTACCGCTGGGGTCAACGGCTCAAACAGTTGCGTGTCGGTTTGGGCTTCCAATGACACGCGGCGCAGGCTTTCGCGGCTCCGTTCCGCTCGCAATACGTTCCCTGTACGGCGTACGATGCCTTGCGGTAGAGCGCCGGAAGGGTAATCTAGAGCTGGAATAACGCCGTTTTGATCGCGCAATATCATTTGATATGACAGGGTATGCGCTTGATCGGGTTTGGCTGACGAATCGTCGGTTGTGTCGCCGAGCGGAGCACGCCATGTGGTGCCGTCGAATTCAGTCATGACGATGGCGCGCCAATACATTTCTTCCGGTTTGGGCACTCGGTTGGTGAATGTGATGTTGGCTACCCATTCGTCGCTCTGCACCAGATTGCTGATGCTGCCCGGCTTCATGGTATCGGAAAGACCGGTTTTCGCTTGGTTGGACGAAGGTTGCGGGATGCGCCATAAAGGCTCGCTTTTACGAGGCGCGGCAATAAACAGCACAACCATCAGAGGCAGGGTCAGCAATAAAGCCTGCATGCCGGTTTGAGCCGCATTCTTCAGCGTCAGCCCGCCTAACATGCCGAAACAGATGCTGATGCCAAAGAGGTTGAGCAAGACCCATAAGCCTACAGACAGGCTTTGGTTGAATAATACGCCGGTGCCGATCAGAATCAGCATCGCCAACAGAAGCACTTGCCAATCGCGTCGGGTTTGGCTCTCGAAGGCTTTAAGCACGACCATCAGCAACAGAAAGGAAATACCACCTTCCCTGCCGTATAGGGCGCCGAGCTGAGTCCATACGAGTGCGCCTGATGCTACCAGTAAAATGAGCAATGCGGCGGGCGGAGTTTTGCTGCGGCCGATTTGAATCAGTAAGAGGCGTGCGGTTAAGAGTGCCGTAAACATCAGCATGATGCTGACGGGCAGATTCATCGCCAACGGCAGCGCGGCCATCAGCAGCACCAACAGAACGGCCGCTTGCGCGGCAGGGCGGGGCTGCTCGGATAGGAAGGGTGGGTTTTGAATAAACATGGTGGTTAGTCAACGTAATGTGTGTTTTTCAGACAGGCATTTATGGTTTTAGGTTTGCAAACATGAATGCCTGTCTGAAAACAGGCATGCTGTTTTAAAGCAAGGCTAAGGCGGTCAGTGCGATTTCGCGCTGGCCTTTTTGCGGCATCACGGTTTGATGAGGCAGCTCCAGAATATAGGGCAGATTGCTGCGTTCGGCTTCCAATACCCGATAACAAAGCAAACCGGCCAAACGGTCTTTATCGGCTTGGGCAGGATAATCTCGATATGAAATAACCATATTGCGCAGCGCGGCTTGCGGCTCTTCAAAGCGTTTATCCAGCATTTCTCCGGTTTTTGCGTAAGTTTTCCACGCCACATGCTGTAAAGACGTACCGGCTTGATGCACTTGGAGATAAGCCAATTCATCGCCGCCTTGAATCCGTGGGCGGGCCGGGTCTTCTTCTCCGTCGGGCAAGGTTTGCTGCGGTGCCTGATGTTCGATTGGTGCCGGATAAACAACCGATTCGGTTTGAAATTGCCATGCGGTTTGCAACATGCTTAAACCGAAGGGTGCGATAGTGGCCACCTGCAAAACCGGAATATGCAGATAACCGCGCCGTAGTGTTACTACCTGCCAAATAAACGGTTCGGGCGTTTGGCTATCGATTATCCAGTTTTGCCATACGGGCAAACTGTTTTCCTGATGCCTGCCTGAATCCGTGCAAAGCCATAGCCAACGATTCCGTTTGTTTTCACTAGACGCGTAAAGCGCTAAATCGGCAGACATACCGGCAAATATTTCATCCGGCATACGGATATTGGTTTTCAAAGCAGAAAGCTGACGTATGTTTAGTAATACAGCAATTACCATAAAACCGAGCAGCCAGAATGCAACGGCATAAGCTAGATTGACCTGATATTGCAAACCTACCAACCAAAGCAACCCGACCGCAACCAAAATTCCCACGCCGAAGCGGGTCGGGCGCAGGCGAAAGTGCCCGACGGCAACGGGCTCGGTTGCCGGAATAACAACGTCTTGCCGATTAAACAGAGACATGGCTTAACAAACCTTCCAGAATCTGACGGCTGCTTTGCTGTTGCTGCACGGCTTGTAAACGGTGGGCAGCCACTGGCACCCACACGGCTTTGACGTCATCCGGCAGGATATGCTCACGCCCTTGCATGAACGCCCATGCTTTTGCTGCGGCAATCACCGCCAAACCGGCCCGCGGGCTCAAGCCGGTAACGAAACGGTCGGGCTGGCGGGTAGCCTGTACCAAACGGAGCACATATTCCGCCGCTGCCGACGAACATTTCACTGCGCCGGCTTGTTGTTGCCATTGCACCAATGTTTCTGCATTGCACACAGCTTGAATAGCTTGTAATGTTTGGCGTTTGTCGCCTTCGAGATACAGTTGCTTTTCTGCTTCTTCGGCGGGATAACCCATGCTCAGGCGCATCATAAAGCGGTCGAGTTGCGATTCGGGTAGCGGGAATGTGCCTAATTGTTCAACTGGGTTTTGGGTGGCTACGACCAGAAAAGGACGCGGCAGACGGTATGTTTTGCCATCTACCGAAACTTGTTTTTCTTCCATTGCTTCGAGTAGGGCGGATTGGAGTTTGGGCGAGGCGCGGTTGATTTCGTCGGCCAACAGGAAAGAGTGAAATACAGGCCCCGGATGAAATTCGAATTGCCCTTCGTTTGGCCGGTAGATATTGATGCCTAGCAAATCGGAGGGAAGCATGTCGTTGGTAAATTGAACGCGGCGGTAGTTCAATCCCAGTATTGCCGCCACACCGTGTGCCAATGTGGTTTTTCCCACACCGGGCACGTCTTCGAGCAACACGTGCCCGCCTGCCAAAACGCAGGCGAAAAGTTGCTGCATGACGGTTTCTTTCCCTAAAATCAGCGTATTGAGCTGTTGTAATGCGTTTTTTATAGGAGTATTCATGGTTTTCCTTTATTTTTGATTATGGCAAGCAATGATAGAAAATGCCTGTCTGAAACGTTCAGACAGGCATTATTTCTGAAAATGCAGAATCAATCAAATCAATTCGCGCCAGCTGATGCGGCGGACGTTTTGTCCGCATTGTGGACCGCTTAAATCAGGTGTTTCCGGTGATCCGCTGGTTTTGCCGATAACCACAAGGCCTTTTTCCGCAGATGTAAAGCAAGTATTCTGCGGCCTTTTGATATTGTTGCTGCTGATCATGGCCTCGTCCAAGCCGCTGCCACCGCCTTGCCCGTCTAAAGTTGTCGGGCTGGTGTTGTTGGTTGCGGATTGGTAATTGGTGCTGATCAGGCTGCCAAGGAAGGCTTTTGCGTTGGCGTAAAATGTTTCTTTAGTTTTGGGATCAACGTAACTACCTTGATAATAATTAATTCGAGCGCTTTTAGCCGTTAGCGCACCGCCGTTTTCACTATTCATTTGAATCTGGCGGCTGTCGCTGGCTACCTTGGTGGTTTCTGTATCCGGTAGGCAGAGGTCGCTTTTGCTGGAGGTTTTCGTGGTTGACTCCGCTACATAGGCGCGGGTATCCAGCACGGCCGTTTTCAGAATCATTTTACCTTGAGTTACCACACGTTCTCCAGTTTTGAAGCCGGTCAAATCGATTTGCCAGCCTTTATGATTGCTCTCTATTTTGTTGTTGCTCAAATAGTAATTCTGGCCTCTTTGGGTAAAGGTTTGTTTCAACAAATCGTTTGAGGTTGCTGAAGCGGTTGGTGTTTGGCTGACATCATCGAAAATGCCGTAAATAGATTGGGCATCTTTATTTTCCAAGTCTTCGTTGTAAATATCGCTGCCCGTGCCAAAAATAATGACATACTTATCTTTTGAGCGGTATGAAACTATAGGTGCTGCCGTAATAGGCTGCGTACGCTTGCCGGCAAAGATACGGGTAACTTTCCAGTCTTGCAGATTACCGCGCAAATCAAAACGATACATATTGCCGCCATAATCACCGGCATAGGCAAGATCGTAAATACCGTCAAGGTTCGTGTCTAAAAGCACGGGCGATGAAAGGCCGCCGACACCGTTATTAACAACGATTTTTTTCAACAAAGTGCCTGATTTTCCTTTTGCCGCTCCCGTGTTGGCATCTTGCCCCAGCATATCGTAGATATATAACGCGGTTTCATTGTCCGTATCTTGATTGGTAGATTTAACATCAGGTTTTTTGCTGTAGCCGCTGGCTAGGAAACCGGCATAGCGAATGTCTGATTTCTCAGAATTAATCGATACCCGACCGATATTCGGCGTGCCGATGGTATATCCCAGTTTGTTGTTTTTGCCCTTTTCTGTTTCGAATAAAGGAACTTCCTTATCCCATGCAGATGAATTGTTGTTTAAGGCAATGGCGGTATTGTTAACGCGATTATAGCCGCCGATGTTGAGGGCATACGCACCGCGACCACCTTGGCCCATTGCACCGAACATAAAGAATTGGCGGCGGCCTTGTTTGTTAGGTGGCGTTCCTATGGCAGTCAATCCGCCGTTGATTAGGTAGCGGTGGGGATGTTCTGCATCTTTGCCGTATTGTTGATTAGCGACTTCTTTTAAGGTTTTGGCTAAAGTGTCTCCGCCCGAGCCGTTTTCTCCGCCGCGTTCCATTGCGGCCGGGATATAGCTCAATTTCAAATCATAAGGGTTGTTTGCGCTATTGGCGCTTTGGAAAATATGCACCATGCCGTCGTTAGCTGCGGTAACAAGGAATTCTTGCCGTCCGTGCGATGTCGGGCCGATGGCAGTTAAAGGGCTGTCGATAATATCGCCCAAGTCGCGTTTGCCTTGTTCGCGGATACGGTAAGTTTGCGAGTAATTGTTATTTTTAGCCTCTTGCTGGATGGCTTCATCGGTTTTGCTATTGCTGCGAACGGTCCACGGCAATAGTGCGTTCAGCCATTCTGTTGAGTTTTGCCCGTTATCGGTGATGCCGAAAAATTGGTTATTCAGCCCGGCATTGTTATTGGCCGATATTTGGTCTACGAAGTAGGTTCCGGCGCCGGTATTAATCAAGGTTTTACGGTTTGTAAAAGAAGGCTGTTTGTAGCTGTTTAAAATTTTATTATTGTTTATCACATAAAGATGTATTTGGCTGCTCCAAGAACCGCTGTCTAATTGTACGGCTGATACAGCATTGGCCGACTTGGTTCCGATAATGGCCGGTGCTGCGGTACTGCCTGATTCAATGGCAGTATTGGCATCGGAGGAGGTGGCAATTTCAAAAATCTTTTTAAAGGCGAGGCTTAGTTCTTCTGCATCATCCGCTTTGTAATAAAAACTGGCATCGCTGGCACCGTTTTGGAGATATGTTTCCCCCTGTCGGGTCATGCCTTTGCCGAAACCGACGGTAAAGGTGTTTACCAATTGTTTGGCGTATTTGCTTTTGCCGTCTACTTTAGGATCATTCGGCCCGCCGTTCCAGCTAACGCCGGTGGCATCGGTGCCTTCCGTTTTGAAATCACGGGTCGCCAAGGTTTTGCTGAACCATTTTAAACCATCGTTGCGATCCCAAATGGTATCCCAAATGTCAACTTGTAATGATCCTCGGTTGAGAGTAACGGAATAATCAAAATCACCGCCTTCCCGGGTGCCGAAGTAGCTGTCTTGCAGGCGGTTTCTTGCGCCGAATACGGGATAAACGTTATTCGGCGAGTATGAGTTGTCGCGCCGGTGATTGTGGTTATATCCTCTAACCCATCGGTCAACCGTATAGCTGTAGTTAGCATCGCCGTCAGACATTACGACGATATAGTTAGGCTGACAACGGTATTTCGTTTGATCTCGTACAAACTGAGAAACTTCATAATAACGTCGGGTAGTAGGTGTGCCCCCCTTTGCTGTTATGTTGTTTACTATGTTTTTTACGTTTTGCCAGTTGTCTGTATAGTGAGCCATTTGAACATCGTTGTTGTTGTTCAATGTTTGCAGGCTCCAATTGAGTTGATCTTGATATTTATCTAATACTATATTTAATGCATTTTTGGTAATGCTTAATCTTGATTCTTCTCCGTTATATCTTGGTTCTCGGTCTGTTTCCGGTATCCATTTCATACTGCCCGAATCATCAATGAGCAACATGATGTTCGGTTTGATTTTTGTTTTGCTTTTTGTTAGTGTTTGATTTTTAAGTAAAAAAGGTGCTGTAGATAGCTGTGCAGCATAGGCGCTGCCGCTTAGTGATATAAATGCTAAAGCACTTAACACGCTTTTGCATAAGGGTTTCATAGCTTGTTGAGACATTTTCTTCTTCCCCAGAAGTTTAATCAGTTTAACTATAAATTTGGATGTTTGAAGGAATGCTAGAGGGTCATTTTGAGTCGTGCAACAATATTTTTTATTCCGTGATAAATGGTATTTTTTAACTACCCAGCGGTTTTAAATTCCTTGAGTTTTTAGTTAGTTAGGTGTTTGTATATCGGGTTATTATTTGCGGGGCGGGATGAGTCGAATCAATCATGTTGACTGTATTTGTGTTTAGTCTGTTATATATATGATTTAATATATTGAATGTCTTGTGGTTCATATTGTGCTTTTGCTGATTTGAGATACAATCTGACATCTTGATTTTTCAGCTTGTCTGCCATCCGATTGTGTTTGTGAGGATGCTTTCAGATAGGCATTTAGGGTTTTTCATGTCTGCAACGAAAACAGGCTGGGGCAAGGCCTTGGCTATTTATTGTGATCATCGTGCCGTCACGCTTTTTTTTCTCGGTTTTTCGGCCGGAATGCCGCTTTTGCTGATTTTCTCCAGTCTTTCGCTTTGGTTACGCGAGGCTGGCGTTGATCGGGGCACGGTGACAATGTTCAGCTGGGCGGCGTTGGCTTATTCTTTTAAATTTGTTTGGGCGCCTTTGATTGATTCGCTTCAGATACCGTTGTTGAACGGATTGCTTGGTAAACGCCGCTCGTGGTTGCTGACGGCTCAGGTTTTTATTGTGATTGCGGTTTGCTGCATGGCTTGGATAGATCCGTCGGACGGAGGCGCTTTGGTTGTGATGGCGGCAGCGGCGGTTTTGCTGGGGTTTTCGTCGGCCACGCAAGATGTGGTTATTGATGCTTATCGTATTGAGGTGGCGAAAGGCAGCGATGCGATGCAATCGGTTACAGCCGCCACTTATAATGCGGGCTACCGTATCGGCATGATTGTGGCCGGTGCCGGTGCCTTGTTTCTCGCGTCGTGGCTGGGTTCGAAAGAAGGGGCTTATGTTTATACGGCTTGGCGTCATACTTACTTAATTATGGCGTTGACGATGGGAGTTGGGATTTTGGCGACTTTGTTGTGCCGCGAACCGGACGTTTCAGACAGGCATTCTGAGGCAGGCGGCTCTGCCGATAATTTTCGTTTGTTGCTTTTGTTTGTTTTGATGGCATCGGCTTTTGTGATTGTTTTTTCGATGCTTGGCAAGGTATTGCCGAAAACAGATGTTGTGCTGGCGGCGTTTTTGATTGAGGCAGTTCGTTTGTTGTCCGGTTTGGCAGCGGCGGGATTGACTTGTGTGTTGGTGGTGAAAAGCGGTTTGGTTCCGGCTCGGTTGGCGAAAAAAACTTGGTTGGATCCGGTGATGGATTTTTTTCACCGTTATGGGAAATCGGCGGTTCTGTTGCTTGCGTTAATCGGGTTGTACCGGATCTCTGATATTGTGGCCGGTGTGATTTCCAATGTGTTTTATCAGGATTTGGGCTTTACCAAAGAGGAAATTGCGACTGCAGTTAAGACGTTTGGCTTGATTATGGCGATTGGTGGTGGATTTTTGGGCGGTTTGTTGGCGCAGCGGTTTTCTTTGATGAAGATGATGATGTTGGGCGGCGTGTTGGCTTCTGCAACCAATTTGCTGTTTGTGCTGCTGGCGGGAAGAGGGCACGATGTGGCGCTGATGTATTTTGCGGTGGCGTCTGATAATCTGGCAGCCGGTTTGGCTGGGGCGGTGTTTGTGGCGTTTCTTTCTGCTTTAACCAATATCCGTTTTACTGCCGTTCAATATGCGATTTTCAGCTCGTTGATGACTTTGTTACCGAAATTGCTGGGCGGTTATTCAGGGATGATCGTGGATAAGGTTGGCTATCAGAATTTTTTCTTGATTACGGCTGTTTTGGGCGTGCCGGTGTTGCTGCTGGTTTATTGGGTGGATAAACAGATTTTCTGCAAACAACAAAGGCATTGATGATTCCTTGTGCCTAATATATTGATAAATGCCTGTCTGAATTTTTTCAGACAGGCATTTATCATTGATATTGCAATGAGACTACTAGATATTTTGTTGTTGCGTAAATAGAGGATTGTGGCCGGGCTGTTGCAGTGCTTGCTCGTAATCGGGTAATTCCGCATTTTCAGGCAAAGCGTTATGCAGTAGACGGATGTGCTCTACTTGGCATTCGACCATCAAATCGAGAAAATTTTGTTGTACGGTTGCAATACTTTCGGCGGGAGACAGCGGCCATGAAAACACTTGCGGTTGTAGGCCGAAGCGGCGGTCGGTGGCGTTGAACCCGAACAATAAGCGTCCGCCTGCTTGTGCTGCCATCACAACGCCGACGCGCGGGTTTTGAAGGCGCACGGCGCGTATAGCGTTTGCAGCGAATACGTCCAATGCCATACGCAGGCGCATATGGTTGCCTTCTGTGAGTGCGTGCAAAGGCGATGCCGGCGAGAGCGGGTTGGTAAACAAAGTTAATTTCGGGATGTTAAGATTTTCTTGCCATACTTGCATCAGAGGGAGGGCGGCTTCTTTCAGATTGATATTAAGCGCAGGTAGCAAGGAGCGATTTCCGTAGCCTAGTGCGTAAACTACATGTACGGACTGGCCCGCAGAAATGGGCAGCGCTTCCTTCGCAAAAGACGAAGCTAACTCTGCCGCCGCTTCGATGCTTTGTTTGGCCGCAAACCATTGCCCTGCATTTATAGCAGAAAGACTGGCAGCCGAAACAAGTTGCGGCAACCAAGTAGCATGGGTCAGCGGACGGGTGTGCGGATAATTGGCCAGACAGGCCGCTAATTCAATGGTCGGGGCATCAGGAGTAAGCGTAACGCTTTGATTGCATCCTGCTACCAAAACCACAGGTAGTGCAAACCATTGAATTTCATCGTCGGTTTTGGCTTGCAGCGCCTTGTCGAGGTTGTTTAACAAAACACGGTAAACGGCAGCGTCGGGTACCATGCTCATGGCAACGGAAAGGCCGAGGTAATGGTTTTGTTTTAACATGCCGTATAGCGCGGCATCCAGAGATTCTTCCGCCAGTTTTTTTTGGGCGTTGTGTGTGGCATGGATAATTTGATTTGCATAGAGCAGCAAATCATTTTTAACCGGGTCGGTAGGGTAAGGGCGGGTATCGGGCAAGATGTTCTGGTTCATGGAGCTTTACCTTTTGGGGCCGGTGATGCGAAGAAGTACTGGGAGCGCGATTATAGCGTAAAAACGGTTAATAAAGAGATGGGGGCAGATAGGCCGAAGTAGATGAATGCCTGTCTGAAAGTATGGACCATTTTGTATTAAAGCCAAAGATAGGGATTGTTCGGGAAAAAGGGAAGGTATTTGGGAGAACCATCGGGCATGAAGCAGATAGTGCGGATTGTTGGGTTATGATGCAATTCCATGCGCTTGAGGGTTATGGCTGGTGAAAGCATTTTTTATAATTTCGGCGGTTGTGTTGAGGAGATGTTGTCGTAAAATAGTTGCAATTTTACGATACTTTATCGTCGGTTTCAGATGTGGGGATGTCGTGTGTTTTGAGATTGGCGACTAGATGGCGTAAGGCAGACACAAGGCGAAATTGCGAACTTATGCCTTTCTTTGTTCGGGCGTTCTGGTAAGGTTTAAGTCCTTTTCATGTATAAGGTAACGGGTGGGATAGAGATGGTTGGTGCGGTTTAATGATAAGTAAATTTAAATAATCCGGTGTGATGCAATGGCAACTTATTTTATAATCTAATTTAATTCAATAATTTTAAAACGTCATTTGGGGACTCACTTTTGCAGGCATTACCCTGCAAATTAAAAGGTTCAGATTGGTTAAGTGAAATGAGTGTAGGACTACTTCGCGTTTTGGTGCAAAGTCAGGTTATCTCTAATGAGCAAGCTGCCGGATTTCAAGAAGCACTGAAACAAAAAAAAGATATTACGCCTTTGTTGTTTGAAGCGAATATTATTACTCCCGAAGCCTTGGCCGAGTTGTTGGCTAGGGTTTTCAGTTATCCTTTATTGGATTTGTCTTTCTATCCCAGAAGCAATGTATTGACGGATATTCTGTCGGAAGAAGCCATGCTGGAAAATCGCTGTTTGCCGATTTTTCGTAGAGGCGGAAAAGTGTTTCTGGCCGTGGCTGATCCAACACAAATCCAAACATATCAGAAAATCGCCTTTACCGCGGGCGTTACGTTTGACTTGGTGGTTGTACGCAGTGATCAGCTGGATACCATTCTGGAATGGCAAAACCAGCGATCTACTTCTATCCTGAAAGAAATGAGTATGGAGCAGGATGTTTCGACATCTGCCCAATCTCTCTACATCGATAACGAAGAAGCCGAAGACGGCCCGATTCCGAGGTTTATTCATAAAACCCTGTCTGATGCGTTAAGCGTAGGTGCATCGGATATCCATTTTGAGTTTTATGAACAGGTTGCACGCGTACGTTTCCGTGTGGACGGACAGTTGCGCGAAGTAGTACAGCCACCCTTGGCCGTAAGGGGGCAGCTGGCTTCCCGTATTAAAGTAATGGCCCGTTTAGACATTTCAGAAAAAAGAGTGCCGCAAGACGGCCGCATTCAGATTGCATTTTCAAAACATGGCCGGCCAATCGACTTTCGTGTGAATACGTTGCCGACCTTGTTCGGTGAAAAAGTGGTTATGCGTATCTTGAACTCGGATGCGGCTACTTTGAATATCGACCAATTGGGTTTCGAACCGTTTCAAAAAGAATTGTTGTTAGACGCCATCCAACGTCCTTATGGCATGGTATTGGTAACGGGTCCGACTGGTTCCGGTAAAACGGTTTCACTGTATACCTGCTTGAATATTCTGAATACTGAAAATGTTAATATTTCCACCGCAGAAGATCCGGCGGAAATTAACTTGCCAGGCATTAATCAAGTCAATGTAAATGAAAAACAAGGCTTGACTTTTGCTTCCGCACTGAAAGCGTTTCTGCGTCAAGACCCGGACATCATCATGGTCGGCGAGATTCGAGATTTGGAAACGGCGGACATTGCGATTAAAGCTTCGCAAACCGGTCACATGGTTTTCTCCACCTTGCATACCAATAATGCTCCGGCAACGCTTTCCCGTTTGCTGAATATGGGCGTGGCTCCGTTTAATATTGCCAGTTCCGTCAGCTTGATTATGGCCCAACGCTTGTTACGCCGCTTGTGCAGCTGTAAGGCACCGGTAGAGAGGCCACCTGTTGAGGCTCTGAAACATGCCGGTTTTACTGATGAAGACTTGTCGAAAGAATGGACGATGTACCGCCCGGTTGGCTGTGACCGTTGCCGTGGTAAAGGTTTTAAAGGTCGGGCCGGTGTTTATGAATTGATGCCGATTACCGAAGAAATGCAACGGATCATTATGGAGGGTGGTAATGAAGTGGATATCCAGGAAATGGCCTATAAAGAAGGCATGGTTGATTTGCGTCGAGCAGGCCTATTGAAGGTAATGCAAGGTATTACTTCTCTTGAGGAAGTATTAGGTAATACAAATGATTGACATTTGTTTGAAGTGTTAAATTATTAAAATGGCTATAGAAAAGGAAAACGGCATATTTGTCGTTATCCTTGGTTCATATAAGTTATCAGACTACAAATAAAAAGGTAATAATAATGGCATCAGATCAAAATACGGGCGGTCTTTTCGGCATCGGCGTGAAAGATAAAGGTAAGCGTTTTACATTTGAAGGTAAGAATACATTAACTGATCAAATTGTACGCGGTGAAGTGGTTGCGAAGGATGAAGAAGAGGCCCGCAAAAAACTGCAACGCCGCAGCATCAAACCGCTTCGCGTCAGTAAAGTAAAGAGTACGCGCAAAAAGAAAATTACTCAGGCCGACATTACTATTTTTACACGTCAGTTGGCGACAATGATGAAGGCGGGCTTGCCGGTTATGCAGGCTTTTGAAATCGTAGCCAGAGGACATTCCAATCCTTCGATGACCCAGCTCCTGATGCAGGTGCGCGGTGATGTGGAGCAAGGTAGCCCGATGGCACAAGCATTTGCCAAACATCCCAAATACTTCGATCGATTTTACTGTAACTTGATTGCTGCCGGTGAAACCGGCGGTGTTTTGGAAGGCTTATTGGATAAGCTTGCTTTATATAAAGAAAAAACCCAAGCGATTAAAAAGAAAGTTAAGAGTGCACTGACGTATCCGATCGCGATTGTTGTAGTAGCAATCGTATTGGTTATGATTATGATGATGTTTGTCTTGCCTGAATTTGGTAAAGTATATGAAGGCATGGGGGCTGAACTGCCGGGTTTGACGCAAATCATGATGGCTATTTCCAGATTCTTTGTAGCATGGGGCTGGTTAATTATTGTTGTTATGATTGCTTCTGTTATCGGAGCGGTAAAAGCAGTGCAAAACTCTCCGAAATTGCAACGTCGGGTTGATGCTTGGTTGTTGCGGATGCCTATTTTCGGCAATATTGTGCGCAAAGCAACCATTGCCCGTTGGGCTCGTACTACCTCTAGCCTGTTTGCTGCCGGAGTGCCTTTAGTTGAGGCGTTGGATTCGGTAGCCGGTGCTTCTGGTAATATGTTGTATGAAGAAGGTACACACGATATTCGTGCAAAAGTAAACCAAGGTATGTCATTGACTTCCAGTATGCAAAGCACGGAACTTTTTCCGAATATGGTTTTGCAGATGGCTTCTATCGGTGAAGAATCCGGTTCGTTGGAAGATATGTTGAATAAAGCGGCAGAGTTTTATGAAGATGAAGTGGATAATGCCGTGGCACAGCTATCTTCTTTGATGGAACCGATCATTATGGTGGTATTAGGTTCTATTATTGGTGTGATTCTGGTAGCGATGTATCTGCCGTTGTTCAATTTGGGCAACGTGGTAGGTTAGGATTATGGCATTGGAAATTTATGCGCAGTTTGTTGTGCCGTTGGCCATTGTGTTGGGATTATTGGTAGGTAGTTTTTTAAATGTCGTTATCTACCGCATTCCAGTAATTATGAATCGGCAGTGGACGCTATTTGCAAAAGAGCATCTTAATATTGAGCCGACAACAGATGAGCAAGAGCCTTTCTCTTTGGCGTATCCGCCTTCCCGATGTCCAAAATGCCAGAATCCGGTTAAGCCGTGGCAAAATGTACCTATTGTCAGCTATTTATTGTTGAGGGGAAAGTGTAATCATTGTAATACGCCGATTAGCTTGCGTTATCCTTTGGTTGAATTGTTGACTGCAATATTATTCGGTATTGTGGCCTATCAATATGGGTGGTCTTGGTTGACACTGGGTGGTTTGGTATTGACTGCAATGTTGGTTGCATTAACATTCATTGACGCAGATACGCAATATTTACCGGATTCTTTGACGTTGCCTCTGATATGGCTTGGGTTGATTTATAATTTAAACAGCGAGTTTGTGCCTTTGAAACAAGCGGTATTGGGTGCGATTGTTGGCTACGTGAGCCTGTGGTTGTTGAATTATATCTTTAAGAAAATCCGTGGTATTGATGGCATGGGAGGCGGAGATTTTAAATTGTTCTCTGCATTAGGTGCTTGGCTTGGTATCAGTACTTTGCCTGTCATTATTTTTGTTGCAGCATTGGTCGGTTTATTGGCAACTGTGGTGTTGCGTGTGACCAATGCACAACAACAGATTGCTTTCGGTCCTAGTTTGGCTATTGCCGGATGGCTGGCTTTTGTTGCAAACGCTCCTTTGCATGGGGCCATTGCTTGGTGGTTGAAGTCTTCAGGATTGACATGACTATTTGGATAGGCATAACCGGCGGCATCGGCAGTGGCAAATCTCAGGCCGCTGCCGAATTTTTGCATTTGGGTGCTCCCGTGATTGATGCAGATGCTATCAGTCGCCAATTAACTGCCGAACATGGAGAGGCACTGCCGAAGATTAGGAAAACCTTCGGAGATGCTTTGTTTGATGAAAATGCCCGTCTGAAAAGAGAAGCGTTACGAAATTTAGTGTTTTCTTGTGAGGACGCTAGGAAACGTTTGGAATTTTTAATGCATCCTTTGATTTTAAAGGAAATCAAAGCACAGCAGGCTACATTGACATCACCTTTGTATGGCATTATTGAGCTACCGTTGTTGGTGGAAAAACCAATATTTCAAAATGTTGTTGATAGAATACTTACCGTAAATAGTAGTGAAGCAACTCGGATTCTTAGGGTTATGCGGCGAAGCGGACTTTCTGAAGAAAATGTGCGCGGTATTATGCTTACCCAGGCCGATGATGCTCAACGGAAGCAAGTTGCAGACGATGTACTGATAAATGAAACTACATTGACCGAATTGCAAGAAAAAGTGTGGCGCCTGCACCGCTATTATCATTATTTGGGAAGTGTGGCATAGGTTATGCGGGTTAGGCCCTTTTTAATCGTGGAATAAAAAATGAAAGAAATTTTGGTTGTGAAATGCCCGACTTGCGGCGGTGAGGTCATGTGGGTTAAGGGCAACTCGCACAGACCCTTTTGTAGTGAGCGCTGTAAAAAGATTGATCTGGGTGCTTGGGCGAATGAAGATTTTAAAGTGGCGTCTGCTGCGGAAGTGTTTTCTGATCAATTAAACTGAAAATGGTGTTCGTCAAAAGTTACTCGCTATGAAAAATAATAAAATAAATTTGCAGAATAATCGGTTGAGTCGGGCTCGTTTTGCGGGGTATTGCTTGCCATCTTTGGTTATCTTGCTGGTGGTGATGTGGCTGATGCCGCAAGTATTGGATCCGGTATCTGGCAAGGGTTTTCATATTCCTTCTTTCTTTTCTTTTAATATGAAAAGAACGGTAACGGTATTTATTTTAATCGGCTGCGCTTTGGTTTATTACCAGCATAAATTACTGGAGAAGCGGTGTAATGATGCCGGTTTGAATTGGCAGATTGAAGAATTTTTGTTTAAGCTGGGTTTCGTGGTGGCATCTTTGGGTTTGTTGCTGAGGCCTTTGGGATTATTGGTATTGGGTGTGGTGTTTGCGCAATTTTTATACGGTATTTACCTAAGAGATAATTGGCTGCCCAATTTAAATGGAAACCCTAGGCGGAACGATAATTTTGTTTTGTTAACGGCCGCAACTTCTTATTTGGTTAGCATCGGTTTAGTATTGCTTTCCACTCAGTGGTTGAGAACTTGGTTTTATCAGGTTAGTGAAGGGTTGAAATTTTTTTTCTGGCGTTTGCTCTAATTTGGTTAGTCTGTCGAATATCTGGTTGGATTTTTGCTTGTGAGAGCAAGAGGCAAAAGGCCAAGTGGAAAACTCAACTAAATGACTCATTGCTTTTATAGATATTAAAAAGCGCTGTAATCCAAAATTACAGCGCTTTTTGATTAGGTTTTGTTTATTGCTTGTTTTTCAGGTAGGCATAATAATGCGGTTCAAATGTTTAACCGTAAGTTAAATTGGAAGCTTTGCCGCGGAAAGCCCAGTAGGAGAAAATACTGTAGGCAATAATGCACGGTACGGTAATGCCGACGCCGATTAGTGTGACTGCTAAAGTTGGCACGCTGGCAGCGGCTTCCCATACGGTTAGTTGGCCGATAACCGCATACGGATACAAGCTAATGCCTAAACCGAGCGAGCAAAGTACTAATGTAAGAATAACCAATATAAACGGTTGCCATATGCGTTGATGCAGAATATTTTCGTGGCGTAGCAATAATTTGGCGCGCAGCAAAAATATGACGCTTAATATGGGAACCGGTGCTAAATAGAGTATGTTAGGCAAAACAAGCCAACGTGTCAGAACATTTTGGCTGACATACGGCGTACTGAGAGAAATTAAGAGCATGCAAGCAACCACCGGCCACCATGCTTGGTTTGCCCATAATTGTGCTTTCTTTTGCAAGGCATCTTCGGTTTTGGCAATCAGCCAGCAAGCGGCCAGCAATACGTAGACGGCCGGTACCGAGAACATGATGCCGAGTGAAAACAGATAATCCCAAACACCGGTTCCGAAAGCGGTAACATAACGACCCAGCATCCAACCTTGTGTTAGAGCCATGCCTGCCGAGCCGAGCATGAAGGCAATGTTCCATAGTTCTTTATGGTTGTCGTCGGCTTTTACGCGGAAATCAAATGCTGCACCGCGTACAATCAGGGCAAACAGCATAAAAGTGGCAGGCAGATAGAGATTGCCCAGAACGATGGTGTTGGCCTTGGGAAATGCAATAAATAATACGCCTGCGCCCAATACCAGCCAAGTTTCGTTGGCATCCCAGAAAGGGCCAATCGAACCGACCATCACATTTTGCTCATCTGGTTTTGCTCGAGGCATCAGCATGCCGACGCCCAAATCAAATCCGTCCAACACGACGTAAATTGTCATTACCAAACCGAGCAGGCCGAGAAAAACCAACGGCAGCCAATAATTCCAGTCCATTTTAATTCTCCGTTTCGATAGGTTGGCCGGGTAGGTGAGCATCATGCTCCGGATGCTCCGCCATATGTTTGAGCACCATCAGATAAGAGAGCAACATAGCACCGTAGAGCACGATATACATAACCAGGGTAAGTCCGACATCTCCCGACGGTACGATTTTGGTCACGGCATCGGCCGTATGCAATACGCCTTGCACTAAAAAGGGTTGGCGACCGATTTCGGTAACATACCAGCCCGCCAATGTGGCGACCCAGCCGGAAAAGGTCATGCCGGCAAACAGGTAGAGCATCCAACGCGGCAGTTTTTGAGGTTGCCAACGTGTTTTACGCAGGCGCCACCAGCCATACCAGCTCACGATCAGCATGACCATGGCCATGCCCGCCATGACGCGAAAACCGAAAAATACAGGCGCAACAGGCGGATGTTCTTTAAATTCGTTTAAGCCTTTAATTTCGCCGTCCATGCTGTGCGTCAGAATCAAAGAACCGAGATAGGGCACTTTCAAGGCATAATCCGTGCTGTGAGTTTTCTCATTGGGCCAGCCGATGAGGGTAAGCGGCACCGGTTTTTCGGTATGCCATACGGCTTCGATAGCGGCTAATTTGGCCGGCTGGTGTTCTTTGGTGTTCAGGCCGTGCGCATCGCCGGCAATAAACTGCAATACGATGGCCACTGCGGCAATTGTTAATCCAGTTTTCATCACTTTGGGTGTAGCGGCGTTAGCTGTTTTTTTGAGCACCTGCCATGCTGAAATACCGGCGAGAAGAAAAGCAACGGTTAAGGTGGAAGCTAGAATTTTATGGATAAAACGATAGGGGAATGAAGGTGTGAAAATCACTTCCAGCCAGTTTTTGACATGAATGATGCCTTGTGCATCAATCCAATAGCCTTGGGGTGTTTGCATCCACGAGTTCAGCGCTAAGATCCAGAAGGCGGAAATGGTTGTGCCTATGGCTACGATAACCGAAGCGACCAGATGGACGCGCTGGCTTACTCGCTCACGCCCGAACAACATGATGCCGAGAAAACCCGCTTCCAAGAAGAAAGCGGTCAGCACTTCATAACCAAGCAGAGGTCCGGCCACATTGCCCGCCCGTTCCATAAACCCGGGCCAGTTTGTGCCGAATTGAAAGCTCATGGTAACACCGGAAACCACGCCCATGGCAAAGGTAACCGCAAAGATTTTTGTCCAAAAACGATAAGCTTGCAGCCAGCCCTCATTGCTGGAGCGACCGACTTTGGCGCGGAAATAAACAATTACCCAAGATAAAGCAATACTGATGACGGGGAATAGAATATGGAAACTGATGTTGACAGCGAACTGGATTCTGCTCAGTAATAAAGCATCCATTTTTTTACCTTTTGATGTGAATATTATCGTTCTGGCATCCGAACCATTACCCGAATGCCTGTCTGAAACGGGCTTCGGCAAACAATGGGGATTGAGAATTTAATTAAATAGAACCGAGCATGTTCTATACCAAAGGTATTATACCCACTTTCATTGGGCCGCCCAAACCGGTATAGAGCTTGTAAACGGGGGCAATAGAAGGAATTTTGCCGTTGATGCCTTGCTTTCCGTTTAAACAGCCCCTGATTAAATGCGAGGTAAAAATATGAAAACGGCAAATCGAACTCATCTTAACGAACGGGTCGATACTCTCGACGAAATCATAGTATTGTTGCTGCCGATAAAGCAAAAAGCCTGTCTGAATTATGTTTTCAGACAGGATTTTTGCTTTAATTTTTCATTCTAAACAAAGAATTAAGCCGAAGCTTCCCGCACGGCGCGGTAAGCCTGATCCACTGCGTATTGCAGATAAGGTTTCCATGCAACGTCGCAACCGGCCATGAAAATATTGCCTATCGGTTTTTGCATGGCATGGGTATTTTTTTTCATGGATTGATCGGTATCCCACAAAGTGGTCTGTTCGTAGCTGTAGCCGTGAGCCCAGCGGTTTAAAGTAAAATCGACTACTGCGTCATCAAATTTTTCTCCCGCCGCATCGTATAAATGGCGGAATTGTTCGAAGAGTTGCTCTTTCAGCACTTCGTAATTTTGCGATGCCAGCTTGCGGCGGCCGCTACGGTATTTGTCTCGTGCCGTTTGGCCTTCGAAATCTGTTGCGATACGTACTGCATGGATGATAATCGGCTCATCCGGCTGTTTTTGGGCTTGATAACTGCCGATGTTAACCGGATCGTCAAGCTGTATCAGGCAATAGGGCGAACAGGGGGCATACAATGAATAGATACCGAGCTTTTTAAATGCCTGTGCGTTTTTGACCAAAATCTTGGCGTAAATCATCGGGATTTTTACACAAGTTTTTTCCGCCTGTTGCTGCGCTTCGGGCATCTGGGGAATAATGCGGGCGGCCAGAGCGCTGTGTCCGGCAAAAATACATTTCTTCGCCTGAACGCGAACCAGATTTTCTTCTCCCTTTTTCAGATAAGCTACGGCAACGCCATCGTCATTGTTTTCGGCTAAGAGTGCGGTGCTGTTGAGGCGGATGCGCACCGGATTTTTTGGTAAATCGATTTTGCTATAATCGAATTTAGCCAACACAATGTCTTCCATGGTGTTGCCCGGCGCAATGCCCGGAATCAGTTTGCGTACCAATAATCGTGCGATGGAGGCGTTGCCGTCGGGAAAATGGTAGATGTAAGGCTCTTTAGGTTCTTGTTCTCCCGTAAGCCCCAGATGCTGCACGCCCGGGTAGCCTTCTTCCAGTGCATCCGATACGGCAATCGCGCTAATTGGATGTCCCCAGTATTCTGAGCTGATGTCTTTCAGATAGTTTAAAGCGTCTTCGGGAAGCTTGACGGTATTTTTCAAAAAATCATAATAGCTGGTTTTTTCTGCAAATTCGTTACGTGCATGTTTTTTCTTGCCCTTGAGATAATCGATTTTGCCGGTATAAAGCTCAACCAAAGCTTTTTTGCCTTCTTCGGAAAGCGGAAATTGCCGGATAACCGTTTCCGCATCGGCTTGGTCGATTTTGGGTAATGCATTGACGACGGCCGTTTTGCCAAAGACATCGGGTGTAAAGAAGGCGCCTTGTTTGAGCTGCCATTTCTTTTCATACAGGCCTTGGTCGAAATACTGTTCGAATTTTTTATAGTCTACGCCCAAACTCTCCAATAACGCATGAGCTTGTTTGGAATAAGAAGTTTTAGGCGAGTCTAAAGATTCGCTGCCGCCGTAGGTCACGAATGTTCGGCCTTGGTAAGTAAATTCGTTGCGTTTGGCGTGGCCACCGAAATCGTCATGGTTGTCCAAGATCAATACTTGAGCCTGCGGGTGTTTCTGGCGGTAGAGATAAGCGGAAGTCAGACCGCTGATGCCGCTGCCGATGACAACCAAATCGTAATGTTCGGTAGCTTTTTCGGGGAAGGTATAATTTTTTCCTTGCAACGCAACGCTGTGAGGACCGTTCTGGCTACCGTCATGGTCGCCCCGCAGCCCGGTCAGTGCGGGCGGGTAATAGGCTTTAACAATATTTTCTGGTTGGGCGGGGCGGTAGGTTTTATTGCAAGCGCTGAACACTAAACTGCCCGTTAATGCTGCCGAACCTTGCAGGAATCGGCGGCGGGATAATTTGTTATTCATAATATTTCCTATGCATTTTATAAAAACGCGCGATTATAAAACTTTATTAAGATATTTTAAATGCCGAAATATTAATTTACGCTGAAAATATAAAATGCCTGTCTGAAAAATGTTCAGACAGGCATTTTTTTACCATTTTGATAAAGTAAATATTTGATTAATTTATTAATATTGGTATGGCAAGTTGGAGATAATAGTGTTGCTAAATAATCAAAAAGATTTGTGGTTATAAATTAATGATTTGCGCAACCACAGCTCTTTTTCATATCTATAACCATGCGACCTTGGATTTTCCCGTCGCGCATTTCTTGGAAAATGGCATTTGTTTCGTCTAATGTGCGGGTTTGCACGACAGGAACCACAATGCCTTCTGCACCGAACTGGAAGGCTTCTGCCAAATCTTGACGCGTACCGACTAACGAACCGACCACTTCGATGCCGTCTAAAACAATGCGCGGAATAGACAAGTCCATTTTCTCAGGCGGCAAGCCGATGGCAACTACGCGACCACCGGCTCGCACGCAATCTACCGCCGAATTGAAAGCAACGCGGGAAACGGCAGTAACGACAGCTGCATGGGCTCCGCCCACTTTTTCTTGCATCACTTTGGCGGGATCTTCTTTACTTACATTAATAACGATGTCCGCGCCCACTTCCTTGGCCAGCGCCAGCTTATCATCGTTAATGTCTATCGCAATGACATGCGCGCCGAATACTTTTTTCGCATACTGAACACCCAGATTGCCCAGACCTCCGGCTCCGTAGATGGCAATCCATTGGCCGGGGCGTACGCCTGAAACTTTAATGCCTTTGTAGGTGGTTACGCCGGCACAGGTAATAGAGCTGGCCTGAGCTGGATCCAAACCGTCGGGCACTTTGACCGCATAATCCGCATCCACGATGCAATGAGTTGCCATGCCGCCGTCGGCAGTGTAGCCGGCGTTCAGCACGCTGCGGCATAAAGTTTCGCGGCCGGTATCGCAGTATTCACAGGCTCCACAGCTTTTAAACAACCATGCGATGCTGACGCGATCGCCTTTTTTCAAACGGGTAACGCCGGGAGCCGTATCAGTCACGATGCCGATACCTTCATGACCCAGCACGCGCCCCGGTTTTTGGCCGTAATCGCCGGCCGCAACGTGTAAATCAGTATGGCATACGCCGCAATACTCTACTTCAACCAAGGCTTCGTTGGTTTCCAACGGGCGAATGTCGCGTTCAACGATTTCTACGTTGCCGTCATTATTTTGACTCACCACTGCTGCTTTCATTTTCATAGTATTGCTCCTTTGATTGTTCGCTAATTTGCGGGAGATGCCGAACTGTTAATAGACCCATACTACAAATGATGCGTCGTTAACCGGTTTCGGCGAATATTGCTGCATTCAAGGTGAGGATAGGCCTGCTTAAGGTTTGATGTCAATAGAAAAATGATAGTAACTATTTGATAAATATAAATATTGTTACAATATAACATTGCTTTCCCGAGAGTTTAATAGGGAACAAAATTTTACATATGGAAAAACGGCATCATGCTATGAGCCAAACAGGTTTGGTTTGTTAGGCAGAGCGCTGTTTTATTCCTATGAAAAGGTATGCGGAAAATTTTCGAACGGCATCAATTATTTTGATTAATCTTGAAACAAATTTCAAAAAGGACTAAGCTGGTTTCTGCCTGAATGGCAAATTAATAGAAATGACAAACAGTTAAAATACAAAGGAGAATGGTTATGGCGAAGGATCTGAATGTTTTTGATAAAGAATACGGCTTGTTGATTAATGGTGAATGGACCAAAGGCAGCAAAGGGGAAATGCTTGTGTCGCATAATCCCGCCGATGGTGCGGAATTGGCAAAATTCGTTGATGCAAGCAATGAAGATGTTGATGCAGCGGTCTCAGCCGCACAAGAGGCGTTCCGAAGCTGGCGTAAAACAACTGCGGCCGAACGTGCGGCTGTTTTGAATAAAATCGCCGATGTGATAGACGAGCATAGCGAATTGTTTGCTTTACAGGAAACATTGGATAACGGCAAACCGATTCGCGAAACGCGTGCCGCAGATATTCCGCTGGCTTCCGATCATTTTCGCTATTTTGCCAGCGTGATTCGAGGCGAAGAGGGTACTTGCAATCAGCTCGATGATGAAGATTTATCTATTGTCTTGCGTGAACCCATTGGCGTGGTCGGGCAGATTATTCCGTGGAACTTCCCTTTTCTGATGGCTGCCTGGAAAATCGCTCCGGCATTGGCGGTCGGCTGTACCATCGTTATCCATCCTTCCAGCAGCACTTCTTTGAGTTTGCTCTCGTTTGCCCAGAAAGTGAATCATCTGTTGCCTAAAGGCGTGTTGAATATTATTACCGGAAAAGGCTCGAAATCGGGTGAATATATGCTGCACCATAAAGGCTTTAATAAGCTGGCCTTTACCGGTTCTACTGCGGTGGGGCGTCATGTCGGCATCGCTGCGGCAGAAATGCTGATACCCGCTACTTTGGAACTGGGCGGTAAGTCGGCCAATATTTTCTTTGACGATATGCCTCTCGACAAGGCGTTGGAGGGGGCGCAAAAAGGTATTTTGTTTAATCAAGGTCAGGTATGTTGTGCCGGTTCGCGTATTTTTGTACAGGAAGGCATTTACGATAAATTCGTTGCGGCTTTGGCCGAGGAGTTTAAAAAGGTCAAAGTCGGCTTGCCGTGGGAAGATGATACGCAAATGGGTGCTCAAGTGAATGCGGCTCAACTCGATACCATTTTGAAATATGTGAAAATTGGTGAGCAGGAAGGTTGCCGCATTATTACCGGTGGTAAAAAAATTGAAGGGGCTTTAGCTAAAGGCGAATTTGTTGAGCCTACTTTGATTGCTGCCGCAAGCAACGATGCGCGCGTATCACAAGAAGAAATATTCGGCCCGGTGGCAACTATAATCAAATTCAAAACCGAAGATGAAGTGGTAAAAATGGCCAATGAGTCGGAATATGGCTTGGGCGGTGCGGTGTGGAGTAAAGACATTAACCGTTGCCTAAGGGTGTCGCGTGCGTTGGAGACCGGTCGTGTTTGGGTTAATTGCTATAATCGGTTGCCCGCAGGCGCTCCGTTTGGCGGATATAAAACGTCTGGTATCGGCCGCGAAACGCATAAAATGATGCTGGCGGCTTATACACAGGTGAAAAATATTTATATCAGCACTCGCGAAGAGCGCGAAGGTTTTTATTAATGCCTGTCTGAAAAGGTGTGAAACTTATCGCCCGAATGCAGATCACGCTTCGGGCGTTTTGATTTGTGATAAACATGATGCCTGTCTGAAAATTTTCAGACAGGCATCATGTTTATAGCGAATAAAAGTGGGGCTGTTTGATTGTGAACGGCTTATTCTCTATATCGTGCGGAGTTCATTACAGCAGTTTGCCTAATATAATATTCAAAATGCGGCGAATGGGTTCGGCGGCACCCCATAATAATTGGTCGCCTACGGTAAAGGCGCTGATGTATTCTCCGCCCATACCCAGCTTGCGGATGCGGCCTACCGGTACGCTCAGAGTGCCGGTTACGGCTGCGGGCGTCAGATCATTTATCGATGCTTCTTTTTCGTTCGGGATAACTTTTACCCAGCTGTTGGCGCCGGATAGCAGGCTCTCGATTTCAGCCAGCGGTAAATCTTTTTTCAGTTTAAGCGTTATCGCCTGGCTGTGGCAGCGCATAGCACCGACACGCACACACAGGCCGTCTACCACGGTCGGATTATCGCTTCGACCTAGAATTTTGTTGGTTTCCACGCCGCCTTTCCATTCTTCTTTGGATTGCCCGTTGCCTAAGTCGGCATCAATCCATGGAATCAGGCTACCGGCAAGCGGCACGCCGAAGTTGGCTTTGGGATAGAGGTCGCTGCGCAAGAAATCGGATACTTTCCGGTCGATTTCCAGAATGGCGCTGGCAGGATCGGCCAGCTCGTCGGCAACTTGGGCATGCACCGCACCCATGCCGTTAATCAGCTCGCGCATGTTTTTTGCACCGGCACCGGAAGCGGCTTGATATGTCATGCTGGTTGCCCAGTCTACCAAATCATTTTGGAATAAGCCGCCTAAAGCCATCAGCATCAGCGATACTGTGCAGTTGCCGCCGATGTAATTTTTAACGCCGCTGTTTAAGCCTTTATCGATGACATTGCGGTTTACCGGGTCCAATACGATGATGGCATCATCATTCATACGCAGAGACGATGCGGCGTCAATCCAATAGCCGTTCCAGCCGCGTTCGCGCAGCGGTTTGAATGCAGATTTAGTATAGTCGCCGCCTTGGCAGGTAACGATGATGTCCATGGAAGCCAATTCGTCGATATTGTTGGCATCCAGCAGGGTTTTAGCGGTTTGGCCAAAATCGGGTGCCTGGCCGCCTACGTTGGATGTGGTGAAGAAAAAGGCTTCTTTAATATTGGCAAAGTCGTTTTCTTCTTGCATGCGCTGCATTAAAACAGAGCCGACCATGCCGCGCCAGCCGATAAAACCCACTTTCATTTCGTAGCTCCTAAAGTTTTTCAAATTTGTGAAACAGTTGGTTTGGGAATGATGTTTAGAAATTCTGCCTGATGGGGTATCAAGGATAATACGTTACAAACGGCCTGAATTTCTTGGAATTATGTGCGTAGATGTTAACGCAGGAAGGGTGGCGCTAAATATACTCTTTATAGATAAGGTATTCAATAACATTATCTGCATCGCGGATATGAGTTAAGCTGCCTTGAGCGGCGTTCGGGCAAAAAAATAACCGCATCGGGCGGTTTAATTGGTGGCCAGAGGCGGGATCGAACCGCCGACACACGGATTTTCAGTCCGTTGCTCTACCAACTGAGCTATCTGGCCTTGCTGTGAAGACGCGTATTAAACCATAGCTGCTTGTCTTGTACAATATGTTTGCCGATATTTTTTTACAAATGGTTATTTTGTTTAGAATAAAAGTGTAGATTATGGCGGTTTGGGTAAGGCTGATGTATTAAGGTTTGGGTCAATCGGGTAAAATGCGAATTCGGAAAATAATCGGATGGTCTGCCATGCCTCAAACGACGCTTGTTTGGTTCCGCCGCGATTTGCGTGCGTCCAATCATCTTGCTTTACAAGAAGCTGTTGGGCTGGGGTTGCCGGTAATCGCTGTGTTTTTGTTTGAAGACGGGATGGTGGCCGATGATTCTGCCGGAAATGCAAGGCGGCTGACCTTTATTCATCAATGCCTGTCTGAACTTCATGCCGAACTTGCAGCCAAAGGCGTGCCTTTATTTATTTTGCGCGGGGCGGCCGAAAATGAAATTCCGGCATTCGCGGCGAAGATAAATGCGGCTTGTGTGGTTTGTACGGAAGAAGATGAACCGAAATCGTTGTTGCGAGACGGTATTGTTGCAGCCAAATTGATTGAAAACGGAAGGCATTTCCGAGCGTTTAACGATTGGCTGTTGCTTCCGAAGTCGGTTTTGGTGGAAGCCACAGGCCAGCCTTATACAGATTTCACGGCATATCAGAAAGCATGGTTGGCAGTTGCGGGGCAAGCTGGTGTTGCATATCGGAATGATTGGCCGGCATTGCGCCAAATACAACAAAGCCTGTCTGAAAATTGGCAACGGGCGCCTTCGGTTTTGTCGTTGGCACAATTGGGTGTGCAGGCACAGCCTTTGGTTTTGCAGGGCGGCGAAAAGGCGGGTAATCGGTTGTTGATGGATTTTTTGTCACACATAGACACTTACCATCTAAACAGAGATTTTCCCGCCCTGCAGCATGCATCGCAACTTTCGGTTTATCTGCGCTTTGGTGTGCTTTCGGTACATAAGGTGGTAGATTCAGTGAACCGGTTGTCTGGCAACGGGGCAACAGCATGGTTGGGCGCGTTGGCCAAACGGGAGTTTTATCATCAGTTGCTTTACCATCATGCTGGTATTTTGAAAGAAAGCTTTAACTCCAGATTTCACAATATGGCTTGGCCTGGAGGCTCGGCATATCTGGCTGCGTGGCAATGCGGAAAAACGGGCTACCCTTTGGTAGACGCGGCGATGCGCAGATTGAATCAAACAGGCTTTTTGCCTGCAAGTTTGCGCAGATTTGCCGCTGAGTTTTTAACACAGGTTTTGCTGTGTGATTGGCGGCAAGGTGAAATTTATTTCGCCCAACAATTATTAGATTTCGATTTGGCGGTAAATAACGGCAACTGGCAAGATGCTGCGGGCGTGGGAACGCAAACAGGCAAGCCGCTGCGTATAATCAATCCTCTAGTGGAATCGCAAAGGCTCGACCCAGACGGAATGATTGTTCGCCGTTATATCCCCGAGCTGGCTCGTTTGCCCAAAGATGTCATCCATAGCCCGTGGCTGGTTAAAAATACCATTCAAACCAATGGCTACCCCGATCCTATAGTCAATTATGCAGTTCAAAAACAACAAGCCCTTGCGCTATTGGGCTGAGAAAAAATTTCAGACAGGCATTTGCTTATCATCATGATTTACGCCAAATACAATCAATTCGTCCAACAATGGCTTGATCCTTACAAGCGCTACCGGCATACCCGAACCATTCACGCTTTGCGGCTTGGGCTGGCAGTATTGGTGGCGACGCTGATTGCCCGTTTGTTTGATTTACCTCATGGGGAATGGATTCCGATAACGGTGTTTGTGGTGTTGGGCATGATTCAGTTTCAGGGCGCCATTTATGTGAAAGCGCTCGAGCGGATGTGGGGAACGCTGATTGGTTTGTTCCTCGGTATTGTGTTGCTTTGGCTGAATCAATACTACCTGCATAATAATTGGATTTTTTTCTGCTGCATCGGGGTAATCAGTTCGGTAATGGGGTGGGGCGCCGTTGGTAAAAACGGTTATATTCCGATGCTGGCGGGCCTTACCGTGTGTATGCTGGTCGGGGAGGGCGGCAGTGATTGGTTTCAAGGCAGTTCCATCCGTGCCATGAATGTGATTATCGGTGCACTGATTGCGCTGGCCGCTTCTAAAATTATGCCGCTAAAGTCGACTATGATGTGGCGTTTCCTTTTGGCCGATAATCTGACGGCCTGTAACCGTCAATTGGGCGCGGTGTATGGGGGAATCCCTATCGGCGGGAAGAATTGGCGTGTTCTGCTGGCGAACCAACAGCTTATCAATGCGCGTCTGGTTAAGGCTCGCAGCCATATGGCGGCAATGATGCAAGAAAGTAAAATCAGTAAAACCATGATGGACAGTATGCAGCATAGCCATCGAAAGATTGTAAGCAGTATCGATTTATTAATGAATGCCGCTCTAAAACTGCCTGAATTAACGATTAATGAAGACGAAAAATCGCTTCTGACACGACATTTTTTAAATCTGGAACAAGATTTGCGCCGTACGGCGCATTATTTGAAGGGTAATTATGGGCGCCGTTTTAAGCCGGATGACAGTACCGATATTGCTGTCAGAGAGCTGGCGGGCAAACTGTCTTTCGAATGGCAGGGCTTTATCTGGCTGAGCATTAATTTGCGGATGGATTTGAACACTCTATTGTTAATGTTGCAAAACAGCCAGCGCCGTTGGCATACGAAAGGCGAAATCAAACGGTTTCAACAACATGGTGTGCAAGTTTTGCAGGATAATGAAGAGGATGCCGGCAAAAATATGCCTGTCTGAATGTTTTCAGACAGGCATATGTTGCATCAAAGAAGGCGGTAAAGTAATGACGCTTTTGGCCTATTCTTCCGTATCGGCTGCACTCTCACCCGTTTTGCCGTTTGCGTTTTGGCGACGGGAAAATTGAATTTGCAACTGTTTGAGCTTGCGATATAGATGTGTGCGCTCCAAGCCGACTTTTTGTGCGACTCGGCTCATATTTTGGCCTTCTTGCGCTATATGGTATTCAAAATAGCGGCGTTCGACTTCTTCGCGCAATTCGCGTAGCGGTAAATTGAAATTGAAACCGCCAATCATTTCTGAGGATTGGTTGCTTGAGAATTGGCCGAGAATTTCCATAACGGCTGCTTCGTCAACTTCGTCTTTTTCCGCAGTTAGCGCCAGGTTTTTAACAATATTGCGCAACTGGTCGAAGTTTCCCGGCCATTCGTATTGGCTTAATATGTTCAATGCCGCCGGGCTGAATTTGACTTGGGGAATCTTTTGAGTTTCGGCTAATTCAGTGATGATGGTGTTAACCAAGAAAGCGATATCCTCGGTTTGAGCACGCAAGGGCGGAATGTGGATGATGTGTTTTTCCAGAGCAAGCACCAGTTTGCTGTCAGGGTAGCTTTCCCGCAAGCTCTCAAACGGTCGGCTGCACGAACAAATCACGCGCGTATTGTAACGGTCGGTTTTGCTGATTAAAAAAGCAATGCCTTGTTGGATGCTGCGACTGTATTGGGAAACATCGCCCAAGTATAAAATACCGTTTGCCGCCTTTTGTAGCAATTCCATCGGCGTATCGACAATATGTTCGATTTTACTAGGCTCTACCCATGGCGTATTGTTTTTATGAAAGTAGCGAGCCACCAGCTCAAACGGGGAACCGGCTTCACCATTTAATAAAACAGGCACGTTCTGTTTGGCCGCGGCTTCCAGCTTTTGGTTCAATTCCTGAATGGCAGGGCTGTTACCGAGCTTGTCAAACGACAAGCCTGATGCAGTTTGCATTTCACTGTATTTTAAAGCCCGTTCTACGGTTGCCAAAAGGCGCTTGAGTGCAATTGGTTTCTCCAAGAAGTCTAAAGCCCCGATTTTGGTGGCTTCGACAGCGGTATCAATGCTCGCATGACCGCTCATCATGACAACCGGCATATTGAGCTGGCCGTTTTTCGACCATTCTTTCAATAGGGTAATGCCGTCGCAATCAGGCATCCAGATATCCAGCAAAACCATAGCGGGGCGGATTTGGTTGCGCAGGCGGCGAGCCTCTTCCGCATTTTCGGCCAAGGCCACGGTATGGCCTTCGTCTTGCAAAATGTCTGACAGTAAGTCGCGAATGCCGATTTCATCATCGACGATTAAGATATCACTACTTCTCATTAATATTTTCCACTAATTCTGGTAAAGCGATTTTAACACATGCGCCGCCCGCTGTTTGATTGCTAATGCTAATGCGCCCGCTATGCTCTTCAATAATTTTCTTTACTACGGGTAAACCCAGCCCCGTGCCGGTCGGTTTATCGGTAATATACGGTTCGAAAGCGTTATGAAGCATTTCATTACTGAAGCTTTTGCCGTTATTACATACCATCAGGACGGCAGATTTGCCTTCTTGCCAAGTGCTTAGGTTAACGGTGGGTTTTTCGCTTTCTGCCGCAGCTTCCGCGGCATTTTTCAGAAGATTGTGCAGAACCTGGCGCATTGCTCCGTGATCGGCTTTAATGTAAAGCGGTATATTACTCAAATTGGATGCAAATGTACAAGGGCTGCCTTCATATAGCAGCAATACGTCTCCGCAGATTTCGTTCAGATTGACGGTTTCAAACTTCATCGAAGGCGAACGCGCATAATTGCGGAAGGCTTCAACCATTTCTTTTAAAGCTTCTACTTGTTTGATAATCGTATCGGTAGATCGAGTAAGAATCAGGGCGTCTTTTTCTCCTAGTTTGTCTTGCAGTTTCCAGGCCATGCGCTCGGCAGAAAGCTGGATGGGTGTTAACGGGTTGCGTATTTCATGTGCCAGGCGTTTGGCCACTTCGCCCCAGGCGGCTTCTTTTTGGGCTCTTACCAGTACGGTAACATCGTCAAATACAAAGACCAAACCGTCCTCGAGTAAGGTTGTGGCTTTGCCCAATAAAATTCTTGCATCGTCAGGGGCGGTGTAGGGGATTTGTACGGGCTTGTCGGTTTCAATGGTGGTCAGAATGGTTTCAAACACCTCCGCCAACATGGCTTGTTGCGGCGATTGATTGGGCCATGTATGCCAATCGCTACCTAGCAAGTTGCTCAATGGGATACCTAGAATTTTTTCAGCGCTTTGGTTGAAGGTTCTTAAAATACCGTTGCGGTCAACGGTAATCACACCGGCGGTCAGGCTTTCCAAAACGGTTTCCAGATAATAACGAGCAGCTTCGGTTTGCTGGCGATTGCGTTCGGCCGATTCTTGCGCAAGGCTGAGTTGCTCGGTCATGTGATTAAACAAATGCGTCAAGCGGCCTAGTTCGTCATTACGAAATACCGGCCGTTTTTGCGAAAAATCGCCTTGTGCGATGGCTCGAGCCCCTTCAGCCAGCGAGAGAATGGGCTCGATAAAGCGATAAGAGAAAAATAATGCCATGGCTAAAGCCAGCATGATGGCGATTAGGGTGGCGATTAACAGGGTAATCAGAAAGAAATGGCGCAACCCTTCCTTTGCATAATTCAGTTCGGCGTATTTGGCTCGGGCATTTTCAATCAAAGTGGCATCTTGGGCAACTTTGTTTGGGATGGGTTGGCGGAAGAAAAGGGCGTATTGGTGCCCGTTGTATTCGGGCAGAATCAGCCAGCCTTGGGCATAGAGTGTCTCATTTATGTTTTCAACCGTGCGGGATGAGCCGCTTTTAACCAATTGGGCTAATATGTCTTTCGATGGTATGGACTGGGGCAGCTTTTTAGGGTTGCGCTCGGCACGGATTCGGTTGTCGGTTAAGTCGTAGAGCGCTAGCTGTTCGAATTGGTTGGCAAGCGGTGCATTTTGTAAGGTGGTTTCCAGGTCGCGGCCGCGTGAAACGGATCGGAATAAGTCAACCTGAATGTTGACGGCACGGCCGAACGAATTGTCGACGGCGAGATTCAAAGCGGATTTGCTCAAACTTAGACTGTGTTCCAATGCTTGATCTGTGTCGTCACCAAACCATGAGTTGATGCTGTTTGAAATGAATTGGGCGGATACGCCGAAAACAAACAGACCGGGTAAGACGGTAACGATTGTAAACATCATGGCCAAGCGGCGTGCGATTTGTGAACCGAGTACTTTTCGACGGTGTGCGATTGCAAGGAACCAAATATAACGGATGACGGCAGCCAACAGAATCAGAATCAGAACTGAGGCCGCAGCAATAAACCACCAGAAATAATTGGTCAGGCGGCTGTTGTTGCCGGTAGAAAGGGTTAGTAGGTAGAGTAGGGCAACGGAGGTTGCAATGATCAGAGGGAGCAGACGTTGGATCATAGGCGCTTATTCCGTCGAGACGGTGAGATCTTTCCAGCCGGAATCCAGCTGCCAGCTTTTTGAGTTGATGGCATTGATTTGGAAAGGTTTAGGCAGTTTGGCCGTGCTGAGTGTTAAACGGATTTCCGATTGGATATTCTCGGCAGACTCGCCGGATAAGGTGCCGAGTGGTAGCACTTTCCAGTCTGAAATGGCGCCGATGCCGCGCAAGGCGGTTTCAAGATTGCTGTATTCTGTGGAAAAAGTACCCACGCTGATGCGGTAGCGGTTGGTCAACGGATGGTATGACAATTTGTAGGTTACTTGATTGTCGCTGCCGACGATTTGATTGAGCCTGAATTTATAAGCAGCCAAAGTGGGTGCGGAAAGCTGGTAATTTAAAGTGAAATGTAAGGGGACACCTTGTTGCAGAGCTTGTTTGAGTTGGTCGGGCAGCTCAGTTTTGAAACGGCTGCTTACGGCAAGCTGTCCGTCACCAGTTAGCCGCGCTTGGGCGCGCAATACGCTTATTCCTTCTGCTAAAGAGGCAAAAGGAATTAAGGCGATGAGTAGAGCAAGCAGGAAATGGTGCTTACTGCTTTTGGATAAGCGCGTAGTAAAAGCCATCTTGATTACTGTTGGGGAGTAAAGTATGTGTTTCTTTGCATTGTGCGTCGGCGTGCCTACTGAGGAATTTTTGTAATTGGCTACTGTTTTCTTCTTCAAAGACGGAGCAGGTGGCCAGCAGTATGCGACCGCCTTTTTTGAGCAAAGGCCACAACGAATCCAACAAAGCTTCTTGTTGGCGCGCTGTTTTGAATGCGTCGGACGGGCGGCGCAACCATTTGATATCAGGATTGCGCTTGACGACGCCCGAAGCTGTGCAGGGAATGTCGGCCAGTATCGCATCGAATGCGTTTCCATCATACCATGATGAGGTATCCTGTGCGTCGGCGCAACGGATACTGATGCCTGTCTGAAAACCTAAACGCGCTAAATTGTTGCGTACGCGTGCCAATCGCAGATTATCAATATCCAAAGCGGTAAGCTGGCAATCTGCCAATTCAAGTATGTGGCCGGTTTTTCCTCCGGGTGCGGCACAGGCGTCTAAAATGCGCTCGCCGTTTTTCGGGTTTAAAATCAGCGCGGCTTGTTGGGCGCCGAAATCTTGTACGGATACCCGCCCTTCATTAAATCCGGGTATCTGGTCGACTGGTAGTGCTTCTTCCAATTTGACCGCACGGTCCCCCAGTATTTTTGCTGCAATGCCGTTGGCCGCTAATTCTTCCGAGTAGCTTTGCGCATCACCGTGCCGGCAATTGATGCGTAAGGTTAGCGGCGGGTGGGATTGGAACGCGGTAATGATGTTGTTCCAGTGTTTCGGATAGTGGTTTTTCAGATAGGCAACCCACCATTCGGGGTGGTTGTATTTGGCTTCGGTATGGTTTTTACATTGAGCATTGAGTTTATCTTGTTCGCGCAGGAAACGGCGTAAAATGGCATTGGCAAAGGCACGAAACCGGCCGTTCTCGATGCGGGAAGCGGCTTGTACCGCTTCGTTAACCACGGCGTGCGGTGCATTTCGTGTGTGGTTTAATTGATACAGAGCTACCAGTAATAGGCTGTTCAGATCGGGGTGGCTGACTGGCTTTTTAATCATTTGCGATAACATAAAACGCAAACTGCCGGCATAACGTTGGCAGCCGTAGGCGATGTCTTGCAAAGCACCTTTTTCAGACGAGCTTAGCTCGGGGTGGGCGGATCGGATTTCGGATAAGGTATCTTGCAGGTTCTTGCCCGCTGCTACAGCGCCGACACTCTGTGCTGCCAAGGTTTGCACGCGCGATAGGCTCATAACTGTGTTCCTGCAGGAATAAGGTGTCCGGCAGTGAAGGCTGCGATATCCATTCGTTTGCTGCCTGCCGGTTGTAAAGACGTGATGCGCAGGGCATTATTACCGCAGGCCACAAGCAGGCCGTTTGAATCACAGCGTAATATCTCGCCGGCTTTGCCGTTGTGTGCCACTACTTCGGCCTGCCAGATTTTTAGAGGGGCATTTTGCCATTGAGTCCATGCGGCTGGCGTAGGGTTGAAGGCGCGGATTTTGCGTTCGATAAGATCCGCCGGTTCGTTCCAGTTGATTTTGGCTTCTTCTTTGCTTAATTTTTGAGCATAAGTAACACCGATTTCACTTTGCGGTGCGGCGGGCAGTTGGCGGGAAAGGGCAAGTTGTTGTAAATCGGCAACTATAGCGCGTGCGCCGATAAGTGCCAATGCATCATGAACTTCACGGGCGGTATCCATGTTTTTAATGGGATACCGGTGCTCGCTAATTACGGCGCCGGTATCAAGGCCGGCATCCATTTGCATGATACAAACGCCTGTTTCGCTGTCGCCCGCCTCGATTGCGCGTTGTATCGGCGCGGCACCGCGCCAGCGGGGAAGCAACGAAGCGTGAATGTTCAGACAGCCGTGTACCGGGATATTTAAAACCGCTTCCGGCAGAATCAGACCGTAGGCGGCTACCACCATTACGTCGGCATTTTGCTGTCGTAACAAGTCTTGCGCTTCTTCGCTGCGCAATGTTTTTGGTTGAGCCACCGTCAGGCCGAGGGTTTGTGCGAGTTGTTTGACCGGGCTGGCTTGCAGCTGCATGCCGCGGCCTTTCGGGCGGTCGGGCTGGGTTAATACTAATGGAATGGTAAACCCTGCATCAGCAATGGCTTGCAGCGCGGCGGCGGCAAAATCGGGGGTGCCGGCAAAGATAACGTTCATAAAAGGTAATGCCTGTCTGAAAATTACAAATCGTGTTTGGCACGCTTTTTTAACTTGGTTTTGATGCGATTCTGCTTGAGCGGGGATAGATATTCGACGAATATTTTGCCTATCAAGTGATCCAGCTCATGTTGTATGCAAATGGCCAACAGTCCATCGGCTTCTAACACGAATTTTTCACCGTTTTCGTTTAGCGCTTCAACGGTTACACGTTCGGCACGGGTAACGGTATCGTAAATGCCAGGAACCGATAAGCAACCTTCTTCGTAAGTGGTTTCGCCGTCTTTATGGGTAATAATCGGATTGATGAAGACGCGCGGTTCGTTATGCTCTTCACTTAAGTCCATCACCACCACCCGTTCGTGTACGTTGACCTGCGTAGCGGCCAAGCCGATGCCGCGTGCCTCGTACATGGTTTCAAACATATCGGCTACCAAAGTTTTAATCCGATCATCAACTTTTTCTACGGGTTTCGCCACGATATGAAGCCGTTCGTCCGGGTATTTCAGAATGTTTAGTAATGCCATAATCTTCTCAGTAACAATAGTGTGTGTTTTCTTTCAACGCTAGGATATTAACCGAAAACGGTGTTAAAATACCGCAATAGCATCCGGGGCGGGTCAAGTTTAATTGACTCGTTTGTTTAATTAAATGAATTATAGATGACAGTATTGAAGTTATTTCAAGGGGAGTTTGTCATGCAAAAACGTATTATAACCTTGCTTTGCGCGCTTGGCGTGGCTATTTCGGCACCGGCAGTGGCAAAAACGAAAGCCAAACCGAAAAAAGTCAGGCATGCGGTAAGCCGTACTTATAATCAGACAGAGCGTATTCCAACCGTCAAACTGGCACCGCGCGTGCGCGAAGTGTCTTCCGGTTATGGCATTCAAGCCATTAACGTTGATTTTTTCCGTATGTTCATGCGGCATCCGCAAGTAATTCCGCAAGCTGAAACACAAGATGCGCCGCGCCTGATTAAAGGGCCGGAAAATCGCATCATGTATAGCCGCGGCGATCGTGTTTATGCTTATGGTGTTAAAGAGCCCGGCCGTTATTTGGTGTATCGTGCGCGTAAAGACGTATTGGATCCTGAAACCCATAAATATTTGGGTCAGGAAGTGGTGTTTAGCGGTGTTTTGAACACCTTGCCTTATACCAATAGTGCATTGGATGCCCGTAGTGAGAAAGATGCGGAATATTTAAAAGATGGTGAGTATTATACCCGCCAGCATCCGCTGCTTAAAATTCCGACAAAAACCGCACAACCAATGATTGTGGAAGAGGCGATTTCTGAAATCAAAGAAGGTGATTATTTATTGAAAATTGATGAGAATCTGCAGAATTTCAATCAAAAAATCCAGCCTCATTCTCCCAGTCAACATATCGACGCACGGGTCGTCTCGATTCTTGACGGAATCAGCGAGGCCGGTCAATTCCAAACCATTACTTTGAACAAAGGCGAAGCAGACGGATTGGATCAAGGCAGTGTCGTTAGCCTTTATAAGAAAAGCCGCCAAGTGAAAATGGAGTTTGACGACGGCAAAAAAGGCCGCCGTAGCACGCTGAAATATGTGTCGATTCCAGCTGAAGAAGTGGGTTTGGCGATGGTATACAAAACCAGCGAACATTTGTCTTCCGCTATCATTTTGGAGAGCTTGACTAATATTAATATTGGCGACGTTGCTTCTGAACCGGGGCAGGATCTCGACAATATGCCGGGCGACAAGCCGCATGTCAGAAATGCACCGCAAGAATCTCACGATACGGAACATAACGAATACAATTATCGAAGCAATATCAATCCTTATTAATTTGATGGTGTTGACGTAAGGATTGTGAATGGGTTGGGCTCTGTATTCGACAGAGCCCAACCCATTCTTCGCTTTGATGCTGGGCAATGATTAGTGCGATTAAAAGACAGTATATTGATTTAATCGTTTCTTGCGGTTTTTTGTTCGGCGGGGCTCATAATTAATATCTAAAAATTATTTCAGACAGGCATATGCCTGTCTGAAAACACATTGCGAAAGTAGGGGGAGTATGAATCATCAAGAGTATTATGCTTGGGTTCAATTAGCGCTAACGCCTTATATCGGTGCCGAAAGCTTTGTTAAATTAATCCGGTTTTTCGGTACGGCGAGTCAAGTGTTGGCTGCACCTGTGGAACAGATTAAGCAGTTGGTTCATCATAAGCAGGCCGTTGCAGAGTGGGATAAAAACAGAGAGCAGGCTAAAATGGCTGCCGATGCGGCATTAACATGGGCGCAAGGTGAGGGTTGCCGGTTAATGCTCTTGAATGAAGCGGATTTTCCAATGATGTTGGCCGAAGGATTGACTCCGCCTCCTTTACTTTTCTTACGCGGCCGATCTGAATTGTTGATGCGTCCGTCAGTAGCAATCGTTGGCAGCCGTCATGCCACGCCGCAGGCTATGCGGATTGCTCGTGATTTTGCCAAGGCGCTGTCGGAGCAAGGGATTGGTGTCGTATCGGGTATGGCTTCCGGGATTGATACCGCAGCGCATCAAGGTGCGTTAGACGGATCGGCGGGGACGGTGGCTGTGTGGGGCACGGGAATCGATAGGATTTACCCTCAGGCTAATAAACAACTAGCATATCAGATTGCAGAAACGGGCTTGATTGTTTCTGAGTTTCCCTTGGGTACACGCCCTCTTGCAGGTAATTTCCCGCGTAGAAACAGATTGATTGCAGCTTTATCTCAGGCTACGTTGGTGGTGGAGGCGGCGGTAGAGTCTGGTTCGCTGATTACAGCTAGATTGGCAGGCGAAATGGGCAGGGAGGTTATGGCCGTGCCCGGGTCGATTGACAATCCACACAGTAAAGGTTGCCATAAATTGATTAAAGAAGGCGCCAAATTGGTGGAAAATTTAGAGGATATTTTACAAGAATGCCCTCAACTATTGCACAAAACGGGAATGTCGTCATATTCTATATATAGCGATTCCGTTTCCCAAACCAGTGTTGCGGGAGAAAATGCCAGCAAACAAACGAGCTTTCAGGCTGATAAAGCAGCGGAACACATAGGTGTAAATACGGAAGCAGATAGCGTTCTTGAGGCGATGGGATATGATCCGGTTCATCCTGATAGCCTGGCCGGTCGGCTTGATTTGGCAACGGCGGATGTATACGCTTTGTTATTGGAAATGGAACTACTCGGTGTGGTTGCGGCGATGCCGGGCGGACGTTATCAGCGGGTCAGAAAATAATATTAATAGTATGGATTGGCCCTTAGACGAGATTATTTAAGGAACAGTATGGCAGATGTAATTGCTTTTTTAATTGAACATTTTCGGGATTTTGATGCCTGCCCGCCGCCAAGCGATTTAGGTGCGTTATTAGAGGAAGCCGGTTTTGGTGATGTGGAAATCGGTAATTTATTGATGTTGCTGGAAGCATTGGAAAATCAGCCGCAAATAACTTTTTCTTCTGAAGAGGCAGGGCGATCGATGCGGGTTTATAGTCCTGAAGAATTGGAAGTATTGCCACAGGAAGTGTTGGGGTTGCTGCATTATTTAGAGCGGGAAGAGGCCATTAATGCGGGGCAACGTGAATTTGTGCTAAATGCTTTGCTTTCTATGCCACCGGAAGAAATCACGGTTGATATGGCGAAGATACTGGCATTGCTGGTCTTGTGGGCGCATAGAGCAGAGCTGCCCGTTTTAATCGGTGATGATTTAATGGTCGCGCTGCATGGGGCGGCAACGATGCACTGAAATGATTTTTTCGGTATCTATGTTTCAGACAGGCATGTGTATTAATTAATGCCTGTCTGAATACACATAATAATTTCAAAATAGAGAGCGATATAAATGACAAAGAATTTGTTAATTGTCGAGTCGGTAACCAAAGCGAAATCCATGCAGAAATACCTCGGGCCGGATTTTCAGGTGCTGGCATCTTACGGGCATGTACGAGATTTGATTCCTAAAAACGGGGCGGTTGATCCTGAGCATGATTTTTCGATGAAATATGAAATCATTGCGAAAAACAGCAAGCATGTCGATGCGATTGTAGCGGCGGCCAAGGAAGCGGAAAACATTTATTTGGCAACCGACCCGGATAGGGAAGGGGAAGCCATTTCATGGCATTTGTGGGAAATTCTGAAAAGCAAACGCGGTTTGAAAAATATTCAGCCGCAGCGTGTCGTATTTCATGAAGTAACTAAAAAAGCAGTGCAGGAGGCTATCCAGCATCCGCGCAATCTGGATTTCAATCTGGTGGATGCACAACAGGCGCGCCGTGCGTTGGATTATTTGGTCGGCTTTAACTTGTCTCCTTTGTTGTGGAAAAAAATTCGTCGCGGATTAAGTGCAGGAAGGGTGCAAAGCCCTGCGTTGCGCTTGATTTGCGAGCGTGAAAATGAAATCAAGGCATTTGAGAGTCAGGAATATTGGTCTGTTCATATGGATAGCCATAAAGGACGGCAAAAATTCAATGCTAAGCTGACTCATTGGCAGGGAAATAAATTGGAGCAGTTTTCCTTGCCTAACGAGTCTTCGCAGGCTGAGGTATTGAAAGGCTTGGAGGGTCAACAGGCTGTAGTGGCCGAAGTGGTGAAAAAAAAGGCCACCCGCAAACCGGTTGCGCCTTACACTACATCGACGATGCAGCAAGATGCGGTTCGCAAACTCAGTATGACAACCGATCGTACGATGCGTATGGCACAACAATTATTCGAAGGTATTGATGTCGGGCAAGGCGCGGTCGGCTTGATTACTTATATGCGTACCGACAGTGTGAATCTTTCTGCCGATGCAGTAACCGAATTGCGTCATTATATTGAAAAACAAGTCGGTTCTGATTTTCTACCGAAGGATGCGCGGGTTTATAAAACCAAGTCTAAAAATGCCCAGGAAGCGCACGAAGCTATTCGCCCCACGTCGGTTTACCGTACGCCGGAAAACGTGAAGCCTTTTTTAAGCAGCGATCAGTTTAAGCTTTATCAAATGATCTGGCAGCGTGCGGTGGCTTGCCAGATGGTCGATGCCAAATTTGATGCTACTACGGTCGACATACAAGTCGGGCAAGGTATGTTCCGTGTGACAGGCCAAGTTTTGTCGTTTCCGGGTTTTCTGCATGTTTACCAAGAAGGGCAGGATGAAGACGATGGCGATGAAAACAACAAAAAACTACCTGAATTGAAAGAGGGTGAAGTGCTGCCGGTAGATAAGCTTTATGGTGAGCAACATTTTACCCAACCGCCGCCTCGCTTTAACGAAGCTACTTTGGTTAAAGCCTTGGAAGACTTCGGCATCGGTCGGCCTTCTACTTATGCCAGCATTATTAAAACGCTCAAAGACAGAGAATATGTCACGGTAGATCAGCGCCGCTTTATGCCGACTGATACCGGAGATATTGTTAATAAATTCCTTACGGAACATTTCGAGCAGTATGTCGATTATGATTTCACGGCCAAGCTGGAAGACAGCTTGGATGAAATTGCTAACGGCAAGCGCCAGTGGATTCCTGTAATGGATAAATTCTGGAAAGGCTTTCATAAGCAAGTGGTAGAGAAAGAAGGCATCGAGCGCGCCAAAATTACTACCGAAGAGCTGGATGAAACCTGCCCGAAGTGTGGTACTCATAAATTACAAATTAAATTTGGCAAACGGGGGCGCTTTATCGCCTGTTCAGGTTATCCGGATTGCGACTATACCCGTAATATGAATGAAACCGCAGAAGATGCCGCGAAAGAATTGGAAGAGCCTAGTGTGGTGGAAGGGCGGGAGTGTCCGAAATGTGGCGGGCAATTGGTTTACAAAAAAGGCCGCTATGGTAAGTTTATCGGTTGTGCCAACTATCCGAAATGTAAACATATCGAACCCTTGGAAAAGCCAAAAGAAACGGGCGTTGCTTGTCCGAAGTGTGGCAAAGGTCAGTTGATTGAGCGCAAATCACGCTATGGTAAGTTGTTTTATAGCTGCAACACTTATCCTGATTGTGATTATGCCGTTTGGAATCCACCGCTTGCGGAAACTTGCCCCAAGTGCCATTGGCCTGTTTTGACCATAAAAACGACCAAGCGCAGAGGTGTTGAAAAGGTTTGTCCGCAAAAAGATTGCGGCTGGAGCGAACAAATCGAGCCTCCGGAACCAAAAGCATAAGCAGATAGACGCAAATATTCGTTTTATTTTCTATCTCAACAATGCCTGTCTGAAAACACACTAAATATTTCAGACAGGCATTCTATTGGCAAAGCCTGTCTGAAAAAGGAGACATCATGCCTACATACCAACATAGTAATCAAGTACGAATTATCGGGGGAGTGTGCAGAGGAAGGAAAGTTAACTTTGCATCTTCGGAAGGGCTGAGACCAACGGCTGATATGGTACGGGAACGCCTTTTTAATTGGTTGGGGCAGGATTTGACGGGTTTGAATGTATTGGATCTGTTTGCAGGAAGCGGTGCACTTGGGTTAGAAGCCGCATCCCGAAATGCTGCAAATGTCGTTATGGTAGAAAAAAATCGCAATGCGGCTCATGTTTTGAAACGAAATATCGAAACGCTTGGCTTGAATAATAGCGTGTCCGTATTGATGGGTGACGCACTTTCATACTTGCAAAATGTTGACCAACAGTTTGATGTCGTTTTTTTGGATCCGCCTTTTGCGTGGAGTGATTGGCCAGTTTTGTTTACGAAGTTACACCAGTGCCTGTTTGAAAAAGCCAAAGTGTACATTGAAGTAGGCAATATTCCCGCTTTCCCTGAATGGTTAATAGATTTTCGCGAAGGGAAATCAGGGAAAAGTAAATTCTTCTTAAAGGAATACCATGTCATTTAATAAAACAACAAGCGAACAGCAATAAACCAAAGGCTTTTTGTTTGTATTAATGATGGCTATAGATTCTTGATTATAATAACGATTATCAAATTGCAAAAAGCTTTAAACTAAGAGCAACAAACCCAGACTGTGTTATAATTACAAACCAATTATCCCAAAATAATTATTTTCAAATTTAAGGATTGTGAAATGTCACTCTTAATTACCGATGAGTGCATCAACTGTGACGTGTGCGAGCCAGAATGCCCAAACGATGCTATATCTCAAGGTGAAGAAATCTATGAAATTAATCCGGGTCTATGCACTCAATGCGTAGGTCATTATGACGAGCCGCAGTGTCAGCAGGTGTGCCCGGTGGATTGCATATTGATTGACGAAGAGCATCCCGAAACTCAAGCCGAACTACAGGCTAAATATGAGCGTATTATTACGGCGAAATAAATTAAAATAATCTTTTTATAAATTAGCATATTAAATTATTTGAAACGAAAATTAAGAAAATAATTCTTGACGATTTTAAAGCAAATTCGTATTATCGTATTCTTCAGTTTTAGGTGGGATTCCCGAGCGGTCAAAGGGGGCAGACTGTAAATCTGTTGCGAGAGCTTCGAAGGTTCGAATCCTTCTCCCACCACCAACCATTCATAGTTAATGGGGCTAAAGAATAGTAAGTATGCGGGTGTAGCTCAATGGTAGAGCAGAAGCCTTCCAAGCTTACGGTGAGGGTTCGATTCCCTTCACCCGCTCCAATCATATTAGCCCATGTAGCTCAGGGGTAGAGCACTCCCTTGGTAAGGGAGAGGTCGGCAGTTCAAATCTGCCCATGGGCACCAAATTCTTAAATTCCTTAACTTTGTTAGATATTTTATACACAGGAAATTGCCATGGCTAAAGAGAAATTCGAACGTAGCAAACCGCACGTAAACGTTGGCACCATTGGTCACGTTGACCATGGTAAAACCACATTGACCGCTGCACTGACCACTATTTTGGCTGAAAAATTCGGCGGTCAGGCAAAAGGCTACGACCAAATCGACAATGCCCCGGAAGAAAAAGCCCGCGGTATTACCATCAACACTTCACACGTTGAATATGAAACCGAAACCCGCCACTACGCACACGTAGACTGCCCGGGTCACGCCGACTATGTTAAAAACATGATTACCGGTGCGGCCCAAATGGACGGCGCGATTCTGGTGGTATCTGCTGCCGACGGCCCGATGCCGCAAACCCGCGAACACATCCTGTTGGCTCGTCAGGTAGGCGTTCCCTATATCTTGGTATTCATGAACAAATGCGACATGGTTGATGATGCCGAGCTGTTGGAGCTGGTTGAGATGGAAATCCGCGACCTGCTGAGCAGCTACGACTTCCCGGGAGACGACTGCCCGATCGTTCAAGGTTCTGCTTTGAAAGCCTTGGAAGGTGATGCCGCTTACAAAGAAAAAATCTTTGAACTGGCTGCTGCATTGGATAGCTACATTCCGACACCTGAGCGTGCGGTAGACAAACCTTTCTTGTTGCCTATCGAAGACGTATTCTCTATTTCCGGTCGTGGTACTGTAGTAACCGGTCGTGTAGAGCGCGGTATCATCAATGTTGGTGACGAGATTGAAATCGTTGGCTTGAAAGCGACTCAGAAAACCACTTGTACCGGTGTGGAAATGTTCCGCAAACTGTTGGATCAAGGTCAAGCCGGTGATAACGTAGGTGTTCTGTTGCGTGGTACTAAACGTGAAGAGGTTGAACGCGGCCAAGTATTGGCTAAACCGGGTTCGATTACTCCTCATACCAAATTCAAAGCGGAAGTTTACGTTTTGAGCAAAGAAGAAGGTGGTCGTCATACTCCGTTCTTCGCCAACTACCGTCCGCAATTCTACTTCCGTACAACAGATGTTACCGGTGCGGTTACTCTGGAAGATGGTGTTGAAATGGTAATGCCTGGTGAGAACGTAACGATTACAGTAGAACTGATTGCTCCGATTGCGATGGAAGACGGTCTGCGCTTTGCGATTCGTGAAGGTGGTCGTACCGTAGGTGCCGGTGTGGTATCTTCTATCATCGCTTAATCTATAGAGGCCAGTAGCTCAATTGGTAGAGTATCGGTCTCCAAAACCGAGGGTTGGGGGTTCGAGACCCTCCTGGCCTGCCAAATCAAAAAAACTAACCGGCCTTGTAGTCGGTTAGTTTTTATTATTTTAGCTTAGGTTTAATAATGACAGCAAAAACTCCGCTTGAGTCATTGTCGACAGGCGTCAAATCTGCGAAGCAAATTAAAAAAAGATTCAGTATCCTCGACTTTTTTAAGTTATTGATTGCTTTAGCTGTGTTTGGTGTAGGTCTATGGGCATATTATTCAAATGTTTTAACGATACCTTCTTATGCGAAGCAAGGTGCTTTGGCTGTAAGCGGATTAATCGCTTTAGTGTTAATTCTATTCTGGTGTCAGTTTGGAAGAGCCTTTCTAGAGTATGTGAGTGATTCTTACAACGAGTTTAAAAAAGTTGTTTGGTTAACCAGAGCTGAGTCAATTAAAATTACTGTTAGGGTAATTATTTTTGTGGCAATTCTGTCTGCCTTTATTTATGGTGTGGATAGTTTGATTTCCATTGTGTTCAATACAGTATTGCTGAAAGGCTAAAAATGTCTAAACGCTGGTATGTGGTCCAGGCTTATTCAGGATTTGAGAAAAATGTCCAAAAAACTTTGAAAGAACGTATTTTGCGTGAAAAGATGGAAAGTTATTTTGGAGAGATTTTGGTTCCGGTTGAAGAGGTGGTTGATATTAAAAATGGTCGCCGTACTGTAAGTGAGAGGAAATTCTTTCCAGGCTATGTGCTTGTGGAAATGGAAATGACAGATGAGTCATGGCATTTGGTAAAAAGCACTCCGCGAGTAAATGGTTTTATTGGTGGTAAGGCTAATAAACCACTTCCTATTACCCCGAAGGAAGTAGACGTCATTATGGGGCAAGTGAATGCACATGGAACTGATCGTAAGCCCAAGCCGAAAGTTGAGTTTGATATAGGTCAGCAAGTTAGGGTGAATGAAGGCCCGTTTGCAGATTTTAGTGGAGTAGTAGAGGTTGTTGATTATGAGAAAAATAAATTAAGGGTTTTGGTACAAATATTTGGAAGAGAAACGCCGGTTGAGTTGGAATTTGGGCAGGTAGAAAAAGTGTAAATTTGTCAAAAATAAGAGTTTCAGTTATATGATTTTCCAAAGCTACTTTTTAATTTATACGAAAGTAGTTTTATTTAAAAAATTTCTATTGGAAAATAGATTTATAAGTGTTAAAATTATAAATTCGTTTTAGGGAAGCGGAACTTTTTAATATTCTGCGTCATACCCATTTTTAGGAGCTAGTTGTGGCAAAAAAAATTGTTGGTTATATTAAACTGCAGATTCCTGCAGGTAAAGCAAATCCATCCCCACCTGTTGGCCCTGCGCTCGGTCAGCGTGGTTTGAATATTATGGAATTTTGTAAAGCATTTAATGCGGCAACTCAGGGAATGGAACCTGGTTTGCCAATTCCTGTTGTAATCACAGCATTTGCTGATAAGTCTTTTACTTTTGTGATGAAAACCCCGCCTGCTTCAATTCTATTGAAAAAAGCAGTTGGTTTGCAAAAGGGAAGCTCTAATCCGTTGACTGATAAAGTAGGTAAAGTGACTCGTGCACAACTTGAAGAGATTGCTAAAACAAAAGAGCCTGATTTAACTGCTGCTGATTTAGATGCCGCCGTTCGTACTATTGCTGGATCCGCCCGTTCTATGGGTCTTGATGTGGAGGGTGTGTAAATGGCTAAAATTTCTAAACGGTTGAAATCTCTACGTGAGTCATTTGATTCTAACAAACTATATCCGATCGATGAAGCTATTGCTTTGGTGAAGAAATCAGCAACTGCTAAATTTGATGAGTCTGTTGACGCATCTTTTAATTTGGGAGTTGATCCACGTAAATCCGATCAGGTTATTAGAGGATCTGTTGTATTGCCTAAGGGTACGGGTAAGGTTACTCGTGTGGCTGTTTTTGCTCAAGGTGCGAATGCTGAAGCAGCTATAGCTGCTGGTGCAGATATAGTAGGCTTTGAGGACTTGGCTGAAGAAGTTAAAAAAGGTAATTTGAATTTTGATGTGGTTATTGCATCGCCTGATGCAATGCGTATTGTTGGTCAGTTGGGTACCATTTTGGGTCCTCGTGGTTTGATGCCTAATCCTAAAGTAGGTACGGTAACTCCTAACGTTGCTGATGCTGTTAAAAATGCAAAAGCAGGGCAAATACAATATCGTACCGATAAAGCTGGTATCGTTCATGCTACGATTGGTCGTGCTTCTTTCTCGGAAACTGACTTGAAAGAAAACTTTAACGCATTACTAGATGCTTTAGTGAAAGCTAAGCCTGCAGCTTCTAAAGGGCAATATTTAAAGAAAATTGCCGTTAGCAGTACCATGGGTTTAGGCGTTAGAGTTGATTCTGCAAGTGTAAATAATTAATTTGTAATTGAACCAACTCTGTCGTATTGCGATGGAGTTGATTTAAAGTGGGCTACTTAATAAAAATTAAGTAGATGTCCAAGACCGTAGGGATCTTCATGATTTAATAAACAAACCCTACGCAGACGGTAGTCCTGAAGTTTTAAGCAAGAATGACTTGCAAAATGTCTTTTCAGGTTGCCGAACTGGTGAAGTATCTGAATATTTAGATACTTTGATGATAAACAGTAGGAGGTGGACCTTGAGTCTCAATATTGAAGCCAAGAAAGCAGCCGTAGAAGAAATTAGTGCTGGTATTGCTAATGCTCAAACTATGGTTATTGCTGAATATCGCGGTATCAGTGTTGCCAATATGACTGAACTTCGTTCTAATGCTCGTAAAGAAGGCGTTTATTTGCGCGTTTTGAAAAATACATTAGTTAGAAGAGCAGTTGCAGATACGCCGTTTGCTGCATTAGCAGATCAAATGGTGGGTCCTTTGGTTTATGCTGCATCAGAAGATGCCGTGGCAGCTGCGAAAGTACTGCATCAGTTCTCGAAAAAAGATGACAAAATAATTATTAAGGCTGGTTCTTATAATGGCGAATTGATGGATGCAAGCCAAGTTGGTGAGTTGGCATCTATTCCGAGCCGTGAAGAATTGTTGTCTAAATTGTTATTTGTTATGCAAGCGCCGATTTCAAGCCTTGCTCGTGGATTGGCTGCTTTGGCAGAGAAAAAAGAAAGCGAAGCCGCTTAATTCGGTTTTGTCATATTTATATTAATTTCTGAGTTTAAAATATTAGGAGTTTGATAGCATGGCTATTACTAAAGAAGACATTTTGGAAGCAGTTGGTAACTTGACTGTTATGGAATTGAACGACTTAGTTAAAGCGTTCGAAGAGAAATTTGGTGTTTCAGCTGCCGCTGTTGCAGTAGCTGCAGGCCCTGCTGCCGGTGGCGCTGCTGCTGAAGCAAAAACTGAATTTGATGTTATTTTGACTGCTGCAGGCGATCAAAAAGTTGGCGTGATTAAAGTGGTTCGTGCAATTACTGGTTTGGGCCTCAAAGAAGCTAAAGATATGGTTGACGGTGCTCCTAAAACTGTTAAAGAAGGTGTATCTCAAGCTGAAGCAGATGACATCAAAAAACAATTGGAAGAAGCAGGCGCTAAAGTCGAAATCAAGTAATTCCTTTTTCCAAATGGGCTGGCAGTTTACTGCCAGCCTTATTTCGCTTCTATTATTTCTTATTGGTTTAAATTTACATAAATTTATATTTTGATCGTTTTTTTATGTAATTTTATGTAATTTTGAACTTGAGTTTGAATTGCAGATAGCTATAGTTGATAGCTGTAGCCCGTTATTTTAATTGTTTCACTTGGTGGGGTGTTATATGAGTTATTCGTTTACTGAGAAGAAACGTATTCGTAAGAGTTTTGCGAAACGTGCTAATGTTTTGAACGTGCCGTTTTTGTTGGCAACGCAGTTGGATTCTTATTCAAAGTTTTTACAACAAGATAAATCATTTGATAAGCGCAAAGATGATGGTCTCCAAGCCGCTTTTAACTCAATTTTCCCGATTGTGAGTCATAACGGTTATGCTCGTCTGGAATTTGTCCATTATGTATTGGGAGAGCCTCTTTTTGATATTTCTGAATGCCAGTTAAGAGGAATCACTTATGCTGCTCCTTTGCGTGCCCGCATCCGTTTGGTTATTTTAGATAAAGAATCTTCTAAGCCTACTGTTAAAGAAGTGCGAGAAAATGAAGTTTATATGGGTGAAATTCCGCTAATGACACCCAGTGGTTCATTTGTGATTAATGGTACGGAGCGTGTCATCGTATCTCAATTGCACCGTTCGCCCGGTGTGTTTTTCGAACATGACCGTGGCAAAACCCATTCTTCCGGCAAACTATTGTTTTCGGCTCGCGTAATTCCTTATCGTGGTTCTTGGCTTGATTTTGAGTTTGATCCTAAAGATTTACTTTATTTTCGTATTGACCGCCGCCGCAAAATGCCGGTGACGATTTTGTTAAAGGCATTAGGATATAACAACGAGCAAATTTTAGATATTTTCTACGATAAAGAAACATTCTATCTTTCTAAAAACGGGATTGAGACAGATTTGGTGCCAGCCCGTTTGAAAGGAGAAACGGCCAAGTTAGATATCGTTGATGCCGATGGTAAAGTTTTGGTGCAAGCGGGCAAACGGATTACAGTAAAAAATATCCGTGATATTGAGAAATCCGGTTTGAAACGGTTGTCTGTTGAGGCGGATGCTTTACTAGGCAAGATTCTGGCTAAAGACGTGGTTGTTCCGGATACGGGAGAGGTGTTGGCCGTTGCTAATGATGAGATTACTGAAGAATTGTTAGCCCAAATGGACATTCATGGGGTAACGGATTTACAAACTTTATATATCAATGAATTGGATCAAGGTGGCTATATTTCAGCTACTTTGAGTACAGATGAAACACTGGATCAGCAAGCTGCGCGAGTTGCGATTTACCGTATGATGCGTCCTGGCGAACCGCCTACTGAAGAAGCAGTTGAGCTGTTGTTCAATCGTTTATTTTTCAATGAAGACAGTTATGATTTGTCGCGCGTAGGTCGGATGAAATTCAATACGCGTACATATGAGCAAAAATTAACTGATGCTCAAAACGCATCTTGGTATGGCCGTTTGATTAACCAGACTTTTGCCGGAGCGGCAGAGAAGGGTGGTTATGTACTGAGCGTGGAGGATATCGTTGTATCAATCGCTACTTTGGTTGAATTGCGTAATGGGCATGGAGAAGTGGATGATATTGACCACTTGGGTAACCGTCGTGTGCGCTCAGTAGGTGAGTTGACCGAAAATCAATTCCGCAGTGGTTTGTCGCGTGTAGAACGAGCCGTTAAAGAACGTTTGAATCAAGCTGAGTCGGAAAATTTGATGCCCACCGATTTGATTAATGCCAAACCGGTTTCTGCGGCGATTAAAGAATTTTTCGGTTCCAGCCAATTAAGTCAGTTCATGGATCAGACCAATCCCTTGTCTGAAATTACGCATAAACGCCGTGTATCAGCATTAGGCCCGGGAGGCTTGACTCGTGAGCGTGCAGGATTTGAGGTGCGCGACGTACATCCGACTCATTACGGTCGTGTTTGCCCGATTGAAACGCCGGAAGGTCCGAATATCGGCTTGATTAATTCTTTATCTGTTTATGCGCGTACCAACGAGTACGGCTTTTTGGAAACGCCTTATCGTCGTGTTGTGGATGGTAAGGTAACAAATGAAATCGATTATTTATCTGCAATCGAAGAGGGCCGTTATGTTATTGCGCAGGCCAATGCGGATTTGGATGAGAATGGTAAGCTGACAGGCGATTTGATTACGTGTCGTGAAAAAGGCGAAACCATTATGGCAACCGCCGATCGTGTGCAATATATGGATGTGGCAACCGGTCAAGTGGTATCGGTAGCAGCCTCTTTGATTCCGTTCTTGGAACATGATGATGCGAACCGTGCTTTGATGGGTGCCAACATGCAACGGCAAGCCGTACCGTGTTTGCGCCCGGAAAAACCGATGGTGGGTACGGGCATCGAACGATCGGTTGCTGTTGACTCAGCTACGGCTATTGTAGCGCGTCGCGGCGGTGTGGTGGAGTATGTTGATGCAAACCGTATTGTGGTTCGTGTGCATGATGATGAAGCCACGGCAGGTGAAGTGGGTGTGGATATCTATAATCTGGTTAAATTCACCCGTTCGAACCAATCTACTAACATTAACCAGCGTCCTGTTGTAAAAGCCGGTGATGTGTTGCAACGTGGTGATGTGGTGGCTGATGGTGCATCTACCGACTTGGGGGAATTGGCTTTAGGTCAAAACATGACCATCGCTTTTATGCCGTGGAACGGATATAACTATGAAGATTCCATTTTGATTTCGGAAAAAGTGGCGGCAGATGATCGCTATACTTCCATTCATATTGAAGAATTGAATGTAGTTGCTCGCGACACTAAATTGGGTGCGGAAGAAATTACCCGAGATATTCCGAATTTGTCGGAACGTATGCAGAACCGTTTGGATGAAAGCGGTATCGTGTATATTGGCGCGGAGGTTGAAGCAGGCGATGTACTGGTAGGTAAAGTAACGCCTAAAGGCGAGACTCAACTTACACCTGAAGAGAAGCTGCTTCGCGCGATTTTTGGTGAGAAAGCCTCTGATGTGAAAGACACCTCGTTACGCATGCCTACCGGTATGAGCGGTACGGTTATTGACGTACAAGTCTTTACTCGTGAAGGTATCCCGCGCGATAAGCGTGCTCAATCTATTATCGATGCGGAATTGAAACGCTATCGTCAGGACTTGGGCGACCAATTGCGGATTTTTGATAACGATGCATTTGACCGTATTGAGCGCATGCTGGTTGGGCAAAAAGCCAACGGCGGCCCGATGAAGTTGGCCAAAGGCAGTGAAATTACAACTGAATACTTAAGCAGTTTGCCAAGCAAACACGATTGGTTTGATATTCGTCCGGTAGATGAAGATCTGGCTAAACAGCTTGAATTGATTAAGTTGAGTTTGCAACAAAAACGCGAAGAGTCGGAAGTTCTTTATGAAATTAAAAAGAAAAAAATGACTCAAGGCGACGAGCTGCAACCGGGCGTTCAAAAAATGGTGAAAGTATTTATTGCCATCAAACGCCGTTTGCAAGCCGGCGACAAAATGGCCGGGCGACATGGTAACAAAGGTGTGGTATCGCGTATTTTGCCGGTGGAAGACATGCCGTATATGGCCGACGGCCGTCCGGTGGATATTGTGTTGAACCCGTTGGGCGTACCTTCACGGATGAATATCGGTCAGATTCTAGAAGTGCACTTAGGCTGGGCTGCCAAAGGTATTGGCGAGCGCATAGACAGAATGTTGTCGGAGCAGCGAAAAATAGACGAAATCCGTGCGTTTTTAAACCGGTTGTATAACGGCAGCGGCAAGCAGGAACGTTTGAATGAATTGAGCGACGAAGAAATCTTGACATTGGCGGAAAATCTGAAAAAAGGTGCGACGTTTGCTTCTCCTGTGTTCGATGGTGCCAAAGAGGCAGAAATTTATGAAATGCTAGATTTGGCTTATCCAAACGATGATCCGGAAGTTCAGAAGTTGGGCTTTAACGACAGCAAAACGCAAATTACGCTTTATGATGGTCGCTCGGGGGAACCGTTTGACCGTAAAGTGACCGTTGGTGTGATGCACTATCTGAAGCTGCACCACTTGGTTGACGAGAAAATGCACGCCCGTTCTACTGGTCCGTACTCTTTGGTTACGCAACAACCGTTGGGCGGTAAAGCTCAATTCGGTGGACAGCGGTTCGGTGAGATGGAGGTATGGGCACTGGAAGCTTACGGTGCAGCCTACACCTTGCAAGAAATGCTTACTGTGAAGTCGGATGATGTAACCGGTCGTACCAAAATGTACGAAAACATCGTTAAGGGCGAGCACAAAATCGATGCGGGCATGCCGGAGTCTTTCAACGTATTAGTTAAAGAAATCCGTTCGTTAGGTTTGGATATTGATTTGGAGCGCAACTGATTCCAGTGGCAATGCCTGTCTGAAACCGCTTGATGCTTTTTCAGACAGGCTTCCTTACCGAAACTAGGTTTCGCCAGCTTTAACTGTGGTGCATACCTAGCGGCATAATCCCGAACAATGATGCCTGTCTGAAAAGAGAGGCAGAAAAAGATACTTCCTTAAAAGGAGCAAAAATGAAAGCTTTGTTAGACTTGTTCAATCCCCTGCAATCGTCAGGGATGGAAGAAGAATTCGACGCGATTAAAATCGGCATCGCTTCTCCCGAAACCATCCGATCTTGGTCTTACGGGGAGGTAAAGAAACCCGAAACCATTAACTACCGAACATTCAAACCCGAGCGTGACGGCTTGTTTTGCGCCAAAATCTTTGGTCCGGTTAAAGACTACGAGTGCTTGTGCGGTAAATACAAACGATTGAAATTCAAAGGTGTTACTTGTGAGAAATGCGGAGTGGAAGTAACGCTTTCCAAAGTGCGTCGCGAACGGATGGGTCATATCGAGCTGGCTGCGCCGATCGCACACATTTGGTTTTTGAAATCCTTGCCTTCCCGCTTGGGTATGGTATTGGATATGACCTTGCGTGATATCGAGCGTGTCTTGTATTTTGAAGCGTTTGTGGTGACAGATCCCGGTATGACGCCGTTGCAACGCCGCCAGTTGTTAACCGAAGAAGACTATTACAACAAGCTGGAAGAATTCGGCGACGATTTTGATGCCAAAATGGGTGCCGAAGGCATTCGCGACTTGTTGCGTAATCTGGATATTAGCGCCGAGGTGGAATTACTGCGTCAGGAATTGGATTCAACCGGTTCTGATACCAAGATCAAAAAAATTGCCAAACGTCTAAAAGTATTGGAGGCCTTCCAGCGCAGTGGTATGAAGCTGGAATGGATGATTATGGACGTATTGCCAGTCTTGCCGCCCGATTTGCGCCCGTTGGTGCCGTTGGATGGCGGTCGTTTTGCTACATCCGATTTGAATGACTTGTATCGCCGAGTGATTAACCGTAATAACCGCTTAAAACGCTTGCTGGAATTACATGCGCCTGACATTATCGTGCGTAATGAAAAACGCATGTTGCAAGAAGCAGTGGATTCCTTGTTGGATAATGGTCGTCGCGGTAAAGCGATGACAGGTGCCAATAAACGCCCGCTTAAATCACTGGCCGATATGATTAAGGGTAAAGGCGGTCGTTTCCGTCAAAACCTGCTGGGTAAACGCGTCGACTATTCTGGCCGTTCCGTGATTACTGTTGGTCCTTACCTGCGCTTGCACCAATGCGGTTTGCCGAAAAAAATGGCGCTGGAATTGTTTAAACCTTTTATTTTCCATAAATTGGAATTGCAAGGTTTGGCTTCTACCGTGAAGGCGGCCAAAAAACTCGTTGAGCAGGAAGTGCCTGAAGTTTGGGATATTTTGGAAGAAGTGATCCGCGAACATCCGATTATGCTGAACCGTGCGCCGACCTTGCACCGTTTAGGTATTCAAGCGTTCGAGCCGATTTTGATTGAAGGTAAAGCCATTCAATTGCATCCGCTGGTCTGCGCGGCGTTCAACGCCGACTTTGACGGTGACCAAATGGCTGTGCACGTTCCATTGAGTTTGGAAGCGCAAATGGAAGCCCGCACCTTGATGCTGGCCTCTAATAACGTATTGTCGCCCGCCAACGGCGAACCGATTATCGTGCCTTCGCAAGATATCGTGTTGGGTCTGTATTATATGACTCGGGACAAAATCAACGGCAAAGGCGAAGGCAGTTTGTTTGCCGACGTGAAAGAAGTGCATCGTGCCTACCATACCAAACAAGTGGAATTGGGTACGAAAATTACCGTGCGTATTCGTGAATGGGTGAAAAACGACGAAGGTGAATTCGAACCGGTTCTTAACCGCTATGAAACCACTGTAGGTCGTGCGCTACTGAGCGAAATTCTGCCGAAAAGCCTGCCGTTTGAATATGTAAACAAGGCGCTGAAGAAAAAAGAAATTTCCAAGCTGATTAACGCATCTTTCCGCTTGTGCGGTTTGCGCGATACGGTTATTTTTGCCGACCATTTGATGTATACCGGTTTCGCATTGGCAGCCAAAGGTGGTATTTCCATTTGTGTGGACGATATGGAAGTACCTGCACAGAAAGCTGAATTGTTGGCAGAAGCGCAAGGCGAAGTGAAGGAAATTGAAGACCAGTACCGTCAAGGCTTGGTAACCAACGGCGAGCGCTATAACAAGGTAGTCGATATCTGGGGTCGTACCGGCGATAAAATCGCGAAAGCGATGATGGATAATTTGTCTACCCAGAAAGTGTTGGATCGTGAAGGCAAAGAGGTGGATCAAGAGTCATTCAACTCCATCTACATGATGGCCGACTCAGGTGCCCGTGGTTCGGCAGCTCAGATTAAGCAGCTTTCGGGTATGCGCGGTTTGATGGCCAAACCAGACGGTTCGATTATAGAAACGCCGATTACCGCCAACTTCCGTGAAGGTCTGACCGTATTGCAATACTTTATTTCGACGCACGGTGCGCGTAAAGGTTTGGCGGATACGGCCTTGAAAACGGCTAACTCAGGTTATCTGACCCGTCGATTGGTAGACGTGACTCAGGATTTGGTTGTTATCGAAGATGATTGCGGCACTTCGGACGGTTTCGTTATGAAAGCGGTGGTGCAGGGCGGCGATGTTATCGAGCCTTTGCGCGATCGTATTCTGGGCCGTGTAACGGCTGCCGATGTGGTTGATCCTTCCAGTGACGAAACGTTGGTGGAAGCCGGTACGCTGTTGAATGAGCAGTTGGTTGATCTGATTGATAACTCAGGTGTGGATGAAGTTAAAGTACGTACGCCGATTACCTGTAAAACCCGTTACGGTTTGTGTGCCAAATGTTATGGCCGCGACTTGGCGCGTGGTAAATTGGTTAATGCCGGTGAAGCGGTTGGTGTTATTGCCGCACAATCTATTGGTGAGCCGGGTACTCAGTTGACCATGCGTACCTTCCACATCGGTGGTGCTGCATCGCGTGCCGCCGCTGCCAGCCAAGTCGAAGCCAAATCGAATGGTACGGCGCGCTTTAACAGCCAGATGCGTTATTTGATGAACAATAAGGGCGAGTTGATTGTTATCGGTCGTTCTTGCGAAGTTGTGATTCATGATGACATCGGCCGTGAGCGCGAGCGTCACAAAGTACCTTACGGTGCGACCTTGTTGGTTAACGACGGTTCGGGTGTGAAAGCAGGCCAAACGCTGGCGACATGGGATCCGCATACTCGACCGATGATTACTGAACACGCGGGTCGTGTGAAATTTGAAAACATCGAAGAAGGCGTAACCGTAACCAAACAAACCGATGAAATTACCGGTTTATCCACTTTGGTGGTGATTGATGGTAAGCGTCGCGCGTCCAGCACATCCAAATTGTTGCGGCCGACGGTAAAACTCTTGGATGAAAATGGGGAAGAAGTAAGAATCCCGGGTACGGAAACCGCCGTATCTATGGCTTTCCCGGTTGGCGCCATCATTACCGTTCGCGAAGACCAGGAAGTAGGTAAGGGTGATGTATTGGCCCGTATTCCGCAAGCCTCATCCAAAACCCGCGATATTACCGGTGGTCTGCCGCGGGTGGCGGAGTTGTTTGAAGCCCGCGTACCAAAAGATGCCGGAATGCTGGCGGAAGTAACCGGTACGGTATCGTTTGGTAAAGAGACCAAAGGTAAGCAACGTTTGATTATCACTGATTTGGACGGTGTGGCGTATGAAACTCTGATTTCCAAAGAGAAACAGATTCTGGTGCATGACGGCCAAGTGGTTAACCGCGGCGAGACCATTGTTGACGGCGCGGTGGATCCGCATGATATTCTGCGCTTGCAAGGAATCGAAGCTCTGGCACGCTATATCGTACAGGAAGTGCAGGAGGTGTATCGCTTGCAAGGCGTGAAGATTTCCGACAAGCACATTGAGGTTATCATTCGCCAGATGTTGCGTCGCGTTAATATTGCCGACGCAGGCGAAACCGGCTTTATCCCCGGCGAGCAAGTGGAGCGGGCGGATGTGATGATGGCCAATGAAAAAGCGGAAGCCGAAGGCAAAGAGCCTGCTCGTTTTGAAAACATTTTGTTGGGTATCACAAAAGCCTCGTTGTCTACCGACAGTTTCATTTCAGCCGCATCGTTCCAGGAAACTACGAGAGTGTTAACCGAAGCCGCTATTATGGGTAAACACGATGAATTGCGCGGTTTGAAGGAAAACGTGATTGTCGGCCGCCTTATCCCTGCCGGTACCGGTTTGACTTACCATCGCACCCGTCGTCGTGAATGGGCGGAGGCTAATGAAGCCGGAGAGCCGACAGTAGGTGAGGAATTGCCCGAATAAGCATTTGGCTTGAACTTTGTGTAACAAAGAACCGCCGACTATTTATAGTCGGCGGTTTTTAGTTTTCAGACAAGCATCTATTTTGCATAACTATTTGAAAAATAATAACTGTTTCTATTAAACAACAATAAGGCGAAAGGTTTGTCGTATTTGACTGTTTAATGTAGTTTAATTACAAAAAGTGATAAAATTACAAAGTAATTTACTATATTTCATTTCAGAGAGAATTTTATGCAACAGAAAACATTTAAGCTAACAACGTTAGCCGCATTTTTAGCACTGAGTGGGCAAAGCTTCGCGGATGACTCTTCTACCGAGGTATCTACCGTTAATGTAACGGGGCAAAGCAGAAGCACTCGTACTGAAAACCGCGATTCCTATACAACTTCCGCTATGCGCACGACAACTGGTTTGGCATTATCACCGAAGGAAACGCCGCAGTCGGTTAGTGTGATTACGAAAACACAATTGGACGATCGTGGCATTACCAGTATGGAAGATGCTTTGAAAACCACTACTGGAATTAATGTCATTCCAGATAGTGCTCGTTGGTGCTATCAAAGTCGGGGTTTTTATATCGATCAAATTGAAGAAGATGGTATTTCCACTACGGTCGCAGGAGCATCCGGTAATACGTGGAATGATCCGCAGAGCATGACTAATTTAGCTTTTTATGATCATATTGAGGTATTGCGTGGTGCTACTGGTTTAACCCAGTCTAATAGCGAACCAGGAGGGACGATTAACGCTGTACGTAAACACCCAACTGCTAGTCGCCAAATTGGTGGAGACTTATTAATTATTAATCGATTTGGAAAAGTTGTAGTAACGGCCGATGCTTCGGGCAGCTTAAATGAAGCGAAAACAATTCGCGGCAGAATCGTTGGAACCTTTAATAAAAATAATGGGGCTGTCCTAGATAACTAGTACAAATCATGCTTTACTAATTGTTTTAAAA
>NZ_JAUMZU010000013.1 GCF_030527965.1 Neisseria sp.
GCACAAAGCCGCTGCTTTTCAACATCAGCCCCACGCCGGCTTCGCCTTCTATTTCCGCGCCCTGCCGGCGTAGCGTTTCAATATCGCGGTAAACCGTACGCACACTCACGCCCAGCTGCTCCGCCAAGGCATCAGCGGAAACAGGATAGCGGTTTTGCCGCAAATGGTGCAGCAATGTCAGTAAGCGTTCGGAACGGGTCATCATGCAATCGTTTATATCATAATCCATCCAGCAAATTAGCATGGTTTTCGCGCCGCTTCAGAAAAATACGCAGCAATAGGTAAGCTATGTCGGTGCTTCATCAGACAAGTGCATCGCGCTGGCAATCAAGCCAAAATCCTCCGCTGATATTTCCAATAAGCCGAAGCGGAACGGATAACCCCAGCGTTTCGGATCGCGGATAAAGGAAAGATGCGGAATCAATGGACGTATGGAAGCGGCAGTTGCGGTGGTATCAAAACAGACATCTCGGCGAAACGGCTGAAAATCAGCCGCCATGCTCACTTGATAAGGCTCGCCTGCGGATATTTCGCCTAATGCGGTAAATGCTTGCAATGGCGTTTTGCTGCCAAATATTTCTGTCGGCGAATAATAAACGATTTTATCGCCCGCACTTAGGCGACGCAAAGGCGCCCGTTTGCCGTGGCAGACCTGCATAAAGCCGCCTGCCACGCCGCATGCAACATGATCAGCAGACGCTACCGCAATCCAATAACGTGTCATGCTTGGTAACGTGCCTGCACTTCCCCGCTTTTAGCATAAGCAGGTCGGGCCATATGACGCGTCATATATTCGACAAACACCGGGTCTACCGCTATCACTTTGGCACCATGAATCAACCAAGCCAGCAACCCAGAATAATAAAGGTCAAGCATGCTAAAACGATCACCTACGATATAACTATGATCTTTCAGATGATCACGCAGCACATCCAAAGCAACATTAAAATCGCCATAACCGATGGCCAAACGTTGCTGATCGTTATTTTCTATCTGACGCCATTTATCTACCGCCCCGTATTCCAAGTTCAAGGCAAAACACAGCCAGCGATAATATTGCCCCCGCTCAGGCGTACCGACGGCCGGAATCAGATTTTTTGCCGGAAACTGCTCTGCCAGATAAGTCAGAACGGCGGCGGTTTCGGTCAGCACCGCACCTTTGTGCCTAAGCGCCGGCACCTTGCCCAATGGGTTAATCGCCAGATATTCCGGCTCTTTCATACTACCGCCGAACGACAGCGCAACCACATCATAATCCGCACCGCACTCTTCCAAGCCCCACAATACGTTGGTAGCGCGGGAAGGCGCATCGGCCATATAAAGGGTAAATTCTTTCATCTTCTAGTCTCCTTGTTTATATTTCGATAAAGCAGAGCGAATAAGCATCTGTGTGCCGAACCAACCCCAGTAAATACGATGACGGAAAATCTTGCCGTCTTTCAATTCCATCCATTCAAGAATATCCACCTGCCCGCCTTCCGGCGTTTGATGAGGGTATTCCCAAATCAACACATCATCGCTTGCAAAATAGCGCCCGTCGCGATACCAACGCACCAACTCATTCGGGCGGCGACGCGTACCTTCTTCCAAAAAGGTGCGAATTTGCGCCTTACCTCGCAAGATGCCATTTTCTTGGTTCAAAATCACCGGCACTAACGGCGATTCCAACTCGGCTTCTTCATGATACAGCGACAATAAAGCCTCGGTATCTCGATTTTTAGCCGCTTCATGCCACTGCCGGTAAATGGTTTCTGCATCAGCCATGCCTTGCTCCTTTGCTTTTCCAGACAGGCATTCATGCGATAAGCCCGCTATCGCCTGTCTCACAGCCATCATAAAGAATAATAGTGTCAGTTTCTGTCAGTAGTATTTTCTCAACCGAAGCCCAAGGATAAATATTTTAATAAAGCCTGTCTGAAAGCAAACAGCCCTGCGGAGGTGGCAGGGCTGTTTTTACACACGATTTTTAGCTATGGCTTATTGTGCCGGAGCGGGTGCAGGTGCTTGTTGCTGCGGAGCCGGACGCTCGAAACCTTTAGATTTCATGCAAGCATCAAAAGCGGCACGGTCAGATGTTTCACCGACAGCTTGTTTGCACTCTTGCAAAGCTTGTTCAACGCTTGCTTGAGGAGCTTGTTCCTGCTCAGGTTTTTTAGTAGCAGAACAAGCGCTCAGAAACAGGCCGGCTGCGATAGAAGCAATCAGCAATTTTTTCATATCTCAATTCCTTTATTGGTTTGAAAGAATATTTTCGGTCTACTTTTGCGTAAACACTTTTAATCTGAGTGAGGTTTAGGATTTTAGTTTCTCAAGGCAAACAGACAGGCAACGGGAAAGCGGCTTCCTCTTCTGTTTAAGTATCTGCTAACGCAGGAAAATATTTTTTCACAAGGCTGTTTGTAATAAAACGAAAAAAAAAGTTTTCAATTGTTGAAAGTCTGTCTGAAACAAGCCGCTACGGGGCAAAGGCCCGTTCCAAACGTAATCTGGCAAAGTGTGGCATAATGCGGTTTTCCTGCGGCAATCCAATTTATAAAGTATGCCGAAAACCACAAAATGGAGAAAACCGTGAACCCATTTTCTGCCCTCGGCTTAGGCGGCGAAATTGTCGCCGCCCTGACCGAACAAGGCTACGAAGCCCCTACCCCCATTCAGGCCGCCGCCATCCCCAAAGCACTGGCCGGTCACGACTTGCTGGCCGCCGCACAAACCGGCACCGGCAAAACTGCCGCCTTCATGCTGCCCAGCCTCGAGCGGCTCAAACGTTACGCCACACCGAGCACCTCGCCCGCCATGCACCCCGTGCGCATGCTGGTGCTGACACCCACCCGCGAGCTGGCCGACCAAATCGACCAGAACGTACGGGGCTACATCAAAAACCTGCCGTTGCGCCATACAGTATTATTCGGCGGCGTATCGATGGACAAGCAAACCGCCGATCTGCGCGCCGGCTGCGAAATCGTAGTGGCCACCGTCGGCCGCCTGCTCGACCACGTCAAACAGAAAAACATTCATCTGAACAAAGTTGAAATCGTGGTGCTCGACGAAGCCGACCGCATGCTTGACATGGGCTTTATCGACGACATCCGCAGCATCATGCAGATGCTACCGAAACAGCGCCAAACCTTGCTTTTCTCCGCCACCTTCTCCCCGCCCATCCGCAAGCTCGCCAGCGATTTCATGAATCGCCCCGAGATGGTGGAAGTGGCTGCACAAAACACCACCAACGCCAACGTCGAGCAGCACGTAATTGCAGTCGACACAGTGAAAAAGCGCAGTCTGCTCGAACGGCTGATTGTGGACTTGAACATGAACCAAGTCATCGTGTTCTGTAAAACCAAGCAAAGTGTCGACCAAGTTACCCGCAACCTCGTGCGCAGCGAAATTGCCGCCCAATCAATTCACGGCGATAAATCTCAGCAAACCCGCTTGGAAACGCTCAATGCTTTTAAAGAAGGCAGCCTACGTGTTTTAGTAGCTACTGACGTGGCCGCGCGCGGTTTGGACATTGCCGAATTGCCGTTTGTCATCAATTACGAAATGCCGACCCAGCCTGAGGATTATGTACACCGCATCGGCCGCACCGGCCGCGCCGGTTCCGACGGCGTAGCGATTTCGCTGATGGATGAAACCGAACAAAAGATGTTTGAAGCGATTAAAGCGCTGACCGGCAACGACATTGCCATCGAACGCATCGAAGGTTTCGAGCCCACCTTCTTCGGCGCCCAGCCGGCAAAAGCACCGGCGCGTACCGCCCGCAACAAAACTGAGCGGAGCGAACGTACGTCTTCCGGCAACGAAAGCCGCAGCAGGCGTACCGAAGAAAAAGACGCCGGCTCCGCTTGCGGCAAAATTGCCGGCCGCAGCAGAAGAAGCCGGCGCGAGCGCCCCAAATGCGCCTTGGTTCAAGCCAACTACGGCTTATAATCCACCCCAATATCAATGCCTGTCTGAAACCGAATTTTCAGACAGGCATTTTTTCATCGCAAAATCCCCGATTACCACCACCGCAACACAATCCCGCCTATCAATTAGGCTTTCATTGCAATTGATTAAAACTGCTTGAAAACTTTTTCAGACAGGCATGGTCTATTTAATTCAAGCGTTGTAAAATTATTCCAAATAAGTAATCAAAACAATCCTATTTCACAACCGCCAGTCTTAATGAGGTTGTTTCATCCAACACCTTTCGGCACAATCCAACCCACTTTAGATACCGATTTTGGCTATGAAGCGTTCCGCCCTATTCTTAATATTTGTTTCCGCCATCCGATGCGCAACCGCAGCGGAAGGAGAAGCTGCGCTGGAACATCCTGTTGCAGAAAACAATGGGCCGTACAAACCGGTAGAAAAGGCCCCGCCTTCCGATGCCGAGCTCAAAAATGCGCTGGAAACCGCCATTACCACCAAAAACTGGGACAATATGGCCGACTTGCTGCAACAATACCGCGCTCGCTTTCTAGCCGATCAAGTATTTGCCGATTACGCCGAAGCACAATGGCGCAGCAGCAAAGGCGAATACATGCAGGCGCAGGCGCTATACCGTCGAGTTTTAGCGCAACGCCCAGATTGGCAAGCCGCGCGAGCCGCCATGATAAACAACCTTTCCGCCGCCCGCTCCCAGCCGAAGGCCGGTGATTACAGCCGAAAGCTCCAAGCATCCGATGTCTGGCAGCTACCGGTACAGATCAGCCGCGAAAGCGCAGACGACTCCGCCGGCCGACGCACCAACAGCCGCTTGCGCAACGGTATTTTTACCTCCAAAACCAACGATGCCTTTCGTTTCAACCTAGGTGCCGAGCGTGATTTCGAGCTGACCGGCAACCATAAATTGCGCGTCGGCCTTACCAGCCGAGGCATGCACTACTGGGATTACTACGATCGCAGCACCCGCTCCGTCCGATTGGCTGCAGGCTATCGCAGCGCAGCAGGCAAACAAAGCTGGTCGCTTACGCCCTATACCGAGCAAAGCTGGCTGGGCAGTGAAAAATACATTCTCAACAAAGGCGCTTCCGCCTCATACAGCAATAAACTGACCGACACTTGGCGCGTATCGCTCTCCGCATCCAGCATCAATCGCAGTTATAACAACCCCGATTATGCCAAATACTACAACGGCACCTTAAGCAGCCTGTCCGGCTCCGCCGAATGGCACCCCGACGATGCTTGGACCTTCAACCTCGGCACCGATTATCGAGCCGATCAAACTGAAAACAGAACACGCGCATCCGACAGAGCCATTATACGCACCGGCATCTCCAGAAAATTTGAAAACGGCTTGCGTGCCGGCGCATCGGTGCAATACGGCCGGCGCGATTTCGGTCATTCCGAAACGCTCTACGGCTTCGGCAGAAAAGATAACGAATACAACGCCAGCGCTTCTTTATCATTCCAACCACGCCGCTGGAAAGGCGTTTCACCCAAATTGGATTATCGTTATTCCAAAGTCGACAGCAACGTCAAATCCTCCTCCAGCAAAACTTCCCAATGGTATATGAGCTTGGAAAAGCGCTTTTAACAGGGCTCTCTTTACCTTGCCAAACACCAAAAAAGGGGGCAACTAAAAAGTTGCCCCGAATACCTCAAATCAGAGATTTACGCTTCACAAACATACAGGTTCTCACCTGCATCTTCATCAGGCAGCTCAACTCTGCCTGACAAAGCCTTTCCGTTTCAAACAGGCTTCTACTCAAAAATGCCTGCCTGAAACGTTGTTCTCGTTAAGAGAACTGATTCATCGTATTGTCTTTACCGCCTGCCTTAAGGGCAGCTTCGCCGGCAAAGTATTCTTTATGGTTATCGCCAATATCCGAACCGGCCATATTTTGGTGCTTCACGGTAGCGATGCCTTGGCGGATTTCCTCACGCTGCACGCCTTTCACATAAGCCAGCATACCCTGATCAGCAAAGTAACCTTTAGCCAGATTATCCGTTGACAACGCTGCGGTGTGGTAAGTCGGCAGGGTAATCAAGTGATGGAAAATACCTGCTTGGGCAGACGCATCTTTCTGGAAGGTGCGAATACGCTCGTCAGCCTCTTTTGCCAGCTCGGTTGCGTCATAATCCGCGCTCATCAATTTGGCACGATCATAAGCGGATACGTCTTTGCCTGATTCCTTCCAAGCATCGAACACTTGCTGACGGAAGTTCAGCGTCCAGTTGAACGACGGGCTGTTGTTATACACCAGCTTGGCGTTCGGAATGGTTTCTCGGATGCGATCCACCATTTCTTTAATCTGGCCGATATGCGGTTTTTCTGTTTCAATCCATAGCAAGTCGGCGCCGTTTTGCAGCGATGTAACACAGTCCAGCACAACGCGGTCAACGCCAGTACCTTTGCGGAATTGGAACAAATTGCTCGGCAAGCGTACGGGCCGGATGGTTTTGCCATTGGTATTCACAATCACATCGCCGTGCTTGATTTGGCTTGCATCGGTAATTTCCTCACCGTCGAGGAAGCTATTGTATTGATCGCCCAAATCGCCCGGTTTTGAAGAATAGGCAATTTGTTTGGTCAGGCCGGCACCCAACGAATCCGTACGAGCCACAATCACACCGTCGTCTACACCCAATTCCAAAAAGGCATAACGCACGGCATTGATTTTTGCCAAGAAATCCACATGCGGCACGGTTACTTTACCGTCTTGGTGTCCACATTGTTTTTCATCAGACACTTGATTTTCAATCTGAATACAGCAAGCGCCCGCTTCAATCATTTTTTTCGCCAACAAATAAGTGGCTTCTGCATTACCGAAACCTGCATCGATGTCGGCAATAATCGGCACGACATGGGTTTCGAATTGGTCAATCTGACCCAAAATCTCCTGCTCTTTGGCTTTATCGCCCGAGGCGCGAGCCGCATCCAATGCGGTAAACAGTAAGTCCAACTCACGCGCATCGGCTTGTTTCAAAAAGGTATAAAGTTCTTCAATAAGAGCCGGAACGCTGGTTTTTTCATGCATCGACTGATCCGGCAACGGGCCGAACTCAGAACGCATACCCGCAACCATCCACCCTGAAAGATATAAATAGCGTTTATTAGTGGTTTTCTGGTGCTTCTTAATCGAAATCAGCTTTTGCTGACCGACAAAACCGTGCCAGCAGCCCAACGATTGGGTGTAATTGGCAGGGTTCGCATCATATTCGGCCATATCCTTGCGCATAATGGCAGCGGTATATTTGGCAATGTCCAATCCAGTTTTGAACCGGTTTTGCAAACGCATGCGGGCAACGTATTCCGGGGTAATATCATGCCAGCTAGCACCCATTTGTTGCTTCAGTTCGTTTGCTTGTTTGATTTCTTCCTGATAATTCGCCATTGTTAAGTCTCCTTTGTTCTCGCTTGATTTTTGGATTGAATGTAGCCTTACTTGTCGAAACGAATACGGTCTCCCTGATAAAAGGCATAGCACCGTATGCAGCTTCGGGTGGTTTGCGGCTAACCCGTACTCAGCATATGTAACTACGTGTAGCACGGATGCGCGAAATGTACCTTGATTTTTCCGCCTTGCCAAGCCCCTTTTAAATAATCCTTATAACTTTCCTAAGCTTAAAAAACCCTTCTCAGAAAGCTATTTTTTGCATCTTTATACTGAAAAAATGATTTATTTTTTTATTTTACTGCGCCAAACCCCAATAAATTTAGTATTTATTATTATATTACATTAATTATGAAAAGAAATTTTCCTTTCTTTTTATTTTTCAATTTATTGATTTAAATAAAATTTATTTTTAAATGATTTATACAACAATCCTCAGAATCAGAAATCCGATTATGTATTATTTAACATATATATTGTAATTATACGTAATAAAAATGCCTGTCTGAAAATGCTGCTCGCGTTTTCAGACAGGCATGATGGTTTTAACCTGAACTTAATAAAATCCAGCATCGCCCTCAGGGCGGGTTTTAAAGCGTTTATGCAACCAATAATACTGAGCCGGATTCTCGCGTATACGCGCTTCAATAAAATCATTCATGCGCTGGGCGTCGGTTTCGGCGTTATCAGTAGGGAAATCCGCCCAAGCGGGATAGAAACGCAAAACCACCGTACCGTCGCTTTGCCGCGTAGGAATCGCCGGAATCACTTTGGCACCGGTCATAGAGGCGATCCGCCCCAGCCCGGCAATGGTTGCCGTCGGAATGCCGAAAAAATCGGCGAAAACAGAATCTTTACGGCCGAAATCTTGATCAGGCAAATAAAGAAACGGCGCAGCACTTTTGCGCATTTGCTTGATAATCGCACGCAAACCTTCGGTTCGGCCGATTAAGAACACATTATCGTAACGATGACGGCCCTGCAAAATCTGATCGTCTAACGCTTTGTTTTTCTGGTGGGAGTACATGCTGATCAGCGGCACATCCTGATTGAGGGCATACACCGCCATTTCAAACGCTGTAAAGTGAGGATAGAGTAAAATCACTTTTTCTCCGGCGGCCAGCGCCTCGTCTAAATAATGTTTGTCTTGATAACGCACCAATGATTTGAGCCGCCCGGCATCGCCATACCAATACAAGCCGTATTCGACCAACAGCTTGCCCATATGCTCGAAATGCTGTTTAAGCACAATATCGCGCTGCGCCTGTGTCCATTCAGGAAAACATTTGGCCAAATTAATCTGCCCGATTCTGCGGCGGGGAGCAACCGCGTAATAACTGATTCTACCCGCAATCGCACCGATTTTCTGAATCACGGGAAACGGCAGCCGGCTAATCAATTTCAATAGAAAAAAAACAAATTTCATAACATCTTTTCAGACAAGCATTGGCGGAGGCGACATTATATAGCGAATAAACCGAAGCGTTCTACGAACATTCCGGCCGGCCGTCTCGCCTGCCCATCCCCCCTACGCAAAATAGCTGATTTCCTCTAAAAACATAAAAGCCTGTCTGAAAATATTCAGACAGGCTTTCAATCAAACGAATTTATTTATTCTTCAGTATGCTCCGGCACAGCCACCGAGCGCACATTATTACTTTTTTCCTTATATTTCAAAATCGCACGGTCCAATTTATCCATCAGCACGTCAATCGCGGCATACATATCGGTGTTATCGGTTTGCTCCACATGCAAATCTTTGCCGGCCAGATGCACATGCGCTTCCGCTTTATTTTGCAACTTATCCACCGAGAGGGTTACAGTAACCTTAATCAGATTATCGGCATGGCGGTTGATGCGCGTCAATTTGCCTTCCACATGATTTTTAATCGCTTCAGTAATATCAAAATTTAAACCGTTGATTTTCAGGTTCATAGTTTTACTCCTTCGGTTGATAACAGACCTGCCTGTAAAAGCAGCCCTTCAAAAATCGCCATCGGGATTACGGCGCCTATTCCCTGCGCTGGCCGGCGGGCGGAATGCCCAGCGACTCGCGGTATTTGGCGACCGTGCGGCGGGCAATATCAACGCCTTGCTGTTTAAGAAGGCTACTAATTGCCTCGTCTGAATACGGTTTTTTCTTGTTTTCTGCGGCTACCAGCTGCGTTACCATCGCTTTCACGGCGCTTTGGCTGGTTCCTTCATTGTCATCATCTGCGGATACGGCTTGTGTGAAGAAATAGCGTAACGCAAACAACCCGCGCGGGCAAGACAAATATTTCTGGTTAACCGCGCGCGAAATCGTGCTCTCCGCCACCTCCAAATCATGCGCCGCGTCTTTCAGCAACATAGGGGTAAGGCCGATTTCTCCAAACACAAAAAAATCTTCCTGTTTATCCACGATATACTCGGCCAGCCGCAAAACCGTGCTTTTGCGTAACGCCAAACTGTCCACTTTCTGCCGTGCTTCCTGAATTTTTTCACGCCATACCGGATCCATCGCACTCTCTTCTTTCAGCGCTTCGCTCAATTCGGTATTGACTTGAATGCGCGGCCAGGCGGCTTCATTACTTTGCACCAGCCATTTGCCGTCTTTGCCTTCTTTGATAATGACATCGGGTTGGATATAGGAAGTCGGTTCGGCCGAAGCAAAACCATATGCAGGAAAAGGATTGAGTTTGCCCACCATTTCCAAAGCGGTTTGGATAACGGCAGCATCGTATTCGGGAAAATGTTTTTTTAGTTTGGTCGTATTCTGCTGCACACTTTTGCCCAAATCATCCAAATGGCGGTGCACGATTCTGGCCGCACACTGCCGTGCAGGAGAAGCCGGCAGGCGCTGCAGTTGCAGCAAAAGCGATTCGGTCAGGCTCGCGGCGCCCACCCCCGGCGGGTCGAAAGTTTGCAAATAATCCAAGGCATCCCGCATTTCGTCTTCATCCAGCATCCATTCGAGCGGGCAATGGTCGATAACATCGGGAATGCTGTCGGTCAGATAGCCTTGTTCGTCGAGAAAATCAATCAGAATATGCACGCGCGCGGCATCGGCGCGACTCAAAGGATGCTCACAAACTTGTTTGTGTAGATAATGGGTAAAGTCTTCTTCTTCGGCGATAGTCGCCCAGATGTCTTCCGCTTCATCGCCACTGATTTTATGGCGGCTGCCGACAGCGGCGGAAACCATATTTTGCTCAAGAGGCGCCTCGGGCGTTTCTCCGCGTTCCAACAAAGGATTGTCTTGCAGCCAATCGTCTACTTCGCGCGCCAAATCCAGGCCGGACATTTGCAGAATGCGCAACGATTGCCGCATCGTCTGATTCAGCTGTTGCGTTTGCTTGAGTTTGAGGTGGAAGGATTGGCCGCTCATAATGTGGTTTTCCGTAATACGGGAAATGGTTTGTTATTTTACCTCAGGCGGTATATCCGCCTGGTATATGGTTATTTTAAGCGTTTATCATCAAAAAGGAAATAATCAATAATTAAAATTTTCACCTAAGTAAACAGCGCGCACCTGCTCGTTATTCACCAGCTCCTCCGGCGTGCCGGTTGCCAAAACCTTACCATCGCTGATAATGAAACCGCGGTCGCAAATACGCAAGGTTTCCCGCACGTTATGATCGGTTATCAACACGCCGATACCTCGCTCCTTAAGAAAACCGATAATTTTCTGAATATCAATAACGGCAATCGGGTCGACACCCGCAAACGGCTCATCCAATAGGATAAACCGCGGCTGCATAGCCAAAACGCGGGCGATTTCCACCCTTCTGCGCTCGCCGCCCGACAAAGAAGGCGCAGGGTTGTTACGCAAGCGCTCAATATTCAAGTCGGCCAGAATCTGCTCCAAACGCCGGTTGATTTCTGCTTTGTCGCGGTTGTTGATTTCTAAAATGGCGCGGATGTTTTGCTCCACCGTCATTTTACGGAAAATCGAGGCCTCCTGCGGCAAATAGCCCAAGCCCAACCGAGCCCGCTCATAAATCGGCATATGCCGCAGCTCTTTACCGTCGAGCAGGATACTGCCGGTATCGGCGGCAATCAGGCCGACAATCATGTAAAAACTGGTGGTTTTGCCTGCACCGTTCGGACCGAGCAGGCCGACCACTTCTCCGCTTTTGATGTCAAGTGAAAAGTCTTTTACAACTTGTCGTTTTTTAAAAGTTTTTTGCAGGTTGCTGACCACTAGGCTGCTTGTTGTTTGTTCCATAAAATCTCGTATTGCAGGCCGAAGCGCTGCGTATTATTAAATTTCGATTGTTTTCAGACAGGCATCATCACTACCAAAAAATTGATTCAAATAAATATATTACTGTTGTTAACGCCTATATATTTAATGATTTTGACAGGCATAAGCCATCTATTTAGTAATCCACAATATTTTTTTGTAACGAAAAGGAAGTGATATCTTCCGTCTCCTCCCACAGCGCCGATTTTCAGACAAGCATTTGCTTATTTTTTGCTGGTGGGTTGTATCACAACCGTAACCCGTTTACCTGATTTGCCTGCTGAAGCGCCGCTGCCGTTTACCGTATAGACTTCGGTGCGGGTATTGTAGACAATGCTGTTGCCTTCCGCCCTATCTCCGCCTCGGGTTACCTTGGCATTGCCGGAAAGCCTAACCACACCAGTGTCGGAAGCATATTCCACATTGTTGGCCTGACCGTCAACTTTTCCGCCTTTATCCAGCTCCTGGCCGAATTTGACGGGGCTGCCGCTGGCTTTCATAAATTGATTGCCCTTGGCATCTTTCGACACGGTTACGCTGCCCGCGCGGATATACATAGTTCCCTGAGTGATGATTACATTACCGCTGAACGTAGTAGTTTGGTTTTTCTGATCAAGCGTGCCTTGATCGGCCTCGATTTCAATCGGCTTATTGCGATCGCTTTCTACGGCATAAACCGGTGCGACGGTACATACCAACACACATGCGGCAACCGCGGTTTTAAGGTTTTTTAGGGTCATAAATGGTGGCTTTCACTCGTGAAGGCAAATTCAATATGCCTTTTTCATTATCGTAAGTCAAACCGTTTGCCGTACCATGCGAACGACCATATTGGTATTCCACTTTGGCATCGGTGTGGGCATTTTCGGTTTTCGTATCAATCATCATACGGCTGGTTTTCAACATTCCGGCGGGTTTATCAGCTTCTGCGGCTTTGGTCATCACCACGTCGTTTTCAAAATAAACCTGCCTGTTTTCCGTATCATAACGGGCATTTTTACTCTTAACCTGATAAATCTGCCGCCCTTGGCTAAACATTTTCAAATCGGGCGTGGCAAATACCACTTCGTCTTTATTAGGCAATTGCCACGCTTTTTCGGCACTCAGATTTTCTCTAATCCGCCCTGCTTCATCAAAACGTATGCCGGAAATGCCGCGCATCTCATATTTCGGCTCGTTCGGATTAGGTGCCGTTTCTTCTACATGAATTTCACTGATACGGCCGAGCCATGCGCTCAAGCCGCCCAAAGCAACGGCCAACACCAAAGGAAACAGCCAGCCCGAGCGCAATTTAATCATCATTTAATATATTCTTCCAATGCCGTTTGCAGCGTGCCTCGTGCCTGCATAATCAAGTCGCACAATTCGCGAACCGCGCCTTTTCCTGCGCTTTTTCGGGTAATGTAAGCCGCATGTTGCAACACAAACTCGTGCGCTTCCGGCACCGCTACGGGCAGGCCGCAACGCACCATTACCGGCAAATCCACCACATCGTCGCCAATAAACGCACATTCCTGCTCTTCGACTGAAGCGACTTGCCGCAGTTCATTATAAACGGCTTTTTTATCGTGCACGCCTTTGTAATAATACCCTATGCCGAGCTGTTTCGCGCGTATCCCGACCGACGGTGCATCCCGCCCGGTAATAATCGCCGTTTGCACACCGCTTTGCTGCAACATTTTCAAACCATGCCCGTCAAGCGTATGGAAAGATTTGATTTCCTCTCCGTTATCTCGGATATAGATGCGACCATCTGTCAGCACGCCGTCCACATCCATAATCAAGAGTTTGATACGGGCGGCACGTTGTTGGATTTCGTTATCAGATAAAGTCATCGCTATTCTTTCTTTTCCAGACAGGCTTTTCGAAGAATGGGTACTTCAGGCAATGCGGGCAAGCAACAAATCGTGCATCGAAACCGCGCCTTGTAATTTGCCTGCTTCGTCAATCACCAGCAAACTGCTGATTTTCTGCTCCTGCATATTTTTCAGCGCTTCAGTCGCCAGCTTTTCCGCCGAGATGGTTTTGGGGTTCTGATTCATTACCTCGCCTAATGTAATGGCACTGACTTGCTCGCATTTTTCGAATACGCGACGCAAGTCGCCGTCGGTAAACACGCCTAAAAGTTTGTGCTCGTCATCCGTAACCACAACCATGCCCAGACCTTTGGCGCTCATAGTCAGAATGCCTTCGCGCAATGTCGTTTCCAGCCCTGCAATCGGCAAACGCTCGCCCGTACGCATAATATCCGCAACCCTCATCAGCAAACGCTTCCCCAATCTGCCCGCAGGATGGCTCAAGGCAAAATCATCGGGTGTAAACGAGCGCGCCCGCAATAATGCCACCGCCAGCGCATCACCCAATGCTAAAGCGGCCGTGCTGCTTGAAGTGGGCGCAAGGCCGAGCGGGCAGGCTTCTTTTGAAACGCTTGCGGTAATGTGCACATCGGCATTTTTCGCCAAGGTTGAATCAGGATTAGCCGTGATGCAAACCAAGGTGATTTTTTTGCGTTTCAAAGCGGGCAGCAGCGTAACGATTTCATCGCTCTCGCCTGAATTGGATACCGCAATCACCACATCGCCGTCTACAATCATGCCTAAATCGCCGTGCGCTGCTTCGGCCGGATGAACGAAAAAGGCCGGAGTTCCGGTGGAAGCCAGCGTTGCCGCTATTTTACGGCAGATATGGCCTGATTTCCCTACGCCGGAAACCACCACCCGGCCGGTGCAGGCTAATATCGCGTCTATCGCTTCGATAAAATGATTGTCAAGCGAAGCAGCCACTTCCAATAAGCTTTCCGCTTCCGTTTGCAGCACTTCGCGCGCCCAACCGATATAACTTTGTTGATTGTTTTGCATAGCAGTTACGTTACCATCATTCAGGGCTATCCAAATCCACGTTTTCGCGTTAGGATTGACTTTTACCCGTTCACACAAGTAGACAAGAGGATTCTAAGATGACCATTTTATCGGACGTTAAAGCATTAGGACAACAAATTTGGCTCGATAACCTTTCCCGCTCGCTCATCCAGAGCGGCGAGTTGGCGCAAATGCTGAAACAAGGGGTGTGCGGCGTAACCTCCAATCCGGCTATTTTTCAGAAAGCTTTCGCCGGTGACCCATTGTATGCCGAAGACATTGCAAAATTAAAAGCACAAAAGCTCAGCCCCAAAGCATGTTACGAAACCATGGCTGTAGCCGATGTACAGGCCGCCTGCGACGTATGCCTGCCTGAATTCCAATCCACCGGCGGCAAAACCGGCTTTGTCAGCTTGGAAGTGGCGCCTGACCTGTCTCACGATGCCGCAGGCACCGTTGCCGAAGCCAAACGCCTGCACGCTGCGATTGCCCGTGAAAATGTCATGATTAAAGTGCCTGCGACCGATGCCGGGTTGGCTGCCTTAACCGAATTGGTTGCCGCAGGCATCAGCGTCAACCTAACGCTGCTTTTTTCACGCGCTCAAACACTAAAGGCATATCAGGCCTATAGTGACGGCATCACAAAACGTCTGGCAGCCGGGAACTCGGTTGACCGCATCCATGTTGTAGCCAGCTTTTTCGTCTCACGCGTCGATAATGCGCTGGATGCCACTTTGCCCGAGCATCTGCAAGGTAAAATTGCCATTGCACTGGCTAAGGCCGCTTATTCGGACTGGGCGCAATTTTTCAGCAGCGCCAAATTCTCCGAGTTGCAACGGCAAGGCGCCAACCGTGTCGAACTTTTGTGGGCCTCTACCGGCGTAAAAAACCCCGCTTACCCGGATACTTTATATGTAGACAGCCTGATTGGTCCGAATACCGTCAACACCGTACCCGATGCCACGCTTAAAGCCTTTATCGACCACGGCACCGCTCAAACCACTCTGACCGCTGATGTCGACTCAGCCCAACGGCAGCTTGAGGAAACAGTCAAACTCGGTATTGATCTGGAAGCCCTTGCTACCCGTTTACAAGAAGACGGTTTGAAACAATTCGAAGAAGCCTTTGAAAAATTGTTAGCGCCGTTGTCTTAAACACAAGTGCACAGAATAAATGCCTGTCTGAATGTTTTCAGACAGGCATTTATTCTGCCGTCCTCATCTTCACTCTATTTATCCCTACACTGTAGAAACGCTGCACATTATCAGCACGCTCAAGCAGCAGCGTATGGGAAAACAGACTTCCGTTTTAATTAAAGAGCATCTTTTATCAACATCAAACAAAACGGCGAAATAAGTTGTTAACACGCTCGGGCTTATCCAACACGTTTATGATTTCAACTCTTTTGCCCGTTTGGCAAATATAAAGCGAACCTGCAAACCATTAGGCCGAACATTGTTAGCCATGATTTTACCGTTGTGCTGCTCAACGATATGCTTGGTCAGCGCCAAGCCCAAGCCGGTGCCTTGTTTGTTTGCACTGCTGTCTGCCCGATAGAAAGCGGTGAAAATATGCGGCAGCTGGCTTTCCGCCACGCCGGGGCCGTTATCGGTTACTTCCACAATCCAATTTTTTGAATCTTGGTAAAGTTTCACTTGGATGGTGCTGCCCTCCGGGCTGTAATTCATGGCATTGCGTATAACATTGTCGAAAGCACGGTAAAGATAGCTTTCGTTGGCTTGCATCTTGGTATCTTCGGGTACTTTATCGATTTGCAACTGTACCGTTTGATGGTTTTTCTCTGCCACAGCCTGGCTGTCTTCCACCAGATTGCGCAACAGAGGCACCAATGCAAGATTTTCTTTTTCCATCGGCACATTATCGGTTTCCAAACGGGAAAGCGTCAGCAATTCGCCCACCAAAGCATCCATCCGCACCAATTCGCTCTCCAAACGCTGCAAATATTGATCCTGCTTCTTCGGCTGCGCCTGAATCAGACCGATGATTGCTTGCATGCGCGCCAACGGCGAGCGCATTTCATGGGAAACGTGGTGCAGCAAATGACGCTCTTTGCTAACCAATTTCTGCAACTGCTGGGCCATCTTGTCGAACTGGTCGGCCAATTGTGACAATTCGTCGTCCCGGTCGGTCATCTGCTGCGAAATCCGCGTTTCCAAATCGCCTGCCGCCAAACGGTTCATACCCCGACCCAAAATGCGGATGGGTTTGGTAATATTGTTGGCCAGAATATAGGCCAGCAATAAGCCCACCACAAAAATAAAGCTCAGAATAATGATTTCATGCCATACCGGCTCCAGCGGCAGGCCGGGAATAAACAACGGGCTGATAGGACGTTGCAGGCGGCGGTTTTTCCAATCTTTCACAAAAAACAAATATTCTTCGCCCCAGCGGTCGTATTCTATTCTTGCGTATTCCAAATTAACCTGTTTGATTGCCGCGCTACGGGCAGATTCTACGATTTTTGCTTCAATCGGCCGACCCAATACGTCTTGCTTATTATCCCCGGTAATCATATACACGTTTTGGGAAATCGGATGCTCGCTCCATTCCTGCAAAATATCTTTCGCACCTTGGGCTCCGCGCGCTCTGAATGCCGAAATCATACTGTTGAGCAAGGTAGTTTCCAAAACGCGTTGCTGCTTGAAATGGTTTTCCGCAACGGTATTCTGCACCACCCAGAAAGAAAAACTCGCCACGAATATGGCGCAGATAATCACGGCGCAAAACGTGGCGAATATGCGTTGAAACAGTTTCATGAAAAGGTCTGTTTCCGATTAGTTTTTAACAAACAAATAACCCAAACCGCGCACGGTCTGAATCAGGGACGCATCGCCCAATTTATGGCGAATGCTGGAAATGTGAACATCAATGCTGCGATCAAACTTAGCCAGTTTGCGATCAAGCGCTTCGATAGACAGAGTTTCTTTGCTAACCACCTGCCCCGCATGACGCATCAACACTTCCAAAAGGTTAAATTCGGTACTGGTCAATTCCAAAGGCTCCTCGCCGATGGTTGCCTGACGCTTGGCCGGATACAGGGTTACATTGCTTACCGAAATGCTGTTGGGCGCACTGCTTTGCTCGGCCGCACTTTGGGCACGTCGCAAAATGGCGTTGATGCGAGCCAACAGCTCGCGCGGTGTGCATGGTTTAGGCACATAGTCGTCGGCGCCCATTTCCAATCCGATGATGCGATCGATATCATCGCCCTTGGCTGTCAGCATGATAATCGGCACGGTGCTTTGCGCACGAACGGTTTTCAATACTTCCAAGCCATTCATTTTCGGCATCATGGAATCAAGCACAACCACATCGTAATTACCGGATAAAATCTCTTGAACACCTGCCTCACCATCCGGCACACTGCGTACGTTCAAGCCTTCGGCTGTGAGATATTCGGTCAGCAGTTCGGTTAATAAAGCATCGTCATCTACCAATAACACATGGCTCATTGTGTATTTCCTTATCTAGTTGTCTTTAAAATTCAAGGATGCCTTCCATTGGAGAATGGCTGAAGCTATCTTAACATGCAAAGCTGTATTTTTGGTAGCTGGCGCCATGACCCTTTTGCGCTTTTTTGCATGGCATGTTAAGGGCTTTACATTAGGCAACCGCCTTGCTTACACTGTTTTCAGACAGGCATTATTCTTTTTTCTTACAAGGTGTTGCCTTCGGATTAACTTTAGCATACTCAGCACAGGCCCGCTCCCAATCAGGGCGCAAACCGGCCAATGCGGGCGACTCGTCGATTTTAGACACATAAAAAGGCATCTGTGTCGGGTAATATTCATACATTTTGCGCATCCACTGCCGGCCGCCTTCCTTATCACCGATGCGGTAGAGATACATGCCCACCACATTGGCATTGGCATACGGGCGAAAACGCATGGCTTGCAAGGCCGCCTCTACCGCCCACGGCTGTACCGTTTCATCGGTAGGTGAAGCGCGGCGAGTCAGGGCAAGCTGGGCATAATAGCGCAGCAACGGCTCGGTAGCCGCGATTTTCAACATCCCGTTAATTTTCGCCTGCGTTTGCTCCGCTGTTTCCTTCTTATCAACTTCGTTGAATTTAACCAAATCGTTATAAACAAAACCCAAACGCACCAAGCCGACGATGATAAATACGGTAGCCACGGCAACACCGCACCGCATCCATTTTCCGCCGAAATGCCTGTCTGAAAAAGTGCTGCCCTCCGCCGGCTGCACACCCAGCATCAAGCCGACCGGCACCAAAAAATAAACATACCACAGCGGATATTCCAGCAAAGAATGGCAAAGAGATACGGTCAACAAAGCCAAAGGGAAAAAATTTTCATTGCTGACAGGCTTTTTAAAATAAGGGTAAATAACCCAAGCCAAACCGCCAAACACCAGTAGTGTCCCAACCAACCCCATGTCTGCCAGAAGCTGTAAAACAATATTGTGCGAATGCGTGTAAAGAACGCTGGTTAAATCGTTGCGCCAACCAGTGGGAAACACATTGGTTAAAAAGCTTTGCTGCGAATAAGATTCCCAGCCGTGCCCCCATATCGGCGCCGCCAAAAAAATATGCCAGGCTCTTACCCATTCGACTTCACGCGGAGAAGAAGCAAATTCATTGCTCTCCATCCGGTCGAGCGCACTAAAATAATCAATGCCGAGAACATCCATCAGCCGATCAAAAGAAAGCTGAACCGCCACCACCATCAACAGAGCAAACAAAAATATCTTCAGCGAACGATTGCCTTCGCTTCCTCTGCGCCAGCGCCAAAATAAAGCCAATATCGCCAATGCCGCCACATAAACAAACAGGCTGCGCGAGTTGACCATGCCCATCACCAATGCCAGATAAACCGTCATAAAGCAGCCGAACCAATTCGATACCCGCCGCTGCGACCATAAAAAAGCAGACGCCACCACACCCCACATCAAGTAATGGCCCAAATGATTACGCTGAGCCAGCTGGCCCATAATATTGTTGGTCGTGCTGGATAACACATAACCCTTCAGATAAACCGCCCAGCCGGTAAACTGCAAAATACACACCACCGACTGCAATAACGCCCCCGTTACCAATACCGAGGCAAAAACCGTTACCACCCGCTCCTGCCCCACTTCCAGCACCCAGCCGCGGCACGCCCAAATCGCCAGCGCAATCACCACAAACGACCAAACCGCCATATCGCTCATACCCGGATAAGGTAGTGCCATGATGCGAGCCTGCAACCACCAATAGACTGCAAGCGCAAAAAAATACCAACAGCCTTCAGGCACCCGCGCACTGATTCTGCCCGTTACAGCGCTTCCCAATGCAAACAGCAACGCAAATAGTAACGACGCACTTTCCAAATAAAAACTGGAAAGCGGCCCGACCCGCCAAATCGACATAAACGGCACGATACACACAAACGCCATACCGAAAACCAATAAGGTCATATCCGTTTTACGAGATTCCACATAATCCAAAATCACAGCACAGCCTTCCTTTTACTCCGCACAAAAGCCAGACAGGCAACAAAAAACACCATACTCAGCACCAACATCAACGCGGCGCAGATACGGCTGAGCGGTTGCACGTCAAACAAGCGCATCACGGCTTCGGCAAAATAAACCAACACCAGCATACACGACCACTGGAAAGTATATACCTTGCCTTTTAAAACGCCGGAGAGCGGCAAGCACAACGGTAAAGCCTTCAAAGCCAGCCACGAACCGCCCGCCCGCAAGGGTGCCAACCACAATTCCCACGACACGCTCAGCGCAATCATGGCAATCAGGCTGACAATGGCTGCCTGCTGCGGCCAGCGCTCTTTCCAATCACTCATACCGAAATATTTAATCCAGTTATCAATTCAAGCTAAAACAAAGCTCGTCTGAAAGCCGGCCGGCTCCAGACGATTGATGAATACCCTGTTGGCAATCCGCTCAAAAGCAAAATGCCTGTCTGAAAAGTTAGTCTTCATTCGCCACAGGCTTGAAAAAACGGGCAAACAATATACCCAATTCATACAAAACAATTAAAGGCATCGCCAGTAAAAATTGCGACACCACATCCGGCGGGGTAATGACCGCAGCCACGATAAACGCACCAACAATCACATAAGGCCTGGCCGCTTTCAACGTTTGCAAGTCGACCACGCCCATCCGATGCAGCAAGACCACCACCACCGGCGTTTCAAAGGCCGCGCCAAACGCCACAAACATGCCCAGTACAAACGACAAATACTTATCAATATCCGTCGCCATATTCACGCCGGCAGGCGTAACCCCCGCCAAAAACTTAAACACCACAGGGAACACTAAGAAATAAGCAAACGCCATGCCGCAAGCAAACAAAAGCAGGCTGGAAAGCACCAGAGGAAAAATCAACCGTTTCTCATGTTTGTAAAGCGCAGGCGCAACAAATGCCCATACCTGGTACAAAGTATGCGGCAAGGTAACCAGAAAAGCCGCCATCAAAGCCACCTTAACCGGCACGAAAAACGGCGCCGTTACCTCGGTAGCAATCATATGCGTACCCTGAGGCAAATTGCCCATCAAAGGACGCGCCACGAAAGTGTACAGTTTCTGGGCAAACGGCATTGCTGCAAAAAATGCCACTAATGTTACGCCCGCCACCCACATCAAGCGGCGGCGCAATTCAATAAGATGCTCGACCAGAGTCTGCGTCTGCGTTTGCTCAGTCACATTCCACCCACAAAGGAAAACACCTCAACCGATATGCCTGTCTGAAAACAACCAACAGGCCGCTTACCCCTGCAGGGCAACAACCGGAATCAATATTAATAAAAATGATATAGAAGAATCTAACCGCGGCGCTTTCTAACGCGCAGCTTAGGTTTGGCACGGTATTTCGGGCGCATATCGCGTTGCTGCATCATTGCTCGCCGCTTCAGAGAAACCGGCGGCGGCGCATGGTGAAGGCTATAATCCGAACCATAATCATCGGCATCGAAGTCATACATATCAACCAGCGGCTTGCCCTGTTCATCCACACCGAAATCCGCCGGCACACGCTGGGGCGGCAAACGCTCCCAAGCAGGGCTGGCATCCGGCTGATCTGAAAAGGCCGGTTTTACCGCATCGCCGACGCCTTGCAAGCTCTCTTTAAACTGCTCGGCCGCCGCCTCAACGTCTTTTTTCACATCGGCAAGTTCAGACGCTTCTATTTGTTTGCCCAATTCGGCCTTCACATTACTGACGAAATGCTGGAGCTTACCCGCCCACAATCCTGCCGTACGGGCGACTTTAGGCAGACGCTCCGGCCCCAAAACAATCAAGGCCACCACGCCGATCAGCAATAATTCTCCGAAACCGAATTCAAACATGATTTATCAAGCTTGTTTGTCTTTACTTTCGCCTTCAGCTTCGGCTTTATGCTCGATGACTTCGTCTTTCTTGGCTTCTTCCGAACCTTCGTTCAAGCCTTTTTTGAAGTCATGCACCGCGCCGCCCAAATCTTTGCCGACATTGCGCAATTTTTTCGTGCCGAATATCAACACCACAATCACCAGCACGATAATCCAGTGGCCCATCGAAAAGCTACCCATGAATTTTCCTTTATTCTCAAATACTTTAAATCTAATCAGCCGCCAGTCAACCTGTTTTCAGATAGGCATCAAACCGGGCGCCCCATAATATGAACATGCAAGTGAAACACTTCCTGCCCGCCGCCTTTTCCTGTATTAATCAGGGTTTTAAAGCCGTTGGTCAAACCTGCTTCTGCGGCAATTTCCGGCACTTTCATCATCATTTTTCCCAGCAAAGCCTCGTGCTCGGGCCGGGCATGAGCCAGTGAATCAAAATGCACTTTGGGTATCAGCAGCAAGTGTACCGGCGCGGAAGGATGAATATCTTTGAAACACAGCATTTCATCATCTTCATACACCACACCGGCGGGAATTTGCTTATCTACAATTTTACAGAAAATACAATCGGTCATCTCAACACTCCGAAAAAGGGCGGCCGAATTTTCAGACAGGCTTGCCGTCTCGGCCAAACATATCCGACCCTGAATATTACAAGCCGGATTGTAATACAAAATCAGCTTTCCTGCCGCGCCGCTTTTTCCGCCAAGCCCGACAAACCCTGCCGCCGCGCCAACTCGTTAACCACATCTTCCGCACGCAAACCGTGATGCGCAAGCAAAACTTGGGTGTGGAACCACAAATCGGCCACCTCATAAACCAAATGCGCCCCGCCGCCATCTTTAGAAGCCATCAGCACTTCGCCCGCTTCCTCAATAACCTTCTTCAAAATTTTATCTTCGCCCTTATGCAGAAGCTGCGCCACATAAGAGGTTTGCGGGTCTTGCCCTTTGCGCGAGTCAATCACGTCTTGAATTTCAAAGAGAATCTGTTGCGTCATAATCCAACCTTTGTCAAACATCGCCCAACCATCAAACCTGTTTTCAGACAGGCATCGGTTTAAGCATGCGTTTTACCGTAAATTTTTTGCTCGTCTTTCAACACGGCATCCACAATCTGCCATTCGCCTTCCCGCCATACCCGATAAAAACAGCTTTCCCGCCCGGTATGACAAGCAATACCGCCCGCCTGCTCAATCAGCATCACCACCGCATCGCCGTCGCAATCCAACCTCAATTCGCGCACCTTCTGCGTGTGCCCCGATTCTTCGCCCTTCATCCACTGCTTTTGCCTTGAGCGGCTGTAATAATGAGCGAAACCGGTTTCAGCGGTTTTTTGCAAAGCCTCCGCATTCATCCACGCCACCATCAGCACACGCAAGCTGAGCGCATCTTGCGCTATGGCGCAAACCAAACCTTTCTCATCAAACTTAACCGCATCAATTAATGCGTTAGACATAATGCGTTCCTTATAGACTAATTATTTTCAGACAGGCATAGCGTCTGTTTCAATTTATTTTTTCTGCGGTAAAGTGCCACCGACCACGCACGAGCCATAAACCTGCTGCTCCGGCTGCAAGCTGATTTTTGCCGCATCCAAAGGCGCACCGGTATAACAAGAAAAAGCATTCATCGAATTTTTCGGCGAACCCTGAATGACTTTATCGCTATACACCAGATAAGTAAACACCTTGCGCGCAGGGTCATAATAGCGCATAACCTGCAGCGTTTTGAAAATCAGGCTGGAGCCCTTCTTAAAAATCTGCTGCGGCTTGGCCACTTCCGCTTCCCTATAAACCACTTGCGGCGCCGTCTGCACACAAGACACCGAAGCATCGGAAGCATCCTCTTCTAAATTAACCGCCTCTTTCAAACCGCCTTTTTTGGCATACGAAAGATAACAGGTAACACCCTTAACCTGCGGATCGTCAAAAGCATGCACCTCGATACGGTCGTTTTTACCGAGCATATTGAAAACCGTGCTGGCCTCACCGATTTTCTCGGTGCTGCCGCCCCCGCAAGAAGCAAGCAGCCAAAACAATGGCAATACAATCCAGATATTCCTTTTCATCGAAGCAAATTTCCTTTTTCAGACAGCCATAATCAAACAGCCGCCCACTATACCAGAAAACAAAACTAAAGCCGCAGCTTCCGTTGGCACCCGTGACCGCTTAGCCTGCCGATGCCTGTCTGAAACGAGTGGCCAGAGCCTCGCAACATTCTTCCACACCACAAAAACCCTTGATGCCCATTAAAATCAACTTACGCGTAAACCGCCTTGAGCATAAAAGCCTGTCTGAATCATTTTCAGACAGGCTTTATTAAAGACTTAAATTAAGAGCTTGCTCAATCTAACGACACTGCGCCAGTAACCATGACTTTACCTTTTGCACAGCCTCGCCATACCGCATGCGTTCCGATTCGCACAGCCAATAAAATTGCGCCGGCAACACAGGTTCTGCCGCCACTTTCAGCAAACCCGCCGCCAATTCTGCCGCCACCAGTTTCAAACCCAACAAAGCCACGCCCTGCCCCGCCACCGCTGCCTGTATGGTATGGCTGGCATCTGAATAACGAGTGCCTCCTGCCGTATCCAAACGCACACCCGCCGCCTTCGCCCATGCCGGCCAATTCGCCGCATCAAGCGCATAATGCCAATCGAAATGAATCAACGGCCATTGTTGGATGTTGTCGGTCAGATTCGCCAATAAATTCGGGCTGGTAACCGGTGCAAAGACCTCTTGAAATAACGCTTCGCAACGAATACCCGGATAATGCCCACTGCCGTAACGTACGGCCAAATCGACCGCGCCCGCATTCAAATCGGCCGGCAGGCAGAAGCAAAAGTAGATGAATTGGTGGAAAAATTATATAGCGAAACGCCTTAAACGCCTTATCATTCCCATGTTGTTTTTCCGCGCTGCGGCGGCCCTGATATATTATTAAACTGATACTCGGCAGCAAACGGCCGAAACAAAAGCCTGTCTGAAAAATTCAGACAGGCTTTTATGCAGTCCCTGCATCCTTATCAAAACCTAAATACCGCAACACACCTTCGCTATTCTTACCAAAGGCGTAGCAAAATCGCAAGATACTGAAAACCAACTTCAGGCAGCCTCTATTTACTAATCTTGAGCATAAATTGCCCATATGTTACGATATAACGTTTTTTAACATACTCTATGGAATAAAACAGAATGAAACGTTTATTAATAGCCGGGCTACTGTGTGCAGGCGTATCAGCACAAGCTCATGAAGTATGGGTTAATGCACCTGCCAACATCTCATCGCAAGATATACTGCACGCAGATTTAGCATACGGCCATGATTTCCCGCATGCTGAAAAAATTGCAGAAGATCGTATTCATATCTTTGCTCCGCTCCAAATCACAGGCTCAAATGGCAAAGCACGCAATTTGGTTCAACACGGCGAAAATTATCAATACGCAGCTCCAAAGAAACTCAAAAAAGGAAGCTATGTCATTCAGGCAACCTATAAACCAACCTTCTGGTCGCAAGACGCAGCCGGAAAATGGGCTCAGAAAAACTTAGCCGAACGCCCTGAAGCCGTTTCATGTGAGCAGAGTCAGATGTTTGGCAAAAGCGTGGTTGTCGTGGATGGCGGTGAAGACTTGGCTACCATCAGCCGACCGGTCGGGCAAACCTTAGAAATCGTCCCGCTGGCCAATCCCAATACGCTTCAGCCCGGCAGCTTATTCCCTGTTCAAATTTTATTCCAAGGCAAACCGTTGGCAGGAGCAACCGTAACCGCTACGGCCGATACAATCGTTGTAAAAGACTTGGCGGCCACGCATGATCACCGCGAGCCCCAAGCATTTTCCGGCAAAACGGATAAAGACGGCAAAGTGAACATACTGCCACTCATCGAAGGCTTATGGAAAATCAAAGCAACGCATCGCGCACCTTTTGATAATCCCAAAGTATGTGGCGAATCAGCTATTTACTCAACTCTAATTGCACCTATCGGCCATCAACGTGCAGAACACGAAGCACACCACCATCATCATCATTAAATCAAAATTGATTTAACAAAAAGCCTGTCTGAATTTTGTCAGACAGGCTTTTTATCTTTTTACAGCCGCTTAATCTTTGCAGCACACTTCGCCGAATAAATAGCCGCCGCGGCATAATTCTTGTGCAGCAAACAGCTAAAAATTAAGCGTGCTTATTTATTGCGCTTACATCATCTGTTTGCGATTACTGATCTTTAAACTTATCCAACACCTCAACAGCCGAGCGCAAACGTTGCCATGCCAAACGTTGTTGATCGTGGAAAGCATTCCACAGCGCATCCTCGCTCATCACACTGTATTCGCCTTTGGTTTCCAGATTCAGCTTCAAGCCTTCGTCTAAAGCATCGTTATAGCGACTGTATTCACCGTCAAAATAGAATTTCTCCATTTTTTTGGCCAGCGCCATACCACGTTTCCACTGCTCCTGCGCCGCTTCCAGCTGAGGCAGCAATTCCACCCATTGGCGATACGCTTCTTGTACTTCATCAATCCGCGCCTGAGCAGCAACGGGGTCTAAGGTTTTCTTTTTCATAGCGTTCTTTCTAAATGTTAAATGCCTGCCATATTTCAAAAAAAAAAAAAAAAAAAAAACAAACAGTCAGAGTCAGTATTTTTAATATCGTATAAACAAGACTTAAACTTTAATCAGCTACATAGAATTAAATTATGTACTATTCAAACTTTGGGACTTTTCTTTTCCAGAAGTTTCTTAAACTCTTCTTTTCTGAGTTGTATCAATTTATTTGGCAAAAATATTGAATATAACAGAGATAGAATAGCAAGCCAAAGATACATAACCTCAAGCACACAAATTAACAAACTATCTTTATAATTTGGATTATTCTTGAATAAAACCACTAAAAAAACAAGGATTAAAACACATATGTAGTTGTAGAACAAAAAAGTATGTTTAGTATACCTTTGTTCATGCAAATCTTGGCTTAATTTTAACCGCCTCCAATTGGCATTCTCATCAAATTTCATTTCAGAAAACAAAGTCATAATTGCTATTAAAAAACCCGTGAGGATTGAGAATGCATTAACGATTAAATCAATAGCTTTTTCATTTCCATGAATCAAAGGCTGACCTAAAAAAGCCAACCAAAATGATATGATAGCAAAAAAAACAAATCGAATCAGCGGCGTATATTTCTTCATAATTCTATCAAATTAAGTTGCTCAAGCTCGTGAAAGTAATCACGAATTTGATCAAATACTTCTGACTGACTTAAAGTATTTGTACCTTGATATTTTGTAATTTGAATTTTCTTAAACAAGCGCACATCCGTAGGACGAATTTTATCCCCTCTCCGTGTTTCAATATAAAATTCACTATCATTTTGATCTGATTCAACCACTTCCATTGCTTGTTGAGTAATAAATTCTTGGGCTTTAAGCGTAGCTCTCGTATTTCCTTCCAAACTTAATTCTAAGCATACATGAATATCTTCAGCTGTCTTATTTTCCTCATCCGTTGCCTCTTCTTTCATTAATCTTCTACAAATACTAGCACCAATTTGTTTAAATTTCGTATAAAAATTACCTTCCAATTTTTCATTAAAATCAATCATAGATAATTGATGTATTGATGCATTAAGATGTAATTTCTTAGCTCCATATCTTTTAATTAATTCCAGATTATTAAGATTAGCAACAGGTTCAAAACACAAGTTTATTTTTGACAACTTACTTTTTTCACCAGAGGGGGTTGAGTTGATTATTTTATCATTTAATCTATTTAAATAAGTGCAAATACTTTCATGACGAAGTCCATTACCTACAAATAATATATGATGCTCATTTATATAAAGATATGCTTCTTTTGCCACATATGACTGGCCATTCGGCGGTGGCAAGCTATCACCTTCGTCATAAATGATTGGAGCATCATTATTCATTGTTCGCATATGCTCGCCTTTAACACCATGCACTATATGAATAGCAATCCCCTGTTTCTCTTTTTTAAGAGATTCATTCTGAATTTCCATATTGCTTAAAACAAAGTTAAGATTTCTATATTGAATTCGATAGATAAAATCAAAATATTCAACTTGAGTGTCATTAACTGTGCTCGCGAAAGACAATAAACGACGCAAATGGTCCTCCAGATCAAACCTAGATTGTTCTTGGGTAGAGCGTAAATATTGTATATTTTTTGAAATTTTTTTCATTTATTACTTTCCGAATTCAATTTAAAGAATAACTTGTATCACATTAATGGTTTTATAGAAATAAGCTATTACATACTACCCCACTCCTTCCTCAGCCTCTTAACCGACACCGGACTAGGCGTTTTCAACTCCTGCGCAAACAATGATACACGTAATTCTTCCAGCTGCCATTTAAACATTATCAGGCCGTCTGAAAGCGGCTGGTTTTGTTTTTGCAGAGCGTCAGCTTTTTCTTGCCACATTTGTTCCAATTCTTGAATTTCCGCTTCTCTTGCCGCGTCGCGGGCGGGGTTGGCGGAGTATTTTTCCATGCGCAAGGTCATGGCTTTGAGGTACACGGGCAGGCGCGGCCATTGTGTCCACGGCGTGCGGGTAGCAAAACCGGCGGCGAGCAGGGTTTGCAGGCGGTTGCGCAGCAGTTGGGTAAGCAGGTGTTTGCCGAGTTTGCCGTTAAGCTCGGTATAGGCGGCGGCAGTATCTTGCAGGTAGCGCGATAAGGCTTCTTTTACGGCGGGCAGGCGGCTGCGGGCGCGTTTGATTTGTTCTTTAAAGGCTTTTTCGTTGCGCGGCAGTTCGTCTTCGCCGATAAAGGCGCGGTCGCAGATGGCGGTAGTCAGGTCGTCGCGCAAGGTGTCGGCGCTAATGTGTTTCAGCAGCATGGCAGCTTGGGTAAAGCCGTTGATGCCTTTGCCGAGGTCTTTCATATGCTCTTTTAATTGCAATTGCATCAGAGCAATCACGCCTTGGCGGTGGGCTTGGGCGGCGGCTTCAGCGGTATCGAACAGGCGCAGGGCGATGTTGCCGTTTTTTTCTTTTTGCAGGGCAAGGTAGCCGGTTAGCTGCTGCTTGCCGCGGGCAAATTTGATGGATTCGGGCAAGGTGCCGATATCCCATGATGTAACGTTGTCGCGCTCGAATTCTTGAGTGTTGTCGCGAAAGGTAACGGCAGCAGCTTGGCCAAACTCTTGTTGCAGCTGGTGCAGCTTGCGCCCGATGGTCAATTCTTGCCCGCCGTCGTCAATCACGCGCAGGTTGAAATAGCAATGGGCGGGCAGCTCGTGCGCCGTCCATTCATCGAGATTGATTTGTTCGAGCAGGCGCATATCGCCGGCGGTTTTGGCGATAAAACGGGCAAGCTGGGGGATAATCGCTTCGTTGCGGTTGGGATTGCTTTCGAGAAAACGGGTGGTAAATTCCGGCACCGGTACGCAGATGCGGCGGATTTGCTTGGGCAGGGCTTTGATAAGCAATTGTATTTTTTCGCGCAACATGCCGGGCACCAGCCATTCCAAGCTGGCAGGATTCAGGCGGTTTAGCACGGGCAGCGGCAGGCTGAGGGTAACGCCGTCGAGCGGATGGTGCGGCTCGAAGCGGTAGCTGAGTTTGAATTTGCCGTCGGCGGTTTTCCAATAATGGGGAAACTGCTCTTCGGTGATGTGAGCAGCGGCATGCTGCATCAGGTCGTCGCGGGTCAGAAACAACAGGCGCGGGTTGGCACGTTCGGCGGTTTTCAGCCATGCTTGGAAGGTGCGCAAATCAGCAAGGGGTTTGCCATTTTTTTCAGGCAGGCTTTGTTGATGTTTATTTGAAAGGCTGTCTGAAACATCGGCAGTTGCGGCGGCTGGTTCTGCTTGGTGTTGATGATTGCCCGGCAGATTGCCTTCGTGTTGTTGCTGCGGCAGGCGTTCTTCATTACCGCCTGAAAGCATGTTTTCAGACAGGCTCTCGCCTGCGATATAAAGCTGCGGCAACCTTTGATGATAAAAATCAAATAGGGCTTCTTCGTCCACCAATACATCTTGCCGCCGCGATTTGTGTTCCAACTCGGCAATCTCGCGAATCAGCTTTTTGTTGTGCACAAAAAAATCGGCTTTCAAATCGCATTCCTGCGCCACCAGCGCGCCACGGATAAACAATTCACGCGCTTCTTCGGGCGCAACCCGACCGTAAGCAATCGGGCGACGCGGCAATACGGTCAGGCCGTAGAGGGTAACGCGTTCGCTGGCCACCACTTCGCCACGTTTCTGCGACCAATGCGGTTCGAAATAATGATGGCGCACCAGATGCGGCGCTTCGGCTTCTACCCATTCGGGCTGGATTTGCGCGACATCACGGGCATAGAGTTTGGTGGTTTCGGTCAATTCTGCCGCCATTATCCATTTTGGTTTGCTTTTAAACAAAGCCGAGGCGGGGAACAGATGAAAATGGCTGCCGCGCGCGCCGAGATAATCATGACCTTCGGGCGATTTCATGCCGATATTGGCAATCAGACCGGTCAGCAGGGCGCGGTGGATTTGTTCGTATCCCGTTTCTTTGGCGGCGCGAATGTTCGCCCGATGCTGCTTTTTATCCAGCTCTTTTTGCTTCCGTTTCGCCGATAAATCTTGATCGCCGGTGTTTTCAGACAGGCTTAGCTGCGCTTGGGCGGGAGGCCGTCTGAAAACGTTTTCTTTATTAGCCAAGCCCATTTCCACGGCAATATCGGCCAGCTGTTTGTGCAATTCGCGCCACTCGCGTATGCGCAGATGCGAAAGAAAATATTGATGGCACCACTGCACCAACTGTTTATTGCTCAGCCCCTTATCACGCTCGCGCTGAAAGCTGTCCCAAATATTCAGATAAGCCAGAAAATCGGATTGCTTGTCGGTAAAACGTTCGTGTGCTTTGGCGGCTGCCTCGCGCGCTTCCAACGGGCGCTCGCGCGGGTCTTGAATCGACAGCGCCGCCACAATCACCAGCATTTCCTGCACGCAATCGTGTTTTTTCGCCGCCAACAGCATACGGCTGATTTTCGGGTCTATCGGCAGCCGCGACATTTGTTTGCCCAAGGCGGTGAGGCGGTTTTGCTCGTTGACCGCACCTAATTCCAGCAATACTTGAAAACCGTCGTTGATATAACGCTGGTCGGGCGCTTCTAAAAACGGAAACGCCGCCACGTCGCCCAAATTCAACGCTGCCATCCGCAAAATCACCGCCGCCAGATTGCTGCGGATGATTTCCGGATCGGTGAACTCGGGACGCTGATTGAAATCATCTTCCGCATATAGGCGGATGCACACGCCTGCCGACACACGACCGCAACGCCCGGCCCGCTGCCGCGCCGCCGCCTGCGAGATTTTTTCCACATGCAACTGCTCCACCTTGGCGCGCGCCGAATAGCGTTTAACCCGCGCCAAGCCGGTATCAATCACATATTTGATGCCCGGCACCGTCAGCGAAGTTTCTGCCACATTGGTAGCCAATACAATACGCCGCTTGCTGCCTGAAGGACGAAAAATCTTGTGCTGCTCGGCATTGGAAAGCCGAGCAAACAACGGCAGAATGTCATCGTTGCGGCGCAAAGTCGACTTGCGCAAAGCTTCCGCCGCTTCACGGATTTCGCGTTCTCCAGGCAAAAATACCAAAATATCGCCTGCGCCCAAACGCGCCAATTCGTCGGCGGCATCGACAATCGCATCGGCGGTTTCCATCTCCGCCTCATCTTCATCCTGCGCGTGCAGCGGACGGTAGAGAATCTCAACCGGAAAAGTACGTCCGCTCACTTCCAGCACCGGCGCATTGTTGAAATGCTTGGAGAAACGCTCGGCATCAATGGTGGCCGACGTAATGATGACTTTCAAATCAGGGCGGCGCGGCAGCAGTTGTTTCAAATAGCCCAACAGAAAATCAATGTTCAGGCTGCGCTCGTGCGCTTCGTCGATAATCAGCGTATCGTAAGCCGTCAAATAACGGTCGGTTTGTGTTTCCGCCAGCAAAATACCGTCGGTCATCAGCTTGATATAGGCATCGCGCGAAGTGTTATCGTTAAAGCGAACCTTATAGCCGACACTCTGCCCGATAGGCTGCCCCAATTCCTCCGCAATCCGCTCTGCCACCGAACGCGCCGCCAAACGCCGCGGCTGCGTGTGCCCAATCAAACCGGCCGCCCCGCGACCCAACTCTAAACAAATCTTCGGCAACTGCGTGGTTTTACCCGAACCCGTTTCGCCGCAGATAATGGTTACCTGATGATTGGCAATGGCATTTTTAATGTCGCTCAACCGCTCGTGTACCGGCAGGCTGCCTGAAAACACAGGCTTAGGCAAATTGGCTTGGCGCTTCAGATAAATGTCGTGCGATTTTTGATATTTTTCTTCAACTCTGGCCAACCCGCCGAATTTTTTCGGATTTTTAAAAGCGGATTGCAGAAAATGACGGTCTTTAGCAAGCGTTAAGGAAAGATCAGGATGCGGCATAATGGAAGAGGAAATTTAAATAAAACAAAGAGAATGATTATAGCAGAAGCCTGTCTGAAAACTTTCAGACAGGCTTCCGTTTATTCGCTATCGGCCTGCATGTGCCGCCTCATCAAAAATATTGAAATACCTTCTAAATACAAAAAACATTTGACAGCAGAATAAAAACCCCATATAGTTCGCTCCTTCAGACGCGGGGTGGAGCAGCATGGTAGCTCGTCGGGCTCATAACCCGAAGGTCGTAGGTTCGAATCCTGCCCCCGCAACCAAATACAAAAACGCCTTGCTTTTCGAGCAAGGCGTTTTGCTTTACCTTGCATCAAATCAATCTATGAATATGACATAATACAAATTTGTGTTATACTAGAACATTATTTAGGCGTTACTATCGCTTAAAACAACCCAACAAAAGTGAATTATCGCTAATTTATGTAGTTATACGATTAAATATTGATATCCGCAGCTTCCCGCGGTACGATATTATTATTTCAACTAATCAATAAAAAAATACTATGCCCAGCGCAATTATTGTAGAAGATGAAATTTTGGCTGCAGAACGTTTACGCGTCTTGCTCGAAGAATGCCAAGTGGTATTGTTAAAAACGTTCCACCATGCGCAACCTGCTTTGGAATGGTTAAGCGTGCACGAAGTGGATATCGTTTTTGCCGATATCGGCTTGCCCGAAATGGACGGCTTGGAATTTGTAGGCAGGATTAAGCGGATTGCAAAAAAGCAGCCGCACGTAATCTTTACCACCGCCTACGAAGAACATGCCCTGCGTGCATTCGAGCTGGCGGTGGCCGATTATCTGCTCAAGCCGATTAAACTGACACGTCTGCAAACGGCTCTGGCCCGAGTCAACGAAAAAGAGGAAGAAGAAGCCGGCGGCTTTACTCATTTCAAAGTGTTCAGCCGCGACCGCATGGTAGAAATCCCGTGGCAGCAGGCTCGCTATCTTCTGGCCGAACATAAAACGGTATTCCTGTTTACCGGAGACGGCAAAAGCTATGATTTGCCCAAAACGCTGGTGCACTGGGAAGAAGTGTTGGGCGACAAGGTTATCCGCGTGCACCGCAATGCGCTGGTGTTCCGCCACACGCTGGATTGCCTGATACGCTTGGACGACGACGACGACGAAGGCAACGCCAGCTGGGGTGCCCAAGTACTGGATATTCCCGAGCCGCTCCCCATCAGCCGCCGCCAGCTTTCGGCCATCCGCCGAATCCTGCGAGACAACGGTTAAGCGATATTTTTTTAAATGCCTGTCTGAATTGTCAGACAGGCATTTGCTTGTTCCACATCATGATACTGTACCAAACACACATGAATAATCAGAGTACAATAAGATTTTATTGCAAGCGATCGGATGGTAGCGGTTTATGAATATCAGAAGTTTTTACACCTTCTTATGGCATGTCGCGCCTTGCTTTATCCGCCGCTATCTGAAAAAACGCGGACTGAAAAATCCGGCCTATCTGAAACATTGGGGCGAGCGTTTCGGCGAGCGTTTCGACCAACCGGTGCAAAACGCCATATGGGTGCACGCCGTATCGGTAGGGGAAACACGGGCGGCGGAGCCTTTGCTGAATATTTTGCGTACGCACTTTCCCGAGCTGCCGATTCTGATGACGCAAATGACGCCCACCGGCCGCGAAACGGCGCAAAAGCTGTTTCCCGATGCACAATGCCGCTATCTGCCCTACGACAAACCCGCCTACATCCGCCAGTTTTTACAAGAACACAAGCCTCGCTTCGGTATCTTGATGGAAACCGAAATCTGGCCCAATTTAATGCACGGCTGCCAAGAAGCCGGTGTTCCCTTATTTCTAGCCAACGCACGCCTGTCTGAAAAATCGCAACGCGGCTATTTACGCATCCGCTCCTTGGTGGCTCCTGCAATGCAAACCTTAAGCGGCTGCTACGCACAAACGGCCACAGATGCGGAGCGGCTGCATTTAATCGGTGCATCCAACGTGCATGTATGTGGCAATTCTAAATACGACATCACGCCACCCTCTGAAGCGCAAAAAACAGCGGCGCAATTCAAAGCCATCATCGGCGAACGGGCCGTTGTGGTATGCGGCAGCACACGGGTTTACAAAGAGCAAAACGAAACCGAAATGCTGCTGAAAGCATGGCAGGCCTACCGCGGCAACGCGCTGCTGGTTATCGTTCCGCGCCACCCCGAACGGTTTGACGAAGCCTACCAAACCGCATGCGCACTCGGTTTTAAAACGCAAAAACGCAGCGACAATCAACCCGTTGCGCCGGATACTCAAGTCTGGATAGGCGACAGCATGGGCGAGATGTTTACCTATTATCTGTCGGCAGACATCGCGTTTGTCGGCGGCAGCTTGGTTGACGCCGGCTGTCAAAACATCATCGAGCCGATTGCCTGCAAAGTGCCCACGCTATTCGGCGCATCCATTTATAATTTCGCCGATGCGTGCCGCGGCGCAGAAGCAGCCGGCGCAGCCAAACAAATATTCAGCGCACAAGAATGGTATGCCGTTACCAACCGCTGGCTGAACGATGTGGCCGAACGCGCCGGTTATACCGCCGCAGCCGAACATTTTATCGGGCAACACCGCGGCGCCAGCCGTAAAATGGCAGATTTGATTGCCGAGTCGATTAAAGGCCGCCTGTGATTCCGGATTTTATGCCTGCCTGAATCACCTTTTTTCAGACAGGCATTTCGTTACCCAGCAAATACGATGAAATTTTTTATCAAAACCCCGCCGATTAATGCCAAAGTGATTGCCACGCTGCCGGTTTTCCTCAGCGTGTGCGTCGCCTCAATTGCCGTGCGCCATTTCAATCTGCAACAAGAAGCCATTCCGCTGGTGTTGGGCGTGATTGCAGGCGGGCTGGTTGATTTGGACAACCGGCTGACCGGCCGGATAAAAAATATCTTCTTCACCATGCTGGCATTCGCCGTATCCACCCTGGCAACCCAGCTGACCATCGGCATGCCGGTGATCTTCGTATTCGCCATGACGCTCTTAGCGTTTTTCTTCACATTTATCGGCGCGGCCGGCGTACGCTACCGCACCATCGCCTTCGGCACGCTGGCCGTTTCGGTTTACACCACGCTCACTTACGATCCCGCGCAACCGCTTTATGTCAATTCGCTGATGATTTTGTGCGGCACCCTGCTCTACAGCGGCATTACCCTGCTCTGCCACATGATTTTCCCGCACCGCCCGGTGCAAGAAAACATGGCGGCCGCCTACGCCGCATTGGCCGACTATCTCGATGCAAAAGCCGATTTTTTCGACCCCGACAAAGCGTGGCAGATTGAGCAGAAACAAATTCGGCTGGCAATGAGCAACAGCCAAGTCATCTTGGCTTTCAACCAATGCCGCAGCGCCTTGTTTTACCGCATGCGCGGCCAACACCGGCATCCGCGAACCAGCCGCATGCTGCGCTATTATTTTGCCGCGCAAGACATCCACGAACGCGCCAGCTCCAGCCATGTTCAATATCAGGAAATGGCCGAAAAGCTGAAAAACAGCGATTTGATTTTCCGCTTTCTGCGCCTGCTCGAATTGCAGGCGCAAGCCTGCCGCAACGTAGCGGCCGCCTTACGCAACAACCATGCTTATCATTACGACGAGCGCCTGGCCCGCTCCGCCAACGGCTTGGCTCAATCATTGGCTTTCTTCGCCCAAAACCACGAAGAAACCGACGTACACCCGCTGCAGCGGCTTGTCGCTAATCTTCACAGCGTCAATCTTCAGCTCGGCAATCTGGAAAACAACCCTGAAAATGAAGAAAACAGCGACGCCACCCGCATCGCGCACAACGAAACCAGCGGCCTGCGCAATATTCTGAAAACCCTGTCGGGCCAATTCAATTTCCAGTCCGCCACCTTCCGCCATGCCGTAAGAATGGCGATTATCGTATTCTTATGCTGCGCGCTTATCGGCATTACCCATCTGCATTTGGGCTACTGGGTTTTGCTGACTGCCGTTTTCGTGTGCCAGCCCAACTATTCAGCCACTCAAAAACGGCTCAAACAGCGCATCATCGGCACGCTGGCCGGCGTTGTGGTCGGATCGGTTATGCCCTATTTCACGCCCTCGCTGGAAACCAAGCTGATTGTCGTCGTCGCCTCAACCACCCTGTTTTACTTCTTCCGCACCAACAAATACAGCTACTCCACTTTTTTCATCACCATCCAAGCCCTAACCAGCTTTTCGATTGCAGGTCTCGACAACATCAGCGCCATTCCGTGGCGGCTGTTCGATACCGTTATTGGCTCGCTATTGGCTTGGGCTGCCGTATCCTACCTTTGGCCGGATTGGCATTATCTGGCGCTCAACAAAACCGGCATACAAGCCATACAAAGCGACGCCGGCTATCTGCGCCGCATTCTCGAGCAATTGCAAAACGGCGGCGGCGACCATGTCGACTACCGTATCGCCCGCCGCAACGCACACGAGCGCGCCGCCGCCCTTTCCAGCACCTTGTCTGATATGTCGGGCGAGCCGGAAAAATACGGCAGCGTATTACAGCAAGGCTTCAACCTGCTGAAAATCAACTATTCCCTTATCGGCTACATCTCCGCCCTCGGCGCCTACCGCAGCCAGATGCATAAAAACGAGACCGACCAAGCCTTTCTGAGCATTTTCTTCCAAGCCGTGCAGACACTGGTTTATCTATTAGACAACATCGGCAGCCTAACCAAAACCGAGCTGGCCGAATACATGGTGCAAGTGCATCAAATGTTGCAAGATTTGCGCCAAACCGAATACCACGACGAACAAAGCAACGTATTATGGCAACAGCTTGCCATGATTGCCAATCTCATCGAACCTTGCCATGCGGCCCTCAGCAGCGTCGAAGCACAATTCGCCGAGCACCAAAAAGCCGCAGCTTAAGCGCTTCCGCCTGCCCAATGCCTGCCTGAAACTTTTTTCAGACAGGCATTGGGTTTATAATTCCAGCCATTCAGACAGGCATTGCCATACGCAAAAATAACTAGGCACTAAATACAAGGCAGCATCAACAACCGCCGCAATAAAGCATAAAATCTCAACACAAAGTGCCTGAAAACACACCGTCAAACCACACACCAAGCGAGACCACCATGCTAACCGATGCATTCGGCCGCACAGTAGACTACCTGCGCATCTCCGTAACCGACCGTTGCGATTTACGCTGCACCTACTGCCTGCCCAAAGGCTTCAAAGGCTTCTCCATACCAAAAGACTGGCTGACCATCGACGAGATTGCCCGCGTTGCCGCCGCCTTCGCACGGCTGGGCACCAAGCGCTTCCGCCTGACCGGCGGCGAGCCCTTGTTGCGCAAAGGGCTTTCCGATTTGGCTGCCGAAATCAACCGCCAAGGCGGCGTTGAAGACATCTCCCTTACTACCAACGGCACCCAGCTTGCCAAGCATGCCGCTGATTTGCGCGCTGCTGGCGTTCGCCGCCTCAACATCAGCCTCGACAGCCTGCGCAGCGATTGCGTCAAAAGCATTACCGGCACCGATTGCCTGCCCCAAGTGCTCGAAGGCATCACAACCGCCAAAGCAGCCGGCTTCGAACACATCAAAATCAACATGGTGCCGCTCAAAGGCATCAACGATACCGACCTCGACGACATGGTCGCCTTTTGCATCGAACACGGCTTCATCCTCAACCTGATCGAAGCCATGCCGATGGGCACCACCGGGCAAGCACACGCCAAAGTCAGCCTGCAGCCCGTACTGGCCGAGCTGCAGCAAAAATTCCAGCTCATCCCGTTTGAAGGCAAAATCGGCGGCGGCCCCGCCCGTTACTGGCAAAGCCGCAACAGCCGCTTTACCCTCGGCCTGATTACCCCGATGAGCCAGCACTTCTGCGCCACTTGCAACCGCGTGCGCCTCTCTGCCACCGGCAACATCCATTTGTGCCTGGGGCAAGAAGACAAAGTCGCCCTGCGCCCGCTGCTGCGCGACGGCTGCAGCGATGCCGAGCTGGAGCAAGCCATCCGCCAAGCCATAATGAGAAAACCCGAAAAACACGAGTTTGTCGAAAACCCGAAAAAAATCATCCGCGTCATGGCCTTAACCGGCGGCTAATAGCGCCAATCAACAATGCCTGTCTGAACACTTTCAGACAGGCATTTCCTTTTTTACCATCACAATAACCCTTTGCCGCCCCAAGCATTTTAACGCCCTGCCATACCGAAATCCCGCATGCCATCAAAGGGGCAGAAAACTGATGGCCGCCAAGCAGTAGTGTATAATGCCCTTCCCCTTTTCAAAGGGGGTTTACCATCATTTTTGAGGACGTTTACATGAACTTTATCAAGACGCGCGCCGCCGTTGCTTGGGCACCCAACCAACCCTTAACCATTGAAGAGCTGGATTTGATGCCACCGCAAAAAGGCGAAGTCTTGGTACGCATCGTCGCCAGCGGCGTATGCCATACCGATGCCTACACATTGAGCGGCCAGGATTCCGAAGGCGTATTCCCCTGCGTGCTCGGGCACGAAGGCGCCGGCATTGTCGAAGCCGTCGGTGAAGGCGTAACCAGCGTCAAACCCGGCGACCACGTTATCCCGCTTTACACCGCAGAATGCGGCGAATGCAAAATGTGCCGCTCAGGCAAAACCAATCTGTGCTCGGCCGTACGCGCCACCCAAGGCAAAGGGCTGATGCCCGACGGCACCGTGCGCTTTTTCAAAAACGGGCAACCCATTTATCACTACATGGGCTGCTCCACTTTTTCCGAATACACCGTCGTCGCAGAAGTCAGCCTGGCTAAAATCCAGCCGGAAGCCGACCTGCACGAAGTATGCCTGCTCGGTTGCGGCGTTACCACCGGCATGGGCGCCGTCATCAAAACGGCCAACGTGCAAGCAGGCGACAGCGTGGCCATTTTCGGGCTCGGCGGCATCGGCTTGGCCGCCATTATCGGCGCCCGCATGCGGCAGGCCGGCCGAATTATCGGCATCGACATCAATACCGATAAATTCGACATGGCTCGCAAACTCGGCGCTACCGACTGTATCAACCCGCAAGACTACGACCGCCCGATTCAAGACGTTATCATCGAATTGACCGACGGAGGCGTCGACTTCTCCTTTGAATGCATCGGCAACGTAAACGTCATGCGCTCGGCGCTCGAATGCTGCCATAAAGGCTGGGGCGAATCCGTTATTATCGGCGTAGCGCCGGCCGGCGCGGAAATCCATACCCGCCCCTTCCAGCTTGTTACCGGCCGCGTCTGGCGCGGTTCCGCCTTCGGTGGCGTCAAAGGGCGCAGCGAATTGCCCGGCATCATCCAACAATACATGAACGGCGAATTCGCGCTCAAAGACTTCATTACCCACACCATGCCGCTCAACGACATCAATCACGCCTTCGAACTCATGCACGAAGGCAAATCCATTCGCAGCGTCATTCATTACTAGAATCGGATTCCACCATGCAAACACCGCAATGCCTCACACGCCACAAACTGTTTGAAGGCGAGCAAGCGCGTTACCGCCATCATGCCGAAAGCACGCAATGCGACATGACCTTCTCCATTTACCTGCCGCCGCAAGCGATGGCAGGCCAGCGCGTCCCTCTGCTTTACTGGCTGTCTGGCCTAACCTGTACCGATGAAAACTTCAGTACCAAATCCGGCGCACAATGCTACGCCGCACAACACGGCATCGCATTGGTTATGCCCGACACCTCGCCGCGCGGCGCCGACGTACCCGACGACAACGGCTGGGATTTAGGGCAAGGCGCCGGCTTTTACCTCAACGCCACACAAAGCCCGTGGGCAACCCACTACCACATGTACGACTACATCGTGCACGAACTGCCGGCCTTGCTCACCGCCCATTTCCCGCAGCTAAACGGCCGATGCAGCATCTTCGGCCACAGCATGGGCGGGCACGGTGCCTTGCAAATTGCCCTGAAAAATCCGGAAAACTACGCTGCCGTATCTGCCTTTGCCCCTATCGTCAACCCCAGCGAAACCCCGTGGGGGCAGAAAGCCTTTATCGCCTACCTCGGCGCCGATCGCGACGACTGGTTGCCATACGACAGTTGCGCCCTGCTCGCATCCGCCGCACCTACCCTACCGATACTCATCAGCCAAGGCGATGCCGACGAATTTCGCCCGCGCGAGCTGCAAGCCGAGCGCTTCGTAGAACAAGCACGCCAGCGCGGCTTCCAAGTGCAATACCAACTATGCGCCGGCTATGACCACAGCTACTACTTCATCGCCAGCCACATCGAAAGCCATATAGCCTTTCATGCCGATGCGTTAGGGATCACAACCCCATAACACCCCGCTTACCTTAACCCAACACACGCCATCATCCTTATGAACATCACCCAAATTCTCGCCACCGAACTTGCCGCCACACCCGCTCAAATTACCGCTGCTGTTGCCCTCTTGGACGACGGCGCCACCGTTCCCTTCATCGCCCGCTATCGCAAAGAAGCCACCGGCGGATTAGACGACAGCCAATTGCGCACCTTGGCCGAACGCCTGCAATACCTGCGCGAATTGCAAGAACGCAAAGCCACCGTATTAAGAAGCATCGAAGAACAAGGCAAACTCACGCCCGAGCTTCAGGCAGCCATCGAAGCCGCCGACAACAAAACCGCGCTGGAAGACCTTTACCTGCCTTACAAGCCGAAACGCCGTACCAAAGCACAAATTGCCCGCGAAAACGGCTTGCAGCCGCTGGCCGATTTACTGCTCAACACTCCGTCAGAAAACCCCGAACAAGCCGCTGTCGCCTATCTGAACGAACAAGTTCCCGACAGCAAAGCCGCGCTGGATGGAGCTCGCGCCATTCTGATGGAACAATTCGCCGAAGAGGCAGAACTGATCGGCCAACTGCGCGACAAACTCTGGCAAGAAGCCGAGTTGCAGGCGCAAGTAATCGAAGGCAAAGAAACCGAAGGCGAAAAATTCAAAGACTATTTCGACCACCGCGAAGCCATTCACAGCATGCCGAGCCATCGCGCCCTTGCCGTCTTGCGCGGCCGCAACGAAGGCATTCTCAGCGTCGCCCTCAAATACCAGCCCGACGAAACCCCAATTACCGAACAAAGTGACTACGAAAAAGCCATCTGCCGACACTTCGCCATTCAAGATCAAGGCCGCCCCGCCGACAAATGGCTGCGCGACACCGTGCGCCTCGCTTGGCGTGCCAAAATATTCCTCTCGCTCGAACTCGACGCACTCAACCGCTTGAAAGAGCAAGCCGACAGCGACGCCATCACCGTTTTCGCTCGCAACCTCAAAGACCTGCTGCTTGCCGCCCCTGCCGGCCGCCTTACCACCCTCGGCCTCGATCCCGGCTACCGCAACGGCGTCAAATGCGCCGTTGTTGACGATACCGGCAAACTGCTGAGCACCGTCATCGTTTACCTACACCAAGAAAACCAAATGCTGGCCACGCTCGCCCGCCTGATCAAACAACACCAAGTCAAACTCATCGCCATCGGCAACGGCACCGCCAGCCGCGAAACCGACAAACTGGCCGGCGAACTCATCAAAAGCCTGCCTGAAATGCCGCTGCATAAAATCGTTGTCAGCGAAGCCGGCGCCTCCATCTATTCCGCCTCCGAACTGGCTGCGCGCGAATTTCCCGACCTCGACGTTTCCCTACGCGGCGCCGTATCCATCGCCCGCCGCCTGCAAGACCCGCTGGCCGAACTCGTTAAAATCGACCCCAAATCCATCGGCGTCGGCCAATACCAACATGATGTTAACCAAAGCCAGCTCGCCAAATCGCTGGACGCCGTGGTTGAAGACTGCGTAAACGCCGTCGGCGTCGACGTCAACACCGCCTCTGCACCACTGCTCGCCCGCATCTCCGGCCTCAACAGCACGCTGGCGCAAAACATCGTTGCTTACCGCGACGAAAACGGCGCCTTCGACAGCCGCAAAAAACTGCTCAAAGTGCCGCGTCTCGGTGAAAAAACCTACGAACAAGCCGCCGGCTTCCTGCGCATCAACGGCGGCAAAGAACCGCTCGATGCCAGCGCCGTCCACCCCGAAGCCTACCCCATCGTCGCCAAAATGCTGGCCGACCAAGGCATCGCTGCTGCCGAACTTATCGGCAACCGCGAACAAATCGCCCGTATCAAACCCGCCAGCTACACCACCGAACAATTCGGCCTACCTACCATCCTTGATATCCTGGCCGAACTGGAAAAACCCGGGCGCGACCCGCGTGGCGTGTTCCAAACCGCCACCTTTGCCGAAGGCATTCACGAAATCAGCGATTTACAGACAGGCATGATACTCGAAGGCGTGGTTAGCAACGTTGCCAACTTCGGCGCCTTCGTCGACATCGGCGTACACCAAGACGGCCTTGTTCACATCTCCGCACTAGCAGACCGCTATGTTTCCGACCCGCGCGAAATCGTCAAAGCGGGCGACGTCGTCAAAGTTAAAGTGCTGGAAGTTGATGCCGCCCGCAAACGCATCGCCCTCACCATGCGCCTGAACGACGAAACCAGCAACGCCAAACGCAGCGAAAGACCGTCTGAAAACCGCCCGTCGCGCGGCAACAACAAAACGCCTCAACAAAAACAAGGCAACACCGCCATGGCCGATGCCTTTGCCAAATTGAAGCGTTAAAATAGTAACCTTCTGGTATTTTAACCTATATCCAAACACCTTCAGGCAGCCTGAAAACATCTTCTCACTATAAGGAAACCATCATGACCAGCACCCAACAACGCGCCGAACTACAACGCCGAATCTGGCAAATCGCCAACGATGTTCGCGGCTCTATCGACGGCTGGGATTTCAAACAATATGTGCTCGGCACCCTGTTTTATCGCTTTATCAGTGAAAATTTTGTGAACTACATCGAAGCCGGCGACGAAAGCGTCAATTATGCCGCCTTGCCCGATAGTGTTATCACGCCTGAAATTCAGAAAGACGCTATCAAAAGCAAAGGCTATTTCATCTACCCAAGCCAGCTCTTTAGCAACGTGGCAGCCCAAGCCAATAGCAATGAAAATTTAAATACCAATTTAAAAGCGATTTTTGATGCCATCGAAAGCTCTGCCAACGGTCATCCATCCGAGCCGGATATCAAAGGCTTGTTTGCCGATTTTGATACCACCAGTAGCCGCCTTGGCAATAGCGTAGCCGATAAAAACAAACGCTTGGCCGCCGTATTAAAAGGCGTAGCCGAATTGGATTTCGGCGAATTCTCAGATAATCATATCGATTTGTTCGGCGATGCCTATGAGTTTCTGATTTCCAACTATGCCGCCAATGCCGGCAAATCCGGCGGCGAATTTTTCACCCCGCAACATGTGTCCAAACTCATCGCCAAACTAGCCATACACAAGCAAAGCAGCATCAACAAAATTTATGACCCCGCGGTAGGTTCAGGCTCTTTATTGCTGCAAGCTAAAAAACAGTTTGACGCGCATATCATTGAAGACGGCTTTTTCGGGCAGGAAATCAACCACACCACCTACAACCTTGCCCGCATGAATATGTTTCTACACAACATCAACTACGACAAGTTCAATATCGCACTCGGTGATACCTTAATCAAGCCGGAATTTGGCGATGACAAACCTTTTGATGCCATCGTTTCCAATCCGCCTTATTCGGTTAAATGGATAGGCAGCGACGACCCGACTTTAATCAATGACGACCGTTTTGCTCCTGCCGGCGTATTGCCTCCCAAATCCAAAGCCGATTTTGCTTTTATTTTGCACGCGCTAAGCTATCTTTCCGCCAAAGGGCGTGCCGCTATTGTTTCTTTTCCGGGAATTTTCTACCGTGGTGGGGCGGAGCAAAAAATTCGCCAATATCTGATAGAGAGAGATTGTGTTGAAGCCGTCATTGCCTTGGCACCCAATCTTTTTTATGGCACTACCATTGCGGTCAACATCTTGGTTTTACGTGGGCAACAAGACAACAAAATCCGAAATCAAATTCAATTTATTGATGCCAGCAAATTATTTAAAAAAGAAACCAATAATAACGTGCTAACGGATGAGCATATAGAAACCATTCTTAATGCCTTCGACCATAAGGAAAATATCGCACATTTTTCTCAAATGGTGGAAAAAGAGGCTATTGCTGCTAATGACTACAATCTGGCAGTCAGCTCTTATGTAGAAGCCAAAGACACCCGCGAAGTGATAAATATCACCGATCTCAATGCTGAAATCCAAAACACGGTAGAGAAAATCAGCCGCTTGCGTAGTGAGATTGATCAAATTATCCAAGAGATTGAGCGAGTTTAAATCATTGACCGAAGTGATAGAAAATAAACCTTTTTATCACAGCACAAAGATAAAACAGAAAATAGAGCAAAAAAACATGAGCAAATTATTGGAAATGATAAAAACCGCGAAGGTTGAATGGAAGCCTTTAGGAGAAGTTGCAAAAATTCAGCGAGGGGCTTCTCCTAGACCAATAGCAAAATATATTACCGAAGATAAAGATGGAGTGCCTTGGATAAAAATTGGAGATACTTCACCTCAAGAAAAATATATTAATAATACGGCTCAGAAAATCACTAAAGAAGGGGCCTTAAAATCAAGAATGCTACAAAAAGGAGATTTTATTATCTCAAATTCTATGAGTTTTGGCCGACCATATATTTTAGGTATCAATGGAGCAATACATGACGGCTGGGCTTCTCTTAGTAAATTCCAAAAAGTACTAAATCCTGATTTTCTGTATTACTATCTTGCTTCGAATAAAGTCAAAAATTATTGGTTGGGGAAAATCAATAGCGGATCAGTTAGCAATCTAAATTCAGATATTATTAGCCAATTAACAATCCCAATCCCACCACTTCCCATTCAAGCCGAAATTGTCCGTATACTGGACAATTTCACGGAGCTTACAGCAGAGCTTACAGCCAGAGAAAAGCAATACAACTACTACCGCGATTTATTACTCAGCGAAACCGAACTCGCCAAAACCGGCTTTGAATGGAAAACGTTGGGGGAAGTGGCGGAAATAGGTACAGGTAGCCATGATACACAGGATGCCATTGATGATGGCAGTTACATCTTTTACGCAAGAGGTCGAGAACCTTTAAGATTAAATATCTTTGATTTTGATGAGATTGCGATTATTACAGCAGGTGATGGGGTTGGGGTAGGGAAAGTATTTCATTATGTTCAAGGCAAATATGCCTTACATCAGCGAGCATATCGCATATTTCCAAACGAGTTAGTGAAACCAAAATTTGCATATTACTATATAACAGCATACTTTTATCAATATATACAAAAAGTATCTGTAAATTCTTCAGTTACTTCGCTTCGTAAACCAATGTTATTAAATTTCCCTATAACAATCCCACCTATTCCCGAGCAAGAACGTATCGTTGCTATTTTAGATAAATTCGATGCCTTAAACCATTCCATCAGCGAAGGCTTGCCTCGTGAAATCGAATTGCGCCAAAAGCGATATGAATATTATCGGGAGTTGCTTCTAAACTTCCCAAAACCTTTATAAATAATCATCAAGATATGGACGATTTAATCATCTACAACACCGACGATGGCAAAGCACATGTTGCCCTGCTTGTCGTAGAAAATGAAGCATGGTTAACACAGAAGCAGCTTGCCGAACTTTTTGACACCTCTGTTTCAAATATAACCACTCACATCAAAAATATATTTGAAAACAAAGAATTAGATGGACTTTCAGTTATTAAGGATTATTTAATAACTGCCCAAGATGGTAAACAGTATCAGGTAAAGCATTATTCTCTTGATATGATTTTAGCCATTGGTTTTCGGGTTCGTAGCCCTCGAGGTGTGCAATTTCGCCGTTGGGCAAATACTCAACTACGTTACTATTTAGATAAAGGCTTTTTATTAGATAAGGAGCGGTTGAAAAATCCTCAAGGTCGTCTTGATTATTTTGATGAATTACTCGAACAAATTCGTGAAATTCGTGCGAGCGAAATGCGTTTTTATCAAAAAGTACGTGATTTATTTAAGTTATCTAGCGACTATGATAAGACCGATAAAACCACACAGATGTTTTTTGCCGAAACACAAAATAAGCTGATTTATGCGATTACACAGCAAACTGCTGCAGAATTGATTTGTAACCGTGCTAATGCGGAATTGCCTAATATGGGATTAACGTCTTGGAAAGGCTCTGTTGTTCGCAAAGGCGATATTATTACTGCCAAAAATTATCTTACCAATGATGAATTAGATTCTTTAAATCGTTTAGTGATGATCTTTTTAGAAAGTGCTGAATTACGGGTTAAAAATCGTCAGGATCTAACGCTAAATTTCTGGCGTAATAATGTGGATAATTTGATTGAATTTAATGGGTTTCCGTTAATTACCGGCAAAGGAAAACGAACCGCAAAACAAATGGAAGCGCTAGTGAAAGAACAATATACCTTGTTTGATCAATCCAGAAAGCAACAGAAACTCACTCAGGCAGAGGCTGAGGACTTGCAGATTTTAGAAAAATGGCAGAAAGATATTAACAAGCTAAAAAATAAGAGAAAGTAACATGAACGAAACCAAAACCATTGCGGAATCCAACAATTTTATTATTCTGGATAAATACACCAAAATCGAGCAAAACGGCAGCTACCAATCCGAGGCGGATTTGGAGCGGGAGCTGATTGCCGATTTGCAAAATCAGGGTTATGAATACCGCAAAGATTTAAATACCCAGCAAAAGCTGCTTGCCAATATACGCGTGCAGTTGCAACAGCTTAATCAAATGCAGTTTTCAGACAGCGAGTGGCAACGCTTTCTAACCGAGTATTTAGATAAGCCGTCTGACAATCTGATTGAGAAAACCCGCAAAATTCATGATAACCATATCTATGATTTTGTGTTTGACGACGGGCATATTCAAAATATTTATCTGCTGGATAAGAAAAACATCGCCCGCAATAGCATGCAGGTCATCAATCAGGTGGAACAAACCGGTACGCATGCCAACCGTTATGACGTTACGATTTTGGTGAACGGCCTGCCATTGGTGCAAATCGAACTGAAAAAGCGCGGTGTTGCCATTCGTGAAGCTTTTAATCAGGTGCATCGCTATAGCAAAGAAAGCTTTAATGCCGAGCATTCGCTGTTTAAATATTTGCAGATTTTTGTGATTTCCAATGGTACGGACACCCGATATTTTGCCAATACCACCAAGCGCAATAAAAACAGCTTTGATTTTACGATGAACTGGGCAAAATCAGATAATACACTGATTAAGGATTTAAAAGACTTTGCCGCAACTTTTTTCCAAAAACAGACTTTGCTGAAAGTATTGATGGATTATTCTGTTTTTGATAGTAGCGATACTTTATTGATTATGCGCCCATATCAGATTGCGGCAGCCGAGCGTATTTTATGGAAGATTAACAGCAACCATCTCAGCAAAAAATGGAGCGCTGTCGAAAATCATGGCTTTATCTGGCATACCACCGGTTCGGGCAAAACGCTGACCAGTTTTAAGGCGGCAAGGCTGGCAACCGAGCTGGATTATATAGATAAAGTGTTTTTTGTGGTTGACCGGAAAGACCTCGATTACCAAACCATGAAAGAATACCAACGCTTCTCACCCGATAGCGTGAATGGCTCTGACAATACCGCAGGTTTAAAAGCCAATATCGAAAAAGATGATAATAAAATCATCGTGACCACCATTCAAAAGCTGAATAATCTGATGAAAGGCGAAGACAATCTGCCAATTTATCAGAAGCAGGTAGTGTTTATTTTTGATGAATGCCATCGTTCGCAGTTTGGTGAAGCGCAGAAGAATTTAAAAAAGAAATTTAAAAAATTCTGCCAGTTCGGTTTTACCGGTACGCCGATTTTCACAGAAAACGCGCTAGGCTCAGAAACGACCGCCAGTGTATTTGGGCGGGAGATGCATGCTTATACCATTACCGATGCCATTCGTGATGAAAAGGTTTTGAAATTCAAGGTAGATTATAACGATGTGCGCCCGCAATTTAAGAGCATGGAGAGCGAACAAGACGAACAGAAATTAACGGCTTTTGAAACCAAGCAGGCATTATTACACCCCGAACGTATCCGTGAAATCACGCAATATATTCTGACGCATTTCAAACAAAAAACGCACCGCTTAAATGTTGGTAGCAAAGGCTTTAATGCGATGTTTGCTGTAAGTAGCGTAGATGCCGCCAAGCTTTATTATGAGGAATTTAAAAAACAGCAAGCAGGCAAAAATAATCCTTTGAAAGTGGCAACGATATTCTCCTTTGCTTCCAATGAAGAGCAAAATGCAAAAGGGGATATTATCGATGAAGGCTTTGATCCGGATGCGATGAACTCTACTGCCAAAGAGTTTTTGTATATGGCGGTTCAAGACTATAACGCTTGCTTCAAGACCAATTACAGCTTGGATAGCAAATCATTTCAAAACTATTATCGCGACCTTGCCAAGCGAGTCAAAGAGCAAGAGGTTGATTTGTTAATTGTGGTGGGCATGTTTCTCACCGGTTTTGATGCACCTACGCTTAATACGCTATTCGTTGATAAAAATCTACGTTATCACGGCCTGATACAAGCTTACTCACGCACCAACCGTATTCAGGGGGCAGTTAAAACATTTGGCAATATCGTGACGTTTCGCGACTTGGAGCAAGCAACCGTTGACGCCATTACTTTATTCGGCAACAACAATACCAGAAATGTGGTGTTGGAAAAAAGCTATCAGGAATATATGGAAGGCTACACCGACAATACCAGCGGTGAGGCCTGCCGCGGTTATTTGGAGGTTGTGGCCGAGCTGAAAAATAAATTTCCCGAGCCCGACAATATCGTTGGCGAACAGGATAAAAAAGACTTTGCCAAACTATTCGGCGAATATCTGCGAGTAGAAAATATTTTACAGAATTATGACGAATTCGCCGGCTTGGAAGCCTTGCAGCAATTGGATACGACCAATCAAACAGCACTTGAGCAATTTAAAGCAGATTATTATCTCAGTGATGATGATGTAGAAAACATGAAATCCATTGAGATTTTGCCCAAACGCATCGTGCAAGATTATCGCTCTACATACAACGATATTCGCGATTGGCTGCGCCGCGAGAAAAATGAGGAAAAAAACCAATCCAATATTGATTGGCATGATGTGGTTTTTGAAGTGGATTTGCTTAAATCTCAGGAAATCAATTTAGACTATATTCTTGAATTGATTTTCGAGCACAATAAGAAAACCAAAAGCCAAGCGGATTTAGTGGAAGAAATACGCCGCATTATTCGTTCCAACTTAGAAAACCGCGATAAAGAAAGTTTGGTTGTGGATTTCATCAATCGAACCGATTTAAATAGCATCCCCGATAAGGCTACGATTATTGAAGCTTTTTTCACATTTGCCCGAGCTGAGCAACAACAAGAGGCGGAAAGCTTGATCGCATCGGAAAATTTGAACATCGAAGCAGCCAAACGTTATCTTTCTTCTTCATTAAAACGCGGCTACGCCAGCGAAAACGGCACTGACTTAAATGACATCTTGCCGAAAATGAGCCCGCTCAATCCGCAGTATTTAACGAAAAAACAAGGTGTTCTGCAAAGAATCAATGATTTTGTGAATAAATTCAAAGGCGTCAGCTGAAACTTTTAAGTCAGATGGTTGGCAAGCTCAAAAGCATCCATCAAAAAACGCAAAGCCTGCCTGAATACTTTCAGACAGGCTTTGCGTTTTCATTGCTCAGGCCTTATCAGGCCTTATTTGGAAGCGGCGCTGGCTGCCGTTGAAGCTGCGCCCGTATCAGTTATGGGTGACGGTTTCAAGGTTTGCTTCATCAGGCTGTCGTTCCACGTTCCTGCCACTTTGATTTGCGCCAAAGCGCCAAGATTGACAGCTTCAATCAGGTTGTGGTTTAAGTAGGCGTAGGTGCCCGGCTGTTTGAAAGTATACATGGAGGCACCGGCAGAGCCTGCGCCGATAACCCAGCTTTCTAAGTTTTGAGCCGGCTTGTCGGCCAAATTACCACGCTCCCAAACATAATCGCCATGCCCGCCAATCAGATGAGGGTAAGACGGCCGGTTGGCTTGTGAGTGATAAAGCATAATGGTTTCACCCACCTTGGCTTTCAGCGCATTATCGCCGGTATAAGCGCCTTTTTTACCGCCAAACACGATATGGGTTGGAATCAGGCCGTTCATGACTTTGATGTCGTCGGCCATGGAAGCGGTTGAATCAGGATAGCGTTTATACTTGCCATTGGCATCTTTAGGCAGATAAAAATCCTGTTCTCCAATATAGAAGGCTTTGTCGTAAGTTAATTTCCGACCTTCCTTATCTTTCAAGCCCTCTTTCGGCAATACTAAAATTGCGCCGTTCATACCATGAACGACATGCCAAGGGATCATAGCCCCGCCCGGGGCGCAATGATAAACAAATACGCCCGGCTTAATGGCTCGCCAACGCAGTTTAACTTCCTCTCCCGGCTGAACAAGCGTCAACTCTCCGCCTCCCAAAGCACCGGTAGCAGCATGAAAGTCAATGTTATGCGCCATTTTATTGGTTTTCGGATTTTTCAGGGTCAAGTCGACATAATCGCCTTCATGCACCACAATCATAGGGCCGGGCACGCTGCCATTAAAAGTAAAAGCCCATATAAACACGCCGGGTTCCACTTCGATTTCTTTTTCTTCAACCACCAGCGTCACTTCCACTACGCGCGGTTTGGCCGGAGCTTCGAGTGTGTGCTCCGGCACATTCGGCGGGGCAACCAATGTTTGTTTCACATGCTCCAATTTGCCGATTTCTTCCTCGCTTAAATTCGGCAGATCGGGTGTGTTCCCGGCAGATTGGGCTGCGGCCGGCTTCGCTTCTCCTGTTGCAGCGCTTTGCTGCGTATGATTGCTTTGCTGGCTGCAAGCTGTGGTTAAAAAGGCGGTAGTGATTAATGCATAAAGAATATGCTTTTTCATAGTGGTCTCCAGTGGGTTATTTGTTTTATTCCACTTGATTTGGTGTGTTCTTTTAACAGCGCTTTCAGTATATTCTTAAAGTAAAGATTCACCAATAATACATGTTTGATATAAATCACCTTTTGTTCAATTTCAAATAAAATTGACAACAACTAGCTATTTATCAAAAATAATCATATAAATATCAATGATATATATAATTATAACTAGTAAATAATTATGATTCTCATCATAATAAAACAAAAACCTTTTCAGACAAGCATCAACAATAATGCCTGTCTGAAAAGGTTTTATGGATAAACTCAAGACCGTATCCGAACGGCCAAAAACATTTCAAACTGCCTGTAAACCTAATGCTCGAAACGGAGCATTAGGTTTAGCTCACTCTTAACCCATCTTGCATTGCGTTCGCACGGCCTTAACCGCCGCATCCAATTTCATCCCTTTCACTTCGCCGGCAATGCTTTGGCGGGCATCGCATTTTTCAGCATACACCACGGTATAAGGCACGCCGCCGAATGCGTTGCCCAGCGTTTTCATAAACGCGCGGCTGTCGTTACCCGCATAATGCCAGATAGGATAGGCGACCGGAGTTTGCTTCAAAAAGGCGCCGATACTCTCCGGCTTATCCACCGCAACGCCGACCAGCGAAACCTTCTTCTTATCCTGCTTCTGATACCATGCCGACATGGCGGGCATTTCTTTGCGGCACGGCACGCACCACGTCGCCCAGATATTCACCACCTTCACCTGCCCGGGCAGCGCCTGCAAATCCTGCGGTTTGCCGCTTTTCCAATCTTGCAGCTCGGCTGCAAACGCGGGCAATACCGCTAAAGAAGCCAACAACATCAAATATTTTTTCATTATTTTTCCTTTCGATTCGGCGCCCTGCGGCAGCCTGCATCAGATTTTACGCGACAAAACATTCACGTCGGCATACAATAACCAAACCTCAGTAATGCCTGTCTGAAACCAATCAAAACAATCTTTTAATAAATATCATGGCCGACATCATTCTTTACCATAACCCCCGCTGCTCCAAATCGCGCGCCGCACTCGGTTTGCTGGAAAGCCGCCGTTTGCAGGTTGACGTTATCCGCTATCTGGATACGCCGCCCGATTTGCAAACACTGCAAAACCTGTTCAAAAAACTCGGCTTCGAATCGGCTCGCAGCATGATGCGGGTAAAAGACGATTTATACCACAGCCTCAAGCTGGACGATCCGCATTTGGATAACGATGCGCTGCTGAAAGCCATTGCCCAACACCCCGCCCTGCTGGAGCGCCCGATTGCCGTTATCGGCGAACGCGCCGCCATCGGCCGCCCGCTGGAGCTCATCGAAGCGATTTTACCCTAAAGCCATGAGTGTATTCAAAACCGGCAAAAGCCCGCTGCGCTATTTTCTATTCGGCTTGCTCATCAGCTTGTCGCTGCCGGCTTTCATGCTGTTTTATTGCATCTTCGATGTTTACCAAACCGGCAATGCCAAGCCTTACGACGGCCAATCCGATGCCGCCGTGGTGCTGGGTGCCGCCGCTTGGGGCAATAACCCCTCGCCCGTTTTCCGCGAACGCATCAACCATGCCATTGCGCTTTACCAAAGCCAGAGGGTGGGCAAGCTCATTTTTACCGGCGGCACACCCAAAGCAGGCTACATGACCGAAGCCGAAGTCGGCCGCCGCTATGCGCTCAAACAAGGCATACCCAAAAACGACATTCTGTTTGAAAACACTTCGCGCGACACCTTTCAAAACCTGCAAAACATCCGCCCGCTCTTGCGCGACAATAATATCGATTCCGTAATTATCGTCAGCGACCCTTACCATCTGGCGCGCGCACGCACCATGGCCGCCGATTTAGGCATTAACGCAACTCTTTCTGCCACTCCGACCAGCCGTTATACCGACCAACAGAAACGGCGCCGTTTCCTGCTGCAAGAAAGCTATGCCCTGTTCAGCTACCGCTGGGATTACTGGAGCGAGCGCATTTTGAGCGCGCTCAGGCTTGCTTAAATTGGCAAAGGAACTTGATAGGGCGCATGCCGAATCTTTTTGCCACTCATCTTTTCGGTGCAAATAGAACGCAACATAATAAATGCCTGTCTGAATACTTTCAGACAGGCATTTTTCAGCATATCAAAAACGCGCCACTCAGCGCTTTTTCTGATTGGTATTCTTGCTGCCCTTCGGCTTTTTATCCGCCGCAGCCAGTCGTTGTGCCACAAATTCCACCATCAGCTCTTTTTTCTCCCAGAAAAAATGCTCCATTTTCGAGAGGGAATAGATTTTGCGCACCATGCCCGGCAGCCCGGCATGAATGATGGCGGCCACTTCCTTATTGGTTTCTTCCGCGTCCATCGCCTGCTGCAAAGTGAGGCCTTTATCGTCGAGATAGGCTTGCAGTGATTTCTTCACGCTGCCGTGAATTTCAAATTGTCCGATCATATCGTTTTCCTTACGTTTGATTTTATGTTGCCCGCCGTTGTTGCGAGTTCGTTTCATGCGGCAAGCATTCTAACAAATTTCGGGCGCGTCTCGGGCTGCTTCCTACAAACTTTAACGATATAATGCCGCTTTTGCCCCTTATGCCTGTCTGAAAATGTATCTTTGGTTTAAATTTCTGCATGTGTTTTTCATCATCTCGTGGTTTGCCGGCCTGTTTTACCTGCCGCGCATTTATGTCAACCTCGCGATGACCGAGCCCGGAAGCGCAAGCTACGACCACCTGTTGCAGATGGCGGAAAAGTTGTTTAAATTTATGACACCGCTGGGCATCGGCGCGCTCTTGGCCGGATTGGCCATTCCTTTCACCACAGGCTGGTGGGGCAGCGGCTGGGTGCATGCCAAAGCGTGTGTCGGCTTGGCACTGGCCGCCTATCATGTTTACTGTTTCGTTTTATTGCAAGCCTTCCGCCGCCAAAGCAACCGCCGCAGCCACAAATGGTTTCGCGTGTTTAACGAAATTCCCGTTTTATTGATGATCGCCGCCCTTTATCTGGTGATTTTCAAACCTTTCTGAAGGATAACATCGTGAGCAACACTGAAATCGAACGCCGCTTCCTGCTGAAAAACGACGATTGGAAAGCCGCTGCCGGCGAGCGGAAATTCCTGAGCCAAGGCTATCTGAGCGTGGAAAAAGAACGCACAATCCGCGTGCGCATCATCGGCGACCGCGCGTGGCTGACGCTGAAAGGCTATATTTCCGACCTGACCCGCAGCGAATTCGAATATGAAATCCCGCTTCCCGACGCTCAAACCATGATGAACACCATGTGCCCGTTCAAACTGGAAAAATACCGCTACGAAGTCATCCACCAAGGCTTTACTTTTGAAATCGACCAATACCTTAACGAAAACGCGCCACTAATTGTGGCCGAACTTGAGCTGCCCTCGGAAAGCACCGCTTTTCCCAAGCCAGATTGGCTGGGTGAAGAAATCACATCCAACGGCCGCTACACCAACGCTTATTTAAGCAAACATCCTTATTCCGCATGGGAAAACTGATGAAACGTTACCACCCCGCAATCATTTATGGCAGCATCACCCTGTTTTGCCTGCTGTTCGGCGTGACAGCTTATCTGCTCGGGCAGCCCGCCCAAAGCATTTTTGCTTTTGCATGGCTGGCCTGCGTGTTGGGCAACATGTCTTTTGCCATCATTTTCCATCTGAAAAAGCAACGCTATCTGCGCATGCTGGTAGGCGCCGTTGCCTTTGCCACCGTGCCGGCCGCCTTCGGCTGCTTTTCCCTAATGCCCTTACTTATCGCAGCCCTAGGTGGCGCGCTGTTTGCGTTGAATGCCGAACTTTTCCCTGCGATTCTTGAAATCATCGGACTCTTCAGCTGACAAAAATGCCTGTCTGAAACGTTCAGACAGGCATTGGTGCTCAAAGCACGCTTAATCAGACCTTCATTAAATAGCCCAGCAAACCGGAGGAAGCCACCGCAATCAAAACCGTCGGCAGCATCGGCAAACGGCTGGCGGCAATCAAAGTAATCACCATAGCCACCAACTCATTCGGCTTATCTGAAACAAAATGCGGCGCAATCACCGAAATCAGCACGCAACCTGGTGCCGCTTCCATCACCGCTGCGGCGCGCGGGCTCAGCAGACGGTTGCGCAGAGCGAAAAAGCCGATTAAACGGGTTGTATAAGTCACGACCAGCATGCCGAGAATGGTCAGAAAAGATGCCCATGAAATCATGCTTTGCCTTCCAACCAATATGCCGCCGCCAAACCCGCCAGCGCGCCTACCGGCACATACCACGCGCCATCTGTTAAGAGATGAACGGATGCCGCCACCACAAGGCTGACCAGCCAAGGCCGTGCCGCTTTCCAGCCTTTCCACATGCCGCGCAGCAAAACCAAAAACACGGCCGGAAAGGCCATGCCGAAGCCCAAGGCCGCCGCATCGCCCAGATAAGGCCCGATAACCGTACCCAACGCAGTAAAGCTCACCCACATTACATACAAAGTCAGCGCCGTGCCCATGTAATAAAACCAGCTGAACGCAGGCAGGCCTTGCGCTTTGCGCTTTTGTGCGTCTGCCATGCCCAAAGCCCAGCTTTCGTCGGTCATAAGAAACAAAGCCGCCAGCGTTTTTTTCAAAGGCAGGCTGCGCAAATAAGGCGCCAGCGCCGCGCCCATCAAAATATGGCGCGTATTAATCATAAAAGTTACGCTGATAATCAACAAAGCCGGCAGCGGCTTGCGCCACAAGCCGACCGCCGCAAATTCCGAACCGCCGGCAAAATTCAAACCGGCCATCAGCGGCATTTCCAGTATGCTCACGCCCTTCGCCGCACCTTGGGCACCCAAAATCAAAGCAAACGGCAGCATGCCGATTAATATAGGCGCAACGTCTTTAATCCCTCGCCTGAATTCGGATTGCGGAGAATCGGCAGCAATGGAGGCAGCATCAGCCATAAACGCGCTTCTCTTTCCCAATGTGTGAATAAAGTCCAGCCATTATAGAGAGCGCAGCGAAGCCAGACAACACGCCTGCGCCGCCCGCCTCGTTTATCCACTATAATGCCTGTCTGAAAACCTTTTCGACTTTCACAAGGAATCGCCATGAACCGCAACGAACAGCTCTTCAACCGCGCCAAAGCCATTATTCCGGGCGGCGTGAATTCCCCCGTACGCGCCTTCGGCAGCGTCGGCGGCATCCCGCGTTTTATCAAAAAAGCCGAGGGCGCTTACGTATGGGACGAAAACGGCACGCGCTACATTGATTACGTCGGTTCGTGGGGCCCTGCGATTGTCGGCCACGCCCATCCCGAAGTGGTCGAAGCCGTGCGCGAAGCGGCTTTGGACGGTTTATCGTTCGGCGCGCCCACTGAAGCCGAAATCACGATAACCGAAGAAATCGCCAAAATCGTGCCCAGCGTCGAGCGCATCCGCTTGGTCAGCTCCGGTACCGAAGCCACCATGAGCGCCATCCGCTTGGCACGCGGCTACACCAAGCGCGATAAAATCGTCAAATTCGAAGGTTGCTACCACGGCCACTCCGACAGCCTGCTGGTCAAGGCGGGCAGCGGCCTGCTGACGTTCGGCAACCCGAGTTCCGCCGGCGTGCCTGCCGACTTTACCCGCCATACCGTTGTTTTGCCCTACAACGACAACACAGCGCTGGAGCAAGCCTTCGCCGAATTCGGCAACGAAATCGCTTGTGTCATTCTTGAGCCGATTGCCGGCAACATGAATCTGGTGAAACCCAGCAACGAATTTGTTCAAACCCTGCGCCGCCTTACCGAGCAGCACGGCAGCGTGTTGATTTACGACGAAGTGATGACCGGCTTCCGCGTTGCATTGGGCGGCGCACAATCACTGCACGGCATCACGCCGGATTTAACCACCATGGGCAAAGTCATCGGCGGCGGCATGCCTTTGGCGGCTTTCGGCGGCAAGCGCGAAATCATGGAATGCGTTTCACCTTTAGGCGGCGTATATCAAGCGGGCACTTTATCGGGCAATCCGGTCGCCGTGGCCGCCGGACTCAAAACCTTGGAAATCATCCAACGCCCGGGCTTTTACCAAACCCTGTCTGAACGCACCCGCGCCTTAACCGACGGCCTGACCGCCGCCGCACGCAAGCACGGCATGACCTTCAGCGCCGACAGCATAGGTGGCATGTTCGGCCTCTACTTCGCCGAACGCATACCGCAAAGCTACGCCGACATGGCCGCTTCAAATACCGAAGCCTTCAAACACCTGTTTCACGGCCTGCTCGAGCGCGGCGTTGCCCTCGGCCCATCCGCCTACGAAGCCGGCTTTGTCTCCGCCGCCCATACACCCGAGCTGATTGACGAAACCATCAGCTTGGCCGACGAAGTGTTCGCACACATGGCGCGCTGAAGCGAAATGCCTGTCTGAAACCGCCCGCACGGCTTTTCAGACAGGCATCAACCCGAGCAGGAAACCCGACCATGCCTTCCGTGAAAAGCGAACTGCGCCGCCAACTGCGCCGCGCCCGCCGCAACATAAGCGCAAGCCAACGCCGCCACGCTACTTTGCAAGCCAACCGCCAACTGAAAAAATTCATCAAACGCGGCCAAAAAATCGCCGCCTACTGGCCGATAGGCGGCGAATTGCGTTTGGACGCGCTACTGGCAACCGCACAACGGCGCGGTGCTAAAATTTATCTGCCATACATCGAAAAAAACCGCTTGCGCCTCTGGTTCACCCCTTACCAATACGGCCAACAGCCCGAGCGCAACACGCAAGGCCGCATGAACATACCGCAATTTGCCGGCCGAAAAATCCGCGCTGACAAGCTCAATCTCATGCTGCTGCCGCTGGTCGGCGCCGACAGCCAAGGCTATCGGCTGGGGCAAGGCGGCGGTTTTTACGATGCCACGCTCGCCCGAACCCGCCCCGGCAAACCGCTTAGAATCGGCGTCGGATTCGCCTGTCAGCTCGTCGATACGCTGCCGCACGAAGCGCACGATATCCGCCTGAACGCGTTTGTCTGCGAAAACGGCATCCGTCGTTTTCCTTCGTCGTTTGTGTAAACATCGGCCTTTTCAGACAGGCTTTCATTTTGCCTATCTTTACCGAACACACGGTTTTAATTCGGGCAGCGCACCCGTATATAGACGCCGTCTGTTCCAACACGTTGAAAAGGAAAACAAACATGCAACCCGTTTCCTATGCCGCCACCTATCCCCACACCTGCAACAAAGCCCTCTATGTTGCGATGGCGCTGCTTTTCGGCAGCTTCGGCATACATAAATTCTGCGCCGGCCGCGTGTGGATGGGTATAATTTACGTTCTGCTGAGCTGGACGTTCATTCCCGGCGTTATCGGCATCATCGAAGGCATTCTGGCCGCATTCAAACCCACCGATTCCCTCGGCGCGATTGTGGTTTAATGCCTGAAGAAAACCGCCGCGAGCAGCGCTTCACGCCGCTCAGGCCTTTCGACTAGAGCTGCCGCACTCGCGGCAGCAAACATTTGTGCAACATCAATGCTATTTTCAGACAGGCATATTCCATGAACCCGCCCAAATGGCGCCGCTGGCTGCAAGAGAGTGCCAAGCTGGCCGTTTTGATACTGATTATTTTCAGCGCCGTCAATTGGTGGCGCAAACCTTCCCTGCCCGAGCATTTTTCACAACAGCCGCTGCAAACACTCTCGCAAAAAACCGTCAATCTGGCGCAATTAAGCCAAAACAAAGTGGCCGTTTTGTATTTCTGGGGCACTTGGTGCGGCTATTGCAAACGCACCTCGCCGGTGGTTGAGCAGCTGCGTGCCGAAGGCATTCCCGTTTTAAGCATCGCCTTAAGCTCTGGCGACGATGAGAAGGTAAGCCGCTATATGCAAGAACACGGCTTGCGGTTTGAAACGGTCAACGACCCCGACGGCGCCCTATCCAAACAATGGGAAATAGCCGTTACGCCAACCGTCGTTTTCCTGAAAAACGGCGCCGTATCAGGCCACACAACCGGCCGCAGCGGCTATTGGGATCTGCGCATGCACCTTCTGCTGGCCGACTGGTTCTAAACGCACCCGCCAAACGCAAAAAAGCCTGTCTGAAAAATTCAGACAGGCTTTTTAAATGAAGCAAAGATTATCCTGCCAACGCACTTTCCAAAAAGCATAACACGCAAGCCAATTCCGCCGCCGTTTCTTCTTGCGTGCCGTTTCCCGTATGGCCGCCGTTTTCCGGCGCATAAAGCCAGGTGTTCGGCGAAACCTCGCTCAACTTGGCGTAAAATTTCAACGCATGCGCCGGATGCACCCTATCATCGCTCAGGCTCGTAGTAATCAAGGCGGGCGGATAGACCGTGCCGGCCTGCACATTGTGATAAGGCGACAACGCAGTCAGATAAGGGCGCATGGCTTCGTCGGCCGGATCGCCGTATTCCTCTATCCAGCTCGCCCCTGCCGATAGCCCCGTGTAGCCGAGCATATCGGTCAGCGGCACTTCGCACACCAAAGCGCCGACGCTCTGCGGCTCGCGCACAAAAGCCGAAGCCGCCACCAAGCCGCCGTTGCTGCCGCCTTGCAAAGCAATCTTAGCGGCACGCGACAGGCCGCGTTCGCACACATCCTTTACCACCGCCAGCAAGTCATCCGCACTGCGGTGTTTGTGTTTGCCTTGTGCCGCACGATGCCAATATTTGAATTCACCGCCGCCGCGCACGTTCGCCAACACAAAAGCATAACCTTTTTCCAGCCAATGCCGCCCCATCGTGCCCAGGTAATGCGGCAGCTCGGGCACGCCGAAACCGCCGTACGCATAAACCAGCGTCGGCGTATCCGGCGAAGCGGCTTTACCGACGTGATAATAAGGCACGGCGGTGCCGTCGGCCGACTTCGCCCAGAATTGGTTGACAACAATACCTTGCGGGTCAAACTGTTTAGGCTGACGGCGCAAAACCGAAAGCTCCATCACGTTCAAATCCAAGGCAAACAGCGTCAGCGGCTCGATAAAATGGCTGTCGGCCAGATACACCGTATCGCCGCCCCAAGGCTGGTCGGTTATCTCCAGCGCGCCGCCCGGCAAAGCGGGCAAATCCTGCTCTTGCCACATCCCGCCCGTATATTTCCAAGCTTTCAGACAGGCATTCACTTTATCCAGATAGCTCACCAGCACAAAACGCTTGGTGGTTTCCACCGCTTCCACCGCCTGATACTCGTTCGGCTCAAACAAAAGCTGCGCCTCGCCGATTTCGCCCTTGTTCAGCTTCACCGCCAGCAGCGAGCCGGCCGGATAAGTATGGTTGGCCCGCCGCCATTCTTCGCGCAGCAACACCATCAGCTGCCCCGCCAGATAGCCTGAAATTTCACAGTCTTTGGGCAAATTCAACAATTGAACGTCGCCTTGCGGGTCGACGCAAAAATAATCTTTGGTAAAAAAGCCGGTCGCCGCTTCAATCAAATCCACCGGCGCGCCCTGCCCGTCCAGATAGCGCCACGCGTTCACCATCACACCCGTTTCCGCCATCTGATAAACCGGCAGCGCCTCTTCAAAACACTGGCCGCGCCGCATCAGCCAAACTTGCCGCGGATAGCCCGAAACCGTCAGCTGCCGCTCGTCCCACGCCGGGCAAAGCCAAACGCTGTCGGCATCGCGCCACGCCACATGGCTTTTGCCGGCCGGAAAATGAAAGCCACCTTCCACAATGGCGCCTCGCGCCAAGTCGAATTCCAGCGTATAAGCCGTATCGCCACCCGCAATGCTCAACGTCAGCAAAACCTGCAACGGGTTCTCCACATAATGCGACACCCCGTCGAGATACACGTCATCGCCCAGCACTTCATCAAAATCCGCCACGCTGAATAAAATCTGCCAATCCGGCTGCCCTGCACGGTAAGACGCGGCAGAGCAAACCCGATAAACACCCTTGGGATAATCCGCATTCTGATGAAAATGATACATTCTGGCCCGATGTTCTTGACAAAACGGAATCTGGCGCTCGTCTTGCAGCTGCGCCGTAATATCGTCTTTCAACGCATCAAACCGAGGCGATTGCGCAAAGCGGCGCAACGTTTGATCGTGAGCCTGCGAGGCAAACGCCGAAGTTTCCGGCGAATCCAAATCTTCCAGAAAAGCAAAAATATCCTGCATAACAAAACCGCTTGAATTAAAAAACGCGATTATAATATGCTTTTCAACCGATTTAAGCCCCGACACGCATTATGGATATCGAAACCAAACGCCGCCAAACCCAAGCCATGCTGGATAACGCCGACCTGCTCTTCAGCGCCAACGAATGCCGCGACGCGCTACAGCGGATTGCCGCCGACATCAGCCGCGACTTAGCCGACAAATACCCGCTGATTCTGCCCGTGATGGGCGGCGCCGTCGTATTCAGCGGGCAGCTGCTGCCGTTGCTGCGCTTTCCGCTTGATTTCGATTACGTGCACGTTTCCCGCTACGGCGACAAGCTGCAAGGCGGCAATTTCAACTGGAAGCGCATGCCCGAAGCCGAAGCCATCCGCGGCCGCCATATCGTTGTGCTCGACGACATCCTCGACGAAGGCCACACCATGGCCGCCATCCGCACCAAGCTGTTAGAAATGGGCGCAGCCAGCTGCCGCACCGCCGTGTTCGCCAACAAACTCATCGACAAAGCAAAACCGATAAGCGCCGACTACATCGGCCTGAACGTACCCAACCGCTACGTTTTCGGCTACGGCATGGACGCCGCCGGCGCATGGCGCAATCTCGGCGAAATCTACGCCTTAAAGCAAGACTGAACCCATAACGCAAAATAAACCGCACCACCCATTAAAAATGCCTGTCTGAATGTTTTCAGACAGGCATTGGTTCATCTAAATCTCTATCTCTAGCCATTAGCGCTTTGCTTGGTGTCTTCGGCATTTTGCGCGAGCTTATCCGCCTTGGCCGACCAATAAGACGCCAGCAGCGAACCGGAAATATTGTGCCATACGCTGAAAATGGCGCTGGGCACAGCGGCAAGCGGGCTGAAATAAGCGGCGGCAAGCGCGGCGCCCAGCCCAGAATTTTGCATGCCCACCTCAATCGCCAGCGTTTTTTGCGCGTCATACGGCAGCTTGCAGAATTTGGCCGCCAGAAAGCCCAGCAGATAGCCGATACCGTTATGCAATACCACCACGCCGAAAATCAGCAAGCCGCTTTCCGCAATCTTCGGTTTGCTCCCGCCAACCACCGCGCCGATAATCAACACAATCGCCACCACCGAAACCACCGGCAACACACCCGCCGCCGCTTCGGTTTGTCGGCGGAACAACACATGCGCCACGATACCCAGCACAATCGGCAGCAACACCATTTGCAAGATGGAAACAAACATCTTGGCCGCCGAGATTTCCAGCCATTGATGCGCCAACACATAGAAAATCGCCGGCGTTAAAATCGGCGCAAGCAGCGTGCTGATGGAGGTAACCGCCACCGAAAGCGCCACATTGCCCTTGGCCAGATAAGTCACCACATTTGAGGCCGTGCCGCCCGGGCAGGCGCCGACCAAAATCACACCCACCGCGATTTCCGGCGGCAGCTTCAAACCTACCGCCAACGCATAGGCCGTCAACGGCATGATGGCAAACTGCGCCACCACGCCCACCAACACGGCCTTCGGATGCCGGCCCAGAATTTTGAAATCGGCGGGCGTCAGCGTCAGCCCCATGCCGAACATCACCACACCGAGCAGCCACGGTATCAAAGGCCCCACCCATTTGAACGTTTCCGGCGCCACATAAGCAACGGTGGCAAACAACGCCGCCCATAAAGCAAAAGTTTGACCGACAAATCGGCCTAATCGGTTTAATGTTTCCATTATTAATCTATTAATCGGTATCGTTAAAAATCGTAAGGATACCCTGATTTCCCGCCGAATAAAAGCCGCCGCCGCTGAAAAATGCCTTTCATCTGGTTTCTTACCGCAATGTTGTGTGCGGCAGCCAAGCCGGGCTGGTTTTTGCCGAGATAATAATAATGCCTGTCTGAAAACCGATTCAGACAGGCATTATGTTTTAATCAGGCTAGCCCAATACTTCCTGCGCTTTCAAAATATCTTCCAGTTTCAGGCCGGATTCGAGGTTTTGGAAAGTAATGCTGTTTTGATAGGTTTGGCCGTCTTTCACGCCGGTGAAGGTTAGCGTATGGGTTGCATCGTTCCATGAGGCGTTGTCGGCATTTAAGGCTTGGGTGAATACCAGTTTGTCTTTGCCGATATCGAAATCGGTAATGGTGTCGCGGCCGCTGTTGCTGTTGGTAACGAACACATATTTGTCAAAACCGGTGCCGCTGCTGAGCGTGTCGTCGCCCGCGCCGCCGATGAGGATGTCGTTGCCCGCTTCGCCGCGCAAAACATCGTTGCCGCCGTTGCTGCTGCTATCCAGCAGGCTGGCCCAATTGCCGGCGATAAAATTGCGTACCGCATCGTCGCTGTTGTTGCCCAGATTTTGCTCCACATAACTGTGCAAGGCCTGATAAGCATCGCTACCGTCGGCGGCGGTAAAGTTGAGACCTGCGGTGCTAACGTTATCGCCGAAAATAATATCGTGGCCGTTATTGCCTTCGATGGTATCGGCGGTCGCCTTCATGGTGTACACCAGCTTGTTTTCGCCGATGCCCAGATCAACCGTGTTACGGGTGTCGCCGATTAAAACGTCGTTAACCAAACCGCCTTGTAATTCGTTATTCTGGCCGTTGGCATTGTCGGCCACGGTCAGGTGCTCGCTATAGGCATCGCCGGAAGGGTCGTTTACCCGAATCGACAATACCGAAGTGTCGGTATCGGTGCCGTTATACACCTGATAAGTGATGTCGGGCACCTTACCCGTGTAGTCGGCATCGGAAGGCACAAAATGGTAGCTGCCGTCATAATTAATCCGTATCGTGCCGACACCGTCGATATCCAACGTTTCATTGGCTTCGGCGGTTTTGCCGCCCACGCTGAAATTCAAGATGCCGGGCGTTTTGCCGCCTTTTTCCAGATAATAGTCGCTCAGCACATTACCGTTGAAACCAACCTCTTTGCCGTCGACACTGCCTTTGAGCTTATTGAAAGAATCGTTTTCGTTCTGGTCGATAACCACCGCACCGCCGCCGTATTGCCGCCCCACGCTAATGCTGTAAACGTCTTTGCCTTCGTTGTCGTCGGCATCGGTAGATTTGAGGGTAATGGTATGGCCGCCGGCATCCAAGTCTTTTAAGGTTAAAGTGAATTTTCCGTCGGCATCCACTTTGTCGACGGTGTAAACCTCGCGATCCACTTGAACCCGCACATGCGTGCTGCCCGGCTCCACTTTGCCTTCAATGCTGATATCGCGCGAATAACTGTGCCAATTGCCCTGCGCATCCGCTTTCATAACCGAGTGTTCCGACACGATTTGCATGCTTTGGTCATTACCCGACACTTTGCCGTCAATACGGGTAACGGTCAGATTGCCCGACGAAGAAGCCGCTTGCAGCTCGAAGCGCACATCGCCGCTCATATCGGTTGTGCCGTAAGCAGTGAACGTGCCGTCTTTATTGATTTGGCTTTTGTCGACCGTGGTCAAATATTCGCGGATGACCGTCTCACCGTTAATGCCTTTGGCCGTGCGGTGGGTATAAATTTTTACGCCGGTGCTGGTCGGGTCTACCTGGCCGTGGAAAGTAATCGATTGTTTGCTGGTCGTGAAGCCGCTTTTCCCCGCTGCTTCGCGGCTGTCGTAGCCGTTTACTTCAAACCATTGTGTCACGCTCATGAAGAACCTCTCTGTCAATTGAAAATGATGCCTATCGGATTTTTCCAAGCCGATTTTATCGTTATCAGCGCTTTACGTTTGCTTACCTCTGCAATATCCGCCTGAAATAGATTATTTTCATTATTAAAAATCAAAAGTTTAAATTAAATTAATTAAAAATGCCATTTGATTATACCAAATAATTTAAATTTTATTAAACGAAGCGTCAGAAAAAAACAGTGGTTTGCATTTTAACTTTACAAACACAAACCGTTTACCTTTTAGACAATATGATACGAATCGCAGCCTCATCACAGAGCGATAAAAACCATAATGCCTGTCTGAATTTGTCAGACAGGCATTATGATTATTCCGTTACCAGCGCTTCAGGCGGCACTTTCGCTATAGCCCAATGCGCCACCGCCCAATCCAATAAAGCACGCGGCTTATCGGTTTCCGGCGCAGGCGGCAAGTTCAAATAGTGCATCACCTGCCGCAACAATGCCTCCCGCCGCGTCAAATCCAAAGCCGGCGCCAACGTCTGTTTCGACCATTTCTGCCCCTGCGCATTCAACAGCAGCGGCAAATGCGCATAGGCCGGCATCGGATAACCCAAGCAGCGTTGCAACCAAATCTGACGCGGCGTCGACACCAATAAATCCTGCCCGCGCACAACATGCGTTATCCCCTGCTCGGCATCATCAACCACCACCGCCAATTGATACGCCCAAAATCCATCCGCCCGCAGCAATACGAAATCACCTATATCGCGCGCCAGATTCTGTTCGTAATGCCCGACCTCCGCATCATCAAAGCCAATTTCTTCATCCGGCACTCGCATGCGCCAAGCCGGCGCTTTTGCATTCGGCGGCGCTTGATAACCCTCTGCCGCACAATGGCCGGCATACACGAAACCGTCTGCGCCCGGCTTGGCCGCAGCCTGCCAAGCCTTGCGGCTGCAATAGCAAGGATAAACCAAACCCTGCCGTTTCAAATCGGCCAAAGCCGCCGCATACAAATCATAACGGCGGCTCTGATAAACCACTTCACCATCCCATTCGAAGCCGAACGCCTCCAACGTGCGCAAAATATCATCCGCCGCACCCGCCATCTCGCGCGGCGGATCCAAGTCTTCCATCCGCACCAACCACCGCCCGCCCTGCGACTTCGCATCGGCGAACGACGCCAGCGCAGTAAGCAGCGAGCCGATATGCAGCAAGCCGGTAGGGCTGGGGGCAAAACGTCCAATATACATAGATTTCCGCAACGTTTTCAGACAGGCATATATGGGCAGAAAAATTCGTTTCCCGCACTTCCAAACATGCCGTTATTTAATTAAACAAAGCGACCGAATCGCTTTCCTTCATATAAAAATAAAAACGGGGCGCATTTCCTGCATAAGCATACGCCCCCCGATTGATGTTTCAAACAAGCTTTATTACGCGTTCTCTCCGCTTTCATGCCTGTCTGAAAACGATAAATCCAAATCATCGGGCCACACAATAAACAAACCGTAACGCCCTTTTTTCACAACACCGCCTGCCTTCTTGCCTTCATCGGTTAAATGATGAAACTTACCATCAACGGTTTGCCAGCCCTTTTCACACAATTTCTGATTGCATTCGGCCGTGCTGATGCCCAGCTTTTCCGCCAGCTTAGCAGCAGTCAGCATATCATAGGCTTTTTCTTCCCCTGTTTGCGCAGGCTCGCCAAGCGGACGGTCTTTATCCACCACGTCCAGCGAAATCTTCACTTCATCGCTTATCCTGATAATCCGCTGAGCCTCGGCATAAGCATCCTGATAAACGCCCGTATCTTCCTCACGGCTGATTAACACCCCCATTTCATTATTATTAATCTGGCTGAATTCATACAAATTCAAGCTCGTAATAATACACGCCTCTTCATTAATATAACATTTCGCATGCAGATTCGGGCAATAGCTGGTGCGTAAATAATTCAGCTTTTTCAGCCAATCTGCCTCCGCCGGGCGCAATTCGCTTTTACCGTAAACCAGCCGCACGTCTATCTTCATGCGGTTTTTATCTTCCAGCAATTCTTTAATCCGATCGTTCAACTTCAAATAAGGGCTGATTAAATACAAACGCTCGCGCGCATTTTTAATCAATTCTTCCAGATAATAAGTCGTTCCGCTGGTATTCAAAAATTTAGCCATGTTTTATTTTCTCCGTAATCGTCATTATTTCAACGGGCACTATTTTACCCGATTTTCCACGGTTCGAGACCCGCCGGCAATGCTATAATGCCTGCCTAAAAACACCACCCCATCCATCATGCAAGCCGATTTTTCCCGCCCTATCCTCGCCATCGACACCAGCACTGCATTTCTCTCGCTGGCGCTTGGCAACAACGGTGCCGACCTGCTCCGTCACACAGAAGCAGGTTCGCAACAATCCGCCCTGATTTTGCCGCAAATCGCCGAATTATTGGCCGAAGCAAACCTCGCAACCGCGGATTTGGGCGCCATCGTTTACGCGCAAGGGCCGGGCGCCTTTACCGGCTTGCGCATCGGCGCCGCCGTAGCACAAGGGTTGGCTGCACCGTTTGACATACCGCTCATCGGCATTCCCTGCCTGGATGCCGTGGCCAGCCAAATTCCCGATGCAGAATGCGTGTTGGCCGCCACCGACGCACGCATGGGCGAAGTATTTTACGCTTGGTTCGATGCCCTCAACCAACGCCGCTTAAGCGATTACCAAGTCGGCAAAGCCGCCGACATCCAACCGCCTGCCGGTGCGGTCAATCCGCAAGGCATCGGCAATGCCTTCTCCCTGCCCGAGCCGCCGCCGTTTCCCGGCATGCAAACCATGCCGACCGCTTCGGCCTATTTGAATTTGGCCAGAAAAGACCGCTATCCTGCCTCTGGCGCGGCAGAAGCCGAGCTGCTTTACGTGCGCAACAAAATCGCCCTGACTGCGCGCGAACAGGCCGAGCGCAAAGCACGGGGATAAACCATGCAGATTCGACCCGCCGTTGCCGACGATTGCGCAACCCTCGCCGCCATTGATCAAGCAGGCAACCCTTCGCCTTGGTCGACCGCACAATTTGCCTCTGCCTTGCAAAACCGTTATGACCGCATTTTGGTGGCGCAGGAGGCAAACGAAATAACCGCTTTTATCGTATGGCATACTTTATTTGAAACATCCGAGCTGCATCTGATTGCCACCACGCCGACACACCGAGGCCGCGGCATCGCTTCCATGCTGATGGCCGAATGGTTTCAGACAGGCATCGCACAGAATGTCACGCGCTATTATCTGGAAGTACGCGCCGGCAACACCGCCGCACAGGCTTTATATCGGAAACACGGTTTTATCGAAACCGGCCGCCGTCGTGCTTACTACTCTCAACCCAACGGCAGCCGCGAAGACGCTTTGATAATGGAGAAATTATGTTAAGCAGCCGCTATCTTCATCTGCACGAAGCACTCGGTCTAGGCCCGATGTGGTTAAAACAAGGCGCCTGTATATTGCCCGACGGCAACGATACCAAGCCAGCGGCAACCAATGCCGCACCAGTTTCCGAACCACCTAGCCAAGCCCCTGCTCCGGTTTCTGCTCAAACACCGCCCGCCGCCGCTACACCTCTGCCGCGCCAAACACCACCGGCCCCGCCCGTTTCCAGCGCACACGCCGCAACGCTCGCGTCTCTCGGTTTAAAGACCATGCACCAAAAAGTGCAAGAAACCTCAGTGGCCTCCGAACCCGCACCCAAGCCGACCGAACCGCAGCACAGCAATAATACGGTCGAACATTACAAACAAGCGCTCTCCGACAAAATCAATCCGGCCAAACTGATGGTCGTCAGCATCTGCCCGTCGCCCGAAGACAGCGTAGCGGGGCGGCTGTTTTGCGGCCAAGTCGGCACATTATTAAACAATATGCTGAGCGCCATCGGCCTGGTTGCCGAAGAAAGCCACCTAACCAGCTGGCTCGACGCAACCGAATTCAACCCCAACCCCGATGCCACCCACCTGCTTCACGCCCTGCCCCGCATCCGTGCCGAACTGGAGCTGGCCGAACCGCAAGCCATCTTGTTCCTCGGCCAATTCTTTACCGCACCAGAGCAAGCCCCAATCATGAAGCAATTATGCGGCGAGTTGCCCGTTTTCAATATTCCCCATCCCGCCCGCCTGCTGCGCTACCCGCAGCAAAAAGCCGAAGCATGGGCAGAACTCAAAAAACTGCGCACGGCCTTATCCAAACGTTAGTCCGCCCGTATCCATCCATCAAAAACCGTATCGAATACCAGCCCTATTGGCAGCCTGAGCATCCGCACCATGAAGCTTGCAATCCGGTCAAACACCGATGCACCATTTATTCACCACCAATAATTGAGTTGTTCCGACGGCGGGTTTGAATCATCAACATCGAACGGCTCATAGGCTTGTCAAAGCGAAGCTAAAAAAGCCTGTCTGAAAAACATTTTCAGACAGGCTTTATCTATTTAAATCAATCGCTACTCAGATGAAAAATAATTTTTTATCAAGCTTCTTTGTTCTCAGCTGCTTTCTGACGCAAACGCAAGCCGAGTTCGCGCAATTGTTTATCATCCACTCCATTCGGCGCATTGGTTAACAAACATTGCGCACGCTGGGTTTTCGGGAAGGCAATTACGTCGCGGATGGAATCGGCACCGGTCATCAAAGTTACCAAACGATCAAGCCCGAAAGCCAAACCACCGTGCGGCGGCGCACCGAATTTCAAATTATCCAGCAAGAAGCCGAATTTGTTTTGCTGCTCTTGCGGCGTGATTTTCAACGCGGCAAATACTTTTTCCTGAATATCGGCGCGGTGGATACGGATGGAACCGCCGCCGATTTCCCAGCCGTTAAGCACCATATCGTAAGCGCGAGCGAGGCAGTTTTCAGGATCGCTCTCCATCAGGTCTTCATGGCCAGGCTTGGGCGAAGTAAACGGATGGTGCATAGCAGCATAGCGATCGTTTTCTTCGTCGTATTCAAACATTGGGAAATCAACCACCCACAAAGGTTTCCATTCGTCTACAAAATAGCCGCCTTCCGCGCCGTGCTCATGGCCGATTTTAATACGCAATGCGCCAATAGCTTCGTTTACCACCTTGGCTTTGTCGGCACCGAAGAAAATGATATCACCGTTTTGCGCGCCGGTTCTGGCGATGATTTCTTTCAACGCATTTTCAGACAGGAATTTCACAATCGGCGATTGCAAGCCGCTGTCTTCGCCGTTGCTCAGATTGGTTGCATCGTTCACTTTAATGTAGGCCAATCCTTTGGCACCGTAAATACCAACAAATTTGGTGTATTCATCGATGTCTTTACGGCTCAATCTGGCACCACCCGGCACGCGCAACGCCACCACACGTCCGCCTTTCATATCGGCAGCAGCACGGAATACTTTGAATTCTTCGCTTTTCATCAAGTCGGTCAGCTCGGTGAATTTGAGCGAAACGCGCATATCCGGTTTGTCGGAACCATAATAAAACATGGCATCGGAATACAACATGCGCGGGAAATCACCCAGCTCCACACCCAACGCATCTTTAAACACCTGCTTGGCCATGCCTTCGGTAATATCCATAATTTCGTTTTCATTCAAAAACGAAGTTTCCAAGTCGATTTGGGTAAATTCAGGCTGGCGGTCGGCGCGCAAGTCTTCGTCACGGAAACATTTGGTAATCTGATAATAGCGGTCGAAACCGGCCACCATCAGCAACTGTTTAAAGAGCTGCGGCGATTGCGGCAACGCAAAAAATTCACCCGGATGTACGCGGCTGGGCACAAGATAATCGCGTGCGCCCTCCGGAGTGGAGCGGGTCAGCATCGGCGTTTCGATATCGATAAAACCCTGAGCATCCAGATAACGGCGCACGCCCATCGCCACTTGGTAGCGCAACCGCAGATTGCGCTGCATGGCTGGGCGGCGCAAATCAATCACGCGGTTGGTTAAGCGCACGTTTTCGCTGAGGTTTTCATCATCGATTTGGAACGGTGGCGTAGCAGCAGCGTTTAACACTTCGATTTCTTTGGCCAGAATTTCGATTTTTCCGGAAATCATTTTATCGTTGGTCGTGCCTTCGGGGCGGTTGCGCACGCGGCCGGTAATGCTCAAAACATATTCGTTACGGGCGGAATCGGCAGAAGCAAAAGCGTCCGGCGTATCCGGATCAATCACCACTTGCACTACGCCTTCACGGTCGCGCAAATCGATGAAAATCACGCCGCCGTGGTCGCGCCGGCGATGTACCCAGCCTTTAACGGTAACGGTTTGGTCTAAATATTGCTCGTCAATCAAGCCACAATAGTTGGTACGCATAAATCACACCTTGATAATATAAAGGATAATTGGTTTTAAAGAATTTTTTCAGGCTGAAAAGCCCGGTTCGTTATTACAAAAGCTCGTCGGAATCGCCCTGCTTGTCTTTTTCAGACAGGCTTTGTGGCAATTGCGCTGTTTCCTGCGGTTTTTTCAATGTTTCCGGCATAACCATGCCCAGTGAAATCACATATTTCAATGCCTCGTCCACGCTCATATTCAACTCGCGCACATCACTTTGCTTGACCATGATGTAATAACCGCCGGTGGGATTGGGCGTGGTCGGCACATAAACGGAAACATAAGTCTCCTGCTCGGGTAAATTGTCTTGCACGGCAGCCGGAATACTGCCCGACACAAAAGCAATCGTCCAAATATTCGGCTGCGGAAAAGGCACCAGCACCGGTGTTTTAAACGAGCGGCCATTATCCGACAGGAGCGATTCGGATACTTTTTTAACGCTGGAATAAATCGACTTCACAACAGGTATGCGGCCAAGCAGGCTATCCCACCCTTCCAGAATCTTGCGGCCGAGCATATTCGCGGCAAACACACCGGTAACAAATAAAGCAATAATGGCGGCAATCGCCCCCAAGCCGGGAATCTTAAATCCGATATAGTATTCCGGCCGCCAATGCAGCGGCAGAAGATTGAGCAATTGATCTGAAGCATTAACAATATAAGTCAGCGCCCATGCGGTCACAGCTATGGGCAGCCAAACCAAAATACCGGTAATCAGATATTTCTTCAGCGCCCTTCCGACACGACTGCCTTCCGCTTTTTTTTCTGCTGCTGCCATAACTTAAATTTCCATTAAACAAAACCGCCCAAACACGCATTATACGTGCTCGGGCTTAAAGAAACGAGGAATTTAATGATTAAAAACCATCCCAGTCGTTAAACATAATACCGATACCGATGCCGGTTTGTTTGTGGTTATAGTCTATCAGGCTCTCGCCGTAGCCATGAAAACCGCGCACATAGGCTTTCAGCTTACCCTTCACCGGAAAAGCATAACCGGCTTCAATGGCACCTTTACCTGTTCTGGGGTTGTAGCGCAGAGTGGTTCCCAAGGTTTGCTTGTCATTAAAGCTATATTGCAGTTTCAAATCGCCATAGCCCATATAGTCGGTGATATCGGGATTGTCATCGTCGTTTCCACTCTGGTCAAATGCCCTCGCCCATACCCTCGGAATCACCGTCAGTTTGCCCCACTCCATACCGGCCATAGCATAGATGCGGTTCCATGAACGAGATTCAGGCTGGCTCTGCCCGTTAGACTGATGGGCGAAACCTGCACCGACCATCCGCAATTTCCCGCCGAAAGGCAAATTGGCTTTAACCGGCTGCGTAATCAACAGCTCTGGCATGTAATCAGTATTGCGGAAAGGAGCGGAACGCTGGCCTTGGTTCCAAAGCTGCCAATCTGATTTCTGAGTATAGCCGAACCATAAATCGGAACGCGTTTTGAACAAATCTTCCATCAGCTTGGTTTTAAAGGAAATCTGCAACTTGGTTTCCAACCGCTTCTGCTCCGAAAACCGCTCCGCCGTTGTCACGCCGCGCGTAGGGCTGTAAGGAGCGTAGTTCGGGCTGCTGTTGTACCAAGCGGGCAACAGATACATCGGGTTATGCTCGCGCAAGGATAGAATGCCGTTAGGATTGTTCGCGTCCAAATCGAAAAGCTGGCTCAACGGCGTATAGGCATCGGAAGCGTCGATCAAATCTTGCGTAGGCTCAGTTCCGGAAGCACCGGAAGCCTGCACTTCTGTATCATTATGATCCTGATGATCTTGGTCGAACACCACAACCGCTTCTTTTTTCTCAATACTGTTTTCCACCGACTTCACCAAATCCACCGATTTGGGCTGCGGTTTTTCGGCTTTAGGTAAGTTTTGCGGCGGAAACTGCGCTGCATACACCTTATCGAAACATGCCAAGCGCAGCGCATTATCATGCAACAATGTGCATTGCAACGCCGGGTCAGTGGCTGCTTTAACAGACAAAGGCAATGCGGCTACCAACGCCAACGTGCTGTATTTTAAAAAATCCATAACCATTTCCTCAACAAATCCATCGGATAACGGCAATCTGCTTTGGCTTCAGTAGAAGCCGAAGAAACAACGCCCCCAATATAAACCTTCGGCTTATTTCGGGGGCATTTATGCTATACCTTATACCAGATAAAACTGGAACTGCTCAAATTTAAGCCATCGCTTTGATTTTGGCAGACAAGCGGCTTTTATGGCGTGCCGCTTTGTTTTTGTGGAACACGCCTTTGTCGGCGATGCGGTCCAAAACTTTGGTATTTTCTTGATAAACCGCTTTCGCAGCGGCTTTATCGCCGGCTTCAACAGCTTTCAGCACTTTCTTAACTGCCGTACGGAAAGCAGTACGCAAGCTGGCGTTGTGAGCACGGTTTTTGACCGTCTGGCGAGCACGTTTGCGGGCTTGTGCGCTATTTGCCATGTTTGATGTCTCCTGAAATAAATCTTGAATTTCGTAAACGGCAAATTTTAATGGCTTCATCCGACAAATGCAAGTTTTTTCAATAAAAAGCCGTGCAACCGTCACAAATTCTATCTCGAATCACGAGCACAAAGAAAACGCATTACCGCAAACGCCGAAGCCATAGATTCGTTTTTTCAGACAGGCATATCCCTCAGCCTAAACAGCAAGTTCAGAATCCATCTTACTGTTTGCATTTTGATTTTTTGTAACACCTCCATTACAATGCAATCATTCTGGCCTTTAATCAGGGAAAGATTTTGGCCTTTGCTGGCCTCAATAAAAGGCATATCTCTTGTTTCCACTCACCAAGGAATGATAACCCATCATGAAAAAATCATTATTGACCGCATTGATTGCTTTCGCGCTCGCTGCCTGTGGCGGCCAATCTGCCGAGCAAAAAAACAACGGCCAAGCGGCTTCCCACCCTGCCGACAGCAGCGGCCTGCCGCAAACTGACACCTTGAATATCTACAACTGGTCTAACTATGTGGATGAAAGCACCGTAGACGATTTCAAAAAGAAATACGATTTGAAACTGACCTACGATCTTTATGAAAACAACGAAACGCTGGAAGCCAAGGTTTTAACCGGCAAATCCGGCTATGATTTAGTTGTGCCGGGCATTGCGTTTTTACCACGCCAAATCAAGGCGGGTGCCTATCAAAAAGTCAATAAAGATTTAATTCCCAACTATAAAAACATCAACCCCGAATTGCTGAAAATGCTGGAAACCGCCGATCCGGGCAATCAGTATGCCGTACCTTATTTCTCCGGCGTCAATACCATTGCCATCACGGCTAAAGGCAAGGAAATTTTGGGCGGCGAGCTGCCGGAAAACGGCTGGGATCTATTATTCAAACCGGAATACACTAGCAAACTGAAGCAATGTGGCATCGTATTCTGGGACTCTCCGAGTGAAATGTTCCCCATCGTTTTAAATTATCTGGGCAAAGATCCTGCGGGCACCAACCCCGCCGACATCGACGAAGCCGCCAAAGCCTTGGAAAAAGTTCGCCCCGACGTAAAACGTTTCAGTCCTTCTTATATCGACGAATTGGCACGCGGTGATTTCTGCGTGGCGGCCGGCAACGGTGGTGATTTGAACATGGCAAAGAAACGCGCCGAAGAAGCCGGCAGCAAAGTCGGCATCGAAGTGCTCAACCCGAAAGGCATGGGATTCTGGATTGAATCTTGGCTGATTCCGGTTGATGCTAAAAACGTAGCCAACGCGCATAAATACATCGATTGGACTTTAGACCCTGAGGTTGCAGCGAAAAACGCACTGGAAGTAACTTTCGCACCCTCCAGCCTGCCTGCGCGCGAAAAACTACCGAAAGCTTTAGTGGAAACCCGTTCTATTTTCCCAAATGCTGAGGATATGAAAAACGGTTTCGTCATGCCTCAAATGAGCGACAAAGCCAAAAAACAAACCGTCGCCCTATGGCAGCAGCTTAAAGCAGGTAAATAAGTTTTTTAATATGAAGCAACCCAAGAAAGCCTGTCTGAAAAATTTCAGACAGGCTTTCTTTATTAATTATCGGCATGCTTCGGGTTGTTTCGAAGCTGGATACATAACCAAATCATGATGATTATGCAACGTTATACAAATATTAACGACCAAAGCTTCTCAGTATGCCTTCAAACACAGTTCAGCTATAATATCCGCACTGGCAACACACTTTTCAAACTGCAAAGCACAACATATCAAACTAAGGAGAATTTGCATGAGCACCCTGCCCCGCCCGGAAATTGATGAAAACGGCCTTCTGGAATATTCGGTAGTTTATACTGACCGCGCGCTGAACCATATGTCGCAAAAATTCCGCGCCGCACTCAACAGCATTTCCGCCACCTTAAAAAAAGTCTATCACGCCAGCCATACCGCCGTTATTCCCGGCAGCGGCACTTCGGGCATGGAAGCCGTTGCCCGCCAATTGGCACGCGGCCAAAAATGTCTGATTATCCGCAACGGCTTTTTCAGCTTCCGCTGGACGCAAATTCTAGAGCAAGGCAACCTGGCCTCCGATACAAAAGTGCTGACCGCGCGACAGGAAAATGCACCGCAAGCGCCCTTTGCTCCGGCTCCGATTGAGGAAGTCTGCGCAGAAATTGCCGCCTATCAGCCCGCCGTCGTGTTCGCGCCACATGTCGAAACCGCATCAGGCATTATGCTGCCCGAAGATTATATCTCCCGCTTAGCACAAGCCACCCATGCGGCAGGCGGTTTATTGGTTATTGATTGTATTGCTTCGGGCTGCATGTGGCTCGATATGGAAAAACTCGGCATCGATGTCTTGATTTCCGCACCGCAAAAAGGCTGGAGCGGTTCGCCTTGCTGCGGTTTGGTAATGCTTAATCAGACAGCCTACGAAAAAGTACAGCAAACCGAATCCGACAGCTTCGCATTGGATTTGAAAAAATGGCTGCAAATCATGCAGGCGTTTGAAAACGGCGGTCACGCCTATCACGCTACTCCGCCAACCGACGCGCTGTATCAGCTCTACCAAGTAATGCAAGAGGCCGAACGCATCGGCTTCGAAAACTTACGCACCAAGCAAATAGAATTAGGTCAGAAAATTCGCACCTTACTGGCCGAAAAAGGCTACCCCAGCGTTGCAGCAGCCGGTTTTGAAGCACCCGGCGTCGTGGTCAGCTACACAAGCAACTCCGATATTCAAAGCGGCAAAGCATTTATTGAACATGGAATGCAAATTGCATCAGGCGTACCGCTACAATGCGGCGAACGAAGCGATTTCCAAACTTTCCGCCTAGGCTTATTCGGCTTAGACAAACTACAAGATATTGATCGTACGGTAAAAACCTTTGCCGACATTTTAAATACACTCTGAATAGTTTGAAACATGAAGGCATCAAGTCGCTCGGAAGCTGCCACTTTCGAGCGGCCTTCTCGTCTGGTAAAATTAAACAATCTTATATTTTCAGACAGGCATTCCTCAATGCCTGTCTGAAACCCTCGAACACACAAAACAACACACCATGAGCAAACCGCAAAACGACAAACCTTTCGAACGCCCCGTACTCGTTCCGCCCGACGGGCACAAAAAAGTGCTGCTGCATTCCTGCTGCGCGCCCTGCTCCGGCGAAGTGATGGAAGCCATGCTGGCTTCGGGCATCGAGTTCACCATTTATTTCTACAACCCGAACATCCATCCAAAAAAAGAATACGAAATTCGTAAAAACGAAAATATCGCGTTTGCCGAAAAGCACGGTATCCCTTTCATCGATGCCGATTACGACGTCGACAACTGGTTCGAGCGCGCCAAAGGCATGGAAATGGACCCCGAACGCGGCCGCCGTTGCACCATGTGTTTCGACATGCGTTTCGAACGCACCGCACTATACGCCTACGAACACGGTTTCCCCGTAATCACCAGCTCCTTAGGCATTTCCCGCTGGAAAAACATGAATCAAATCAATGATTGCGGTGTGCGTGCCGCAGAAAAATATCCGGGTCTTACCTATTGGGAATACAACTGGCGCAAAGGCGGTGGTAGCGCACGCATGATAGAAATCAGCAAACGCGAGCATTTCTATCAGCAAGAATACTGCGGCTGCGCCTATTCCCTACGCGATTCCAATCATCATCGAAAATCACAAGGCCGAGCCCCGATTAAAATCGGCGTCAAATATTACGGCGACGACGATGCGGAAAGCTAACCGGCGCAAACCAAGCCGATTCATCGGTTATAATACTTCTTACATACCAACCTGATATTCTGTCCATACGCAGTAAGAATTTGATTTTCATACTCGCAAAAGCCTGTCTGAAACGTTTCAGACAGGCTTTTCAATATAAAAATAAGCTATGAATATAATTTAATTTATCAAAACATGGCATTTTCAGGCAAGATTATGTGGTTTTCACGTAACAAATTGATTTTATATTTCTTACAACCAGCAACAACCCCAATGCCTAGCCAATCCGTATCTATATGATAAAAAATATCAATTTCAAGTAATTTTGCTACAGATAATTATAGCAAAGGGAAGAGATTGTTTTTTTACAGATATTTTTCAGATATATGTTGACCAAATGAGCACAGTTTTGTAAGGTATCGCAGCATTTTGTAAACACAAAGTGTTCTTTTGGGCATGCAAAGCGGCATGTAATTGCTGCGGCATCCCACATACAATATCAAGAAAATCGGAGATTTTTACATGGATATCTGGGTTCAAAATTATCATGCGATAGGGGACAGCCTCTATCTGACGGCCGCGGCAGCGATGTTGCCGATTATTTTCTTTTTCTTGGCACTAACCGTGCTCAAGCTCAAAGGTTATAAGGCCGGTCTTTATACTTTGCTGATTGCCCTGGCTGTAGCCATTTTCGGCTTTAAAATGCCGATAGGCATGGCGGTTTCTTCCGCCCTGTATGGTTTCGCCTATGGTTTGTGGCCGATTGCATGGATCATCATTACAGCCGTATTCTTGTATAAAATCACCGTAAAAACCGGTCAATTCGATATCATTCGCGCTTCGGTCATCTCGATTACCGAAGACCAACGCCTGCAAATGCTGCTGGTCGGCTTTTCGTTTGGTGCGTTTCTGGAAGGCGCGGCAGGCTTCGGCGCTCCGGTCGCCATTACCGCTTCTTTGCTGGTCGGATTAGGCTTCAACCCGCTGTATGCGGCCGGTTTGTGCTTGATTGCCAATACCGCACCCGTGGCATTCGGTGCATTGGGCATTCCGATTCTCGTGGCAGGCCAAGTTTCCAATCTTGATCCATTCCATATTGGTCAAGTTGCCGGCCGTCAATTGCCGATTCTATCGGTTATCGTACCGTTCTGGTTGGTTGCCATGATGGACGGCATGCGCGGCATCCGCCAAACGTGGCCTGCCGTTTTGGTTGCCGGCCTGTCGTTTGCCATCACCCAATTTGTTACGGCCAACTTTATCGGCCCGGAATTACCCGACGTAACCTCTGCCTTGGTTAGCCTGATTTGCCTTTCCGCTTTCCTGAAAACATGGCAACCGAAAGAAATTTTCACTTTCGACGGCATGAAACAACCGCAAGCGCGTCAAGCGTCTGAATACACCTCAGGTCAAATTCTGAGAGCATGGGCACCATTTGCGATTCTGACCGTTTTCGTAAGCGTTTGGACTTTCAAAGGCGTGCAAAACATTCTCGATTTCGCCACCATCAAAATCAACTGGCCCGGCCTGCACAATCTGGTTCAAAAAGCCACACCGATTGTTCAAGAACCAACTCCTTATGCTGCCCAGTTCAAACTGAACCTGTTAGGCGCGGTGGGCACCTCTATCTTGCTGGCCTCCATCGTTTCGGCCATTTTGCTGAAAATGAAACCGGCCGATGCCATTAAAACATTTAAAGAAACCGTATACGAATTGCGCTTGTCGATTTTATCCATCGGCTTGGTATTGGGTTTTGCCTTTGTAGCCAACTATTCCGGCTTGTCTTCCACCCTGGCCTTGGTTTTGGCCGGCACGGGCGTTGCCTTCCCATTCTTCTCACCTTTCTTAGGCTGGGTCGGTGTCTTCCTAACCGGTTCGGATACTTCTGCCAACGCACTGTTCGGCTCGCTGCAAGCCAGTACCGCCCACCACTTGGGCATTACGCCTGAATTAACCGTGGCGGCGAACACCACCGGCGGCGTAACCGGCAAAATGATTTCTCCGCAATCCATCGCCGTTGCCTGTGCGGCGGTAGGCCTGGATGGCAAAGAATCCAACCTGTTCCGTTTCACTGTAAAACACAGTCTGATTTTCTGTACATTCGTTGGCCTGCTGACCCTGTTGCAAGCTTACGTATTGCCTTGGACTCTGATTTTCTTTGAGAAATAAAAAAGCATAAACCAATGCCTGTCTGAAAATTTCAGACAGGCATTTTTTATTGCGAAAACCAAATAAGCTGCCTTGCCACCGTTATCAGCTTTAATTCTGCTGTTCCAGCCAACCGTCCCTCGTCGCCTTAGCCTCTTCCAAATAAGCGTATAAACCCTCGGCATCACCCGCTTGCAGCAAATACGCCACTTTATCCAACTGAGCACGCTGCCCTTCGATTAAATCCAACAAACTCTGCCGATTGGCCAGACAAATATCCGTCCAGATAGCAGGATGGCTTGAAGCAATCCGCGTAAAATCTCGAAAGCCGGAAGCCGCAAAATTCAGATAAAGATCGGCATCCGCATGATCTTGAATTTGATGTACATAAGAAAAAGCCAACAAATGCGGCATATGAGATACAGCGGCGAAAATCGCGTCATGCTCCGCCGCAGGCATTATGAATGTGCATGTGCCCACTTCCCGCCACAGCTTTTCCAACAAATCCAATGCAGCGGGATTCTGCACAGGATTAGGGCATAAAATCAGCTTTTTGCCTTCATATAAACCAAATTGCGCCGCCAACGCACCATGCCTGTCTGAACCTGCAATCGGATGTGCAGCCACACAATTTGGCAAGTGGTCAGGCAAATACTGGGCAAACGCCTGTAAAGCCGATTGCTTTGTGCTACCCACATCGCTAACGATTGTTTCTTTCTGCAATAAAGGAGCGAGCCGAGTGCAAATCGCCGGCAGCGTCGCCACCGGCGTCGCAATCAAAACCAAATCTGAACCGGCAATGCTTGCAGAATCGATTTCCGTTGCCGCCTCATCAATCACTTTACGTTCCAGCGCCCGCTCGAGATTCTGAACGTTTACATCCACACCAACAACCCGCCGCACCAAGCCCTTACGCTTCAAATCAAGCGCAAAAGAACCACCGATCAGCCCGACGCCGATCAGGGTCATTTGGTTCAAAGAGAAAGTGGCCATAACAAAAGATTTTTAGTTAAACAACGGAATAAATAAATTGATAAGCAATCCTGCACCCCAGTTTTACCCAGCAAAACACACCATAAAAAGTCTGAAAATCATACTATACCAGGCAACTTAAACTTTTAATTTACAGCTCAATGCCATGCTTTGTCGCAGTCATTTATATCATACTACGTTATTAATTTTTGATTAAAATTTCTACAATCGAAAACAAGGTACTAATAAATAAAAATAAATGAACTATTTTAAATTATGACAATCAGATAAAAACAAAGTAATCAATGATGTTTAAACCCATTTTTAGATGTTACCTCTATAGCTTATAGACCGCTGAATGGTTTCATAATTGATTAATTTTGAATGTATCGTTATATAAATTTTGGGGCTGTCCTAGATAACTAGTACAAATCATGCTTTACTAATTGTTTTA
>NZ_JAUMZU010000014.1 GCF_030527965.1 Neisseria sp.
ATTTTAAAACAATTAGTAAAGCATGATTTGTCCTAGTTATCTAGGACAGCCCCTTCATTTTTAGTCCCCTATAAAATTCTTTATTTTACACGATTGCAATTAATGCCTGTCTGAATTTTCAGACAGGCTTTTAAGTAAGTGGTCTGTTATTTTATGATTTTTCTCAAAAGACGGGGCGCTTGTGCAAGAAGCTATTTAAAGCAAGGTTAAAAATAAAAAACCGCCGCAGAATAAAATCTGCGGCGGTTTTGGCATTACTGGTTAAATGAATCTCAAACCAGTTTGCCGTGGCATTGCTTGTATTTCAGGCCGCTGCCGCAGGGGCAGGGTTCGTTGCGGTGAACCACCAAGCCGCGTTCGGCCAAGGCCTCGGGGCTGTAATCGGTGGTGTCGTTCGGGTTGAATGCTTCGGCGGTTAATTCGGAAGTGGATTCGCCCAAAACGCTTTGCATGGCCGGCGCTTCTGCATGAATCTGGTGCATGCCGGAGGCTTCGGGCGCATGAGGCTCGGTTTCGGAAATAATATCTTCGTTTTGCTCGATCTGAACCGAAATCAACAGGGAAGCAACGCTGTATTTGATGGCCTGCCACAAATTTTGAAACATATCGAATGCTTCGCGTTTGTATTCTTGTTTGGGGTTTTTCTGGGCATAGCCGCGCAGATGAATGCCTTGGCGCAGATAATCCATCGCCGCCAGATGGTCGCGCCATTGGGCGTCAATCACTTGCAGCAATACATTGCGTTCAAAACCTTGCATCGGCTGCTCGCCGACCATTTCGGTTTTTTCGGCATATTCTTTTTCAATCTGGCTAATCAAACGGTCTTTAACATCGTCGTTTTCCAGCGTATTGTCGGCTTTCAGCCAGCCTTGAATATCGGCATGGGTGCGGAATTCGGTGGCAAGGCGGGTTTCCAGCTCGGGGATGTCCCATTGCTCTTCCATGCTTTGCGGCGGCATATATTGGTCGACCAAGCCGCCGATCACTTCTTCGCGGATGTCTTTCGAGGTTTGTGCCAATTCGCGATTGGTCAGAATTTCGTTGCGCTGTTTGTAAATGACTTTGCGCTGCTCGTTGGCGACGTCGTCGTATTCGAGAATCTGTTTCCGCATATCGAAGTTGCGGCCTTCCACTTTGCGCTGGGCGCCTTCTATCTGGCGGGTCAATAGGCCGTGTTCGATGGCAACGCCGCGCTCAGGCGCGAGGCGGTTCAGAATGGCGGCGGCGCGATCTAGGGCAAACAAGCGCAGCAGCGGATCTTCAAAGGAGAGGTAAAAACGGCTGGAGCCCGGGTCTCCTTGACGACCGGAGCGGCCGCGCAGCTGGTTGTCGATGCGGCGGCTTTCATGGCGCTCGGTGCCGATGATGTGCAGGCCGCCGGCTTCTAAAACGCGTTGGTTATCGGCTTCCCAGCTTTCTTCGAGTGCTTTGATTCTTGCTTCTTTTTCTTCTTCGGAAAGGGTTTCGTCGGCACGGATGGCATCGCTCTGATGCTTGACGTTGCCGCCCAATACGATATCGGTACCGCGGCCCGCCATGTTGGTGGCAACGGTAATCATGCCGGGCTTGCCCGCTTGTGCCACAATCAGTGCCTCGCGCTGGTGCTCTTTGGCATTCAGCACGTTGTGCGATAGGCCGACTTGGTTAAGCAGGTGAGATACCAGCTCGGAGTTTTCAATGGTAGTGGTGCCGACTAATACCGGCTGGCCTCTTTCGTGGCAGGCTTGAATATCTTTGATAACGGCTTCGTATTTTTCTTCGGCACTGCGGAAAATCTGGTCGTTGTAGTCTTTACGCTGAATGGGCCGGTTGGTCGGGATAATGACGGTTTCCAAGCCGTAAATGCTTTGGAATTCATAGGCTTCTGTATCGGCCGTGCCGGTCATGCCGGAGAGTTTGTCGTAAAGGCGGAAATAGTTTTGGAAGGTGATGGAAGCCAGCGTTTGGTTTTCGCGCTTGATTTCCACGCCTTCTTTGGCTTCTACCGCTTGGTGCAAGCCGTCGGACCAGCGGCGGCCATCCATCAGGCGGCCGGTGTGTTCGTCGACAATCACGATTTCGCCGTCTTTAATAACGTAATGCTGGTCGAGGTGGAACAGACTGTGGGCGCGCAGCGCGGCCATCAAGTGGTGCATCAGGGCAATGCTGGAAGGGGAATACAGCGATGTGCCTTCTTTGAGCAAGCCCATTTCTGAGAGAATGTGCTCTGCTTTTTCATGGCCGCTTTCGCTCAGTAAAACGGAATGACCTTTTTCATCAACCCAATAGTCGCCTTCGCCTTCTTCGGTTTCTTGGCGGGTTAAGAGGGTGGGAATTTGGTTCATCACATGGTAAAGCTGCACGTTATCATCGGCTTGGCCGGAAATAATCAGCGGGGTGCGCGCTTCGTCGATTAAGATGGAATCGACTTCGTCGACCACGGCGAAATTTAATTCGCGCTGCACTTTATCATATTGGTCGACCACCATATTGTCGCGCAGATAGTCAAAACCGAATTCGTTGTTGGTGCCGTAAGTGATGTCGGCACCATAGGCGTCTTGGCGGAAAAATTGCTCCATGTTGCTGACAATCACGCCGACTTTGAGGCCGAGGAAGTTGTAGAGCGGCTCCATTGTGGCGGCATCGCGGCTGGCCAGATAATCGTTCACGGTAACGACATGCACGCCTTTGCCGGATAAGGCGTTGAGATAAACGGGCAGCGTGCCGACCAATGTTTTGCCTTCGCCGGTACGCATTTCGGCGATTTTGCCGTAATGCAGCACCATGCCGCCGATAAGCTGTACGTCGAAGTGGCGCATGCCGAGAATGCGGCGGCTGGCTTCGCGGCATACGGCGAAGGCTTCTACTAAAATATCGTCGAGCGTGGCGCCTTCAGACAGGCGTTGTTTGAATTCGGCCGTTTTGGCTTGCAGTTCTTCATTGGAGAGTACCTGTATTTGCGGCTCAAGCGCATTGATTTTGGCAACGGATTTTCGGTATTGTTTTAACAGGCGGTCGTTGCGGCTGCCAAATACTTTTTTGGCTAGGTTGGTAAGCATGATTTAATTCTGAGCCTTTCTGGATAATGAAAGAAAGCCGTTGGTGCGCAGCAGCTGTTTTGACTGTGTTTTCGGGTAGGTGCAGACGCTGTTCCGGCTCTTTGGCAGTAACGCGGTATTTTAACACACGCTATATCATTAAAGTTATAATGCAGAGTGAAATGGCGTTTATTTAGACAATTTCAAGTATTTTAACCAATATGGATTTAGAACGTATCAGCCGGCGCGACAGTCAATTGGGCGGCTTGTTGTTGCAAGCGAAGCAATGGCGGCTGCTCGACGGCGAGATTAAGAAAATTCTGCCAGCCAATCTGCGGCTACATTGCCAGGTTGCTTGTGTGGATGCGGAAGGCTGCCTGATTATTCTGGCGGCCAATAATATGGCGCAAAGCCGCTTGAAAATGATAGCGCCCGGTTTGCTGGCGCAATTTCATGCAATTAATAGTCAGATTTCGAGTGTTCGAGTTAAACCGGCGCCCAAGCCTGCGGCGGCGGCAAAAACCAATACGTTGCGCTTGAGCAACGCAGCGTTGGAAGCCTTGGAAGATTCTGCGCGGCGGGTTGAGCATCATTTTGATTTGTCGCAAGCTTTGCGGCATTTGGTAGATAAATACCGGTAGTCTGTTTGATGGATCATGTGATTTTAAAATAAGATTGCGACATCGCCGTTGGCTTTGTGTGGCGCATGATTTCGGCCCGAGGGCGTTTGGTTTTGCCGGCGATTGTGAGAGATATAGATAAAGATTAAGCTGTACCTGTATTTTGACTATATAAAGGAAATTCAATGAAAACTTATCTAGCGTTGCTTTCCGCAACTATTCTGGCTTTGAGCGCTTGCTCGCAAGAGACTGCCCAACCGGCCGGCCATGATTCGGCTGCTTCGGCTCCGGCTGAAGGTGGTGCTTCTGCTGCTTCGTCGCCTGCTCCGGTTGCGGAAAAAGTGGATCCGGCGAGTGTTCCTGCCGAGTGTAGCGTGGTGGTGGAAACCGGCGATCAAATGAAATACAGCACGAATGAAATCAAGGTGAAAAAATCTTGTGAAGCGTTTAAGGTTACCTTGAAACACACCGGTTCCATGCCTTCGACCAGCATGGGGCATAATCTGGTTATCTCGAAAGCCGACGATGCTTCCGGCATCGCCAGCGAGGGTACCGGTGCCGGCCCGGACGGCGGTTATCTGAATCCGGAAAATCCTGCAATTGTGGCTCATACCGATTTGGTTGGCGGCGGTCAGGAAAGCAGCGTGGCTTTTAAAACCAGCCGGTTGGATCCGAACGCAAGCTATAAATTCTTCTGCACGTTCCCTGCGCATTTTGCTTCTATGCAGGGTGATGTAAAACTGGTGGATTAATTTCGCCATTAGTTTGATTAAATAAAAATGCCTGTCTGAATAATGTTTTCAGACAGGCATTTTATATGCCGGAGCGGCTATGTTATGATTTTTGCTTGATAAACCGTCGTGTCGGCAATCATATGTTTGATGAAAGCCACTTCGACTTAATGCCTGTCTGAAAAAAATAATATGAAACTCATCCAAATAAACCGTTACCCCGTAAAATCAATGGGTGGCAATACGCTTGATGAATCGCTGGTTAAGCCGCAGGGCTTGCCGCAAGACAGAGAATGGCTGGTTGCTTCGCCTTCCGGTGCGATGATGACTGCGCGAAAATTCCCGCAAATGCTGCTCTGGCAAACCGAAGCGACGCCCGATGCGTTAAAGCTGACCGCGCCTGACGGCAGTTGCCGTACGGTTCACATCAGCGAGATGACCCAAGAATCCGATGCAACCGTATGGCGCGATTCTTTTCCGGCCTGTTACGGCAGCAGTGCTACCGACGCTTGGCTAAGCGAGCAACTCGGCATCGAAGCGCGCTTGTATTGGCTTGGCAAACAAAGTAGGCGGGTGTTGGCGCATACGCAAACGCCGTTGTCGTTTGCCGATGGCGCGCCGTTTCTATTGGCAAACACGGCCTCTCTGGCTGATTTGAATGCTAATCTTGACGAGCCTGTGGAAATCGAACGTTTTCGCGCCAATCTGATTGTGGCGGGCACAGAGGCTTATGAAGAAGAAAAGTGGAAGCGTATCCGCATCGGTGAAGTGGAGTTTGAAAATTTCAAACCGTGCGTACGTTGCGTTATGACGACGGTAGATTTGAAAACCGGTAAAAAACATCCGCAGCAAGAGCCGTTGTCTACGCTGGCGGTATTCAGAAAAGCGATTTTCGGCGTGAATTTGGTTGCTTTGAACGAAGGTTCGGTCAAGTTGGGCGATAAGGTGAGCGTTTTATCGTGGCAATAGGCCTGTTGTGCTCGCTTTGAAATCGTGCTTGGGAAATTTGCTACAATAATCTAACCGCTTTACTTTGATGCTTGTCTGAAAATATGTCTGATGTTTCGCAGCCAACTTTTGCCCGCCGTTTGATTGGTTGGCAGAAAAAACACGGTCGCCACCATTTGCCTTGGCAAACGCGCAACCCTTATTGCGTTTGGCTTTCTGAAATCATGCTTCAGCAAACGCAAGTGGTTACCGTGTTGGAATATTATCCGCGTTTTATTGCCGCGTTTCCCGACGTTGCGCGCTTGGCCGCGGCGAAGCAGGACGAAGTGTTAGGGCTTTGGGCCGGTCTGGGTTATTACAGTCGTGCCCGCAATCTGCATAAAGCTGCCAAACAGGTTGTGGAAACTTTCGATGGCCGCTTCCCTGAAACGCGGCAAGAGTTGGAAACACTCTGTGGTGTAGGCAGAAGCACGGCGGCGGCCATCGCCGCATTTGCGTTTCATCGGCGCGAAACGATTTTGGACGGCAACGTCAAACGCGTGCTGTGCCGTGTATTCGCACGAGCAGGCAATCCTGCCGAAAAATCATTTGAACAAACCTTGTGGGCGCTGGCCGAAAGCCTGTTGCCTGCAAATGCCGAAGAGATGCCTGCCTACACTCAAGGGCTGATGGATTTGGGCGCGCTGGTTTGTAAGCGCAGCAAGCCTTTGTGCGGCGAATGCCCGATGGAAAACGTCTGTTTGGCTAAAGCGGAAGGCCGTATTGATGAGTTGCCGCAGAAGAAAGCGGCGGTCAAAGTCAAAACGCAAACGCTTTATTGGTTGGTGCTACGTAACCGGCAAGGTGCAATTGTGTTGCAAAAGCGCCCGCAAAAAGGCATTTGGGCCGGGCTTTATTGCGTGCCGTGCTTTGAAAGTTTGCAGGAAATGTATGATTTTGCCGCGAAGTGCGGCCTATCTGCGGAAGGCTTGCAGGAACAAGCAGCGTTGAATTGGCGCCTGACCCACCGTTTGCTGGAAATCATTCCGTTTGAAGGGCAATGCCTGTCTGAAAAAAATGAATGCCTTTCAGACAGGCATTGGGTTGACGCGGAAAATCTTCGGCAATACGGCTTGCCCAAGCCGCTACAAGAATTTTTAAATCAGGCGCAAGCTTGTTTGTTTTAAGGAAAAAGAATGCCGGTTAACCATTACGAAAATTTTCCCGTCGGTTCGCTGGCCATGCCCCGCCGCTTGCGCAAACCGATTCACGCTATCTATGCGTTTGCACGAACTGCCGATGATATTGCCGATGAAGGCGATGTGCCCGACGAACAACGGCTGAGGGATTTGGCTGCGCTGAAGGAAGAGCTGGATGTTATCGCCGCAGGGCAAATGCCTAAGAGCGTCATCATGCAGCGCTTGCAACAGCAAGCCATCGAGCCTTTCCGCCTGCCGCTCCAGCCTTTTTACGATTTGCTTTCCGCTTTCGGGCAGGATGTCGAAAAAAAACGCTATCGCAATTTTGCCGAACTGGTGGATTATTGCCGCCGGTCTGCCAACCCGGTAGGGCACTTGATGCTTTATCTTTATGGCGAAACCGACCGCCGTAGCTTTGCGCAGAGCGACGGTATCTGCACGGCTTTGCAACTGATTAATTTCTGGCAGGATGTTGCGGTGGATTGGCAGAAAGGGCGCGTTTACATTCCGCAGGAAGATTTGGAGAAGTTCGGCGTGAGCGAGGCGCAGATTGCGCAAGGCAAAGCGGATTTTGCTTTTCAGCGCTTGCTGGCCTATGAAACAGAGCGCGCCCACAAAATGCTGGTGGCCGGTTCGCCGCTGGGGAAAACGTTGAAAGGCCGTATTGGTTTTGAATTGCGCATGATTATTTTAGGCGGCCAACAAATTCTTAAAAAATTAGACGCAAACCATTACGACGTATTTCACCATCGCCCGACATTAGATTGGCGGGACTGGTGGATAATTATCAAAAGGGCGGTATTAAAGAAATAATAGATTATGCGGTCTGATATTATTTAATATAAATAATTTGGCATCCGTTTGTCTGAAAAAAGACACGTTTGATTTTGAGACGGCGCAAATTTTAGCGTTTTCTTCACAAAACTTGTTAGTTTGTATGCATGATAAAGTGATTTTAGTTAAAATTATACTATCTGATTTTAATAAGCCAAACGACTAAATAAATATAAACGAAAATAATACAGGAAAACGATTCATGAAAGACCAACAGGAATTACCCGACAGCTTGGTGCTGGCCGTCATTATCGTGCTGATTCTGGGAACCATCAGTTATTTTATCTACGGGCAATGGCAGGTTATCGAAGAAATGCAGCATTCCGCCAATGAAGTCAGCGCCAAACAGGTGGCCGAGAAAATGGAGAAAGAGCGTGCGGAATTGAGGGCGGTATCCGATGGAAAGAAAACATTGGAAGATCTTGATAAAGAGCATGCGGCCAGTGAAGAAGCCGGTAAGAAAAGCGGTTCGGTTTCTCTTAAAAGCTTATGGTCGAAAGATGCGAAAGCCGCATCTAAATAATTGGCCTTCTATATCGAAAACATAATCTATGCCTGTCTGAATTGTTTCAGACAGGCATTTTTTCCTTTAAAATAACGCCGATTTTTTTGATTTATTGAAAAGTAGAATAATGAATTTATACCAAACCGTCGCCCGGGAAGCGGAAGCGGCATTTCAGGCGGCAGGCATCGGTAGTAGTCCGGTGGTGTTGCAGCACGCTAAAAACGCTGAATTCGGCGATTTTCAGATTAACGGCGTTATGGGTGCGGCTAAACAAGCCAAACAAAATCCGCGCGAGCTGGCGCAGAAAGTGGCCGATGCACTGGCGGGCAATGCTATTGTCGAGCAGGCGGAGGTAGCCGGCCCCGGTTTTATCAATTTGCGTTTGAGCGCCAGTTTTTTGGAACAGTGCCTTGTTGAGGCTTTATCCGACAGCCGTTTGGGCGTGGCCGAAACGGCCGCTAAAAAAAACGTAGTGATTGATTATTCTTCGCCCAATCTGGCGAAGGAAATGCATGTGGGTCATTTGCGCTCTAGTATTATCGGCGACAGCATTGCCCGTATTCTCGGTTTTCTGGGCCATCATGTGATTCGGCAAAATCATGTCGGCGATTGGGGTACGCAGTTTGGCATGCTGGTGGCTTATATGGTTGAGCAACAGAAAGATGATGCGGCATTCGAGCTGTCGGATTTAGAGCAGTTTTACCGTAGTGCGAAAATCCGTTTTGACGAAGATGCGGCCTTTGCCGACACCGCCCGCGATTATGTGGTGAAACTGCAAGGCGGTGATGAAAACGTATTGGCCTTATGGCGGCAGTTTGTCGATATTTCTTTGAAGCATGCGCAAAACGTTTACGACCGGCTGGGTTTGCTGCTCACTCCGGAGGATATAGCAGGCGAGTCGATTTATAACGCCGATTTGCACAATGTGGTCAACGAGCTGGCCGCTAAAGGCTTGGCGGTGGACGATGACGGCGCCAAAGTGGTATTTCTGGATGAATTTAAAAACCAAGACGGCGAAGCGGCGGCTTTTATCGTGCAGAAACAAGGCGGCGGCTTTTTATATGCCACGACTGATTTGGCTTGCGTGCGTTATCGGGTCAACCAGCTGCATGCCGATCGTTTGTTATATGTGGTTGATACGCGGCAGAAGCTGCATTTCGAGCAATTGTTTACCGCTTCGCGCAAAGCCGGTTGGTTGCCTGAGCAGGTAAAGGCCGAGTTTATTGGTTTTGGCACGATGATGGGTAAAGACGGCAAGCCGTTTAAAACCCGTAGCGGCGATACGGTCAAGCTGGTGGATTTGTTGGATGAAGCCGAGGAGCGGGCCACTGCGCTGGTGCGGAATAAAAACGAAGGTTTAAATGAAGAAGAGGCTGCGCGCATCGGCCGTTGTGTTGGCATCGGTGCGGTGAAATATGCCGATTTGAGTAAAAACCGCACCAGCGATTATGTATTCGATTGGGATAATATGCTCAGCTTTGAAGGCAATACCGCGCCTTATTTGCAATATGCTTATACGCGGGTGCAAAGCGTGTTCCGCAAAGCCGGGGCATGGGATAAAGCAGGTCGGCCTGTATTGGCCGAACCGCTGGAAAAACAGCTTGCGGTGGAATTGCTGAAATTTGAAGACGTATTGAACAATGCGGCGGAGGCTTCCTCTCCTCATTATCTGGCCGCTTATCTTTTCCAAGTGGCAACGCTGTTCAGCCGGTTTTACGAAGCCTGCCCGATTTTGAAAGCGGAGGGCGTAGTGCGCAACACGCGCTTGAAGCTGGCCGAGATGACCGGTAAAACGTTACAACAAGGTTTGGCGCTATTGGGGATTGAAACGCTTGAAGTGATGTAAGTGGCCAGCCGATTTGATAAAAGCCTGTCTGAATTTTTCAGACAGGCTTTTTAGTTTAATGCCGCATCAGTTGGAGGGATTGGAAGACCTGTTGGCTGCGCGCTTGCAATTCCGCATAATCGAGCCATCCGGCAGAAACGAACAGACTAAGCAAGAGTAAGCAAAGCAAAAATAGGGCGATCGAATAGCAAATATAACCGAGCAAGACTTTCAGACCGTTGGCTCGCCCGAGGTGCATCAATCCGGCGGCTTGCGCCCAAAAACACCAAATTTGCCAGAATACGGCGAGCTCGGACAACTTGGGGAAATAAATCGCGATAAAAGCCGGTATCAGTAATGCCTCGCTAACGAGGATAAAGCCCAGCAAAGATTGTTTGGGCATACCGTAATAGTGCAAGACCATTCTCATCACTCGCTCGAGCAGCAGCCATTTAAAAATCACGAAAACGAGCGAGAAAGCCATAGCGGCATAACTGCGCCCGAACAAAGGCGCATAAGCCGCAGCGTTTTGCAGGCCGAGTAAGAGCAGTATGCCGATAACGGCGGGCGGCGAGTAGCGGTATGTTACGGCCGGTTTGAAACGCAAAAGCAAGGTGTCGCGTGCGTCGGCAACAAGTTTGAGCAGCATAAGGCGAGTGGTTCAATAATCAGGAGACGCGAATATACCGTAAAGCCACGATAAATCATAGCGTCTGAGCTTAATCGGGCAAATGCCTGTCTGAAATTTTTCAGACAGGCATGGTTTTTATGGCTTTGCCGCTATCAAACCTAACAGATTTAATTTAATGATGATTGTTGAGAAACGACATGCACACGGCGGCGGCAGTGGTCGAAAGTAAAGTGTATTGCAGCGGTTTTTCCAATATGGAATGCGTTACGTTGGCGTAATAGTAAAAAGGAACCAGTGCCGAGAGCAGCAGACCGAGGCGGCGGGCGTAATCGGTTCCCATCCGGATTCCGGCCCGTTCATCATCCCACCAGTCGCCCAAACGGGCGATGCTGCTGAGCGCAAGCATAAAGCAGATGCTCATATAAATGCCCACCGGCTTGGATTCGGGCGGTACCGAGCGCATGGTAAGCCAAGTTAAGGCCAAAGCAAACAGAGCCGCCGAGCTGACGGCGGTTTGCAATAGATGGCCTATCGGCAGCGTTCCGGCGGGGATTTCGAGGGTCGATTTCAAACGCCAGAATAGCGGCGACGAGGTAAGCATGATGGCTGTTTGCCTGCGTTTGTCGTCGGGGCAATGGTAAAGGAAGAAATTAATCAACGGCTGTTGACCAAGGCGGTATTCCGCCTGTCGGATACCATTTTGCATCAAAACAATGCCTCTTGAGTCAATCAGGTAATACGCATCGGGTAAGTCTTCTTCCTCTGGAAGCGAACCGGCCTGATACATTTGCATCATGCAGGCAGGCACTTTGAATTTGCGCGCAATTTTGGCATTCAGGGTGCGGATGGTTTGCAGAGTTTGTTCCGGCGTCATGGCATTAATAGCAGGAGTTTAAACGGTTTGATCGTGCAACTGAGCCGCATGCAAGGTGTTTTCAAGCAGCGTGGCGATGGTCATCGGGCCGACACCTCCCGGAACGGGCGTAATCATGGAGGCGCGTTCGCGCGCCTTGTCAAACTCCACATCGCCGCACAGGCTGCCGTCAGCCAAGCGGTTGATGCCCACATCAATCACTACTGCGCCGGGTTTAATCCATTCGCCTTTAACAAAGTCGGGTTTGCCCACACCAACCACAACAATATCGGCCGCCGCTACTTCTTCCGCCAGATTTTGCGTGGCGCTGTGGCAAATGGTTACCGTTGCGCGCGCCAGTAATAATTCGAGCGCCTGCGGGCGCCCGACGATATTGGATGCGCCTACCACCACGGCTTTTTTGCCAACGACGTCCACGCCGTATGTTTCCAGCAAAGTCATCACACCTTTGGGCGTGCAAGGGCGCATCAGTGGCATTTTCACAACCAAACGGCCGACGTTGTAAGGATGAAAACCATCCACGTCTTTATGAGGCAGAATGCGCTCTAGCACGGCTTGGCTGTTGATTTGAGGCGGCAGCGGGAGCTGAACCAGAATGCCGTCAACTTTCTGATCGGCATTTAATCGGTCGACCAAAGCCAGCAATTCCGCTTCAGAGGTGTTTTCCGGCAATTCGTATGACAATGATTCGAACCCCACTTTTTCGCAGGCCAGCTTTTTATTGCGTACATATACTGCACTGGCCGGATCGTTGCCGACCAAAACCACGGCCAAACAAGGTGTTTTCAAACCCTGAGCGTGGCGATGAGCGGTTTGTTCGGCCAACAAGGCGAGGCGTTGTTGGGAAACTTCTTTACCATTAATCAATTGTGCAGTCATGATGCGGAAATATCCTGTTTTGAGTGGGGCTGAAATAGAGAACGGCGTTATTGTCGCATTTTTCGCCGTGTTTTTCATCTTATATTTCCTGTAAAGATCAAAAGAAAAAGGAAAGCATTTCGGTATATATATGTGAAAACCAATGTATTTGAATGATTTAATTTTTATTAAAAACAAAAACTTGATTGAATGTAAAAGCCTGTCTGAAATGTTTTCAGACAGGCTTTAAACTTGCTCTAAACAATACGCTGAAGCCAATTAGCTTTGCCTTCTTGCTCTGGGCTTGGGTAAGCATAAAGATAGGATGAACGCAGCAAACGCACCGCATAATCCGGCCAACAGGCCTTGTTTGAAACTGAGTTCGTAAATCAGCCAGCCGTTTAATATGGCGGTTACCAATCCCGTTGCAGTTGTAATGACCGTGCCGATTGTGCTGCGTTTCAGACCGAGAATAAACAAAACCGCCCAAGTCAGCACTGAAGGCAAAAAGCCGAAGCGCCAGCCCATTAAGATTAGCCCCAGCAGGATTTGAGGGTGGTCGGCCGCTCTTACGTCGGGGTTGAAGGATAGGGCGATGATAATCGGGATGATGCCGATCATGCCGCCGATAAGGGTAAACATACCGAGAAGCCACCAGTAGCGGCTTTCTGTTTTTCTGTATTCCATTCCAATTAATTCCATAATTTTTCCGATTTGTGCTTGGTTATCATTGTTTGGGTTAGGCTTTGAGCCCTTTTCTCTGAAGGTTGATTATAACAAGTTTTTAATAAAATTTACATAATGGCAAGGAAAAAATTTGACGGGAAACAGATCGGGAATCGTCTTTTTCATCATGTTAAATAATTTGTTTTTTAAGCGGTTTTTTTTATTGATAAGAGGTAGTGAAATGTAAGTTTTTAGTGTTTGGAGTAGAATGAATAGGATAAAAATAGGTGTTGGATTTAACATACTGACATGAAAATTATGGGCTCATAATAAAAGAAGAGCGGAGGAACGGTTTTATTTTTTGATGTGAGGTTTATGAGATTGCAGAGAGAGGGCTTCGGCATTTGGGCTTTCTTTATAGAGAGAGAAATCAGCTTGGACAGCCTGACAAAAATGCCTGTCTGAATGTTTCAGACAGGCATTTTAAATTTAACGCTTTATGCTTGTTTTATGGGTTTGTCGGATACCAAGATGCCGTCTTCATCACAATAAACGTAATCGCCGGGGTGGAAGGTTACGCCGCCGAATGAGACGGGCACATCAGTTTCGCCTTCGCCGTTTTTGGCGCTTTTGCGCGGGTTGGTGCCTAATGCTTTGACGCCGAAATCCATCAGGCCGATGGCGTCGCTATCGCGGATGGCGCCGAAAATTACTGCGCCGGCCCAGCCGTTGGCGGCGCCTGCACCGGCAATCATGTCGCCCATCAGGGCGCTGGCGAGAGAGCCGTTGCCGTCGACGACGAGTACTTCGCCGTCGGATGAGCTGTTCATCAGTTGTTTGACCAAGCCGTTGTCACGTTCGCATTTAACGGTGCGAACTCGGCCGCAGAAGCGGGTGCGTCTGCCGAATAGGCGGAACTGGGTTTCGCATGAAGGGGTGTCGGGCGCGACGTCGATAAGATCGGCGGTGCTGAATTCTTGGTCCATAATGTTTCTCCTTGTGATTATCGGTTTGTCTGAATGCCTGTCTGAAAAGCGTTTTCAGACAGGCATTCTGCTTTGTAAACACAGCAGACTGATAAGTTTCAGACAGGCTCTGGGTATGAAAATCGGGCTTATTCTTTTGCTAAAAGCCACTGAACGTAACGGCTGACCCCTTCGTTAACGTCGAAAAACGAAGCGTCGTAACCGACTTCGCGCAAACTGGTAATGTCGGCTTCGGTAAAGCTTTGGTATTTGCCTTTCAAATCGTCGGGGAAGGGAATGTAGCGGATAAGCTCTTCTTTAACCAATTCTTGCAGCGATAAGGCCTCTTGGCCTTCAGCGATGCGGCAGGCGTTGACGGTTGCGGCCGCCAAATCGTTGAATTGTTGGCTGCGGCCGGTTCCGAGGTTGAAAATGCCGGAAAGTTCGGGGTGGTCGAAGAAAAACAGGTTGACCTTAACAACGTCTTCCACGCTCACGAAATCGCGGCTTTGTTCGCCGTCGCCATAGCCGTCGTAGCCGCCGAATAAATTAACGTAGCCGTTTTGGCGGTATTGGTTGAAGTGATGGAAAGCAACCGAAGCCATGCGGCCTTTGTGTTGCTCGCGTGAGCCGTAGACGTTGAAATAGCGGAAACCGGCCACTTGGGCGTTTAAGCCGGCAGCCATGCGGCGGCGTACGACTTGGTCGAACAGGAATTTGGAATAGCCGTAAACATTGAGCGGTTTTTCTAATTCGCGCTCTTCCTTGAAAATTTCACCTTTGCCGTAAACGGCGGCGCTTGAGGCGTAAAGATAGGGAATACGTTCGTCTTGGCACCAATCCAGCAAATCAAGGCTGTATTGGTAATTGTTGTCCATCATGTAAAGACCGTTGTGCTCCGTGGTGTCGGAGCAGGCGCCGTCGTGGAATACGGCTTCTATGTCGCGAAAAGGCAGGACGTGTTCGCGCACTTGGCGGATAAATTCATGTTTATCAAGATAATGGGAGATTTCACAGTCGGCCAGATTGGTGAATTTTTCGCCGCGGGTCAGGTTGTCTACGGCAATGATGTCGGTAATGCCGCGTTCGTTAAGTGCTTTGACGATGTTGCTGCCGATGAAGCCGGCGGCGCCGGTAACGATGATGGTCATACGGGTTTCCTTGTGGGGCGGGGTGATGATCCGCTCGGTAGTCATGCGAGCTATTATATAGCAAACGGGCGGTATCCTTCTAGGATGCCGCCCGTGTGTGATGGGAATGCTTGCCTGAAAAGGTGTTCAGACAGGCATGATGGCGTTTAGCGGAATAGGCGGTCGAACCAGCCGCGTTTGCGTTCGATTTCCTGATTGCCGGTGTGATAAGGGCCGGCGGTGAAAATGGTTTTTCCGTTGTGGAATTCGCGCAGCCACATATCGCCGAATGATTCGCCTGCGCCGCGCGCATAAAAATGGATGTCGGGAAAAGCTTCGGCGATATGGGTCAGCAGGGCGATAAGTTGGTCGGAAGTCATGCCGGTGAAGCCGTAGGAAAACGGCTCGTCGACGGAAGCACCGAAATCGTGCATGGTATTGGGGTCGAAGCCGTGTCTTGCCAGCCATTCGGCTACAATTGGTTCGAATTTTTCCGGCGAAAAGTCGCCTTCTTGATATTGACTGTCGTCCCAAGTAAATTCCAGACGGGTACGATAATATTTCGTCATGTTGCTTAAACTTTCTACATCAAATTTCAAAACATTCGTTATTTATATGGCATTATAACGCGTCGGCCAACTCATCAAAAGAGCAAACTGCCGTGCCCAGTTTGCCGACCACGATGCCGGCGGCAATATTGGCCATCTGCATGGCTTCGGGTAAATCGAGCCCGGCGGCCAGCCCCAAGCCCATGCCGGCGATAACGGTGTCGCCGGCGCCGGAAACGTCGTAGACCTCGCGTGCTTGCGTGGGCTGGTGGTGCGGTTCGCCTTCACGAAAGAGCGTCATGCCTTCTTCGCTGCGGGTTAGCAGCAAGGCCTGCAAGCCGAGGTGGCGTCGCAATTGTTCGGCTTTTTCGGTAAGCTCGGTTTCGTTTTTCCACGATCCGGTCACTTCTTTCAATTCGGCACGGTTCGGCGTGAGCAGGGTAGCGCCGGCGTATTTTTCGTAGTCGTCGCCTTTCGGGTCGATTAATACGGGCTTGCCGGCTTCGCGCGCCCAGTCGATAAAATCGGTAACGTGCAAAAGCCCGCCTTTGCCGTAGTCCGACAAAATAACCAAGTCGTATTGCGGCAGGAGTGCGCGATATTGTGTTTTCACTTGGGCGAGCACTTCGTGGTGCGGGTTATCTTCGAAATCGAGCCTGATGAGTTGTTGATTGCGGGCAACCACGCGCAATTTGACGGTGGTGGCGATGGATGCGTCGCGCTGGAAATCCGTTGTTACGCCCCATTTTTGCATCAAGGCCTCCAAGCTGTCGGCCGCTTCGTCATCGCCGGTTACCGACAAAAGGGCGGCTTGGCCGCCGAGCGAGGCGATATTGCGGGCGACGTTGGCTGCGCCGCCGGCACGTTGGTCGGTTTTGTCGATTTTGGCGACTGGAACCGGCGCTTCGGGGGAAATGCGCGATACGTCGCCGAACCAATAGCGGTCGAGCATCACGTCGCCCACAACCAATACGCGTGCGGCAGACAGGCGGCTTCTGAGGGTTTCTGCATAGAGAGTCATGGTTTTCCTTCCGTTTTCAGACAGGCATTATGTTAATGCGTTGATTTGGCGTAATACGGCTGCCGGATCGTCTGCCTTGGTAATCGGCCGACCCATAACCAGATAGCTGGAACCGGCATCCAGCGCTTGTTTGGGCGTCATGATGCGGCGTTGGTCGTCGTTGTTGCCGGCAATGTCGAGGCGGATGCCGGGGGTAACCAATACAAATTCGGAGCCGAGTGCGGCACGTAGCGCGGCGGCCTCGTGGGCGGAGCAGACAACGCCGTCTAATCCTGAGCTTTGCGCCAGCTTTGCCCAACGCAGCACCAGTGTTTCTATTGGTGCATCGAACCCGATTTCGGCCAAATCAGCCTGCGCCATGCTGGTCAGCACGGTAACGCCGATAAGCAACGGGCGGTGTGCCGAGCCGGCGACGGCTTCGGCTGCGGCCTCCATCATGCGTCTGCCGCCCGAAACGTGCATGTCGACCATCCATACGCCCATTTCGGCAGCCACTTTGCAGGCTTGTGCTACTGTGTTGGGAATGTCGTGGTATTTTAAGTCGAGAAACAGTTTGAAGCCTTGGCTGATTAATGATTCGGCCAAACTTCTGCCAGTGGCGGTAAACAATTCTTTGCCGATTTTGAGCTGGCACAGGCTGGGATCAAGCCGGCGGACGAAGGCCAGCGTTTCTTGACTATTGGGAAAATCAAGCGCCACGATGACGGGCCGGTCTGGCGAGGGGGCGGAAAAGTCGGTAACAAGCGGGTTCATAAGGTTTCCAGAGTAATCAAAATGTTCAGACAGGCATTTGGTCGAATTTTTCGGGGTGCGCGGCAATGTAATCGGCGGCAGTGGCTCTGTCGTTTTCGGCGCAATCGTAATAGGCGGCATCCAACTCTTCAAAGTCGGGAAATTGCCGGCGCAGGTCGTCCGGATTCGCGCCTTCGCTGCTCAGGCGCTCGATTTCGCTGCCGTGCTTTTGATAAAGCGCTTTGGCCTGTTCGAGAATTTTCGGAGTAGGCTTGATTTTCCAACGGCGCAGGCTGTCGGCCAGCGGATTGAGCAATACATATTCGCCGTAGCCCGAAGCGATGAGTTGGACAAAGCCGCCTTCTTCCACTTGGCTGTCGAGGTAAACGTAGGCCATCAACGTGTGTTGCTCGTCGGTCAGTAGGTCGGCGGCGCTATCGCCGAGGGTTTCCAAACAGGCAAAGTAGGTGTCGGCCAGCGTGTAGAGGAATTGTTGCGGCGTATCGTAGGATTGCGGGTTTAAATCGGGTTTCATCATTGGGCGTTAAAAAAGTTTTCAGACAGGCTTGAAGCCTGTCTGAAAGGTCAGACTTCGATTTTGTTGGGCGTGAAGGTTTCCCATTTGTTGCAAGCGGGGCAGTGCCAGAAATAAGCCTGAGACTTAAAATGGCAGTTGCGGCAGCGGTACATCCAGTTTTTTTGCAGCTGGCGCCCGATAACGCCGCGTATCATGTCGGCATCGGTTTTCAAGGCCGGGTTCAGACTGCTGATTTGCAGGCCGAGCAAACGGTATACGCCGTTTAAATCGGGCTTGCGGCGTACGATTTCAACAGCGGTTTCGTTGGCGGTTTTTTCGCCTTTGAGCAGCAGCAATTTGTCGTAAATCACGTTAATCAGGTCGATTTGCGGAAATGCCTCGGTGTAGCCGATTAATACGTTCAATCCTTCTTCCGGTTTGCCGAGCGCGTCGTAAGCGTCGTAGAGGCGTTCGCCGACCATGCTCAGATAGGCGTGGTTTTGTTTCTCAATGGCGGTGTAGGCGTCGATGGCGGCGCGGTAGTTGCCTTGCTTGAATTCAATGTCGCCTAAAATCATGTTGGCGCGGGTACATTTGGAATTGGCTTCCAGAGCGGTTTGGGTGTATTGGCGGGCACTTTCAAAATCGGATTTGAACAAGGCTGCTTGTGCCATTTCGCAATAAAACTGCGCGATTTCAAACTGGTAGGTTAATTCGTCGTGGCTGAGCAGTTTGGCCATATTGATGGCTTTTTCCCAGTCGCGGTCTTGTTGATAGATGTTCAGCAGTACTTCGCGTGCTTCTTTCGCCATATTGCCTGTCTGCAATTCGAGAAAAATCTGCTCGGCGCGGTCGACCAGCCCTGCGCTTTGGTAATCTTGCCCCAGTTCAAACAAAACTCGCGCACGTTTTCCACCTACGGTATCCGGCGATTGGATTAAGGCTTTGTGCATGGCGACGGCTTTGTCGTTTTCACCGCGAATGCGGTAGAGTTTGCCTAGCGTCAGGCTTAAGTCGTAAGAGTCGGCAGGGCGCAGCTCCACTACTTCGGCCAGATTGCGTGCGGCTTTGCTGGTGTTGCGGTCAACCAGTGCGTCCAAGCTTTTGTAAAAACCGGCCGGCACGCTTTTGGCATGGCGCAGTACGGTTTTCATGTCTATACGGGCGGCAAACCAGCCCATGGCGAAAAAGACCGGCAGCAAAACAATCGGTATCAGCCAAATCCAAGTTTCTGTTTCCATTTATTTAACCGCTGCTTTCTCCGCTTTGGCCGGTACGGTTGCCGGTGAGGGCTGGTGGGTGGGCGTGTTTAAATCTTGGGCACTCATGCGGGCTGTTTTTTCCACTTCGCGACGCAGCCGGTTGTTTTCGCTGCGCAGGCGCAACAGGCGGCCGAACATGGCGAAAACGCCGAAGATGGCGCCGATAAGAAACGCACCGAACAATACGGCAATCAGCGGCAAATTAATCTGTTCGGTCGGCAGGTAGAAGAACGGTACGGTTTGCAGATTGCTGATGGCTAGAATCAGAAAAACAAGAAGAATCAGAATTTTAATAAGCAGATAAACAAATTTCATCAAGTACTCCGAGTATAAGGTTGGTGCTTTTTGCCGTTAGTTTAAACGATTTAAGGGTTTCATACGACCTTTAACGCCTTTTCTTGCCATACACAAGCGCATACTTATGTCGTACAATAACCGCCATAAAACCAAATGATAAGGAAGCAAACCATGAGCGAAAACCGCGAGCCTGTTATTATCACGCCACATGATCTGCCGCTGCACTGTTCGGGCCCGAAACATGAAACTTGGAACGGCCATCCGCGCGTGTTCCTGCCGATTCAATCCAACGGTACGGTGGAATGCCCTTATTGCGGCACAGTGTATCGGCTTGAGGGTGAAATCAAAGGCCATCACTAAATTTTTCCAATCTAATCGAAAACAGATAATGCCTGTCTGAAAACGTTTTCAGACAGGCATTCGGGTATGTTGGTTGCCGGCATACCGTAAGGCTTTCTGACCCACCGCCATGTCTAAAAAAATCCTGATTATTTCGCCCAGCTGGATAGGCGACTGTGTGATGACGCAGCCGCTTTACCGCCGCTTGCACACGCTTTATCCCGGTTGCGTGATTGATGTGTTTGCACCCAAATGGTCGATGGCCGTATTCGAACGCATGCCTGAAGTGAACCGCGTGATTGAGAATCCTTTCGGGCACGGAGCATTGCGCTTGAAAGAGCGCTGGCGCAGTGGCAGAGCATTGGGAAAGCAAGGCTATGATCAAGTTATCGTATTGCCAGGCTCGCTCAAGTCGGCCCTGATTGCCGCGGCCAGCGGCATCAGACAACGTACCGGTTATGTAGGCGAATCGCGCTATTTTCTGCTCAACGATATCCGAAAACTCGATAAAGACCGCCTGCCTTTGATGGTTGATCGCTATACCGCGCTGGCGTATCCCTCGCAACAAGCGTTTAACGGTCATTCCGACAATCCGCGTTTTCATATTGATGCGGCCAGCCAGCAAACCGCCTTGGCCAAGCATCATCTGGATACCGGCAAGCCGATTATCGCGTTTTGCCCCGGCGCCGAATACGGCCCTGCCAAACGCTGGCCCCCCGCTCATTTTGCCGAGTTGGCTTGCCGTTATGCCGAGGCAGGCTGGCAAATCTGGATTTTCGGCTCGCAGAAAGATTTCGAAATTGCCGAAGAAATCAATACGCTTGCCGGAGGGTTCTGCACTAATCTTTGCGGCAAAACCAGCTTGTCGGAAGCCATTGATCTGCTTGCCTGCGCCGATACGGTTGTGTGCAACGACAGCGGATTGATGCACCTTGCCGCCGCACTTGGGCGCAAATTGATGGCCATATACGGTTCATCGAGCCCCGACCATACGCCGCCTTTGAGCGAACAAGCGAAAATCATCAGCCTGCATCTTGAATGTTCTCCCTGTTTCAAACGCGAATGTCCGCTCGGGCATACTGATTGTTTGAATAAACTGACGCCTCAAATGGTGTGGGATAAAGCGCATGAATCCTGAAGGCGGCGGGCTGATTGAAATCAGTTGATTATTTATTTGGGTTTAAACATCAATCGGATTCCCGTTGGCAAGTGAGGGAATGAATGTTGAGAAACCCGCTTGCATAGAATGCCTGTCTGAAAACATATTCAGACAGGCATTGTTTATTCCTTTGTTGTCTGAATCGAATAAAGTTGTAAGCCGATTTCATTTTCAATGAACGACGGTGCATTGCTTGTCCGTGCCGTTGGCAGCGGAAAAAAAGGCGCTATCGTCGCATACGCTGCTGCTCGACTCACAAACAATGATTTGATGAGCCTCGTTGATTTTCACAACCCGCGATTCCTGCGTTTTATCCAGTGCAACAGCTTTAAGGGTAAACTTTTCAGTATTGGCGCCTCGGGCGTTGCCTTGAGGCTTGATGCAAAAATGGTGGGTGGCGCTAACGGGCAGTTCGGGCCATGTGGTGGAAGTTTGTTTGAACGAGCGATGTTGGGTGTAAAACTGCGCCATAAAGCGGGCGTTGCCGATTAAAATGCCTTGTGCTTCTTTCAGCCTGGCATTGTTGATGTAGCTTGTGTAGGCAGGATAGGCAAGCAGCGCGAGTATGCAGAATACGGCAAGTGTGACAAGCATTTCGGCCAGCGTGAAGCCGGAAGAGAGCAATTTGCTTTGCATAACGGTAATCCGATTATGTGAATATAATAATCTTGTTTATAGTTTTGTAAAGCAGTATGCGGAATCAAAGGTTGCTTGTCAAAATATTTATTGCACTTGGCAGTTATCTTGGGCTTCAGACGTGCAAATGACCAAGATATTGCTGTCGTCGACTCGCAGAACGCGCTCTTCACCGGAATTGGTCGCCGATTTGGGCAATGCGAGTAAGGTAAAACTATCGGCACTCGGAGAGCCATCGGCAAATTTAATCTCGAAATAGTTATTATCGTTTTTCAGATTGTTAAAGCCGATAAACGAATGGTTTTGAATATAGAAGCGTTCAAGCTGCTGCGCATTGTAGAGCAAATCGGCGCGCGCATTTTCTATTCTTGTATCATGAACGTATTTGATGTAAGACGGATAGGCGATGGTGGCGAGAATGCCTAAGATTAAAACAACAATCAGCATTTCTGCCAATGTAAAGCCGTTTTGTTGGTCGGTGATTTTCATAATGTTTTAATTTGTAATGTAATTGTGTTTTTCATTTAAGAAAAAGCATGTTGGAAATGCCTTTTCTTTGCCCGTTTGCATGATATTGGAAAATATGGAGAATTATATCGTTATTCTTGGTCTAACAGGTGTGAAATCAGACTGCCGGATGAAAATATTTGTTTTGGTTTTGGTTTTGGGCTGTTTTTTATAGGTTAAGCAATTGTTTTGTTATGGAAATTGATTAAAGCAGGTTGTGTTGTGTAAAGCCGGAGAAAGATTCTGTTGAGAAAACAGGGTATTGTTGAGAAAAAAGGCTTTTCATGCTTGGCGGGTAAGGTGGCATACAGTAAACTTCGCTGCGATTTTAAACATACAACAGAGTATTTTTAATTATGAAAAAAACCATCAAATGGGTTGTTATTCCGGTTGCGCTGGCTGTAGCGGCTTATGCCGGATGGACTTACCTGAAACCTCAGGATAAGCCTATTTTTATTACGGAAGCAGTTAAACGCGGCACTCTCAGCCAAACGGTGTCGGCAACGGGTGAATTGACATCTTCCTCCTTGGTAGAAGTCGGTTCTCAGGCGACAGGGCAGATTAAAAAGCTGTATGTCAAACTGGGGCAGCAAGTTAAAAAAGGCGATTTGATTGCCGAAATCGATTCCACTTCGCAAAAAAACGAGCTGAACACGCTGAAAGCAAAACTAGATACATTCAAAGCGCAATTGGCGTCGGCCAAAATCGCTTTGAATTCGGCAGAGAAAAAGTATAAACGCGAAAAAGCGCTCTGGGCGGAAAATGCTACTTCTAAAGAAGATTTGGAAAGTGCGCAAGATGCGTTGGCCGAGGCGAAAGCCAAAATGACAGAGCTGAGCTCGTCTATTCGGCAGACTCAGATTTCCATCAATACGGCCGAAGCCGATTTGGGCTATACGCGTATTGTCGCGCCCATGAACGGCACGGTGGTGGCTTTGCCTGTTGAAGAAGGGCAAACCATCAATGCGGCACAAAGCTCGCCGACGATTATCCAGCTGGCCGATTTGAGCACGATGCTGAATAAGATGCAAATTGCGGAAGGCGATATCACTAAAGTAAAAAAAGGTCAGAAAATTCAATTTACGATTCTTTCCGAGCCGGATACGCCGATTGACACAACGCTTGAAAGCATTGATCCGGCGCAAACTACGTTATCAAACAGCAATAGCACAACCACCAGCACGGATAACAGTGAAAGTGCGATTTACTACTACGCGCGCGCATTGGTGCCCAATCCGGACGGCAAGCTTTCCATCGGTATGACGACGCAGAACACGGTTTTCATTACCAGCGCTCAGAATGTGCTGACCGTGCCGGCGTTGACCGTGAAAAAACGTAACGGCAAGTCATACGTGCAAGTGGTGGGTGCCGATGGCAATGCTCAAGAAAAAGAAATTCAGACAGGCTTGAAAGACAGCGTTGCGATTGAAGTGAAATCCGGCCTGAAAGAAGGCGATAAAGTGGTGGTGTCTGAAGTCAGTGCCGCAGAGCAGGAGAATCCTGATAATAACCGCCGCGGCGGCCCGCCGATGTAAGGCGGGGGCGGAGAGTTCCAATGAGTTTGATTGAATGTAAAAACATTAACCGCTATTTCGGTTCCGGCGCCAATCAGGTGCATGTGTTGAGGGATGTGAATCTGAAAATCGAAAAAGGCGATTTCGTGGCGATTATCGGCCAATCCGGCTCGGGTAAATCAACTTTGATGAACATCTTGGGATGTTTGGATACACCAAGCTCCGGCTCTTATATGGTCGACGGCACGGAAACGGCCAAAATGAGTGCGGACGATTTAGCCGGCCTGCGGCGCAAGCGATTCGGCTTTATTTTTCAACGCTATAATTTGCTGAGCGCTTTGAATGCGCGGGATAACGTGGCACTGCCTTCGGTTTATGCCGGAACGCCGCACAAAGTGCGCAATCAGCGCGCCGATGCGTTACTGCAACGTTTGGGCTTGGATGGCAAAGAAGACAATAAACCGAGCGAACTGTCGGGCGGGCAGCAGCAGCGGGTGAGTATCGCGCGCGCGCTGATGAACGGCGGCGAGATTATTCTGGCCGACGAACCAACCGGGGCGCTGGATTCGAAGAGCGGCGAGAATGTGATGGAAATCATCCGCCAGCTTCATCAAGAAGGCCATACGGTTATCATGGTAACGCATGATCCCAATATCGCTATGCAGGCTAACCGCGTGATTGAAATCAAAGACGGCTGCATTATTTCAGACGAAAGCAAAAACAGCGACATTCCGCCGAGCCAGATTGAGAGCGTTCCCGAGAACAGCTCGTGGCTGTTTCGGAAAGATCAGTTTATCGAATCTTTTAAGATGTCGATACAGGCTATCGTGGCGCATAAAATGCGTTCTTTGCTGACCATGCTCGGCATTATTATCGGGATTGCTTCGGTGGTTTCGGTGGTGGCTTTGGGCCGAGGGTCGCAAGAAAAGATTTTGGAAGACATCAGCGCTTTGGGTACCAATACAATCAGTATTTTCCCGGGCAAGGGCTTCGGCGACCGTTTCAGCGGAAAAATCAAAACGCTGACGGTTAACGATGCCGAGGTTATCGGCAAGCAGAGTTACGTGTCGAGCGTGACGCCGAGGATTTCTGCCAACAGCACGCTGACTTATCGCAACACTGATTTGACCGCAGAGCTTTACGGCGTGGGCGAACAGTATTTTGACGTTCGCGGCTTTGAGCTCGATAAAGGGCGGCTGTTTGATAAGGATGACGTTAAAGACAATGCTCAGGTTGTGGTGATTGACCAAAACATCAAGAAAAAATTGTTCGGCGACGGTGAAGATCCGCTGGGTAAAACGATTTTGTTTAAAAAACGGCCTCTGATCATTATCGGCATCGTGAAAGAGCAGAAAAATTCATTTGGCGATTCCGACAGTTTGATGATGTGGTCGCCCTATACGACGGTAATGAATCAGATTACGGGTGAGAAATACATCAGCTCCCTTATCGTTAAAATCAGCGACAGCGCCAGCTCGCAGGCTGCGGAGAAGGGCCTGACGGAATTACTGATTTCGCGCCACGGTACGGAAGACTTTTTTATGAACAACAGCGACAGCATCAAGCAAACGATCGAAAGTACGGTAGGCACGATGACGCTTTTGATTTCCAGCATCGCTTTGATTTCGCTGGTGGTCGGCGGTATCGGCGTGATGAATATCATGCTGGTGTCGGTAACCGAGCGTACAAAAGAAATCGGCGTGCGCATGGCCATCGGCGCGCGGCAGGGCAATATTTTGCAACAGTTTTTGATTGAGGCGATTTTAATCTGCTTAATCGGCGGTTTGGCCGGCATTGTTCTTTCCGGTTTTATCAGCTTGGTGTTCAATCATTTTGTTGCCGATTTTGCGATGTCTTTCTCCACTATGTCGATTATCGGCGCGGTAGCTTGTTCAACCGCTATCGGTGTGATATTCGGTTACATTCCGGCCAACCGTGCTTCCAAACTTAACCCAATTGATGCGTTGGCACATGACTAACGTCTTTTTCAGACAGGCATCGGCTGCAATATGAAGCCTGTCTGAAAGCATCCAGCTCATCTGTCATGGATAAATCAATGAAACACAATAAATCTTTTCAGACAGGCATCAGCCTGATTGCCGTGCTTATCCTCAGCGCTTGCGCTTCCAACAATCTCGCGCGTTCCGGCCTGACGGTGGAATCCTCCGGCAGCGTTGTTTCTTCTGAGGAAACGGCTGCCCGTTACCAGATTAACCCCGAATGGTGGACCGTATACCAGAATGAAGGTCTGAACACGCTGATGACGCAGGCATTAGCTAACAACACCGATTTGAAAAAAGCGGCGGTTAACGTTAACAAAGCACTTTATCAGGCCAAACTTTCCGGTGCGGCCGAGTTGCCCACTTTAAACGGTTCGCTGGAAGGTAGCACGCGTAAAAACCTGAAAACCGGCGGCAGCCGGACGGATTCTTTCGGCAGTCAGGCCGGATTGAGTTATGAGATTGATTTGTGGCGGAAATTGCAGGCGCAAACCGATGCCAAAGTCAGCGAATACCAAGCAACCCGTTATGATTTGGCTTCCGCCAAGCTTTCGCTTATCAACAGTGTGGCCGATGCCTACTTCAATATCGCCTACCTTAACGAGGCCATCCGGTTGACTGAAGCCACCTTGAAACGCTATGAGGAAATCGACCGGATTGCGCGGGTGCAATACCGCGAGGGCAAAGTTTCTTCGGCCAATCCGCGCCAGAGCGAGCAAACGTTGCTTTCCACCCGCAACAATTTAATCAATCTCAAGCGCACCCGTGATACGCAAGAGCAAACTTTACGCAACCTGCTTAATCTGAGGCCGAACGAAGCCATCGGTGCCGCACCGGATGCTTATCGTTTGAGCAATCCGATTGAAGTCGATTTGAATGTGCCGATTGCCACGCTGGCCAACCGCCCCGATTTGCGTGCGGCAGAGGCGCGCTTGCAGGCCGCAGTCAGCAATGTGGAAGCGCAGAAGCGCAGCTGGTATCCGAGCGTTACCTTGGGCGCCACTTTAAGCACGTCTTCCGACAAAGCGAAAACCATGTTTAACGTGCCGTTTCTGGCCGGAAACGTGGCCGTAAACTTGCCTTTCCTCGATTGGAAAACTCTGAAATGGCAAAATAAAACCACTCAAGCCGAATTTGACGGCGCCCGTTTGGATTTCGAAACCGCCCTAACCACCGCGCTAAACGAAGTGAACACGTATTATCTGGAATACGGTCAGGCCAAACAATCTTTGGTTAATACCAGCCAGAAATACGAATTGGATAAGAAAAACAGCCGCTATTACCAAGTTCGCTATCAGCATGGCCGAAACGAGCTGAAAGATTGGCTGGAGGCGCTCAATACCGAATACACCTCGGCGCAAGATGTGCTGAACCAGCGTTACGAAGTATTGAAATACGAAAACCTGATATTCAAAGCCATGGCCGGGCGTTACAGCACTAAATAAGCCGTATAAAAACGTCGATGCCTGTCTGAAAAAAGGTTTCAGACAGGCATTTCTTTATTTTTGAGTATCTTTGAAGGATTTCAGCGTTTGTCAAAACTCCAGCGCGGTTTGCATAAAAGCAGATGCCACAGGGTCAGCATCCAATAAACACAGGCTTTATCCCATGCTTTGTTGGGCTTGCGGCCAAAGGCAAAAGCCGCGGCCAGCGTTTGCACCAGAGCATTGACCAAGGTGCGCAACAGCGTGCCGGCAAACAATAAGGCAACCGCTGCGATGCCGTAGTGTTTTCGGAAATATTTGTAACGGGATTCCTGAAATTGAACGCGCGCGCCGACCGGGCGCTTGTTGGCGCTTTCGCCCTGCATGTGCATCAAATGGGCTTGCGGCTGGTAAACGATGCGTCCGCCGGCTTGAACGATGCGGCGGCAGAAATCGGTTTCTTCAAAGAAAAAGAAAAAACGCTGGTCGAAAAACTGCCCGTTTTGCCCGAAGCCTAAAGCGCGCAGTTTTTCGATGTCCACCGCCATGCAGGGGCCGACGATGCTCTTGACCAGCGAAGGCGCCTGTTGGTCGTAATGCAGAAAACGCCGCGCGATGCTGCGGTTGGTTAGCTCGGTGAACAGAGTTGGTTCGGGCACCACGGCGGCTTGCAGCGAGCCGTCGGGGCGGTGCAATTCGGGGCAGGCGAGGGCGGCGTCGTATTGTTTAAGCGCATCTATCAGCAAAGCGGGCACATCGTTTTTAAATTCGATATCCGTGTTTAATATCAGCGCATAGCGGCTTTGTGCTGCATTCAGCCCGGCATTCACGGCAGCGGCGAAGCCGGCGTTGTAACCCATTTCAATCAGCTCGGCTTGCGGCAGGCGGCTGCGGATTTGCGCGCAGGAATCATCGGCCGAACCGTTGTCGACTACGCAGATGCGGTAGGGCAGGCTGGTTTGCTCCAGCGTGCGTGCGGCGGCAAACAATAAATCAGCGGAATTCCAGTTGATAAAAATCAGGTCGACCTGTTCCATGTTTTATCCTTATGCGATAGCGCTTTCAAGGTGGCGCATTATACCGAAGAACGACAGGGCTTCGGTTGGCGGATGATGCGGATTAGAGACAAAAACCATCGGCCGCTTGGTTCGAGGCAAGGTTGAAACGGTTTTTCAGACAGGCATCATGCCATGATAAGATACACTTGCATATTCAAAATGCCTGTCTGAAACCTAACTTTACCGCAAAAGATGATGAAAACTTTAGCCCTTATTCCCCACTACAATCATCCCGACACGGTCGCGCAAGTGGTTGCCGCCATGCGTAGATTCGGCTTGGATGTGTTGGTGGTTGACGACGGCTCGCGTGCCGACTGCAAACCGATACTGGAAACATTGGCGCAAGAAACCGGCGTGCATGTATTGTACCGGCCGGTTAACGGCGGCAAAGGGGCAGCGGTAAAGGCCGGGCTGAAATATGCGGAAGAGCATGGCTACACTCATTTTTTGCAGGTCGACGCCGATGCGCAGCATCATCTGGAAGACACGGAGAAACTGTTGGAAATGGCGGCGCAACACCCCGAAGCGGTTATCTGCGGTTGGCCGCAATACGGCAGCGACGCGCCCAAGGCCAGATTGTATGGCCGGAAAATCACCGATTTTTGGAATTGGGTGCATACGTTTTCACACGATATTAAAGACGGCATGTGCGGCTTTCGCCTCTATCCGCTGGCGCCCGTGTTGGCCGTTATTCGGGAAGAACATGTTGGTGATCGTATGGATTTCGATACCGAAATTTTGATTCGTCTTTATTGGCGCGGCGTGAAGCTGCAATGGGTGAAAACCCCGATAAAATACGAAAGCGGCGGCGTATCGCATTTCAGAGCGTTTGACGATAATCTGCTCATCAGTAAAATGCACGCCAGACTTTTTTGTGAGATGGTTTACCGTCGTTTAACACAGAAAAAATAGAGGCCTGTCTGAAAACCATGACTCCTGCTCAGAACCCTACCCATTGGGCTGCACAAAACGAACGCGGCAGCCGCCTGTTTCTCGCCCTCACCACGCTGATGGTGCGTTATCTGCCCGCTTTTCTGATGAATCCGTGCATCAGGATAGTTGTGCTGTATTTCTACCTGACGGCTTCCGAGCAGCGGAAAAACATATTGCAATACCAACAAAGACTGAAAGCGACGTTTCCTGATGTTCAGCTACCGAGCCGCTTAGGCGTGTTTCGGCAATTTGTGGCGTTCGGCGAAGCCGTGTGCGACCGCTTTGCCGTCTGGCAGCGCAAAATTCGCTACGAGCATTTGGTCGTAGACGACCCGGACGGCGTTTCCGCATTGGTCGGCGACCGCAGCCTGCGCGGGCAGATTTTCGTTTGTTCGCATGTAGGCAATGTGGAAGTGTGCCGTGCTTTGGTGTCGCACCACAAAGGCTTCAAGCTCAACGTGTTGGTGCACAGCCGCCACGCTCAAGCGTTTAACGAAGCCTTGGGCAAGGCAGGTGCGGATAAAATCCAGTTGATTCAAGTAACTGATTTAGATGCTTCGTTTATGATGGAGTTAAACAAACGTATCGATGCCGGGGAATGGCTGGCGATTGCGGCCGACAGAGTGCCGGTGCGCGGTGAAAAAACCGTTCCCGTATCGTTTTTGGGTGCTCAGGCAGAGATGCCGCAAGGCGCGTGGTTGTTGGCCGGGCTGCTGAAAACCCGCGTGCATACGCTGTTTTGCATCAAGCAAAACGGGCGCTATCATTTGAAATTACGTCATTTTTTAGACAGCACCGATTGGAAACGGGGCGAACGCAATGCCGCCGTGTCTGAAGCTGCCCAGCGGTTTGCCGACAGATTGGCGCAGGAATGCCGGCAAAATCCCTTGCAATGGTTTAACTTTTACAATTTTTGGAAAGAAAAATAACATAATGGCGAAACATGCTTACTGCTACCACAGCCTTGAAATAGAAGTGCCATTTTTTGATGTCGATGCCATGCACATTGTGTGGCACGGTCATTATGTGAAATATCTTGAAGTGGCGCGTTGCGCGTTTTTGAGCACAATCGGTTATGATTACAACGAGATGGGGCGGCAGGGCTTCAGCTGGCCGATTGTGCAGATGAACTTGAAATATGTGCGCCCGGCGCTTTTCGGACAGAAAATCCGAGTTGATTTGGCCGTGGTGGAAATCGAAAGCTGCCTGCGCATCGATTACACGATTGTTGATGTTTCAAGCGGAGAAAAGCTGACCAGAGCAAGCACCACTCAGGTGGCGGTATCGCTGGAAAACGGCGAAATGCAGTTTCAAACCCCCGATAGTTGGCTTGCCGCCGTGAAAACGCATCCGACCTTTAAGCCTGTCTGAAAAGAGCATAACGGCTGTTTGTTGTTTAACCGAAATGAAGATTCGATTTGGAGTTGAAGTGATGAGAAAATTGATTTTTTCAACCGTATTAACCCTTGCCAGCCCGCTGATTTGGGCCTTTTCCTCCGCCGAGTTAGCGCAGACTCTGCAAAAGCCGGAAAACGTGCAAGGTGCGTTTACCCAGCAGCGCTATCTCAAATCGCTGACCAAACCGATGACGACGCACGGCCAATTCGTTTTGATGCCGAAGCGCGGCTTGTTATGGCACATGCAAAAGCCGTTTGAAAACCGTTTGCGTGTTCGTGCCGACGGTATCATGCAGTGGAATGGCAATGCTTGGTCGGCCGTCAACGCAAGCAAACTGAGCGGGCAAAGCCAGCAAATCCGCCTCTTTTTGGATTTGCTCGGCGGTAATACGCAAGGTTTGGAAAAACAATTCGCATTGCAACTTTCCGGCAATCAGCAAGCATGGACGCTGCGCCTGAATCCGAAAACTCTTGTGATGAAACAGATTTTCAATCAAATTGAAATCAGTGGCGATAACGTGGTGCGGCGCATCGAATTAAACGAAAAGCAGGGCGACCGAACCGTTATGCAGTTTAACCAGATCCAAACGGGCAAAGCGCTGGATGCTTTTGCGAAACAGGCTTTATAGCACGCCTATTCTGCAATACCGCCAGAATGGTGTGGCATAATCGAATGACACGGCGTTTCATAATAGCAGAAATGCCTGTCTGAAATTCCGGCATTTTCTTGCATTAATGCGAAAAATGCCGCATTTTGTTAAAATTTGCTATGTGATATTTATCCGTGCAAAAAAGGGGAAAGTTTGAAAAACGTTTTACTGGTGTATTACTCGCAAACCGGCCAGCTGCAAACGCTGGCGGAGCAATTTGCCGCACCTTTGCAGGAGGCCGGGGTAAACGTGGAAATGCTGGTTTTGCGCCCGCAGTCGCCTTATCCGTTTCCTTGGCCGTTTTGGCGTTTTTTCAATACTTTTCCTGAAACGGCACACTTGCAGCCGATGCCGATTGAGCCGCCTCGGTTTTCGCAGACGCATTATGATGCCGTGGTGCTGGCTTATACCGTATGGTTCTTATCGCCCGCCCAACCGGTAACGGCTTTTTTGCAACATCCTGCCGCCAAGGCGGTTTTGCGCGATACGCCGGTAATTACTTTAATCGGTTGCCGCAATATGTGGCTGATGGCACAAGAAGCGGTTAAAGGCCTGTTGGCCGAAGCAGGTGCCCGTTTGGTAGGTAATATCGTTAAAATCGACGCGTGCAGCAGTGCGGCCAGTTTTATTACCACGCCGGCTTGGCTGCTGAGCGGCAAGAAACAGTTTTTCCGGTGCTTGCCGGCGGCGGGTATAGAAGCTGGCGAGTTGGCCGACGGTGCGCGTTTCGGCAAGCGTTTGGCTGAGGTTTTGCAACAAAATCATCCGCTAGACGAAACGCTGTTTCACGGCATGCGGGCGGTAAAAGTGAATGAACAGCTGATTTTCAGTGAAAAAGCGGCGAAGCGCAGCTTCTTGCTATGGGGTGCCATGCTGATGGCGGCAGGGCGAATCTCGCCGTTGTTAAGACGCTTCGGGTTGGCGTTTTATGTGGTGTTTCTGATTGGCATGATATTGACCGTCGTGCCCGTCAGCGCTTTGGTAAAGCGTTTGCTTGCACCGTGGCTGCGCAGCAGTATTGAGCGGGAAAAGGCTTATTTCAGCAGGCCTTCGGGTGAATAGGGCAGATGCCTGCCTGAAAAATAAATTGATATGATGAGAAGAAAAACGGGGCAACCGACTCGATGAAACCAGATACATTATTGTCCGATGTTTACATCAATCGCGTGGCGGCTTTTTTGCCGAATGAGCCGGTATCGAATGACGACATGGAAGCTGTGCTCGGTATGGTGGGAGACGTGCCTTCGCGGGTGCGTAAAATGATTTTGCGTTCCAACGGCATTCAAAACCGCTATTATGCCATCGATCCGCAAACCCGCAGGGCAACCCATAACAGCACCGAGCTGGCCGCAGAGGCGGTCAGGGCTTTATTCGGGCAGGGTGTGGCGCCGCAAGAAATCGGTTGTCTGACTTACGGTACTTCATATCCCGACCAAATTATGCCGGGGCAGGGCGTGATGTTGCACGGTTTACTGGAAAACGCGCCTGCTTGGGAAGTGGTTACGACCGCCGGCGTTTGCGCGGCCGGCATGGCGGCGATGAAATATGCTTATCAGGCCGTGCGCACCGGAGAGCATCAACATGCGGTTTCTTCTGCATCAGAAGCGGCCTCGGCGATTATGCGCGGCGAAGTATTTCACAGCGAAGTGGCGCAGAAGGTGCTGGATGATGCCAGACCGGAAATCGGCTTTGAAAAAGATTTTCTGCGCTGGATGCTTTCCGACGGCGCGGGTGCGGCTTATTTGAGCCACCGGCCGAACGACAAAGGCATTAGTTTCCGTATCTGTTTTATCGATTTGGTTTCTTATGCCCACGAAATGCCTGTCTGCATGTATGCGGGCGCGGAAATCAAAGCGGGCGTGTTTACCAGCTTTAAGGCGCTGGGCGCGGATTATTGCGAGGCCAACAGCGTTATGGCTGTGAAACAAGATGTGAAGCTGCTCAATGAAAACATCGTGCGCTGCACGGTGGAGAAGCCTTTGGCGCGCATTATGGAAAAATACGGCTTGAACGCGGCCGAAATCGATTGGTTTTTACCGCATTATTCATCTGCGTTTTTCCGCGACAAGGTGGCCGAAGGCCTGAACAATGCGGGTTTGCCGATTGCGCCGGAAAAATGGTTTACCAATCTGCCGAGTAAGGGCAATACCGGTTCAGCTTCGATTTATATTATTTTGGAAGAATTCATGCGTACCTTCCCGCTCGAAAACGGGCAGAAGGTATTGTGTTTTATCCCCGAGAGCGGGCGCTTTTCCGCTTGTTTCATGTTGTTGGAAGTTGTTAAGGTTTAGGCTATGCAAATAGAAGATATCCCGCAAGACAACAGTAAAACCTATCATGGCCATCAAAAAGTGATTTACGGTACGCGCGATGGTCATTACGAAGCCGCCACCAGCACCGGTTGGCAAGACGAAGCATACGCCACCGAACAGGCGGTTATCGAGCTGGACGAGCAAACCGAGGCGGCGCGGCAGGCTGTGTTGCGAGGAGCGTATTCGCCGCTGTATTACCATATGTACCGTCTGCGTCACGATGAAACCAGTTTGGCTCAGGCGGCCGGTTTGTGGCGCTGGCAAGTGCGCCGTCATTTCCGCCCCGAAGTGTTTGACCGCTTGCCGGCCAAAACGCTGGATAAATATCTGCAGGCGCTGCAAATCGGTATTGAAGAATTACAACGGCCTTTTGCGGCAGCGGATGAATGCCTGTCTGAAAAAAGCGAAGCCGAAAAACCGTAACCGGATTTTAGAAAATATGACTGATTTTACCCACCAACATACCGCGCATTGCGAAAGCGGCGTGATGTCTACGCTGCTGCAATACCACGGTTGCGATTTTAACGAAGCCATGGTGTTCGGGCTGGCGCACGGGCTGACTTTCGTTTATCTGCCCATCGTGAAAATTTCAGGCATGCCGCTGATTTCGTTCAGAATCGCGCCGAGAGGCATTATTCGCAACATTTGCAAGGCGCTTGGCATTCGTTTAAAACTTCAGAAGTTTTCTTCGCCGGAAGCGGGTCAGGCGGCTTTGGATGCTGCTTTGGCGCGGCAGGAATTGGTCGGCCTGCAAACTTCCGTGTTTTGGCTGCCGTATTTCCCGCCGGAAATGCGTTTTCATTTCAATGCCCATAATCTGTTGGTTTATGGGAAAGAGGGTGATGATTATTTAGTTAGCGACCCGGTGTTTGAGTGCGTGCAACGTTGTGCGGCGGAAGATTTGCAACGTGCCCGCTTTGCCAAAGGTGCGTTGGCGGCCAAAGGTTTAATGTATCGTATCGAAGGGAAAGTGCCGGCTTTGAACGCCGCCGAATTGCCTAAATTGATTGAAACTGCTGTGAAAAAAAATGCAAGACAAATGCTCGCGCCGGTGTTTTTTGTGGGTGTGCGCGGCATACGCACGTTGGCAAAAAAAATTGAAGCCCTGCCGACTAGCGGGAAAAGTGCAAAATATCAAAAACTGTATCTTGGCCATATTGTGCGGATGCAGGAGGAAATCGGCACCGGCGGCGCCGGGTTCCGCTATCTTTATGCCTATTTTCTTGAGCAGGCCGCTGCCATCTGCGGCAATGCGACGCTGGAAGCGGCTTCTCGGCAGATGACCGACATCGGTGATCATTGGCGCCAGTTTGCCAGTATGTGCGTCAGACAATGCAAAAAGCCCACAGAGCAGGGCTGTCAGGAGATTGCCCGCTTTTTACGCGGCATTGCCGATGAGGAAGAAACTTTGTGGCGCGGATTGTTGAAAATCTGATGTGTTCCGATTCGGGTTGGGTTGCCCGCTGGAGATTATGGTAGGCCGCATTGATTTTACTATCATGAAGTTCTGCTTGATAAAAAGCCTGTCTGAACGTTTTCAGACAGGCTTTTTGTTTATTCGCGTGTTGTTGCTATGTTTAAATTCGTTGAAACACCAAATCCCATACGCCGTGCCCCAGCCGCTTGCCGCGTGCCTCGAATTTGGTTTCAGGGCGGTAATCCGGTGTGGGTGCATAATCCGGCGCTGTATTTTGCAGCTCGGTAAAACCATTCAGCACGTCGAGCATTTGCACCGCATATTCTTCCCAGTCGGTGGCCAGATGAATGTAGCCGCCTTGTTTCAACTTGGGCAACAGCTTGGCAATAAACGGAGTTTGCACCAAACGGCGTTTGTTATGGCGTTTTTTGTGCCACGGATCGGGGAAGAAAATATGGATGCCGTCTAAAGCGTTATCGGCAAGCATATTCTCCACTACTTCCACCGCGTCGTGCCTCATTACTCTGATATTGCTGATTTTTTCTTCTTCGATTAATTTTAAAATATTGCCGACGCCCGGGCCGTGCACATCGATTGCCAGAAAATCTTTTTCTGGCAGCCGTTTGGCAATTTCCACCGTTGCCACGCCCATGCCGAAGCCGATTTCCAGAATCTTCGGTTGGCTGCGGTTAAAGCATTGGTTCAAGTCGATGATGCTTTCTTGATAATCGATGCCGAATTGCGGCCATAAGGTATCGATAGCCCGCTGCTGCGCCGCCGTCATATGGCCTTGCCGTAAGACAAAGCTGCGGATGGTGCGTTGATGGGTTTCGGGAACCGTGGTTTGGTCGTGCTCCGTTTGCTGGCTCATAAGATTAAAATCGGAAATTGGAAAAGGCCGCATTATATCAAGATAAGCGTATGCCTGTCTGAAAAGCCCGCCCGGCGTTTGACAGATGCTATGATGCCGGATAAGGTAATTGAAAACTGTTGAGGAAGCCTTTGTCATGCCTTCGTTCAAACCTGTGATTGTGACAACCACTGTATCTTCGCCGGAAGAGGCGGAGCGAATTTCTATGCTGTTGTTGGAACAACGGCTTGCTGCGTGTGTGCAGGCTGAAAGTATTCAAAGCAAATATGTCTGGGAAGGAAAAATCTGTGTCGACGAGGAAATCCGGTTAACCATCAAGACCGCGCGCTGCCATTTCGGCGCGATTGAAAAAATCATTTTGCAAAATCATGGTTATGAATGCCCGCAGATTCTGATGATTCCGGTGCACCGCGGTTACAAACCTTATTTGAGATGGCTGAAGCAAGCGGTGGGTTGCTAGCCATGCCTGTCTGAAAACAAAAAAACGGGAAAGTTCTTGAGGGAAGGTGTACAATTCCGCCTCTTAATTTTCTTAACTGAAGAAGGCAGACCATGTTCCGCACCATGCTCGGCGGCAAAATCCACCGCGCCGTCGTTACCGGAGCCGATTTGAATTACGTCGGCAGCATTACCGTTGACCAAGACTTACTTGATGCCGCTGGCATCTGCGTCAATGAAAAAGTTCAAATTGTAAATAATAATAACGGCGAGCGCTTTGAAACGTATACCATTTCCGGCGAACGCGGCAGCGGGGCGATATGCCTTAACGGCGCGGCGGCGCGGCGGGTGCAAAAAGGCGACGTGGTGATTATCATGTCATACGTTATGCTTTCCGAGCCTGAGATTGCCAGCCATGAGCCCAAAGTGGTGTTGGTAGACGAAGCAAACCGAATCCGTGATATTATCCGTTACGAACCGGCAAATACGGTTTTATAAGCCTAAAAATTCCAATGCCTGCCTGATTTTCAGACAGGCATTTGATTGTCAAAACCACCTTATATCGCCGATTTAAGCCCTTTATAGGGCCATTCGGAAACGATTATCTGATTCACAGTTACAATCCAATCTGAAAATTTACCCTGTATTCCTTATTTTTCAGACAGGCATTTAGCTTGTGCCGTCGAATTTCAGAAGCAATGAAACACCCGTCAATCCTCTGCCTCTTTTTCATTCTGCTTGCCAGCTGCCAAAGCCTGCCGCCGTTGGAAAATCGCAGCAGAAGCCGTTACATCGAAGCGCCGCATGCCGCCCGCGTCTACAACACACTGCATAAAAAAAACCGACCGGAGCAAACCCGCAAAGCCGACCTATCCGGCATCTATCTGCTTAACGACCCGCATGATGCCTTTGTTGCCCGCGCTACCCTTATCCAATCGGCTGAGCAAGCGCTTGATATTCAATACTATATCTGGCATAACGACGTTTCCGGCCGATTGCTGATGCAGATGGTAAAAGATGCGGCCAACCGCGGCGTGCGGGTACGCATCTTGCTTGACGACAACAATACCCGCGGCATGGACGATATTCTTGTCGCACTCGACCGCCATCCCAATATCGAAATCCGCCTATTCAACCCGTTTACCAGCCGAAGCATGCGCAGTCTCGGCTATCTTTACGACTTTCCCCGTCTCAACCGCCGCATGCATAACAAAACGCTGACCGCCGATAATAAAGCCACCATTCTCGGCGGCCGCAATATCGGCGATGAATACTTCAATATTGCCAACGATGTCGGTTTCGCCGATTTGGATATTCTGGCTACCGGCAGCGTGGTCAACGATGTTTCCAGTGATTTCGACCGTTATTGGGCCAGCGAATCCAGCTATCCGCTTGCCAGCATTGTAAAACACGCCTATCCCGAAAACGGCCGTGCTGCGCTCGACCGCGTCAGCGAAAAAGACCGCGAATTGCGCGAGGCTTATCGAAACACCCTGAAAACCTCGCGCCTCTACCAGGCGATTTCCAGCAAAAATATTCCGTGGATTTACGCGCCCACCCAATACATCAGCGACGACCCGGCCAAAGGCTTGGACAGAAGCAAAAACAAGCCGTTGATTATCGAAAAAATCGATGAAGCTCTTGGCACGCCGGAAAAAGAGCTTTACATCGTTTCGCCTTATTTCGTGCCCACCAAAGAAGGCGTGGAAGCTTTGACGGAATTGCGGCAGAATCAAATCGGCATTACCGTATTGACCAATTCTTTGCAAGCAACCGACGTTGCCGCGGTGCATTCGGGCTATGCCCGTTACCGTAAAAAGCTGCTTCAGGCAGGCATTAAGTTATACGAACTCAAAGCCACCCATTCCGTGCCCAAAATTACCGACAAAGGCTTGGTCGGCAGCTCTTCCAGCTTGCACGCCAAAATTTTTATTGTCGATCGCGAGCGCGTTTTTATCGGTTCGTTTAATTTCGACCCTCGTTCGGCCCGCCTCAACACCGAAATGGGCGTCGTTATCGAAGATGCCAAACTGGCCGAGCGGATGCAGAAAACGCTGGATGACAGCGCTCCGCGTCAGGCCTATCAGGTTACGCTTGGGTCCGACAACCGCTTGCGATGGCAAGACCCGGAAAACAATCTTGTCAGCAAGCACGAACCCACTGCCAAATTCTGGAAACGTTTGATTTCCAATTTGTTTTCAATCATGCCGATTGAGCGTTTGCTGTAAGGTTTTCAGACAGGCATTCAATCAATCGAATGCCTGTCTGAAAACCGCATGAAAAAACCGCCGAAATGTTATCCGGCGGTTTTTAGCTTCATTGTTAAATGGCAACTTCTTCTTTCAACGCGTTCTTTTTAAATTTCAAAACAACTTTTTCATTTTTCGGATGCCAGTCTATCCGCACAAAGCCGCCGTCGGCCAATTGACCGAACAACAATTCGTCGGCCAGTGCGCTGCGGATTTTATCCTGAATCAGACGGTGCATCGGCCGTGCGCCCATTTGCGGATCGAAGCCTTTTTCCGCCAGATATTGGCGCAAGGCCGGCGTGAATTCAGCTTCCACTTTCTTATCCAGTAGCTGTTTTTCCAATTGCAATAAAAATTTATCCACGACCCGGATAATAACCGGTTCGCTGAGCGGAGCAAACGGAATCACCGCATCCAAACGGTTGCGGAACTCGGGCGTAAACGTTTTGCTGATGGCTGCCATTTCATCGCCGCGCTCGCGTTTGTTGGTGAAGCCTAAGGTCGGCTTGCTTAAGTTTTCCGCCCCCGCATTGGTGGTCATAATGATAACCACATTGCGGAAATCGGCACTTTTACCGTTATTGTCGGTCAGCTTGCCATAATCCATCACTTGCAACAGCACATTGAAAATATCGGGATGCACTTTTTCGATTTCGTCCAGCAGCAACACGCAATAAGGGTGTTTGTTAACCGCTTCGGTCAATAAGCCGCCTTGCTCGAATCCGACATAGCCGGGTGGCGAGCCGATTAGTCGGGAAACGGCGTGGCTTTCCATATATTCGGACATATCAAAGCGTTGCAATGGTACGCCGAGAGAAAAAGCAAGCTGCTTGGCCACTTCGGTTTTGCCCACGCCGGTTGGCCCGGAAAATAAGAAGCTGCCGATGGGTTTGTCGGGATGCCCCAAGCCGGAGCGCGACATTTTCACGGCGACCACCAAGGCGTCGATCGCATTATCTTGACCGAATACCATGTTTTTGAGATCACGCCCTAAAGATTTCAGCACCTGCCGGTCGTCGTGCGAAACGGTTTTTTCAGGAATCCGGGCCACTTTGGCGATAACCGCTTCAATCTGGGCTTTGCCAATTACCTTTTTTTGCTTCGATTTCGGCAGAATTCGTTGCGCCGCACCGGCTTCGTCGACCACATCAATGGCTTTATCCGGTAGAAAACGTTCGTTGATATAACGCGCCGATAGCTCAGCAGCCGCCTCCAGCGCTCCTTGGGTGTAGCGCACTTGGTGAAAATCTTCAAACATCGGTTTGAGCCCGCGCAGAATCTGAACCGTTTCGTCTATGCTCGGTTCGACGATGTCGATTTTTTGGAAACGTCGGCTGAGAGCGTGGTCTTTGTCGAAAATAGTGCGGTATTCATCGTAAGTTGTTGCACCGATGCAGCGTAAGCGGCCTTTGGCCAGCGCAGGTTTCAGTAAATTGGAAGCGTCCATCGTACTGCCCGACGTACTGCCCGCACCGATAATGGTATGGATTTCATCTACAAACAAAATGGCATTCGGAATCAAAGCCAATGCCCGCAATACCGCTTTAACGCGCGATTCGAAATCGCCGCGGTATTTTGTGCCGGCGAGCAAAGCGCCCATATCCAATGCAAACACAACCGCACCTTGCAGCGTTTCCGGAACGTGCCCGTTCACAATCTGATAGGCCAAGCCTTCTGCCAATGCGGTTTTTCCAACGCCGGCCTCGCCCACCAGAATCGGATTGTTTTTACGGCGGCGGCATAACACTTGCACCAGCCGCTCCATTTCCTGTTTGCGGCCGATTAGCGGATCAACGCGCCCTGCCAGCACTTCGGCATTCAGGTTGACGGTATAGCTGCCCAACGCATCCTTATTTTTTTCTTCCAATCCGACATCTTCACCCGCCGAATGTTCGTTATTGGTGTTCTGATTGTCATCCGAGCGCTCTTCGCCGTGAGCCAGATAGCTGAGAATCTCATAGCGCCCCACCGATTGCAGATTCAGAAAATAAACTGCCGGGCATTCTTTTTCACTCATCAAGGCAACGAGCATATCAACCGGGCTGACCTCTTGTTTGTCGGCCGATTGGGCATGCACAATCGCCCGTTGCAATACGCGCAGAAAACCGATGGTAGGCTGGGTTTCTACGCTGTCCAACATGTTTTTCGGCAAAATCGGTGTGTTTTCGACAATCGAATTCATCAGCTGGCTGCCCAACAGCTGGTTGTCTACGCCTAAGAATTTGAGCAAATCGTGCACGTCGTCCGATTGCTCGATGAGAATCAGCAGCAAATGTTCCAAGCTGATCAATTCATAGCCACGGGCTCGTGCGTCTGCATAAATGTATTGCAAAATACGTTCTAGTTCAGCCGAAATCATTTACATCTCCTCTACGCTGCATTTGAGCGGAAAACCTTCCTGTTTGGCTCGCTCCATTACTTGATGTTGTTTGGTATACGCTATATCGCGCGTGTAAACCCCGCACAACCCTTTGCCTTCATGATGTACCAGCAACATGACCGCCATTGCACGCTCGTGCGGCAGGGCGAACACCTCGCGCAATACCGCCACCACGAAATCCATTGAGGTGTAATCATCGTTTAAAAGATAGACACCGTATTTCTTAGGTGGTTTGGTTTGTGCGTGATGGTTTAGCGTGGCACTGTCAGTATCGTGGCTGATTTTTGAGCTCATATATTGGTAGTTTCTGTTGTATTTTTTCCTATTTTAATAAATTTTTAGCTTTTTCCCAAACATTACTTGACGCTTTTACCCCAATAAAGGTAAAAAGAACACCAAGCAGAGCTTGGCATCATAAAAATAATTGCTTTGGAGAGATCAATGGCTTTTAGTTTTACAGCGTTGCCTGATTTTGCTTTTATTTGTTAATTTTTTGTTATAGGAAGTAGTATTAATGGCAACCGGTACTGTAAAATGGTTTAACGACGCTAAAGGTTTTGGTTTTATCACGCCTGACGAGGGCGGCGAAGATTTGTTCGCTCATTTCTCTGCCATCAACATGGATGGTTTCAAAACGTTGAAAGAAGGTCAAAAAGTTTCTTTCGACGTAACCTCTGGCCCGAAAGGCAAACAAGCGGCTAATATCCAAGCTGCTTAATTGATATTGGGTCGGATTCTTCCTACTCAAGTGCTGTGGCAGGTTTTTTCGTAAAACCTGCCATTAATTTATTAAAATTCCTAATAAGATTGGCCAAGCCATGAACACTTACGAAAACGCACTTAAACAATTAGACGAGCTGATTGACCATATGCGCAGCGGTAACGCCGATTGCGCCGAAGCGGAAGAGCAGGATCAGAAGGCGTTGCGTTTTAAAACGCTCAAACGCGTTCTTTCGCCGAATGATCAGGCGACCATTGATAAAATTGCCGCTTATTATGAAAAACACATTCGCCGGTAAGCCCGATATTCCCGCCGGCATCTATCGCCATTACAAAGGTAATCTTTACGAGGTGCAAGCACTGGCGCGCCATTCGGAAACGGAAGAATGGCTGGTTGTTTACCGCGCATTGTATGGTGAGTACGGATTATGGGTTCGGCCTGCCGAGATGTTTGTGGAAAAGGTAGTACATCAAGGCCAGGCCGTGCCGCGCTTTGTGCTGGTTCAGGCAATCTGATTTTTCAGACAGGCATGGGTATTGTGCCCTATGCTACAATGCTCGTCTGAATGATTTTTATGATTTGTTAAAGAGCATCATGAGTATTGCCAATAATAGAAAAGCGTTTCACGATTATTTTATCGAAGATCAGATTGAAGCCGGTTTGGTGCTTGACGGTTGGGAAGTCAAGGCGATTCGGGCCGGTCGTGTGCAGCTGAAAGAGAGTTATATTCACTGGAAAAAAGATGCGTTCTATCTGGTTGGTTGCCATATTACCGCATTGCCTACGGCATCAACGCATGTTAAACCCGATCCGGTGCGCCAGCGTAAATTGCTCTTGAAACAATCTGAAATCAATAAATTAATCGGCAAAACCGAGCGGGCAGGCTATACCATCGTGCCGCTCAATCTACATTATCATCGCGGCTACGTTAAAATCGATATCGGCTTGGCCAGAGGTAAAAAGCAACATGATAAGCGCCAAAGTATGAAAGAAGCCGATTGGAAACGTGAAAAACAGCGTTTGTTGAAAAACGAGCGCTAGCCATCAACGCTACGATACCTTTAGCCTGTGGTGTGCCGTTATCGTGTTAGCTATTGGTAAAAACAGGCAATTTGCCGCTTTCTCTCTTTTCAGACAGGCATCATGCCTCGATAATACCGCCGCAATTCCGAATCATTTCTGCTACTAAGGAGTGCCGCATGTCCCGCCCGTCTCTCGTTCTGCCTTTGTTTCTGATTATCGCCGGCGCGGTTTGGTTTCTGAAATCAACCGATATTCTTCCCGCTACCGCTACTTTGGTTGCCGCTGCGTTAGTAATTGCCGGTATTGCCGTTTTGGTTATGGACGGCATCAATAAGCAATCTATTGTGGCCGGGCCGCTGTTGGTCTATATCGGTGCCGCCGTTTATTTGAGAAGCCAATATTTTATCGGCCAATCGCCGCTGGTTGCGTTGGGTATGGTCATTCTGGGCTGCCTGCTTTTGCTCTCTCGCAGCAATATGATTCCTTACAAGCAAGAAAAAAGCCAATAAGCATTATTTGTTAATCTATTGAATAAGCCTGTCTGAAAGCGATTCAGACAGGCTTATTTCATGGTAAAATTCTCGCCCCGATTTCCCCCTCTATTTCCCATCATGAACCAAGACAAAATTCTTATTCTTGATTTCGGTTCGCAAGTGACTCAGCTTATCGCCCGTCGTGTGCGTGAGGCTCATGTGTATTGCGAGCTGCATTCTTATGACATGCCGTTGGCCGATATCAAAGCGTTTAATCCTAAAGCCATTATCCTTTCAGGCGGCCCCAATTCGGTGTATGCGTCGGATTATCAGGCTGATGTCGGTATTTTTGATTTGGGCGTTCCGATTCTGGGCATTTGCTACGGTATGCAGTTTATGGCGCACCATCTCGGCGGCGCCGTTTCTCCCGGTGATCAGCGTGAATTCGGTTATGCGCAGGTGAAAACCATCGATTGCGAGCTGACTCGTGATATTCACGACGGACAGGCCAATACGCTGGACGTTTGGATGAGCCATGGCGATAAGGTTTCCAAACTGCCGGAAGGTTTTGTGGTGATCGGCGATACGCCGAGCTGCCCGGTAGCCATGATGGAGCATGCCGAAAAGCAATTTTACGGTATACAGTTTCATCCGGAAGTAACCCACACGAAACAAGGGCGTGCGTTGTTAAATCGTTTTGTGCTTGATATTGCCGGCGCCAAACCCAGCTGGACCATGCCTAACTACATCGACGAAGCGGTAAGCAAAATTCGTGAGCAAGTCGGTAGCGACGAAGTGATTCTGGGTTTGTCGGGCGGGGTGGATTCTTCCGTTGCGGCGGCGCTCATCCATCGTGCGATTGGCGACCAGCTGACTTGCGTGTTTGTCGACCACGGCCTGTTGCGGTTGAATGAAGGCGAGATGGTGATGGATATGTTTGCCCGTAACTTGGGTGTGAATGTTATTCATGTTAACGCTGCAGCCGATTTTATGGATAAGCTGGCAGGGGTAACTGACCCTGAGCAAAAGCGCAAAATTATCGGCGCCGAATTTGTAGAAGTGTTTCAGCGGGAAGCGGGTAAACGGAGCAATGCAAAATGGCTGGCGCAAGGCACGATTTATCCCGATGTAATCGAAAGTGCCGGTGCCAAAACTAAAAAAGCCCATGCCATCAAGAGCCACCATAATGTCGGCGGCTTGCCTGAAACGTTGAATCTGAAATTGCTCGAGCCGTTGCGCGATTTGTTTAAAGACGAAGTGCGCGAATTAGGTGTGGCACTCGGTTTGCCGCGCGAAATGGTTTACCGCCATCCGTTCCCCGGTCCGGGCTTGGGCGTGCGTATTTTGGGCGAAGTGAAAGCAGAATATGCCGATTTGCTGCGTCGTGCCGATGATATTTTCATTCAGGAATTACGCAATGCCACCGATGAAAACGGCGTTTCGTGGTATGACCTGACCAGCCAGGCTTTTGCGGTATTTTTGCCGGTGAAGTCGGTGGGTGTTATGGGTGATGGCCGCACTTATGAGTATGTTGCCGCGCTGCGTGCCGTGGTTACCAGCGATTTTATGACCGCGCACTGGGCGGAGCTGCCTTATTCGCTGTTGGGCAAAGTATCCAACCGCATTATCAACGAAGTGCGGGGCATCAACCGCGTGGTTTATGATGTGAGCGGCAAACCGCCTGCAACGATTGAGTGGGAATAAGCCGGCGCTCGCATAAATCTAAAATGCCTGTCTGAATTTATTCAGACAGGCATTTGTTATTACTGCTTAGTTGTTTGTTTTATTGTCGCGCAAATCAACTAAACGGGTGCCGGCGAGGAAGTCGTAAAGAAATTGGCGTTCGGTATTGAGGTAGGCAAAGCCCCACGGCAATATCCACCAGAGGATGGCGGCGATGAAGGTGGTTCGGGGCGGCAGGCCGAGACGGTGGAGCGCGGCATAGGCCAAAAGCGGAATGAAGATGATGAATACGCAGACCCAGATGAAGCGCAAGCGCAACCGGGAGAGATGGGGGCGCCTGCCTTCAGGGTCGGTCAGGCCGATGCGCCAAGTGCGCATCGGCAGGGTTTGGCCTTGTTTGAGCCAATTGAGTTTGAAATAAAACCACCAGCCGCCCAGCAGAATCAGGCTGACGGCTATTTGGGAAAGCAGGATGGACACGGGATTAAGCAGCAACGAGGCAATGCCGGCTGGTAAACAGAGCACGGCGGTTACGGCGGCGGCAAGCAGACCTTCATAGAGCAGGGCGGCGAAGCGACGTTTGAGCGGGGCGGCGGGTAGGGGCGGCATGGTTTTACGGATTAAGACGGTTGGGAAAAATGCTGTTCGGCAGTACGGAGCACGAGCGGCAGCATATCGGTTTGGTAAGGGTCGATGACGGTATCGGCGCAGAGTTTGCGCAGCCAAGTGAGCTGGCGTTTGGCCAACTGGCGGGTGGCGGCAATACCGCGTTCGACAAAGGTATCGTAATCGCTTCGGCCGGCTAGATAATCCCATGCCTGTCTGTAACCGACGCAACGCATGGCCGGCGTGTCGGGGTTTAGCGTAGGGTAGGCAGTTTGCAGGGCTTGCACCTCATTAAGAAAGCCCTGCTCAAGCATGGTATGAAAGCGCTTGGCAATCTGGTGATGTAGCTGCTTGCGGTCGGCCGGAAACAGGGCAACGGTATGCAAATCCAGCGGCATTGAGTAAGCGGCTTGGTCGGCAAAATGTTCGCTCAGGGGTTTGCCGGTAATCAGCCATACTTCCAGCGCGCGTTCGATACGTTGCGCGTCGGCCGGTTGCAGGCGCAGGGCGGTGGCGGGGTCGGCTTGTTGCAGGCGGCGGTATAGGTGTGCCAAACCGTATTGCTGCTTTTCGGCTTGCAATTGGGCGCGGATGTTTTCATCGGCTTCGGGTAAGTCATTCAGGCCGTTGGTTAGCGCTTGGTAATACATCATGGTGCCGCCGACAATCAGCGGCAGTTTGCCGCGTGCTTGGATTTCGGCGCACAGGCGGGTGCAATCGGTTACAAAATTGGCGGCGCTATAGCTTTGCAGCGGCGAAATGATGTCGATTAAATGGTGCGGCGCGGCTGCGCGTTCGGTGGCGGAAGGTTTGGCGGTGCCGATATCCATGCCGCGGTAGACCAGCGCGGAATCGATGCTGATGATTTCAAGCGGCAGGTATGCGGCCAACTGCAGGGCGAGGCCGGTTTTGCCGCTGGCGGTGGGGCCGAGCAGGGCGATGGCTTTGGGCTTCATAAGGTTTTCAGACAGGCATTGTGCATTATTGGCCTCGTAAGAACAGGGCGTCCAGCTCTTTCAGGGTCAGTTTGACCCAAGTGGGGCGGCCGTGGTTGCATTGGTTGCTGCGCGGGGTGTTTTCCATGTCGCGCAATAAGGCGTTCATTTCGGGCAGAGTCAGCCGGCGGCCGGCGCGGATGGAACCGTGGCAGGCCATGGTGGAAAGAATCTGATTTTCGCGGGCTTCGATGGCTTGCGAGGAGCCTACCTGGGCAAATTCGCGCAACATGTCGCGGGCGAGTTCGGCAACGTCGGATTTGCCCAGCATTTGCGGCACGCTGCGCACGGCTATGGTGTTGCCACCCATCGCGGAAAGCACCAGTCCGAAATCGGCCAGTGCGTCGCCGTGGTCGGCGAGCGCGGCCATTTCTTCGTGGCTGGCGGTAAAGGTTACCGGAATCAGCAGCGATTGCCCGGGCAGTTTGCCGTTTTGTTCGCGCAGGGCTTTCATTTTTTCGTAGTTCACACGTTCGGCAGCGGCATGCATGTCGATGAGCAACAGGCTGTCTTCGGCTTGGGCAAGGATATAGATGCCGAGCAACTGGGCAATGGCAAAGCCGAGAGGCGGTAGCTCGGTTGCGGAGGTTTGCCCGGAAAGCCTGTCTGAATCGTTTTCAGGTAGGCTTTCTGCGCTCGGCGAAGATACGCCGAGATGGCTTTCCAGCTCGCTCAGTTCGGCATCTGCATCAGGTGTTTTGCGGTAAAGTTCGGCATAGGTTTCCATAGCAGCGCGGCTTTCGCGCAGGCTTAAATGCCGTTGTTGCGGGGCACGTGCGGGGGTGTATGAAACCGGTGCGGTTTTGGTGCCGGCCGGTTCGGGTGCGGGCCGAGGGCGCTCTTGCTGCGGTATTTCCAGCATGTCGTGCAGAATATGGCCTGCATTGGCAACGCTTTCGGTTTGGTCGGCACGGGTGGCGGCCAAGGTTTTGTTGAGCGTGTGGAAGATGAGCTGATGTATGGCCTGACTGTCTCGGAAGCGGACTTCGGTTTTGGTGGGGTGGACGTTGACGTCGACCATTTCTGGCGGCAAATCGAGAAACAGTACGAATGCGGGGGTAAGCGCGTTATGCAATACGTCGCGATAGGCTTGTTTGACGGCATGGAGCATAACTTTGTCGCGCACGAAGCGGCGGTTGACGAAACAATATTGTTTGTCGGCTTTGCCTTTGGCGAAGGTCGGCTTTGCAATTATGCCGTGCAGGCGGACGAGGCCTTCTCCGCTGTCGACGGACAAGGCGGCCGCTTGGAAATCTTCGCCTAAAATGGCGCCCACGCGCTCCGGCATGCTTTGCGGTGGCAGCTTGAAAATGGTTTTGCCATTGTGTTTTAAGGTAAAACCGGTTTCCGGATAAGCCAGCGCCAGCCGTTCGACTGCGTTGGCGCAATGGGCGTATTCTGTGTTTTCCGATTTGAGAAATTTGCGGCGGGCGGGCGTGTTGAAAAACAAATCGGCCACTTCGACCGTGGTACCGACCGGATGGGCGGCTGCGCCGCTGCGTTCCAGCTTGCCGTCGACGGCACGGATTTCGGCGGCATGGGCGGCTTCGGCCTGACGGCTGGTCAGGGTGAGGCGGGAAACGGATGCGATGCTGGCCAGCCCTTCGCCGCGAAAACCCATGCTGGCAACGTGTTCCAAATCGTTTAACGTGGCGATTTTGCTGGTGGCATGACGGTGCAGCGCGAGCTGGATGTCGTCGGCGTGGATGCCGCTGCCGTTGTCGGTAACGCGAATCAGCCTGATGCCGCCGGCAGCCAGCTCGACTTGAATGTCGGTGGCGCCTGCGTCTATGCTGTTTTCAATGATTTCTTTGAGTGCGTTGGCCGGTCGTTCCACCACTTCGCCGGCGGCGATTTGGTTGATAAGGTGGTCGGGCAGGGCGGCGATGCGTTTCATGGGCTTGCGGGCTCGGGCGGTTTTCAGACAGGCATGATTATAGACCTTTATCGTTGCTTTGGCTTGGGGCAGCAGACGGGCGTATTCACACGGTGCCTCGGCTCGACCTATAATGCGTTTTTATTTTAACAGCGGAACCAGCGATGAATCATCAGTTGCTCGGGTTGTATTTTCTGCCGGCCGGCGTGTTTTTAATGTGTGCAGCGGCTTTGTGGCAGATGTATGTGGTGGTGTCGGAAATTTATACGTTGAACCGTTTTACCAGTGATAAGCAGCGGCTCGGCGCGGCATTGGCGATGTTTTTCAGCTTTTCTTTGGCGATTTATTTTTTGTGTCCCAACGCGCGTAAAAAAGGGCTGGTGTTTTTGCTGTTGGGTTTGGTTGGCGCCGTGCTGTATCTCTTGGCCAGACTATGGTTGCCGTGGAAAAACGGTTGAAATGATTTGGTAAAAGTCATGCCTGTCTGAAAGAGGTTTCAGACAGGCATGGCTGATTTTTTACTTGAAATATCTGCAAACGGGTTTATATTGTTAGCACGGCCTGCCTTTTGCAGGCAATATACTAAGGAAAGGAAAAACAATGAAACGCAAATATGAATCCCAAAAAGAAGCCCTGTTGCAGGAAATCCGTTCGGTTTTGAACGATGCCGAGGCGCTTTATGATCAAGGCGTGGAGCGCGGCGCAGAAGAAACCAAGGCGTTGAAAGAAAAGCTGCAAAACAAACTTGAGCGCGCGCAAAGCCGATTGAGTGATTTTGAAGAACGTGCTTATCAGGAAGCCCGTTATCGTGCCAACCAAGTTGACGATTACGTTAATGAAAAACCTTATTATGCGATTGGTTTCGCTGCATTGGCAGGCTTGGTGGCGGGTATTTTGCTGAACCGTCGTTAAACGGGAGGGAGCGCTGCCAAGGTTCGAAAAGTTTGATCGGAACTTTGCGGCGTTTCTTTTCATCCAAACCGTCGCCGATTTTGCCGGCGGTTTTCCGTTTTGTCTGAAAGGTTCGGCCTATGGGCATCAAACAAGAAATTACCGGGTTTAAGAATATCATAACGCAGGGCGCAGATTTGCTATTGCTGCGCCTGCGCATTCTGCATCTTGACGTGGGCACTCAGGCGGCAGGGCTGCTGAAAATTTTGGCTCTGATGGCCGTTGCCGCCATATTCTGCCTGATTGCGTTGGTTGCCGTGTTGTTTGGGTTGAATACCATACTGTCGCCGGTTGCCAAAATCTGGGTGTTCTTCGGCACCGCCGTTTTCATGGCCTTAGCGGCCGTTTGCCTGCTTTGGCAGATTCCGCGCGTTTGGCGCATAGGCAGCAAAGGCGTAGGCCAAACTTTGCAAGATATGCGGGAGGATTTGGCGCATTTAAGCGGAAAAGCCCGACAAAATAAAGGAGAGGAACATGTCTAGCCGAGAATCGGCCGAAGCACGAGAACTTCTGCTGCTGCAATGCAAACTGGCCCGTTTGAAAATAGACTTGGAAAGACGCAAGCTGGCGCAGCGGCGCAAGCAAGAATCGGATAATCCGGTTGCCCATCTTCTCGAACTTACCGATAGATTGCCGAACCGCTCTTTATGGAAAACCGTGCTTTTACCCGCCCAATGGAAACACCGTGCGTTTTGGGGCGCGGCTTTGCTGATTTTTGAATACTGGCGCAAGCGACGCTGAAGCATGTTTATTGTGCTTAACTAAAAAAGCCTGTCTGAAAATGTTCAGACAGGCTTTTGGGGTTAGGCGGCAGGACTAAGCTTTTTTAGCAGCGTATTTTGCACGGATGATTTCGATAACGGCCGGCAGAATGGAAATGACGATAATGGCGCCGAGTACCAAACCCAGATTGTTTTTAACAGCCGGAATATTAGCGAAGAAATAACCTGCATAAGAAAATAAAACAACCCACAATACGCCGCCGATGATGTTGTAACGGATAAATTTGCCGTAAGTCATGTGCGCCATTCCGGCCACGAAAGGAGCGAAAGTGCGCACAATCGGCACGAAGCGGGCAATGATAATGGTTTTACCGCCGTATTTTTCATAAAACGCATGGGTTTTATCCAGATAGGCACGTTTGAAAATTTTGGAATCTGGGTTGGAAAACAGCTTTTCACCGAAATATTTGCCAATCATAAAATTGGCCGCATCGCCTAAAATCGCAGCGGCCAGCAGCAGCAGCACCATCAGGTGGATGTTCATTTCGCCTAGTGCGGCAATTCCGCCGGCGGCAAACAATAAAGAATCGCCCGGCAGAAAAGGCGTTACCACCAGACCGGTTTCGCAGAAGATAATCAGAAAAAGAATCGCATAAATCCACGGGCCGTAATTTGCAGACAAGTCTTGCAAATGCTGGTCGATGTGCAGGATAAAATCAATAACGGTGGCAATCACTATATATATTCTCTTGAAAACGTTTATTAAAATTGATAAAAGAGCGCATTGTAAGTTCAAATCGGCCGCTTTGCCAAATCTTCCCGATAAACGCGGGCGCTTGCGGCTATTCGTTGAAACAACGTACAATTCCGTGTCATTTCACCATTTTCGGGTCGCAGCGTGAACCAGCTTATTTTTGATTTTGCCAGCCATGAATACCCCGGGTTCGACGAGTTTCTGGGTGTTGCCAATAGCGAGCTGGTTCATGTGCTGAAAGAGCAGGAAAACCAGTTTCTTTACGTTTGGGGCAGCGAAGGCTCGGGCAAAAGCCATTTGTTGCGCGCTTGGGCCGACAAAGCCGCCCGAAGCGGTGCCCGCGCCCTTTATATTGACGCGCGCAAACAGCCTCTAACGCAAACCGCTTATGAAGCGGATTATCTTGCGGTAGACCAAATCGAATGTCTTGATGCTGAAGAGCAGTCGCTGTTGTTTGCCATATTCAACCAATATCGCAACAGCAAGCAGGGTAGTTTGTTGCTGAGTGCCGATGTGAAACCGCAGCATTTGTGCATACGCGAAGATTTACGCACCCGCATGGCCTACTGCTTGGTTTATGAAGTGAAACCTTTGAGCGACGAAGAGAAAATCAGCGCGCTCACCAGCATCGCACGCACGCGCCGCATTCCTGTCGACTCTGCCGTATTCCATTATCTGCTGCTGCATTGGAAGCGGGATTTGGGCAGTCTGATGAACATGCTGGATGCGTTAGATCATTATTCCCTCACCATGAAAAAGCGGATTACCGTGCCGCTTTTGCGCCAACTTTTACAACAACAGGAAACCGAATGAAAAACCTTGCCATTTTTGATTTAGACAATACGCTGATTAATACCGATTCCGATCATTCTTGGCCGCAATATCTGATTAAAAAAGGCGTGGTGGATGAAGAAAAGACGAAAAAGCAGAATGACAAGTTTTACCATGATTATCAAAACGGCTGCCTGAATATCGATGAATTTTTAAAATTCCATCTCGAGCCGTTAAGCCGGTTTGGCATGGATGAATTGGCGCAGATGCACCGAGAATTTGTAGCGGAATTTATCGCGCCGCATATTTCTATGATGGCCAAAATGCTGGTGCAGAGCCACCGCAATGCAGGCGATGAGCTACTGGTTATTTCCTCTACCAATGAGTTCATCATTACCCCGATTTGCCACCTTTTTGGCATTAACAATATCATCGGTACGCAATTGGAAATCGGTGCCGATGGCCGTTATACGGGAAATTATGTCGGTACGCCGAGTTTGAAGGAAGGCAAAATCACCCGTTTGAACGAATGGCTGGCTGCGCGCGGCGAAACCTTGGCAAGCTACGGTAAAACTTATTTTTACAGCGATTCTAAAAACGATTTGCCCCTGTTGCGTATTGTGAGCGATCCTGTGGCGGTTAATCCTGATGAAACTTTGGTTAAAGAAGCGGCAGAAAAAGGTTGGCCGATTTTGAACTTCAAATAATCAGGCCGCAACAGGCTTCTGCATCGCATCTGCCGGCTGACTGATTTGCGCGCTGTTGGGTGTTTTGTTTGGGTGGCAAAGTTTGGCTATACTCTCTCTAAATTCGGAAAATCAAACCTGAGGCCTGTCTGAAAAATGAAATCCCGCCATTTCTACACTGCTTTTATCTTACTTTCCTGCATTTTTCTCGCCTATTTCATGTTGGCGAAAAATTGGTTGAAAACTGATTTTACTGCGTTATTGCCGCAGGAAGAGCGGCCGGATGTGGTCTTGCAGGCCGCGCAAACGGCCAATGAAGCGCAGTTGAATGAGCAGGTGGTGTTGCTGGCGGGCAGCACAGATGCGGAAAAAGCGTTTCAGACAGCTTCCGAAATCGCAAAGCTGTGGCGGCAAAGCAAAGTGTTTGCCGAAGTGAATAGCAGTATCGAGCCGGATTTGAATCAAGTGCGCGCCGATGTGCAGCATTTGGGCTTGGCCGTGCTGCCGCCCGAGCAGCGGCAGGCTTTGTTTGAGCAGCCGAAGCATTATTTTCAAGAACGTGCGGAAGCGGTTGTCAATCCGTTTGCCGCGCCGTCTCCATTAACGTTGGAACAGGATTGGCTGGGATTCGGCCGCTTTGTTACCGAGCGCGCCCGTCCGCAAAGCAAATTACAGTGGAATGCTGACAACGGCATGTTGTTTACCGAAGACGAACAAGGCAAAACTTGGGTTTGGCTGCGCGGCAAAATGCCCGCGGGTAATAATTTTGCCAAGGGCAGCGAAGGCCTTTTGCCTTTGTTGCAGCAAAGTAAGGAATTGGCGGCTAAAAACGGCGTGGATACGCTGAACGCCGGCGGGGCGGTGTTTGCTGCGGTTTCGAAAGCGGATGCCGAGCGGGAAAGCAAATTGATGAGCATAGCGGGGTTGCTGCTGACCTTTGCCTTGTTGCTGTGGGTGTTTCGCAGTGCGCGTGTTTTCTGGCTGGCCTTACCGCTGGCTGCCGGTATGTTGGTTGGTTTGGCCGCGGTTTTGCTGGTGTTCGGCGAAGTGCATATTTTAACGATTGTGATCGGCACGAGCTTGGTGGGTATGCTGGTTGATTTTCCGTTGCATTGGCTGACGCCGTCGCAGTTTGGCGCGCAGGGCCGCAGACTGACCGATTGGCAGCCCGAATCGGCGATGCGGCAGGTGTTACCGACGTTTGCCGTGAGTTTGCTGATTACGGTGGCCGGTTATGCGTTTCTTTGGTTTACGCCGTTGCCGATATTAAGGCAGACGGCCGTATTCTCAGGGTGTGCCCTTTTGGGGGCGTTTGGTGCCACGGTTTTGTGGCTGCCGCCGTTATTTGCCGGCTATCGGGTGCGAAGCGTGTCGTTTGCCGGATGGATGGTGCGGCTTGCCGGTTTGTCCGGCCGTATTAAAGCGCGTTTGCATCGTAGGGGTTGGTGGATTGTCGGCGGGATTTTTTTAGCCGTGGGTTTGTGGCGCAGCGATTGGCGCGACGATGTGCGTCAATGGGTCAATTTATCGTCTGAAATGTTGGCTCAGGTGCAACAAATCGGCCAACTTTCCGGTATGGATTTCAGCGGTCAATATCTGGTTGTGGAAGCGGCGAGTGAGGATGCGTTATTGCAGAAAAGCGCTGAAGTCAATCGGGTTTTACGCCCTTTGATTGCTCAGGGTAAATTGGCCGGCACGCAATCGTTAGATCAATGGCTGCTGCCGACGACAGAGCAGCAAAAACTGCATAACCGCTTGCACGAGCTGGCTAAGTTGCCTGAATCGTGGCAGCCGATGCGCGCAATCGGAGTGCCGCGGGAAACCATGCGTAATGCGCTGAATCATGCGGCTGAAATGCCGGTGCTGACTTTGGCTGAGGGTATTAGGCCTGCTTTGGCCGAAGCGTGGCGGCCTTTGTATCTGGGGCAGGTGGCGCCCGGTCGGTTTGCGGCCGTGATGCGGTTAAACGGTATGAAAGATGCGCCCGCGGTTCAGACAGGCATTCAAGGGCTGGCCGGCGTGCATTGGGCGGATAGTCGCAGTCATCTGAACATGTTGTTTCATCAAACCCGTAATCAGGCCGCATGGTTGAAGCTGGCCTCGTATACTTTGGCGTGGCTGTTGTTGTGGCGGATTTTTGGCGTTAGGCAAGGGATTAAAGTGCTGGCAGTGCCCTTACTGGCCGCGGTGGGAACGGTGGCGGTTTTGGGCTGGTGCGGCATTCCCGTCAGTTTGTTTGCCATGTTCGGTTTGTTGTTGGTTTCAGCCATCGGGGTTGACTATGCGGTTTATGCGGTGGCCGCCAAGCATAGCGCTCCCGCACGGCTCGGCGGCATGTTGCTGGCGGCGCTGACAACGGGCATTTCTTTTGTGCTGCTCGGTATGAGCAGCACGCCGGCGGTTGCGGCCTTTGGTTTGACGGTTACTGTGGGCGTGTTGTTGAACTTATGGTTGGCGGCTTGGTTGCTGGAAGAGCATGACCCTGTTGGTTGAGGCGGTTATGCCTGTCTGAAAAATAACTGCTTGTAATAAAAGAGCGTGTCGGGTAATAAAACGATATAATTCAAATTTTTCCGTATTTGAGTGTTTCAAAAATGTCTGTTTCCTTGGTTGCACGCATTGAATCGATTTTGCCGCAAACCCAATGCCGTGAGTGTGGTTATGAGGGTTGCAAACCGTATGCCCAAGCATTGGCTCAGGGCGGGGCGGCGGTTAATTTGTGTGCGCCCGGCGGAAATGAGGTCATGCTTGATATTGCGGCTTTGCTTGAGCGACCTGCCAAGGTACCGGAAAAAAATCAGCCCAAAGCATTGGCGTGGATAGACGAGGCGGCGTGCATCGGTTGCACGGCCTGCATCCGAGCCTGCCCTGTCGATGCGATTATGGGTGCGGCTAAGCAAATGCATACCGTCATCGCTACCGAATGCACGGGCTGCGGCTTGTGCGTGGCCCCCTGTCCTGTCGATTGCATTGATATGCAGCCGGTTGACGCCGATTATTTACCACAGGCGGGATATTCGGCGCAAACTCTTGAGCCGCGTTTTGCGGCGGCGGCTCATGCCAAAGCGCGTTATGAGTGGCATCAGGCACGTAAAATCCGTGATGCAGCCGAACGCAAAGCGTATTTGGCAGAGAAAGAGGCTCATGCCAAAGCGCGCATGAGCAATAAGTCAGTCGAATCCGCTGTGCCAGCCGCACCGAAAGCAACTTTCAATCCGGCCGATTTAATCGCCCAAGCAATGGCTCGCGCCCAAGTGCAGCAAACCCGCCGTGTTGTCCCGTCTAATCGAGAAGCTTTTAAAGAACAGCAAATTAAAGAGGCGCAGGAAAAAGCCGCTTATCGTCGTGCGTTGCGCGATGTGAAATATGGTGATGAAGAGACGAAAAATGCCGCCATAGAATACTTGCGCGCGCATAAAGCGGCACAAGAAGCGAAGATGCAAGATGCGCAGCAAGGCTGAGCCGAATGCCTGTCTGAAAAACAAATTATCCAAGGAAAAACATGCTGCCTTTTGATTCGCAGGCCAAAAAGTTTTTGTCCTCATTGCTCGACCCAAAATCAGAAACCGGCCGCACCATGCGGTTGGACGAGACTCAAGCGTTTATGCTCGCTTTGCTGAGCGGGCCTGATAAAACCGAACCGCATATCTGGCTGCCCGAAGTATTGGGCGAAGAAGAACAGTTCAGCCGAAACGAAATTGAAGAAATTCAGATGTTGGTATTGCGGCTGGCATTCGATTTGAAAAAACGATTGGATGCGGGCGAACTGCCGGTTTTGCTGCTTTATGACGACGAATATGGCAAAAGCGATTTCTATACTTGGTGCAATGCCTATCTCTATGCTTTGGATGTCGTGAAAACCGATTGGTTTGAAAAAGCGGCAGACGATGATTTTGAAGATTTGTTTTACCCGGTCATGGCGCTGGCCGGCATGTACGACGATTATCAGGACGGGCAGGCCGTGCTCAACCTGACCGATGAAGACATGACGCAGCTTGAAGGCGAGTTGCCGTACGCTTTGCGTGAAATTTATAATTATTGGCACAAACGCGGTTAAACCTTTGAATGCCTGTCTGAAAAACGCTGAATGCTTTTCAGACAGGCATTCAGAAGCAGTTATCGTAAAAGGCTGGTTTCTAACTTAAGACTAAATCCTCTATAATGGCAGCATTACCAAGAATGTTGCCCGTTTTATGAACGCCCAAACCGAACGTTTTACCGCCCCTGATTATGCCAACCACAGCCCTTTGACCTGGTATCAGGCTGCATCGAATCAGCCGGGCTTTATCCAAGACGGAGCTCAGAAAAAGGCCATCGAATACCTTGATCGTTTGTGGACCGAACTGATGATGTTCAAGCGCAAGCGAAACCGTTTTCTGGGGCGCAGCCTGCGTTCGCCGCAACTGCCGAAAGGCCTGTATTTTTACGGCGGCGTCGGCAGAGGCAAAAGCTTTCTGATGGATGCGTTTTACGGATGCCTGCCTTATCGCCGCAAACGTCGCGTTCATTTCCATGCGTTTATGGCGGAAATTCACCAGCGTCTGCGCGGTCTGAAAAGCGAAACCAATCCCTTAAAAGCGGTTGCGGCCGAAATTGCCAAAGAGACGCGCGTTTTGTGTTTCGACGAATTCCATGTCAGCGATATTGCCGATGCCATGATTCTGGGGCGGTTGCTGGAAAACCTGTTTAATGAAGGCGTCGTGTTGGTGGCAACTTCTAACTACGCACCGTCGGAACTTTATCCGCAAGGGCAAAACCGCAGCAGCTTTCTGCCAACCATCGCATTGCTGGAAGACAAACTAACCATTTTAAATGTAGACGGCGGAGAAGATTACCGTTTGCGCACACTAAGCCCGGCGGAAGTTTTTTACATTCCGGCCAACGAGCAGAATGAAGCAAAATTGGCCGCCTTGTTTAGCCAGGTTACCGCCGCTCAGAAGCCTTTGGACATCAACATTAAGATTCACGGTCGGGATTTGGTTTGCAAAGGTCGCACTGAACGGGTGATCTGGTTTGATTTTCAAACTTTGTGTTTCGGCCCGCGTTCACAGGCGGATTATCTTTATCTGGCCGAACATTATCAAATGGTCTTTATCTCCGGCATAGAAAAGCTGACGCCAGACAAACGATCGGAAGCCCGTCGATTAACTTGGCTGATTGACGTTTTTTACGACTATAGAGTGAAACTGTGTGCCACGAGTCAGGTTCCGGCAGAAGAAATTTATACCGAAGGTGATTTCGCCAATGAGTTCGTGCGCACGGTAAGCCGCATGGTAGAAATGCAGTCGGAAGAATATCTGGCATTGCCTCATCTGACTTTGATCTGAGCGGGCAGGCAAACATTTTGCAAAATTTACCACAGACACCCTGTCAATCTTGTACAATACACAACTTTGCTTTTCCAAGCCAAGCGGTTTTATATCAATAAATTAAAGGAGCAACTATGGCCATTCAACGTACTTTTTCCATCGTCAAACCCGACGCCGTAGGCAAAAATACCATCGGTGCGATTTACAACCGTTTTGAAGAAAACGGTTTACGTATCGTTGCCGCAAAAATGAAGCATTTGACTCAAAAAGAAGCTGAAGATTTTTATGCCATTCACAAAGAGCGCCCGTTTTTCCAAGAATTGGTTGCTTTTATGACCAGCGGCCCGGTGATGTTGCAGGTTTTGGAAGGCGAAAATGCCGTAGCCAAAAACCGTGAGATTATGGGCGCCACTAACCCGGCAGAAGCTGCGCCCGGTACCATCCGCGCCGATTTTGCCGCTTCTGTAGGCGAAAACGCGGTACACGGTTCAGACAGCCTTGAAAACGCAGCAATCGAAATTGCTTATTTTTTCAGCCAAAGCGAAATTTGCACGCGCTAAGCTTATCGTGTGCACATGCCAGAGGCTGCCTGATTTTTCCGGCAGCCTAAAGGTTTTTAAACATATATGAAAACCAATCTATTAGATTACGATTTAAACGGTTTGACCCAGCATTTTGCCGAAATGGGCGAAAAGCCTTTTCGTGCCAAGCAAGTTATGCGCTGGATGCACCAAGCAGGAGCATCTGATTTTAGCGAGATGACTGATCTGGCTAAATCTTTGCGTACCAAACTTCAGGAAAAAGCCACCGTCGGCGTGCCGGCACTGATGGCTGCGCAAGAGTCGAAAGACGGTACGCGTAAGTGGTTGCTGGATGTGGGAACAGGCAATGGCGTGGAAACCGTATTCATTCCTGAAACCGAACGGGGTACTTTGTGCATTTCATCTCAAGTGGGCTGTGCGCTGGAGTGCACTTTTTGCTCGACCGGCCGGCAAGGCTTCAACCGCAATCTGAACGTGGCAGAAATTATCGGCCAATTGTGGTGGGCGAATAAAGCGTTGGGCGTTACACCGCGAAATGAGCGTGTGATTTCCAACGTGGTGATGATGGGCATGGGCGAACCTTTGGCCAATTTTAACCATGTGGTAACGGCACTGGCGATTATGCTGGATGATCACGGATATGGCTTATCGCGCCGTCGCGTTACTGTATCCACTTCAGGCATGGTACCTCAGATGGATCGGTTGAAAGAAGAAATGCCGGTGGCTCTGGCAGTTTCTTTGCATGCTTCAAATGATGCGGTACGGGATGAAATCGTGCCTTTGAATAAAAAATATCCGTTAAAAGAATTGATGGCTGCCTGCCAACGTTATTTGGTCAAGGCTCCGCGTGATTTTATTACATTTGAATATGTGATGTTGGATGGCATTAACGACAAACCTCAGCATGCGCGGGAATTGGTGGCATTGGTTAAAGATGTGCCTTGTAAATTTAATTTGATTCCGTTCAACCCGTTTCCGAACTCGGGTTATGAACGTTCGAAGCATGATGCCATCCGCACATTCAGAGAAATCTTGCAGGAAGCAGGCTTTGTCGTCACCGTACGTAAAACGCGCGGTGATGATATTGATGCGGCTTGCGGTCAATTGGCAGGTCAGGTCAAAGACAAAACCCGCCGTCAGCAAAAATGGCAGCAACTGTTGGTGCAACAGTAAAAATCGAGGTGAAGGTAATGAAGAAAATATGGGTTCCCGTGTTATTGGCCGTTATGTTGAGTGCCTGTAATAGCAGCAAGCTAAAGCAACCAAGCGCAAAAGAGCGCGCGGTTGAGGTATCGCAAATCAAAACCCAATTGGCTGTTGAATACATGCGTGCTAAAGACTATCGCCAAGCAATCGTCAGCATCGAGGATGCTTTGAAGGCAGATAGTAAAAATCAGACGGCTTGGTTAATCCGCGCTCAGATTTACCAGTTTTTGAAAGTGCCCGATCAAGCTCAGGAAAGCTTTTTGAAGGCTTTGGCGATTAAACCGGATAGTGCTGAAATTAATAATAACTACGGTTGGTTTTTGTGCAGTATGAAGAACGAGCCAAATGCTTCGCTGCCGCATTTTGACAAAGCTCTGGCTGATCCGACTTACCCCACACCGTTTATTGCCTATCTGAACAAAGGCATATGCAGCGCTAAAATGGGTCAATATTCTTTGGCACAAGCTTATTTGGAGCGGGCAATCGCTACTTCGCCGGATTTTGTGCCTGCAGTTAAAGAGTTGGCGCGAACCAAATTGATGGCCGGTGAATTGAACGAAGCAGATAGATACTTCCGTCAATATCAAAGCAGAGTGGAAATATTGTCGGCCGACGACTTACTATTGGGTTGGAAATTATCCAAAGCAATGGGTAACGGGCAGGCGGCTTATGAGTATGAAGCGCAACTGCGTTCCCTCTACCCGTATTCAGATGAGCTGGAATCGATTACCGGCGGAAAAATACAATAAAACCGAGAGAGATGAACTATGAATATTAACCCGGACGCTAAAGAACTGGGAAAAATGCTGGCGACCTTGCGTGAGCAAAAAGGCATGAGTCTGACTGATGTTGCCGACCGTTTGAAGCTGCCGACCGACAAGGTAGCTGCCTTGGAAGCCGGCAATTATCATTTATTGCCCGATATGGTGTTCGTGCGCGGATTTCTCCGTTCTTACGGCCGTTTGGTACAGGCGGAAGAAGGCCCGTTCATGTTGTTGCTGGATAAAGCCGCGCCGGTTTCCGAAAAAAATATTTTTAGTGATTATAAAGCGACACACAACAAGAAAAATTATGCCTATCTGGAAGAGAAAAAAAGTTTTCCTGGTTGGGTCATCGGCGTGTTTGCAGCGGCGGTGGCTGTAGGCGGCGTTTATATCTGGCAAAACAAATCTGCCAACCAACAGGCCGAGGATACCATTCAATCTCAATCGTCTGCGGAACAAGCGCTGGATAAAGCGACAGAATTGAAGCAGAAGAATGTTGCGGTGGTGCCGCTGGAAGATAATCGTGCCGCATCGGCAGCGTCGGCCACGCCGGTTACCGCTGCTGCATCTGCCGCTTCCAGCCCTGATGCAGAGGCGCCGTTGGTTGTGGCTCCGGACGAGTTGTATATCAAAACCCGTTACCGTACTAAATTGCTGGTAAAAGATAAAACAGGGGCTGAACTGATTAATCAGATTGTATCTGCCGGTAGCGAGCATCGGTTTAAAGGCAATGCGCCGTATGATGTCCGCATCGGTGTGGCACACGGCAGTATCGTCAATTTCGGCGGTAAGGAAATCAACTGGGCGCCGTATCTGATTGGCCGCACAACTGCTGCATTCAAAGCAGGACAATAAAAACAGGTTTATAAAAATGAGCCAACAAACCATTAAACGCCGCAAAACGCATCAAGTAAAGATTGACCATCTGACCGTGGGTTCCGATGCCCCGATTATCGTGCAATCTATGACCAACACGGATACCGCCGATGCGGAAGCGACTGCCTTGCAGGTAAAAGAGCTTTCCGATGCAGGATCGGAAATGGTTCGGATAACGGTCAATAGCCCTGAAGCGGCTTCCAAAGTGGGCGAGATAAGACAGCGCCTAGACGACATGGGCTGTAATACTCCGCTGATCGGCGATTTCCATTTCAACGGCGAGCGTTTGCTGGCTGAATTTCCTGATTGTGCCAAAGCGTTGTCGAAATACCGGATTAACCCGGGTAATGTTGGCAAAGGCGCTAAAGGCGATGAAAAATTCGCTTATATGATTCGCACGGCCGCGGAATATGATAAAGCGGTGCGTATCGGCGTGAACTGGGGCTCGTTGGATCAGAGTTTGGCCAAGCGCATGATGGATGCGAATCTGGCCGCCGAGATACCCAAAACGCCTGATGAAGTGATGAAGGAAGCGTTGATTGTATCGGCTCTCGAATCGGCACAGAAAGCAGAGGGCCTAGGCCTGTCTGAAAATAAAATCATCCTTTCTTGTAAAGTGAGTTCGGTGCAGGATTTGATTCAGGTTTATCGGGATTTGGGCAGCCGTTGCCAATATCCGCTGCATCTGGGATTAACTGAAGCGGGTATGGGAAGCAAAGGCATCGTTGCTTCGACTGCAGCCCTTTCCGTATTGTTGCAAGAAGGCATCGGCGATACCATCCGTATTTCTTTAACGCCGGAGCCCGGTAGTTCGCGTACGCAAGAAGTGGTGGTAGGGCAGGAAATTTTGCAAACTATGGGGCTGCGTTCTTTTACCCCTATGGTTACCGCATGCCCCGGTTGCGGGCGTACGACCAGTACGGTATTTCAGGAATTGGCACAAGACATCCAGCGTTATTTGCGCGAGCAGATGATCGTTTGGCGCTTTCAATATCCCGGAGTGGAAAATCTGAACGTGGCCGTGATGGGTTGTGTGGTTAACGGCCCCGGCGAGAGCAAGTTGGCCGATATCGGCATCAGTCTGCCGGGTACGGGTGAAACGCCGATTGCTCCGGTTTATGTTGACGGCGAGCGAAAAGTGACCTTGAAGGGCGACAATATGGCGATTGAATTCTTGGCGATTGTGAAAGAGTATGTGGAAGCCAATTACGGTGAAAACGGTAAAAAGCGCGGCATGACCAGCCGTGTGATTCCGATTCAGGCTGCTAAATAGTTTGCGTGATACCAGCCTGTCTGAAAAATTCTGTCGCTGTTTTTTCAGACAGGCATTGTTTGATTAGTAAGCAAAGAAATTAAAATGGGCAACAAAATCCAAGCTGTAAAAGGTATGAACGATCTGCTGCCGGTAGAGCAGAAAGATTTTAAACTTACCGCTGCTTTCTGGCAGTCATTTGAAGAAACGGTCAGCCGCTGGGCCAAGCGCTTCGGGTATAACCAGATACGCACACCCGTGGTGGAGCAAACGGGTTTGTTTGTCCGTTCCATTGGCGAAGAAACCGATGTGGTCGGCAAAGAAATGTATACGTTTGCCGATTCCAATGATTCGCTTAGCCTGAGCCTGCGTCCGGAAGGCACGGCATCTTGTTTGCGTGCAGTGGTTGAGCATAACCTTTTGTATAACGGCCCGCAGAAGCTTTGGTACATGGGGCCGATGTTTCGCCGCGAGCGGCCGCAAAAAGGGCGCTACCGCCAGTTTCATCAAGTAGGCGTGGAAGCGCTGGGTTTGGAAGGGCCTGATATTGATGCCGAAATCATTGCCATGTGTGCCGATTTATGGAATGAACTGGGCATCAGCCCATATCTGACGTTGGAATTGAATAATCTGGGCAACCGTGAAGAACGCTCAGTGCATCGTAAGGCCTTGGTGGATTATTTAAGCCGTTATGAAGCGCAACTGGATGAAGACAGTAAGCGCCGTTTGCACACCAATCCTTTGCGCGTATTAGACAGCAAAAATCCCGACTTACAGGAAATTTGTAATGCCGCGCCGCGTCTGACAGACTATTTGGGCGAAGCATCTTCGGCGCACTACAATGGTTTGAAAACCATGCTAGACGGCCTAGGCATCGCCTATGTCGAAAATCCGCGCCTGGTTCGCGGTTTGGATTATTACAATCAAACTGTTTTTGAATGGACTACCGACAAACTCGGTGCTCAGGCAACTGTTTGCGGCGGCGGTCGTTATGACGGGTTGATTGAGGAGTTGGGCGGTAAGCATGCGCCTTCCATCGGTTTTGCATTAGGCGTAGAGCGCTTGTTGCTGCTGGTGCACGAATACGGCTGTCTGAAAGCCCAGTCTGCGCCGGATGTGTACGCTATGCATCAAGGAGAGGGCGCGGCATTGAAGGCAATGCAATATGCTAATTTACTGCGCCGTAATGGGTTCGACGTATTGCAACATGCCGGTAACCAAAGCCTGAAAGCTCAAATGAAAAAAGCCGATGCCAGTCAGGCGCGTTTTGCATTGATTGTGGCGCAAAGCGAGCTGGAAACGGATACGGTAACCTTGAAAGACATGCAGGGCGGGTTAGGACAGCAAACTCTGAGCGCCGACCAATTATTGACAACATTACAACAATGGAAGAATGCATAATATGGCAGCACACCTTGAAGAACAGCAGGAATTGGATAATTTCAAACATTTCTGGAAAGGCTGGGGCCGCTGGATTTTTGCTTTGTTGGTTGCCAGCAGTTTGGGCTATCTGGGGTGGGTGCTGTATCAAAACCATCAGGCAGGAAAAAACGAGGAAGCGGCGGAAATCCTATCCCAAATGGTGGTGAAAGCCGAAAGCAGTAAAGATCCTAAAGTGTTGAATGCTGATTTGCTGAATCTGCAACAACACTATCCGTCAACCATTGCTACGGCCCAAGCCACTTTTATGGCTGCAGCATCCGAATTTGATAAAGGCAATTATGATGCTGCGGCCAAACATTTGAGTTGGGTTTTGAAAAATCAGAAAGCGCCTTTCGTACAGGCATTGGCAGTGCAGCGACTGGCCATTGTGCAATTGCAGCAGAAAAAGTTCGATGAGGCTCTAGCCACTTTAAACACCCCAGTCGACGAGGCTTTCCAACCTGTGTTGCTGGAAACTAAAGGCGATGTGTTGGCGGCACAGGGCAAGAATAAGGAAGCGCTCGCTTCTTATGAAGAAGCGCTTGGTAAATTACCGAAAGAAGCGGCTTCCAACGAATTGCTCCAGTTGAAAATCGACCAGTTGAAATAGGTTTCTTTGCTTTTCTGAATAATGCCTGTCTGAAAAACAACCGCTTTCAGGGCTCCTTAATCTAATATGAAATAACGGCTGCAAAAACATGAAATCCACCATAGCATTAGTCGGCCGGCCCAACGTCGGCAAATCCACTTTGTTCAATCGTTTGACGCGCACCAAAGATGCGTTAGTTGCCGATTTGCCGGGTCTTACCCGAGACCGCCATTACGGCCACGGTAAAGTGGGCAGCAAGCCTTATCTGGTTATCGATACCGGCGGTTTCGAACCGGTGGTTGACAGCGGCATTCTGCATGAAATGGCCAGGCATACCTTGCAGGCGATAGATGAAGCGGATGCGGTGATTTTTTTGGTGGACGGCCGTACCGGCTTGACTCCGCAAGACAAAATCATCGCCGACCGATTGCGACAAAGCCCAAGGCCTGTTTTTTTAGCGGTAAACAAAGGTGAAGGCGCCAACCGAAATGTATTGGCTGCGGAATTTTACGAATTGGCTTTAGGCGAGCCTTATGTGGTTTCAGGCGCGCATGGCGACGGTGTGTATGATTTGGTTGAAGACGTGTTGGCGCAATTCCCCGAAGCAGAAGAAGCATCGGAAACTGCCAAGCATCCTGTTTTTTCCGTTATCGGCAGGCCGAATGTGGGCAAATCTACTTTGGTAAATGCCATTCTGGGCGAAGAACGTGTGATTGCCTTTGATATGGCAGGAACCACGCGGGATAGTATACATATTGATTTCGAACGTGAAGGCAAACCGTTTACCATCATTGATACTGCCGGCGTAAGGCGGCGCGGCAAAGTGGAAGAGGCTGTGGAAAAATTTTCCGTTATCAAAGCCATGCAAGCAGTGGAGGCCTCCAATGTTGCCGTGTTGGTGCTGGATGCGCAGCAGGATATCGCCGATCAGGATGCGACGATTGCCGGCTTTGCTTTAGAGGCAGGCAGGGCATTGGTTGTTGCTGTGAATAAATGGGACGATATTGACGAGGAGCGCAAAGCACAGGTCAAACGGGATATCGCCCGTAAGCTGTATTTTCTGGATTTCGCGCAATTCCATTATATTTCAGCCTTGAAAGAGCGGGGCATAGACGGTTTGTTTGCTAGTATTCAAGCTGCTTATGATGCCGCCATGGTTAAAATGCCGACGCCGAAAATTACCCGTGTATTGCAAAGCGCGGTCGAACGCCAAGCTCCGCCGCGAGCCGGTTTGGTTCGACCGAAGATGCGTTATGCCCACCAAGGCGGGGTAAACCCGCCGGTAATTGTGATACACGGCAATGCGTTGCAGCACATACCAGAGGCTTATACGCGTTATTTGACTCAAACCTTCAGAAAGGCATTTCATTTGCGGGGAACGCCGTTACGCATCCAATATAATGTGTCGGATAATCCTTATGAAAATGCTGACGAAAAGCCGAAAAACAAATCATTGCGTCGCGTGCAATTAAGCAATCGGATTGAGAAACGGGAAGGGCGGAAAGAAGAAAAATCCCGTTTGAAGAAAAAACGCCCGGTGAGTATTAAGAAACTGAAAAGTGGTCATTAAAGTTTTAATATAAGATTAATCGTTTGTTTGGAAAGAAAATTTATTCGGTGGTTTGATTTTCAAAATAAATCACTACCGATGCAACGTTTGCACATTCTTACCGAAATAAGGTTGGTAAAAGTGGGCATTCGGGGCTACAATCCGAGCGTAGTTTCAATTATTACAATCAAAAATCATAAAAATGGAGTATTAAATATGACAGCTAAAGGACAAATGTTACAAGATCCTTTCTTGAATGCACTGCGTAAAGAACATGTGCCGGTATCCATTTACTTGGTAAACGGTATTAAATTACAAGGTCAGGTTGAATCATTTGATCAATATGTTGTGTTGTTGAGAAACACCTCTGTTACTCAGATGGTGTATAAGCATGCAATTTCTACTATTGTTCCTGCCCGTGCCGTTAGCCTGCAGCATGAATATAAGCAGCAAGCTGCACAGCCTCAAGCTGGTGCTTCAACGGATTCCTCTTCTGCCGAGTAAATTGGGAAGCCGATAAAAAATCGTGTTTAAAAAACACGATTTTTTATCGGATAATGGTAAGAAAAGCCTGTCTGAAAACTTTCAGACAGGCTTTTAAGCGTAGTGCGGCTAATAATCAATTTAAGATTTCCAAATCGACGCCCTGATTTCGACCGCGACGGCTGCGCAACTGAATATCTAAGCGCAAGTCGTTGGCGGAGTCGGCATTCTTAATAGCTTCTTGAAAGCTGATGGAACCTTGCTCATATAGATTGTATAAGGCTTGGTCGAAAGTTTGCATGCCGATATCAGTAGATTTTTTCATAATTTCTTTGATGCCGTGAATTTCTCCGCGGTGGATTAAGTCGGTAATCAAAGGTGAATTAAGCAATATTTCTACTGCGGCAATGCGGCCTTTGCCATGTTCAAGCGGAATCAGGCGTTGGGAAATGAAGGCTTGTAAGTTTAATGACAGGTCGGTCAGTAATTGATTGTGGCGCTCTTCCGGGAAGAAATTGATAATGCGGTCGAGTGCTTGGTTGGAGCTGTTGGCATGCAGAGTAGCCATGCACAAATGACCGGTTTCGGCAAAGGCCATGGCATATTCCATGGTTTCTCTGTCGCGTATCTCGCCAATCAAAATCACATCGGGGGCTTGGCGCAAAGTGTTTTTGAGCGCGGCAAACCAGTTTTCGGTATCTACGCCAACTTCGCGCTGGGTTATGATGCAGTTTTTATGCGGATGCACAAATTCAATGGGGTCTTCGATTGTAATAATATGGTCGTTACCATGCTGATTGCGGTAATCAATCATGGCAGCCAGCGAAGTGGATTTTCCGGAACCGGTTCCGCCAACAAAGATAACCAATCCGCGTTTGCGCATCACGACTTTTTGCAATACGGGCGGTAAGTTCAGCTGTTCGAAAGAAGGGATTTCGCTGCTAATCATACGGAACACCAAGGCGGTAGCTCCGCGCTGTACCATGGCATTAACACGGAAGCGGGCTGCTCCCGGTAATTGGATGGCGAAATTACATTCGTTGGTGTTGGTGAATTCTTCGAGTTGCTTTGCGTTCATTATCGACGCGGCGATTTCTATACAACGCTCGGCAGTTAGAGGTGTGTCGTTTAGACGAGTGATTTTCCCGTCCAGTTTGACGGCAGGAGGGAAGCCGGTGGTAATGAATAAATCGGATGCTTTATACTGAACCATATGGCGCAGCCATTGAAACAGTTCGTCTTTCGTGTCGATAGATTCGTGTAATGTGTTATCCATAAACTTGTGCCTTTGGGATTTTGCTTTGACCGGTTGAAAATGATATAGCGTTGATAATTATTAAAAAATATTATCTTGCCTGTCATTTTTTGAAATGGATGTGGCGGCAGGAGCCAATTTGTGTAATTATAGCAGACCGCATGTAACGTCGGATTTAAGTTCTACTGTTTTTAAAGGTTTTACATCAAATGACCGTAATGGGTATTCAAAAAAATGTCAGTGTTCGGCGCCGCGATTTCGGCTGTGCCTGTTTGGAAACATTTTCTTTTGATTTGACTTGTGTTGGCCGAATAAGTTCGGATTCGATTGCGACAAAGAGGGAGTTGTATTTGTTGGGTAAAAGACACGGGGGATCAGGATGGTCGGCATGAAAGCGAACACAATAGCAATTATCGGAGCGATGGAGCAAGAAATCGAGCTTTTAAAAAACTTGATGCACCATCCTAAAGAAGAAAAAATCGGCCATTTCACTTTTTTTTGCGGCAGGCTTTTCAATAAAGAGGTTATCCTTTCGCTTAGCGGTATTGGTAAAGTCAATGCGGCAATTGCAACAACTTTGGCTATTGATCGTTTCAAACCGGATTGCGTGATTAATACTGGCAGTGCAGGCGGTTTGGGAGAAGCGTTGCAAGTTGGTGATGTTGTAGTGGGAACTTTGATTGCGCACCATGATGTGGATGCGACGGCATTCGGATATAAAATCGGCCAAGTGCCTAAATTACGGCCGGCGTTTGAGAGCCATGCTGATTTGGTTAAGGCGGCGGGTAAGGCGGCGAGAGCCTTTACTGGTGCCCGTATTCATAAGGGTTTGATTGTTAGTGGCGATCAGTTTGTCCATACGCCCGAGCAGGTGGCACAGATTCGCAAGAATTTTTTCGGCGTGCAGGTAGTAGAGATGGAAGCGGCGGCGATTGCACAAACGTGTGAGCAATTTGATGTGCCTTTTGTGATTGTCAGAGCCGTATCCGATTTGGCTGATGAAAAAGCCAGCATGAGTTTTGAAGAGTTTCTGGAAACGGCAGCGGTGAATTCTGCAAAAATGGTTAATTCGATTATTGTGAGTTTATAGCATTTCAATACGCTAAAATCAGTTTTCAGACAGGCATTGTAAAAAATATATGAACCGTTGCATGGCAGCGGTTTTGTTACGTGAGACGGTTATGATTCGACCTTGGTTAAAGCCGGCCTGGATAGGAGTGTGGTTTGCTGCGGTTTATTTTTTCGGTAATGGCATTGTGTTTTATCTTAGTGACAATCGTTTGGCCGCACCGTTCAGTTATATTACGGCGTGGCCGTTTTCGATGGTTTCTTCCGCTTATATCGACAGTTACGGGCGTTTTTTGCTCATGAATGCAGTATGTTGGTATGGGGTAGGGCATTGTTTGTACAATTTTTGCCGGATTTTTCATCAAGGCGTGCCCAGTGTGGCTGTGAGGTTTATGTTTGGCTATACGGTTATATTGGCTATGGTATTCGGTTGGTGGTGATTTTTCAGACAGGCATGGTGCTTGTCTGAATGTTTAATATGGCTTTGATAATAAAAAAGCTGATGAATTGTTCATCAGCTTTTTTATATGGATTGGCGGAGTGGACGGGGCTCGAACCCGCGACCCCCGGCGTGACAGGCCGGTATTCTGACCAACTGAACTACCACTCCGCGCAAGAAACTTGGTGGGTGATGACGGAGTCGAACCGCCGACATTCTGCTTGTAAGGCAGACGCTCTACCAACTGAGCTAATCACCCTAGTGATAAATAATTAAAAAGCGCTGTGAAAACGCTTTTTAATTTTAATGGATTGGCGGAGTGGACGGGGCTCGAACCCGCGACCCCCGGCGTGACAGGCCGGTATTCTGACCAACTGAACTACCACTCCGCGCAAGAAACTTGGTGGGTGATGACGGAGTCGAACCGCCGACATTCTGCTTGTAAGGCAGACGCTCTACCAACTGAGCTAATCACCCGTGCGTTACTGCGAAAACGTGATTAAATCAAATTCCGACAATCTGCGCAAGCGCTTTGTGGTCGAAATTATTCACTTCCTTGTAACGACCAGTTTTCAAAAGAAATTATTTTGTCTTTTTTCCCAAGGATAATCAGGATGTCGTTCGGCTCTAAAACGAAATCCGGCGAATAATCGCGTATTTGACTGGTTTTTCGGCGTACGGCAGCCAGTTTGACGCCTGTTGAGGCCAAGGGTAAGGCGCCGATGTTTTTGCCGACTGCATAGGCTTCAGGCGGTAATGCGAAGGCATAGCGGTTGATGCCGTTGCTTTCGTGGAAGAAGTCTTCGTCTCCGTCGCTGCCGCTGATTAAACCTTCCAGAAGTTGATAGCGGCTGCGGCGTACGTTACTGATGATTTGATAAACGCGTTGGTAAGAAAGCCCGCTGTTGACCATGGCAAACGAGGCGAGTGCGAGGCTGGCTTCTTTGGTGTCGGAGATGACTTCTTCCGCGCCCAAATCGGTGAATTTGGAAATGTAATCGTCTTCGGAGGCGCGTATGTAGACGGGCATGCTCGGGTGCAGATGCATGATGCTGTCGAGAATGTGTTCGCTTTCATGCATGTCGTGCAGGGTGATAATCACGGCTTGGGCGCGATTTAAACCGCCTGCTTCGAGGATTTCTTTGCGTTTGGCATCGCCAAATGCAACGGGTTCGCCCATGCCACGAGCCACTTTTACCCGCTCGACGTCTAAGTCTAAGGCGTAGTAAGGGATGTTTTCTTCGGCAAGGATGCGGCCGATATTTTGACCGCCGCGACCAAAGCCGATAATCAGGATGTGTTCGGATTTGCTCATGGTGTCAATCAGCATGTTTTGCAAATCGACTGCCTGCATGTCCCAACTCGGTTTGATAAGTTTTTTGATGACTTTGTCGCTGCCGTTGAGAATAAAGGGCGCGATAACCATAGAAATGAGAACGGCGGCCGTGGCGGCTTGCTCGAGATTGGTCGAAACTAGGCTTAGCTTGCTGCTGACGGCCAGAATCACGAAGCCGAATTCGCCGCCTTGGGCAAGGTAGAGGGCGGCTTTGAGGCTGTCGGCGGCGGTGTGCTTCATGCGCCATGCAATGATGAAGATGATAAGCGCTTTGAGCGGTATCAGAATGGCCAAGAGTATGAGAATAAGCTGGCTGTTGTCGACCAAGGCTTGCAGGTCGAGTTTCATACCAACGGTAATGAAGAAGAAGCCGAGCAGGATGTCGCGGAATGGGCGGATATCGTCTTCCACTTGGAAGCGGTATTCGGTTTCGGAAAGCAGCATGCCGGCAACGAAAGCACCTAAAGCCAGCGAGAGGCCTACCAGCTCGGTAAGGAAGGCGACGCCCAAGGTAACCAGCAAGACGTTAATCATAAAGAGTTCGGAAGATTTACCTTGTGCGACCAAACGGAACCAAGGCGTCATCAGGCGGCTGCCGATGAAGAACAGAAGGCCTAAGGTAACCACCATTTTGAGCGCTGCCAAGCTGAGCGCCAGCCAGAGATTGCTGTTGCCGTCGCCGGCCAATGCAGGCAGAAGAATCATCAAAGGAACGACGGCGATATCTTGCATCAGCAAAACGCCCATGGCCATTTGACCGTGCGGTTGGCCCAATTCGGTTTTTTCGGCAAGGATGCGGCTGACGATGGCTGTAGACGACATCACCAATGCGCCGGCAACGGCCAGCGAGGCGGTAAAGCTGTTACCTTCGGTGGCGAACAGAATGATGCCGAGTACCGATGTGATGGTCAGGCCGATTTGCAAGCCGCCCAAACCAAATACGAGGCGGCGCATGGCTTTGAGTTTGGCCAGCGAGAATTCGAGCCCGATGCTGAACATCAGGAAAACGATGCCGATTTCGCCCAGATAATCGGTGGCACTGCCTTGCGGTATCAGATGGAGCACGCCGGGGCCTGCAATAAAGCCGACCAGTAGATAACCGAGCATAGAAGGGATGTTGAAACGGCGGCAGACGATAACCGAGATAACGGCGGCCAGCAAGATGATAACGGCAGGGGCAAGCGAAATATGCACAATAGTTTTCCGATGGGTTTGCGAATATGAGGTAATTTTTCGTGAATAGCGTAATGCCTGCCTGAAACGTTTTTTCAGACAGGCATTGATTATAAGGCAAGCAGGCTTGGGTCGCAAAAATTGGTATGCTTGTTAGGCAATTCGACGATAAGCGGTTGTTTCAGACAGGCATTCAGCTTAAATTGAATAGAAGAAAGCGATATTCTGATCCATATCGGCAGCGGGCACATTTTGAGCTTTGCCGACGGATTTGGCCGGTACGCCCACCACGGTGGTGTGCGGTTCGACATGGTTTACCACGACGCTGCCTGCACCGATTTTGGCGCATTCTCCGATGGAGATGTTGCCCAATATGGAGGCATTGGCGCCTATCATCACGCCGCTGCCGATTTTCGGGTGGCGGTCGCCGCTTTCTTTGCCGGAGCCGCCGAGTGTTACGCCGTGCAGGATGGAAATATCGTCGCCCAACACAGCGGTTTCGCCAACCACGACGCCGGTGCCGTGGTCTATCATAATGCCTTGTCCGAAACGGGCGGCAGGATGGATGTCGACGCCGAATACTTCAGACGAGCGGTTTTGCAGAAAATAAGCCAGCGTTTTGCGGTCGTTTTCCCACAGCCAATGGTTGATGCGGTGGGCTTGAATGGCGTGGAAGCCTTTGAAATAGAGTAGCGGCAGGCAGTATTGGTCGCAGGCCGGATCGCGGTCGTAATAAGCGGCGATGTCGGCCTGCATGGCTTGAGAAATCGACGGATCGCTTTCCAGGGCGCGAACGTAAATTTCAAACAGGGCGCGCGAATCCATCGTGGTGCTGGAAAGTTTGCTGGAAAGATGAAACGCCAAAACGCGGTCGAGACTGCTGTGGCGAAGTACGGTCAGGTGGAGGAAACTGGCCAGCATCGGCTCCGCCGCTGCCGCAACAGCGGTTTCGTTACGAATGGTTTGCCAGAGGTCGAAAGGTTTGTTTTCCATTTTCAGACAGGCCTTTTCATTGGTGTGGGTAGGTCGATTGTAACGGAATGAGTTTTTTTGACAAGTTTTGTGATGTTTCGTTTCAAATAGGGCATCAAGTCAAAATGGTGAAAGTGAGATAAATATTTGAGTTGATGATATGGTGTGGCGTGATGAGGTTTGAAAGTATCGTTGGCCATTTATTGATGCAGTCTGTAATGCCTGTCTGAAACAAAGCTGATACAATTCTGCTCTTGATTTTAATCATTGGAATCCTTCATGGCTGCCACTTTACAACTAGCCAAAGCGCTGATTGCCGAACCTTCGGTTACGCCTGATGATAAAAATTGCCAGGCCATTTTGATTGAGCGTTTGCAGGCGATGGGATTTACTGTCGAACCGCTACATTTTAATGATACGAAAAATTTCTGGGCGCGTCGCGGCAATACGGCGCCAGTCGTGTGTTTTGCCGGGCATACCGATGTGGTACCGCCGGGCCCGCCGGAAAAATGGACTTCGCCGCCGTTTGAGCCGACCGAGCGTGAAGGGCGTTTATACGGTCGCGGAGCCGCCGACATGAAAACCAGCATTGCCGCTTTTGTTACGGCGAGTGAACGATTTGTGGCCGCGCACCCAGAGCATACGGGCAGCATCGCTTTGTTGATTACTTCCGATGAAGAGGGCGACGCGCATGACGGTACGGTAAAAGTGGTTGAAGTATTGGCCGGGCGTAACGAACGCATCGATTATTGCATTGTCGGAGAACCGACCGCCACGGCAACCTTGGGCGATACGCTGAAAAACGGCCGACGCGGTTCGCTTTCGGGTAAGTTGACGGTCAAAGGCAAACAAGGGCATATAGCTTATCCACATCTCGCGCTGAATCCGGTGCATGCCGTGGCGCCTGCGCTAGCGGAGCTGACCGCACACAAATGGGACGACGGCAACGAATATTTTCCACCCACCGGTTTTCAGATTTCCAATATCCACGGCGGCACAGGTGCAACCAATGTGATTCCGGGATCGTTGGAAATCCGGTTTAATTTCCGTTTTTCCACCGAATCGACCGAAGAAAGCCTGAAACGCGGCGTGCACGCGATTCTGGATAAACACGGGGTTGATTACGAGTTGGAGTGGGCGTGTTCCGGCCAGCCTTTTTTGACCGCTGCCGGCAGATTAACGGAAGTTGCACAGCGCGCAGTTTCGGAAGTTTGCGGTGTGCACGCCGAGCTCTCTACCAGCGGCGGCACCTCCGACGGCCGCTTTATCAAAGCGATTGCCGACGAATTAATCGAACTGGGGCCCTTAAACGAAAGCATCCACCAGATTGATGAAAACGTGCTGTTGGCCGATATTCCCAAGTTATCCGGCATATACGAGCATATTCTGACCGGATTGCTTCTACAACAATAACTTGATTAAAAAATGCCTGTCTGAAAAGGCCGATTGATGATTGCCGAACGCACAAACCGCATTTTGCGCCTGCAGCAGGGCCGGCTTACGGAAACGGAAGACCATATTGCCGAAGAAGCAATGGTGGCGCTGGTATACAACGGCATTTCCCATGTTGTATTGATGGCAACACCGCAGGATTTGCCCGAGCTGGCTTTGGGCTTCAGCTTAAGCGAAGGCATTTTGCAAACACCTGCCCAGCTTTACGGTATTGAGATACAAGAAAGCTGTAACGGCTTCTCCGTGCACATGGAAATCGCCGCGGCACGTTTTACCGCCTTGAAAACGCGCCGCCGCAATATGAGCGGCCGCACGGGGTGCGGCTTATGCGGCATCGACAGTTTGGCGGCGGCGATGCCGGACATTCGGGTCGTCGGCCGTGGCTCTGTCATTGAGGCATCGCATATCGAGCAAGCTCTCGGCCAGCTTGATGACCGACAGCCTTTGCGCGGGTTGACCGGTGCCACGCACAGCGCGGCTTGGGTGGAAAACGGTCGGATTGTGTGCCTGTTTGAAGATGTTGGGCGGCATAATGCGTTAGACAAGCTCATCGGCCATTTGATGAAAAGTCAATATGACCTGAGCGAAGGTTTTGTTATCGTATCCAGCCGCGCCAGCTATGAAATGGTGGCGAAAACCGCCGCTTGCGGCATCGGTTGTTTGGTTGCCGTTTCCGCACCGACCGCCTTGGCGATAGATTTGGCCGAAAAAGCCAATTTAACCTTGATAGGCTTCGCCCGACCAGACAGGCAAACGGTTTACACCCATGAGCATTACATCCGAACACAAATAAACCAAGACTAAAAACATAAAGCACATCCCAATGGAAACGAACCCGACTACCCATAAAATCGAACGCAATTTTTTTCATATTCCCTTTTTTTTGCCACCTGAAGCCAATGTATTTCAAGAGCGTAGCGTGCGCTTTCAGGAGCTTGCCGCAGAAGATAATAGTGAATGGCGGCATTATCTTTCTTTGCTGGCTGTTTTAACGGCGGCGCAGCAAAAGATATTGGATGTTGGCGGCATTAGGATGCCAAGCCGGCCGTATGCGAATACTTTGCTGCCCGAAGCTTCGGAAGGCGAGGTGCCGCCGGATTTTTATACCGTGCTGCACAAAATTTTGCAGGAAGTGGCGGGTCAAATAAGTGCTGAAGTTGAATCGGCTTTGCAAGGCTTGGCCGCGCTGCCGCAACAACAGGCGGAAGCCTTGGCAGCTCGAGTGTTGAAAGATGAAGCACAGGATGATGATGCGCCTTATAAAATATGGATACACGCCGCTTTGCAGGTTATCTGGACGGCTTGGGCGCAGGGGTTGACTGAAGACGATGTACCGCCGCGGGAAGAGCGCAGCATTTGCCCGTGTTGCGGCACTGATGCGGTTGCCAGCGTCGTTTTGCAAAAAAGCGATTTGCACAATCTGCGTTATTTGCATTGCCCGATGTGCAACAGCCGTTGGCATGCCTTGCGCGCCAAATGTACTTTCTGCGGCGATCAATCGGGCATCAGCTTGCAAGAAATTGAGGCACAAAGCGGTGTATTGAATGGTGCGCGAGCCGAAAGTTGCGATAAGTGCCATGCCTATCGCAAAATGGTTATGCTAACCAAGCAACAATACGCCGACCCGATTGCCGATGATTTGGCTTCGCTGACCTTGGATATTCTGGTGGGCGAAAACGGTTACCGGCGCGGCGGCGGCAATCCTTTTTTATAAGAAGAAAAGGGTCATTGCTTTGCCATTGCGCAGTGAAGCAAAAAGCCTGTCTGAATGTTCAGACAGGCTTTTTAAGGTTTAGATGGGGCTTGTATATTAGATACGTGATTTAGCGTAGGCTTGTATTTCAAAATGCCCAGCTTCAAGCCCGTCATTTTTATACTTGCGCCTGAATCTGTTGCAGAAAACGGCGCGTGCGTTCATGTTGCGGGCGATGGAATAAATCTGAAGGTGCACCTTGCTCTACAATAACGCCGCCGTCCATTACCACCACCAAATCGGCCACTTCCATCGCAAATTTGATTTCATGAGTAACTACAACCATTGTCCAGCCTTCGTTTGCCAAGGTTTTTATGGTATTCAATACTTCCTGAACCAGCTCGGGATCCAGCGCAGAGGTTGGTTCGTCAAACAACATCAGGTCGGGTCGGATGGCAAGGGCGCGGGCGATGCCGACGCGCTGTTGCTGGCCACCGGAGAGTTGGAAAGGGTAGAGATCGGTTTTATCGCCCAAACCGACTTTTTCCAATAATTGCACTGCTTCCGTACGCGCTTCGGATAGCGGTTTGCCTTGTACGGCGACCGGCCCTTCCATCACGTTTTCCAAGGCAGTTTTATGTGGAAACAGATTGTATTGCTGAAATACCATGCCCGATTTGCGACGCAAAGCTAAAATGGTTTTCTTATCGGGTTTACTGGAAAAATCGACGCTCAATGGCGTGTTACCGTCGAATTTTATCGTACCCGCTTCCGGCATTTCCAAAGCGTTAAGACAGCGCAGGAAGGTGGTTTTCCCTGAACCGGAAGGCCCTAGAATGACTACTACGCGGCCCTTTTCGATGTTTAAATCGATGCCGTGCAGAATGGGGTTGTTGCCGAAGGTTTTACGGATGTTTCTGATTTCTATCATTCCGCCTCCTTATTTCGCCACGTATCGGTCAAGTCGTTTTTCCATTTTGCTTTGCATGTAAGTTAAAACGGTGCAAACTACCCAGTAAATCAAACCGGCTTCAGTGTAAATCAGGATAAATTCATAATTGCGCGCCACAATAATCTGCGAGACTTTCATCAATTCAGAAATTAACACCAAAGATGCCAGCGAAGTTTCTTTAACCAAACCTACGAAGGTGTTGGATAAAGGCGGCACGGCTACGCGCAGCGCTTGCGGCAAAATAACGCGGCGAAACGTTTGCATGTAGGTCATGCCGATGGTAAAGCCGGCTTCCCATTGGCCTTTCGGAATCGAAAGAATGGCCGAGCGCACGGTTTCTGAGGCATAAGCGCCGATGTTTAAAGAAAAGGCGATGATTGCGGTAGGCACAGGATCAAGCTTCATGCCGATTTCCGGCAAGCCGTAGAAAATGATGAATAATTGCAGCATCAACGGCGTGCCGCGGATAACCGATACATAAAAGCGGACGATGCCGTAAACCAGCTTGTGGAATACGCCTTCACGCGGTATCACTCTGATTAAGGCCACGGCTAAGGCAATCAGCAGGCCGATGATAAATGAAGCGATGGAAAGCGGAATGGTATATACCAAAGCCGCTTTCAATAAAGGCCAAAACGCGTCAATGACGATTTGGGCCTTAGCTTCGTTCATAAACGGCAGAGCCGCCAGAAGATTATTGAACACTGATGTCTTCACCGAAAAATTGTTCGCTTAGCTTTTTCAAGGTGCCGTCTTTTTTCAATTCGGTCATCGCTTCGTTCACTTTGGCTACCGCTGCATCTTCGCCTTTGCGGAAAATCAAGCCGGAACCCAACAGTTCGCTTTTATCCGCCACCAGTTTGATTTCCAAACCGCTGTCGCTGTGTTTTTTCAGATAATCGAGAATGGCGAGATTGTCGTTTAGAGTTAAGTCGACGCGTTTTTGCTTAACCAATTCGATGGCTTGTGCCATGCCGTCTACGCCGGTGATTTTTGCACCGTATTTTTCGGCCATTTCACGGTAATTGCTGGTAAGCGACTGAGCAGCATCCAGGCCTTTCAGGTCGGCCCATGATTTGAGGCGGTTGTCGTCTTTGCGTGCCAGGGCAGCGGGGCCGCTCCAGCTGTAAGGTTCCGATTTGTCGTATTTGGCTTGGCGCTCGGGTGTGGTCAGGCTGACTTGGTTGGCCACGATGTCGAAGCGTTTGGCATCCAATCCGGCCAGCATCGCATCCCACTGGGTTTCTTTGAAATCGACTTTTACGCCCAGTTTTTCGGCTACGGCGCGGGTTACTTCCACATCGTAGCCGGTTAATTTGCCGCTTTCGTCATGGTAGGTAAACGGCGCGTAAGTACCTTCGGTGCCGATGGTAATGGTGCCTTTTTGATTGATGCGGTCGATTAATGAGGCATCTTGGCTGACGGCAGCCGTGCCCGATGCGGCGAGGGTGTCGGTGCTATTTTTGCCGCAGGCGGCTAAGGCTAAGGCCGCAGTGGCGGCCAATGCAAATTTTTTCAACATGATGGTTCTCCGGTTAAGTAAGACGCGGTGGTGTGTAAAAGTTTATTTTACCTGAAGCGCTACGCTATAAAAAGGGCTTGCATTCTAATGCCTGACTGAAACGTGTTTTTGTTTTTCAGACAGGCATTAACTTATTTTAAACAAACGGCAGGTGTTTTAGTAAGAATATTCGACCCGCCAACCGACTTCGCCGCCCGCTCGCATGGGCACAAGTTCGGCGTCGCCAAACGGCACGCTGGCGGGAACGGGGCTGCGTTCTTTGATTAATGTGATGGTGCGCGGATTTTCGGGCAGGCCGTAAAAGCGGGCGCCGTTGCGGGAAGAGAAGGCTTCCAGTTTGTCGAGCGCACCGGCCTTGTCGAATACTTCGGCATAAAATTCGATGGCGTTGATGGCGCTGAACATGCCTGCGCAGCCGCAGGCGTTTTCTTTGGCGTGCTGGGGATGGGGCGCGGAATCGGTGCCGAGGAAAAATTTATGCGCGTACGGGCCGGTAATGGCGGCAACCAGTGCGGCGCGGTGGGTTTCGCGTTTCAAAACGGGCAGGCAGTAATGATGGGGGCGGACGCCGCCGACCAGCAGGTCGTTGCGGTTGAGCAGTAAATGTTGCGGGGTAACGGTTGCGGCAACGCGGTCGTCTGCTTGGCAGACCAGTTCGGCGGCATCGGCGGTGGTAATGTGTTCGAAGACCACTTTCAAACCGGGCACTTTCTCTAATACCGGTTTCATCACGCGTTCGATAAACACGGCTTCTCGGTCGAAAATGTCGATTTTAGGGTCGGTTACTTCGCCGTGAACCAAAAACAGAACGCCTTCTTCCGCCATGGTTTCGAGCACCGGCAAGAGTTTGAACAAATCGGTTACGCCGGAATCAGAGTTGGTGGTGGCGCCGGCCGGATAGAGTTTGAATGCGACAATGCCGGCGGCTTTGGCTTCTCGAACGGTTTCGGGCGTGGTGTTGTCGGTTAAATACAGCGACATCAGCGGCTGGAACGGCAAGCCGTCGGGAATGGCGTCTATAATCTGTTGTTTATAAACCAATGCTTGTGATACGCCGGTAATTGGCGGTTTGAGGTTGGGCATAATCAGCGCGCGCCCCATCTGCCGCGCGGTATAAGGCACAACGGATTGAAGCGCGGCGCCGTCGCGTACATGCAGATGGAAATCGTCGGGCTGGATAATGGTAAGGGTTTGCATGGGATTCCTTTTCGGATTGGGTTCGATTTCGGCTTTTCAGACAGGCATTGATGCCTGTCTGAACAATTATTTGTGTTTTACGACGAGTTTGAATATGCCGTTTTCCAATGTTTCTGAAGCAAGAAGCGCATGGCCGGTTTGGCGGCAGAATGCGGCGAAATCGTCGGGCGCACCCGAATCGGTAGCCAGTACGGTCAGGAGATCGCCTGTTGCGAGCTCGGCCAGGGCTTTTTTGGCTTTTAAAATTGGCAAAGGGCATCTCAGGCCGGTGACGTCCAAGGTTTGTTCGGTCATGTTAAGTGTTCCTTTATCAGACAAGCTGATATTATAGCTTGTTTCGTTGTGTGGTTTAAGAATGCTACAATGCGTTTCCCTGTTTGTTCCTGCAAGGAAAACTATGTACCGTTTTGTTCTGTTGCTGGCATTAGCCGCGCCCGTTGCCGCTTTTGCCGTGCCCCGAAGTGAAAAAGACAGCCAAGTGAATACGCGCTATATTGAGCGCAACCCGCAAGATGCCGACGAGCGCTTTAAAGAGGCGGAAACGGAATTGCCGCCGTTGCCCGATAATAACGCTCAGTGGTTTGACTTGTATGTATCGCCCGATTTTACCCAGAAGCCGAAGATTGATCTGAATAGTATTGTGTTGGCGCCCGACGGCACTGTGCGTTATACCCTGAACGTTCAGTCTGCCAGCGGTTACGACAATCTGACGGCCGAAGGTTTGTATTGTGCCGAAGCAACCTTCAATACCAAGAAAAAGTCGTCTTATAAAATTTACGGTTATGGTGATACGGTTAACCATCGCTGGATTCAACCGCGTAACCCACAATGGCGCGACATCGGCGCCATTCTGAACAGCGCCGATCCGGTACGCGGCACGCTTTATCGCGCTTTCTGCGAAGACGGATTGCCCGGCAGCCGAGAGAAATTAATCGAGCGCTTGAAAGCGCGTTCGGGTACCCATTCCAAATTTCATTGGACCAAATAAACAGCCTTCTGCATAGCCTGCCATGGATTCCCATTTTCTGTTCCTGCTGATTATCGGCTTTCTGGCCGGCTTGATGGACGCAGCCGTTGGCGGCGGCGGGCTGTTGCAGATTCCGGCGTTGTTCAATACGCTGCCTGCTTCTGTGCCGGTGGTTTCAGTGCTGGGGATTAACAAATTTGCATCGTTTAGCGGCACGTTTACGGCATCGGTGCAGTTCGTACGCAAAATCGCCGTGCCGTGGAACATGCTGCTGCCTGCCGCCGCATTGGCGTTTTTATCTTCTTATGGCGGCGCCAAGTTGGTTGCCTATCTGCCTGTTCAATATATGAAACCCGCCATGTTGCTTATCATGGCGGTTATGTTTGTGTATACGTTTTTTAAAAAAGATCTCGGTCAAGTCAAGCGCACGACGGCGCTGACTCGGAAAGAAATGCTGGCGGGTTTGTTTTTCGGTGTGCTGATCGGCTTTTACGACGGCCTGTTCGGGCCGGGAACCGGCAGTCTGCTGGCTTTTGTGTTCGTACGTTTTTTTGCCTACGATTTTCTTACCGCTACCGCTTCAGCCAAAGTGATTAATCTTACGACCAACCTCGCGGCACTCACTTTTTTTGTACCGAACGGCCATATCGTTTGGGCATGGGCATTGCCTTTGGCAGTGGCAAACTTGAGCGGCGGTTTGCTTGGCACACGCTTGGCGATTCTCGGCGGCACCCGATTTTTGCGTTATGGTTTTATGGTGCTGTTGGTGGTTTTGATTGGAAAATTCGGTTGGGACTTATGGCATTCTTGATGTGCTGACCGTTGATAGGATTGGTGTTTCCCCACATGTTGAGTTTGACTATTGCTAAATGCCTGTCTGAAACTTTTCAGACAGGCATTTAGCAATAAAAAAGCCTTTGAATAAATCAAAGGCTTTTTTTAAATTTGGTGCCGGCGGCAAGCATAAATAACTATTTTCTTTTTTTGTCTATTTAAGTCTA
>NZ_JAUMZU010000033.1 GCF_030527965.1 Neisseria sp.
CGACCAGTCTACGGCAGCTACATCAGGCGACTGGTCTACGGCAGCTACATCAGGCTACCATTCCGTCGCCTTAGCCGCTGGCAAGCAATCAAAAGCCAAAGCATCAGCAGGCAGCGCGATTGTATGCGTGTACAGAGATAATGACGGTAAATTAATCCACATCAGAGCTGGTATTGCGGGTATCGACGTAAAGGCTGACACATGGTACACGCTTGATGCTGAAGGAAATTTTGTCGAAGTTTAATATGGTGCTTAAATTATGACAATTGAAAAAAGATTATGGGCAAAAATCCAAAAAGAAATTGGAATAGAAAATTGGGACAGTTATTACTTACTCAAAACTCCAAAGAACCAACATCATAAGTGGATAGCACTGAGTCGCCTCCCTTTATGCCGTCAAATAACTTGTGATGTGATAATGTCTAAATGCTTAAAAGGTAAATTAACTCTTGTAGAAAACCATGAAACTTGGGAATTATCAATCGAGGTTAAACCATGAACAGACAACAACGCCGAGCCGCCAAAAACCGTAAACCGGTGCCGATCAAAAAATACCGCATCCATCAGGCCGTATTGATGCAGCACGCCTTTGAGCCGATTGAAACCATCTTAGACACATTGGAGCATGGGCAATGGCTGCGAAAAGACGGCGAGGTCATGATTACGCATGATAGGTACCAATATTATCCGTTTTTGCCAGCATTAGACGGCTGGTTAGAGTATTGGCAAACAGCGCAAAGCAAGTTTGGTTTTACGGCCGATTTCAGCCCGATGCTCCGCCTGAGGGAGTGGATAGAAACCAATACCACCGAAACGCCAGACGAAGTAATAGCAGACGCGCGCAAGGTAATAAGCCTTATGAAAAAGGTCTACATGCGAACGCCAATAGACCAAATCCGCGACCACGGCCAAAACACGACCATACGGCTAATGATGGACGAAGAAAAGGCAGTTATTGCATAAGCATAAAGGAACGGAAGATGCGAAACATTGCAGTAAGACGAGGCTCTCCCAAAAAAGGAGGGCCTGATTTTTGGCAAGTCATTGAGTACCGCAACCCGATTTACAACCAAAACAGTGTCAGCTTTAAAAGGCCACCGCCTGAAGTATTAATCGAGCTTGAAAATGAACAAGCGGCTATTGATTATGCGGAACAACTGCGCACCGAGCCGATTAATTATTACGTTAAGCAACCTATCAAACAACGGGCAAAATCAAAACGTATCAAATAGGAAGGGAAAATAATTATGTACAATCAAAACCAACAAACGAAAATCTTTTGGAACGCCGCAGAGTGCGCGGCTGCGCTCGGGGATTTAAAGCCTAAAACATTCCTGGAAAAATACGCACCAAGACCAGACTTTCCCAAAAGGATAAATATTCCAAATTCAAGGAAACCACTATGGAAATCACAAGAAGTCATCAAATGGGCTGAACAATTCCAGGAATATTAAATCAATCAATCAAGCAAGCGGCCAACGTCTGCCATATCCGGCGAATAGTAAGTATTAAGCAGGATACGCAAATCACGATGGCCGCTAATCTTAGCCAACATCTCAACAGGCACTTTGCCTGCCATCCTTGTTAGGGCTTCGCGACGCAAATCATGGAAGTGTAAATCATCAATACCGCACAAATCCCGAGCCCGACGAAACAATACATCACGCGTACCATTATCAAGCTGAAAAACAGAATCTCCATTTTTTATCTGTTCAAGCCTGCGTAATATATCTAACGCCTTATTAGACAAAGGCACATCTCTACTATGTCCGTTTTTGGTTTGCTCCAAAAATGCGATCCGACGGTCAAAATCAATATCAGTCCATTTTAAGCCGCAAATTTCCCCTGCTCTCATAGCTGTGAAAATAGCAAACCACATTGCCGCACCAACTCTTTTGCTTATTGTATCGAGTATTACTTCGTTGTCGTAGCCTAGCGCTAATGACAACCTATCCAATTCTTCTTCTGTCGGGCGCCTATCTCTGGATTTTGGGCTTTTAGGCTTGGAAATCTTGTGCACAGGATTGTCAATAATGTATCCCCATTCTTTCATCGCGTGCGTACATGCCGCCGATAATGTTGTAATCTCGCGCAACACGCTTGCTTCACTCACTTCAGTCAGTCTGTTATCTCGCCATTTCGCAAAGTGTAATGGCATCAACTCGCTAACAAATACTTTTGCCAGCGGTGTTTTTAATATACGGTTTATTCGTAAAGCTTCTTTGTCCCCACCCCTATTCTTGCTTACAATCTCATCTCTATATCTAGTCAACACATCTGCAAAAAACAAATGCCGAGGAGTATTTGCCTGAACACCATCCATTATCTGCGCTTCCATTTTTGCGGCCCATGCTTTAGCATCTGCATGCCTCAAAAATGTTTTTGATTTTGATACACCTTGGAGTCTTACTTTAACCCGATATTTTCCATTTCTATTTTCAATGGTTGCCATGTTTATTTTGGGACTGTTTTTGGGACAATCATTATAGCCTTAAATGGGCGTAAATAGATATAAATAGAAAATCAAACAAATGATAGACAAATGTTTTTAAAGTGAAATAGTTAAAAATAGACTTAAATAGACAAAAAAAGAAAATAGTTATTTATGCTTGCCGCCGGCACCA
>NZ_JAUMZU010000015.1 GCF_030527965.1 Neisseria sp.
CCTGTTCGGGCATTCGAATCCTATTCAGCTAAGGAATCTTTCATAACCAGTTCGGCTCCGGTTGCAATAATGGGAATAGTTGATCAGAGGCGAGAGATTTATTTTGGTTAATATCTATGTAGAGCAGGCTTGCTTCCTGCTTCAAAAGCCTTCATTATTACAACCTTTATTTGTTGTCTTTGATCGATAATAATGTCTGATAAATCGCTTCGTATCAACCATCAGCCTGTATTTTTATTGACTGCATTGCCGTGGAGAGAGAGTAGTTTACGGTTGGAGGTGTTTAGCCGTAATTATGGGAGAGTGGTTTTGTTGGCACGTAGTGCGCGCAAGAGGCAAAGTGAGTTGCGCGGTGTGTTGGTGCCATTTTTGCCGATCAGCGCATCGTGGTATGGTAGTGGAGAATTGAAGACGTTGCATCGTGCTGAATGGTTGGGTGGATGGGCTTTACCGCAGGGAAGGGCATTATTTAGCGGTTTGTATGTTAATGAGTTGATATTGAGACTGACTGCTCGAGAAGACCCTCATCCAAAGCTTTACGATGCGCTGGCTGGGTTGATGCGTTCGATTTCTGATACACCGGATGATATTGCCGCGCTGCGCCGTTTTGAGTGGATTTTGTTGAAAGAATTGGGTTTTGCTCCGGATTTGAGACAAGATGAGCAGGGTAGAATGATAGACTCTACACAAATTTATTGGTTGGGTGCGGAGCAAGGGGCGGTTTTATTGGATGGGAACGATAGGCTGTCTGAAAGGAATAATTTGGGTGTGGTAATCAGTGGTAATGTTTTGATCCAATTAGATAATGGTAAATTTGATAATGGAGAGGACTTGCAACAGGCCTTGAAATTGACTCGTATGCTCATTGATTTCCACTTGCCGAATGGCATTAAATCGAGACAGGTATTGCAGCAGATGCAGGCTTTTCAAATTACTTAAACCGAATGCCTGTCTGAAAGCTTAAATTCACTATATTCGGATATAAAAAGAAGGAAATATAAAATGCTTTTAGGTGTTAATATCGATCATGTAGCCACTTTACGCAATGCGCGAGGAACGTCTTATCCTAGCCCCTTGGAAGCGGCATTAGTAGCGGAAACTTATGGTGCAGACCTGATTACTTTACATTTGCGGGAAGATCGTCGGCACATTAAAGATGATGATGTATTTGCCATTAAGAGTGCGATTCGCACGCGTATGAATTTGGAAATGGCTTTAACGGAAGAAATGCTGGAAAACGCTTTGGCAGTGATGCCTTCGGATGTGTGTATTGTGCCGGAGAAACGGCAGGAAGTAACCACGGAAGGTGGCTTAAATGTATTGGCACAACAAGAAAAGATTGCTTCTTTTATTCAAGTTTTAGCCAAAGCAGGTATTCGTGTTTCTCTCTTTATTGATGCCGAGAAAGCACAAATTCAAGCGGCGAAAGACGTAGGTGCTCCGGTTATCGAACTGCATACCGGCGCTTATGCTGATGCACGTGGTCATCAAGAGCAGGCAGTGGAATTGGCACGTATTGAAACAGGTGCCGGCTTTGCGGATGAGCTTGGTTTGATTGTCAATGCCGGTCATGGATTAACCATTCATAATGTTACGCCTATCGCACGCATTATGGCTATTCGCGAATTGAATATCGGTCATTCTTTAATGGCGCAGGCTCTATTTTTAGGCCTGCCTGAAGCTATTCGTCAGATGAAAAACGTAATGAATCAAGCACGTGCTTTTTGATAGGAACCAGCGTGCAGGTTGATAGTCAAATGAACTGAATTAGCATGGTCGTTTTCAGACAGGCTTGTCTGGAAATCTTGAAGATTAAGGAAAAAGCATGATTTACGGAGTCGGTACGGATATTGTTTCTTTGAGTCGTATTGCGCGGCTGCATAAGAAATACGGTTACGCTTTTGCCCAACGTTTGCTTAGTCAGATTGAATTGCTGGAATTTGCACAGGCGGGTAAGCCGGTTAATTTTTTAGCCAAACGTTTTGCTGCCAAGGAAGCATTTGCTAAAGCAGTAGGTACCGGTATTCGCGGGGTGGTGTCGTTTTATCGTATAAGTGTCGGGCATACTGAATTGGGACAGCCTGAGTTTATCTGTGAACCATCTTTGCAAGCATGGTTGGATGAGCGGGGTATTCGGCAAGTCCATTTGAGTATGAGTGATGAAAACGATATGGTGCAGGCGTTTGCCGTGGCTGAAAAATATTTTTCAGACGGCAGAGGAAAGTGAGATGAAAATAAAATATTGTTTGGCCGCTATTGCTTTGACCTTATCGGCAGTTGGAGTGCATGCGCAAGCACCACAGATTGCCGTGGAAAGAATTGAGACCGGATATTGTTACCGGCAAAAACAACAACAATGCAGCGCGGCGGAGATTAATCGGTTGGTTTTTGATAATTTGGCATTTACGCAATATGCCGATAATTTGATACTGAAAGATTTGGACGGATTGACAGCACCCAGTCAGTCTGCTTTGAAGCAGTGGTTGATTAGCAAAACGAAGGCTGAGGCGAAATCAGGCAAAGATTCACGCATGCAGTTTAAAAGCAGTGTGAAGCTTGAGGGTTACACACCGGCTTATATGGTTTTGAAAAAGGATTACTACGAATATTTAGGCGGTGCCCACGGTAATGGCTATACAAGTTTTTATGTTTTAAACCGTAATGGCGCGCCGAAAAAGATAATGTTGGCGGATATTGTGTTACCCGATCAAATGCCACGTTTGCAAGCCGAACAAAAACAGGCTTGGTTGGAATATCCTCGGAAAGACAAAAAGATGAGTAACGTGGAGATAGGGCAAATCTTGAGCAATTTTCCGTTTCAAGCTACTGGTAATTGGAATTTTCATCCCAACGGCTTGATTTTTTTCTTCCAGCCTTATGAAATCGCTCCTTATGCTTTAGGTCGCCCGAAACTAGTCATTCCTTTCGAACGATTGCAAGGTGTTGTCAAGCCGGAGATTCTGCAAGAGGCGGCGCGATATCAGTCTTTAAGTGCTGTTCCGAAAAATTAGCCTGTCAATCAATGCTTGTCTGAAAATATGGAAACTTCTGAAGATTCACTCCCTTTGTTGTATGTGGTTGCCGGTGTCGTTTTAAACGAAGCCGGCGATTACTTGTTAGCCTCTCGCCCTGAAGGCAAGCCTTATGCCGGATATTGGGAGTTTGCCGGAGGGAAGGTGGAACCGGGCGAAAGCGAGCTTGAGGCGTTGAGACGCGAATTTGAAGAGGAATTGGGTATTCACATTCATCATGCGACGCCGTGGTTGACCAAAATCCATGCTTACGAGCATGCACGGGTGCACCTGCGTTTTTTCCGAGTTCGAGCGAAAGATTGGTCTGGACATTTACAGGCGCGGGAAGGACAACAATGGTCGTGGCAGAGAGCGGGTGATTTTACTGTGTCGCCCATGCTTCCGGCTAATGGGCCTTTGTTGGCTGCATTGGCCGTACCCACTGAATTACAAGGCAGTGTAGAACATGGCTTCACAGGCGAGAATAGGGTTGGCGAATACCGTGTCGTGCCGTTTGCTTTGTGGGAGCCTACGCACCACGCTTGTTTAATCAGTGAATCCGAATTGGGTCATTATGGTAGACGGCCACAGGCGGAAAGTGTGTGGGTAATCATAGAAAATGCCGCACAGTTGGTACGTGTACCGGATGCTGACGTATTGGTTTGGAGCATATCAAGCGATTTGGGAGTGGAGCAGCTTTTTCAAGTTCTGCGCGAAGGCGTTGGTGTGCCGCTGGTGGTATTGGCTCAAACAGGCCTGTCTGAAAAATACCGCGATGCTTGGCTGGAGGCAGGAGCTCATGCGGTGGTAACGGATTCTGGAACAGGGTTGGTTTGATGGCGAATAAAAAACACAAAAAGTTATTGTTGGCAGGCGTCTTGTTATTAATTTTTGCGGCAGTGAAGCTGGCAGCTTTGTATTTTTGGAATCGTGAACAGAATCCTGTACATCAGGTTGCATCTGCTTGTAATGTAGAGAACGGCTGCGTTTTGCCTGACGGTAGTAAAGTTATTTTCAATGGGCCGCTTGCTACTCGTATACCTTTTGATATTCAATTGGAAAATGTACCGAAGAATACCGAAGCCGTTTACATTAGTTTTAGTATGCGTGACATGGATATGGGCTTTAATCGTTACGATTTGAAGCGACAAGCCGACGGTTCATGGCGTGCGAATCAGGTGCGATTACCCGTGTGTAGCGCCGGTAGGCGCGATTATCTAGCCGACATCCATATCGGTAACCAGACTTTTCAGACAGGCTTTACTGCTAAATGAACAGGTTTAAGCGGGTGAACTGGCCAAGCGCGTTTTCAGACAGGCATTTATTCTATACAATAACTCTATTCTCCGTTGCCTTATAAAAGAAAGGATGCCGTTATGTTGGGCCAAAAATTGTTTGAGGAAGTAAGCGCGAAAGTAAGTGAAACTATCGCCAACAGCCCCGCAAAAGATGTTGAGAAAAATGTGAAATCCATGTTGGGTAGCGCATTTAACCGTATGGATCTGATTACTCGAGAAGAGTTTGATATTCAGCAGCAGGTTTTAATTAAAACCCGTACCAAACTGGCAGAATTGGAAGAGCGTTTGTCCAAGCTGGAAGCGGCCTCGGGTGCGTCTTCCTCTGTAGAAGCACACGGCGAAAAGCCTGAGGAATAAGCAGAAAATGTCTTTAGCGGTTATCTATAGCCGCGCCTTGAGCGGTATGGACGCACCTTTAGTGGAGGTGGAGGCGCATCTTTCCAACGGCTTGCCTCAATTCAATATTGTAGGCTTGCCGGATACAGAGGTGAAAGAAAGCCGCGATCGAGTGCGTGCGGCCATTTTGCAAAGCGGATTTGATTTTCCCGCCGCTAAAATTACTGTCAATTTGGCGCCCGCCGATTTGCCTAAAGAATCTGGTCGCTTCGATTTGCCGATTGCATTGGGCGTGTTGGCTGCGTCAGGTCAGATTATGCAAGACAAATTGGCAGAATATGAATTTGCCGGTGAGTTGGCTTTGTCCGGAGCGCTTCGGCCTGTGCGAGGCGCATTGGCTATGGCGTGGCAAGGCGCGAAGTCCGGTCGTTCGTTTGTATTACCCAGGCAAAATGCGGAGCAGGCGGCTGTGGTAAGTAGCATTGCCGTTTTTGGTGCTGAAAACCTAGGTCAGGTTGCAGCTCATCTGAATGGTATCGAGCCTTTATCTCAGGCCATAGCCCTGCAAACAACATGCCTGTCTGAAAGTTCGAACTTGCCGGATATGCAAGATGTAAAAGGGCAGCATACGGCCAGATTGGCATTGGAAATTGCCGCCGCCGGTGGCCACAGTCTATTGATGGTCGGCCCGCCCGGAACCGGAAAATCAATGTTGGCGCAACGGTTGCCTGGTATTCTGCCGCCGCTAACCGATGACGAACTGATTTCCGTATGGGCTTTAAAATCTTTATTGCCGCAATATATGCAAAATCTCAGTTCGGCCAGACCATACCGTTCGCCTCATCATAGTGCTAGCGCCGTTGCCTTGGTTGGTGGTGGTTCTGACCCGCGCCCAGGAGAGATTTCTTTAGCTCATCAGGGTGTTTTGTTTTTAGATGAATTACCTGAATTTGACCGAAAAGTCTTGGAAGTTTTGCGCGAACCGTTGGAAAGTGGTGAAATCCATATTTCACGCGCTGCGCGTCAAGTCACTTATCCGGCCAATTTTCAGTTAGTTGCTGCAATGAATCCTTGCCCTTGCGGTTATCTCGGTCATCCCGTCAAACCATGCCGCTGTACACCTGACAGCATACGGCGTTATCGCGATAAAATTTCCGGTCCTCTGCTAGACCGAATTGATCTGACCATAGAAGTTCCTAGTTTATCTGCAAGCGAATTGACACAAGCACAAACAGGGGAAAGTAGCTCAGTAATACTGCAAAGGGTAATAACAGCCCGAGGCAGGCAGTTGGCAAGGCAAGGTAAGATTAATGCACAATTAAGCGTAACGGAATTAGAGGAAATCGCCGTAATTAGTGACGAAGCAAAAGAAGCATTGATCGGATTATTGGAAAAACTTTCCCTTTCGGCTCGGAGTTTTCACAGGATTATGCGGATAGCGCGGACGTTAGCTGATTTAAACGCCGACGAAGAGGTTGGCCGCCAGCATATGTTGCGGGCAGTAGGCTTTCGAAGGGCTTTATAATCGGTCTGTAAGTTAAATAATCTGATTGATTATTTAACTTGGAAGTTATTTGTAATGGAAAGTAAAACGGGTTAGGCAGTCGCCTTGATATTTTGCTAGAATAAGCGGCTAATTTTATTGCAGGCTAATCTGATTTTCCGTTTGCCTGCAGCTTTAGGAAAACCAGAAAATCTAAAAGGTATCGTAATGAACGCGAAAAAACAACATGGAAAAGGTCTTTCCGGCTTTTTTATCGGTTTGCTCTTGGCTACCGCCGTTATTGCCGGTGTACTGTTCTTTCTGAACAAAAACGGACAATCTTCCATGAAAGAGTTGCCTAAACCAGAAGAAAAAGCGCCGAAACCTGAGATTCTGGTGCCTCCGGGTGCATCGTCTCATTCTTCAGAACCGACATCTGAACCGAAATCGGAAACTGTAACGTCTCCAGCTTCTAACGAGAAACATAGTGAAGATACAGATCAGCAGCCGAATAAGGCGTCTGGTGGAGATAATACGGCTTTCGAAGAGCAACAAGTAATAGACGGGCAATCTTCACAAGAAACGACAATGCTTCCCGTCCCTCCGAAAGTCCCAACGGAAGAAAGCAGAGCTGTCAAAGAAGCCAGAAGACAGGCTCTGATAAAAAAACAAGCGGAGATAAAAAAAGCTGAAGCCGAGCGCATCAGAAAACAGGCTGAAAGCAAAACCAAACAAGAGGCAAAAATCAATCCGACGCCGGAGCAGATTCTGGATAGTGGTAGCGTGGAAAAAGCGCGTCAGGAAGCACGCAAGCGTGCGGCAGATGATGCAGAGCATAAACGCGCAGAAGATGTTTTGAACGGTAGAAGTGGGTTTGGTGAAAAACAGGGCAGTAAGCCAGTTTCCAGCAACCGACAATCGCCCGTAACTGAGAATACTTCCTCTAATAAAGGTGGCAAAGTGATTGTACAAATTGGTTCTTATAATAACCAACAGGCTGCCGACGTACAACGTAGTAAATTGGCTATGGCAGGGGTATCAGCTAATGTGGTTCAGGCGGAAGTAAATGGCAGCACTATCTATCGTGTTCAGACTAGTGTATTGAGTGCGTCTGAAGCTACTGTGACCCAGAAAAAATTGCAACAACGCGGCATTGCTAGCTTTGCCCGTTCTGTTAAATAACAAGGAAATTTTCAATATGAAAGCAAAGAAAATCGTATTATTGGCCGGCTTGATGCTCTCTATCGCGGCAAATGCGTCAGCCGCGTTGGTTGAGGGTAAAAATTATACTGTGCTGGCTAAACCCATTCCACAAGAGCAACCTGGAAAAATTGAAGTATTAGAATTTTTTGGGTACTTCTGCGTACATTGCTACCACCTTGATCCGATTCTATTGAAGCATGCTAAGGCATGGCCGGGTGATACTTATCTGCGCAGCGAACATGTGATTTGGCAGCCTGAAATGGAGGGACTTGCTCGTGTTGCGGCAGCGGTAAATCAATCCGGTTTAAAATATCAAGCGAATCCTCCCGTTTTTAAAGCCGTCTATGAGCAGAAAATCAATTTAGGAGATCCTTTGACATTCAAGAAATGGGCTTCAGAGCAAACTTCCTTTGATGCTAAAAAATTGATTGCCGCATATGATTCTCCAGCCAGCGAAGCAGCGACCAAACGAATGGCTAAAATGACGATGGATTATCAAATTGATGGAACGCCCACTGTGATCGTCGGCGGAAAATATCAGGTTAAGTTTGAAGGTGGCGATTGGAATGCCGGTGTACAAACAATTGAGGAATTGGTTAATAAGGTGCGTGAAGAACGTGGTATGAAAACACCAGCTCCGAAAAATGCAAACAAGCTGAAAAGTAAGGGTGCTTCCTTCGCGAAGTTAGCCAATCAGTAAGTTGATAAGTGTTAATCCTTTCAGGCAGTCTTTAAGGCTGCCTGTCTTTTATAAGATGGTAAAAGTTATATTTATGATATAAGTCTTTTTTCCACTTTTTGTGTGAAGTGGCCAATATAGTTTTATCAAACATAAATTGCTAATCAATGAGGATAGAGGCTTTTAGCCGACAAAAAATATGGATATTGTGTTGCTGTTTAAAGCTCTAATTTTGGGCATTATTGAAGGTTTGACTGAATTTCTTCCGGTTTCCAGTACCGGGCATTTGATTGTTTTCGGCAACCTAATGGATTTTCAAAGTAATGGTAAAGTATTCGAAATAGCTATTCAGCTAGGCGCTGTATTGGCTGTTATCTTTGAGTATCGGGCTCGATTTACTCATGTAATTACCAATGTAGGAAAGGATAAAGCAGTAAATCGTTTTGTGCTGAATCTGATTATTGCTTTTATTCCGGCTGCTTTGGTTGGCTTTTTATTTAGCAAACAGATTAAAGAAGTTTTGTTTAATCCGATTAGTGTGGCGACTATGCTGGTTTTAGGCGGTTTCTTTATTTTATGGGTGGAGCGACGGGAATTATCTCATAAGCCAAAAGTTTTCAATGTAGACGATATGACATCGAAGGATGCATTGGTCGTTGGTTTGGCGCAAATCTGTGCGCTTGTTCCTGGAACCTCACGCTCAGGGAGTACAATTATGGGCGGTATGTTATGGGGCTTGGATCGTAAAGTGGCAACAGAGTTTTCATTTTTTCTTGCCGTTCCTGTTATGATTGCTGCAACAACTTATGATATTTTGAAAAATTATAAATTTTTTAATCTGCAAGATGTCGGTCTCATTGCTGTTGGTTTTGTTGCAGCTTTCGTGGCAGGTTTGTTGGCAGTAAAAGCATTGTTGAAATTTGTCAGTGCAAAAAATTATGTTCCGTTTGCTTATTACAGAATTATTTTTGGCGCTTTGATTTTGTTGACTTGGAAAATGGGTTGGGTACATTGGACCTTGGATTGATTTAAGTTGCTATAAATAGAATTAAGAAAAATGCCTGTCTGAAAAATTTTCAGATAGGCATTTTATCTATATCATGAGCGAGATATCAGCTTTTTTGCAAGGCGATAACAATAGCTGCATCGTATCGTCCCCATTCGATTGGAATCACAAATGAACGATCACGCCTTGGTAACATAATTTCATCTGGTTCTCCACGAATAACAATCGGTACCGATATTTGGAGCGTTTCTCCTAGTACTCTGCGTGCATTACCAGCGATCGTATTGGATACCTCTCCGATAATGTCTATGATATTTTCTTCTGAAGTATCTTTTTCTCCCATTAAGGTTAATAGGCGTTGAGCTAACTCTTTGGGTGAGGTAAAATATACAATCCCTTGTGCGTAACCCGAAATCGCAATGACTCCGGAATATTGTTGAGCAGCGGGCATAGCATTTTCTACGAGATAAGGTGTTCCTACGAAAATTTCTTCGCTTGCGACATGATTGAAATATTGTTGGACACCTTCTAAAAATACTTGTAATTGAGCTTCTTTCATTTTAGTTCTTCGTCTTCCTGTTTATAAATCTTCAGTCATTTCTTTTAGTGCGCTAAATAGATCTTCGTCTGAAAAAGGTTTGAAAAGAAACCCTCTTGCTCCGTATTCCAAAGCTTTAATTCCTGTTGCTTTGTCGGATAGGGCAGAAATAACTAAAATATTGGCATTTTCATCCAGTTCGATAATTCGTTGTATACTGGTTAACCCGTCCATTTGAGGCATAGTTAAATCCATTGTTACTAAATCAGGACGTAGAATTTCATAAAGTGCAACCGCATCTTTGCCATCTGCGGCGGTAGCGACCACTTCGAATCCCGTGCTTTCTGAACTGCGAGTAATGCGGTTGCGAATAACATTCGAGTCATCAACAATCATAATTGTCGGCATCTTTATTCTTTCTTATGGTATCAGATTAAAGTTTTTTGGGTATTGTCAATACAATACGCGTATAAGCTCCGATTTTGGTGGCAAGAGCAACTTTCCCTCCTAACTGCTGAACACGCTCTTTGATTATGTCCATTCCTATTCCTCGGCCGGCATCTTCGGTATTATTTGAGGCGGTTGAGAAGCCATGTTCAAAGATCTGTTGCACTAACTCTTTGGTGTCTAACCGGGCAGCTTGTTCTTGGGAGTAAGTGCCATTTTCAATTAGTTTTCGTCGGATTTTTTCATGATCTATACCTGTGCCATCATCTTGAACTGTTAATTTTATGGAACCATTGCTGGTTTCCTCTAAATCCAAGCGTAAATGACCTGCAGCCAATTTATGTTTGTTCAAACGGTCTTCCGGAGGTTCAATGCCATGTACTACAGCATTACGCAGCATTTGGATTGCCATTTCATTCAAATGGCTTTTTACGTTGACATTTAGAGGAGTATTATCCATACCGGTACAACTGAAATCGACCTGTTTTCCATTTCTTTCAGCCAACCCTTTTACAAATTTTGATAGCTGTTCCTTGATGGGCTCGGAGTTGAAAACATGGCGCGCTGAATCACCACCATTGCCCGCAATACGATTATTTAAGTCTTCAATTACTTCCGTTAAACTAAATAACTCTTCCAATGAAACGGTTAGTGGTAAGAAATCTTCTCCAACAAGGGTGGTTTTGCGTTGTAAATCTTTTAGCAAGGTTTCCAGCACTTCGGCTAAGGAAACAAATCCTTGCAGATTAAGTGAGCTGGCATCGCCTTTCATACCGTGAACTTCACGGAAAATACGACGGGCTTTGTCTGAAAACTCAGATTGGCCTTGAACAGGTTCTTTCAGAATTCCGTTGATATTTTCATTTCTGGTCTTAGTGTGGGTAATAAAATCAGACAAAAGCTGCGAATCCGTTTTCAATATGGTGTTAAGCATCTCCATACGCAGATCATTCTGTTCGCGCTCCGCTTCGATTTTATCTTCTAACAACACGGCATGAGTTACGTCGTTAACGTTGACTAACACGCGGGCAATGCTGTCTTCATGATAAACACGATTGAATTTAAAATCGAAATAACGAATTTCTTTTTCCCCTGAATCGTTAATCATGTTGACTGGGCAGCGAACCAACGGATTCAAACTGGCAATTAGTCGCTCTTTCGTGCGGGGATTGTAGAGCTGTTGTACAAAACTGCCCGCAGTATCTAAATCTCTTGCATTGGCAACCATATCGGATAATAAGTCCAATAAATTTTTCCCCGCTAGGTTCTTTTTGCCTAATAAACGTTCAAGTTCAGCGGAATATTGGGAGCCAATGTTCAGGTTTCTGTCCAATAGGAATAATCCGCTGCTAACGGTTTGCAAGATTTCTTTAGTTTCATTCCTGGCGGCAGCGGCAGCTTGGTCGGCTTTGCCTAACCGGCGCATGAAAAGGCCGATGAATAATAAGAAATAGAGCAGGGAAAGAGTAATGCCGGTGATTTGGATGCGTTGCATCAAAACCGCTTTTTTGTTCATGTCATTATTGATGGAAACAATAATGTCATCAATGTTTTCATAAATGTCTTGATAATTATCGTGAGTAAATTCAGAAACTTCTTGAGCAAAATTAGGATTTTCATTAGAAGTAACTTTATATTTCACGACCTTATGAATCAGGGGCTGATAATCCTTCCAGATACCTTGTACTTTAGCTAAGGCTTCACGGGTCCCCTCTGCGCTGAGAGGTTGCAGGAAGTTATGGCCTTCAACGATAGTATAGTGACCGCCTTTATCCAGAGCAGTAATGATTTCTTGGAACTGATGACGAGATTTTTCCAATTTTTTTTGTAGTTCCATGCTTTCTGCATCATTTTCTTGCAGTTTAGCTTGGTAAGCCGTTTCGTTTTTTTCGGCTCTATGTTTTTTCTCGTCGTGTTTTTCCAAGGTCAGAATTTGTAATGCTTGGGTAGCAGTAACAATATCATAGGCTGTATCACTCAGCGTGCCGGCAGCATCAATTTGTACTTGGTTGACTTGGATTTGCTGGGATATTTGGCTGTTGACAATCATTACGCCAGATATGAACACCAGAAAAACAGCAACTGAGATGGTAACTTTGCGGTAACGTTTGGTCGAGGAACCTTGGAGTTTTTCTAATCCAGTGACATTTCGTGTTTTATCCATAATTATCGTCCTTAAATCAACTGAGAGATGGGAGTAGATCGTATGAAATACAATCGTAGTGTTCAGGTGGCTCACATCTAAGGCCGCATAGTATCGTGAAATAATCAGTAGACATTAAATTTAATGTCATGTTCGAGAATTGCTTGAACATGATATAAAAATAATTATTTTGAGGACGACTTCACTTGCTTTTGCAACTTCAGTGAGTGTTAGTATTTATTTTGAATAACAAATGGACTTTGTTAATCGTTTTCTCCGTGTTGCGCGTAATATAGCAAAATAATTTTTAAGGTTATAGTGATGGATTTGCAAAGATATGGTTAAGTATCGAATTGTAAATAATGATGTTTATATAAATCAAAGGTATATGGTTTATTGAGAGAATTCAAGGCTTAGCAGATTCCGCAACTTTTTTGCATCATTATTAATTTGAGAATGTTTTTTGAATAGAGTGGGAAATTGGATTATATCTGCCCGTCTGAAATTCATTAATACATTTTAGACAGGCTTGGAGAGGTTATTCGGCTCTGCGTTCGATTTCTACTCCGGCTTCTTTGACGCCTGCCAGAATACCTGGTTTCACGATTCGGATGCGCACCCAAAGTGCTCGGAAGTCTTGCAGAATCAAATTGGCGATATGTTCTGCCAGTGCTTCGAGCAACATAAAATTTTGGTTGCTTAAGCTGCGACGTACTGCATCACACACGTCTGCATAATGAACAGTGTCGGCTATATCGTCGGAGGTGGCCGGTTTTTCGGGAATGCCAATGTCTAAATCTAGCAATAAGGTTTGTTTTTGTTTGCGCTCCCAGTCGTAAACGCCGATTAGGGTTTCGGCTTTCATGCCGTGTAGAAAGATTTTATCCATTTTTTTTTTCAACCGTTTCAGTTAGAATCATGCGTCTTTTATTCTAAAGCAAAAAAGATTCCATGTTGGTAAATTTATTGGCTGTTGTCGCAGCGTATTTAATCGGATCGCTTTCATTTGCGGTGATTGTGTCGAAACTTTACGGTATGGATGACCCGCGTACGTACGGTTCGGGAAACCCGGGCGCAACTAATGTGCTGCGTAGCGGCAAGAAGCAAGCGGCGGTGTTGACTTTGTTGGGTGATGCGTTCAAAGGCGGCTTTGCCGTTTGGCTAGCCTTGGTATGGCAGAGTCGCTTGGGTTTGAGCGATGCGACGATTGCAGCCGTGGCGGTCGCAGCACAAATCGGGCATTTGTGGCCGGTATTTTTCGGATTTAAAGGCGGTAAAGGTGTGGCGACGGCTTTAGGCGTGTTGCTGATTATGTCTTGGCCGACTGCGCTGGTGTGTGTTGCTGCATGGTTGCTGGTGGTTTTTCGTTTTAAAGTTTCCTCTCTCGGAGCCTTGGTGGCGAGTGGTGTTAGCCCGATAGCTGCGTATTTTTTGATGTCGCAAAGTTCTTGGATATTGGCGACTTTGCTTATTGCATTGTTGGTGATTTATCGTCATAAAAGTAATATTGAGAAGTTGCTCAAAGGTAGCGAGCGTAAAATTGGGGATAAAGCAGAGAAGCCTTAACTTGATGAGTATGTTTTGATAGACAATGCCTGTCTGAAAACTTTTCAGACAGGCATTGTGGTTTTTTGAGGGTATCTTTATTTCCAGATGTCGGCTTTGCGGTTCAAATAACGGGCGTCGTCGAATGTGCCTAACATAGTGGGAACCAGTGCGACAAAAATAGCAGAAAAAATACCACTTAAAAATGCTTCGCCCCAAGCGATCAGGAAAAACACTTTAAATGCGGTGTGCCAAAGTAAAACATTGGGGAAGGTGCCCGACCATTCCAATAGGGCAACAATTAATGCGCCGGTTAGCAGCATGCCTAATGCTGCGGCAATAAAACCGTTTACAAAAATATAGATGAACAAGTTGGGGGATAAATGGCGTTGTGCCAGAGAAAGTAAAAGGCGACACGCCATAACCGGAGGCAATAAAACGAATAAGGCATTTAAGGCAAACGTATTCAGTCCCGAAAGGCCGTTTGTGATGCATAGATAGGGTAGGAGCAGCAAGCTGCCTATCCAGAAGGCCGCTGGTGCACCGAGCATTAAGGTTGCCAGGCTCATGCCAAGTAAGTGGTAGCTCATGCCGGTAAGTTGGCCTCCGCCTATATTGGCACGCAAGCTCCATAGTAATGCCAACCATAATAAAGCTGCTGCTGCGGCACGCGGGCGATATCGTAAAACCGCCCAAGCTTTTGGGGTAAAAGCCGCCAGCAGAAGCACCAATACAATGTCTGCAATATAAAACCAAGCAGGCTCAAACCATGCGGCAAGGAAATTCATAAACCGGCCATTAGTGGGAATATTAAAGAATGGTGTTTTTTCTATTTTCTAAAGCTTAGAGATTATTCTAAAGCTTAGAGATTATAAAGAATGCCTGATGCATTGGCAAAATCATTGAATAGGGTTTTCTGGCTATGTCGATAATCGATAAGAAGGATAGTGGTTCTGAATTAAGTTAAGATACAGATAAAATCTCCCCATATGTCAAGATTTATCCAGATTGAAATAGCCGAAGGCAAATAAAAAGCCCTATGGTTGAATAGAGCTTTGATTTTAAAGATTTATTATTTAACGATTTCAACCTGCCCATGATCGTCACAATGATCGCCGTGCGGATGATGCAAGCGTCCGTTAACGATATAATCAATATGATCGCCGTGCGGTACGGCTTCGTGACCGCAACCTTCTCCGTGCACATGGCCTGCGCAGTCTTGTATCGGATGACAGCCGTCTGGGTTAGTCGCATTGATTTCTAAAGTATGCTCGTCGTAGTGGCCGTTGTGCGCATGATGAAGATGGCCGTCATGAAGATAGTCGGTATGATCACCGTGTTTGATGGCAGTGTGACCGCAATTCGCACCGTGAACATGTTCATGATTAGGATGAGTTGTGCAAGACATGATGCGCTCCTTGAATTGAAATGAATGAAAAATATTGATAACAAGCAATATGTTGAGAAATTATAACATAGTTTGCAGGCTGAGTGCGTTGCGTTGTTTATTATGAGGATTTAGCCTGTTAATGATATAGAAGTTAATGTTTGCTTGAATCCTTGTTTCTGTTAGGCAATCTTGTTTTCCTTCATAGAAGAAATTTAAAAAACAAGCTAAAATAGCCGCTTTGCAGAAAACCTAGCGAAGGCTGCTTTTGTTATGTTGTGGATTGTTTTACTGATTGTTTTACTTGCTGCCATCGGCGTGCTGTTGTGGTTGCGCCAGCGCCAGGAGCGCGAATGGCAGATGGAGATGACTTATCTGCGTCGCCATGAAAACGAAAGGCCGGATTTGCCGGAAAATATTAAAGAAGCCAAAGTCATCCGCGGTACTTCTCCCAATCTGCAAAACAGCCGTGACACCCGAAAAACGGCTGAAGAAAGTAAAGTGGTGTACGAGCGTACTATTGAAAAATTGCGCGAAGTGGCGCCTAAGCGCGTACGCAAACTAGATGCTTTGATGGGTAAATTGAATCCTGAAGAGCAGGGCGGTTTGGAAGAGTTGCCGATTTTTGCAGGGGCTGACAGGCAAACAAACGAATTTGTTGAATTGCCTGATGAAGCGAGTAGTAGTTCGCAGGCAGCCGATCGTTTGCGCCAGATGCTTGGCAGAAATCCGGTGCGTTCTTCAACGCCCATTCCTTCCATCGCTTCTTATTTGGCTGATGCCGAACGTGGGCAAAGGCAGGAAAGCGCAGAGCGAAACCGCGCTGCGGTAACACCAGACGAGCTCTCTTTGGCCTTGGCTATGCCGCAATCCGTTCCTGATATCGTTGATTTTGATATGGATCCGCGCATGTTGCGCAAGCCGCATAAACCTGATGCCAACTTGCCGGTGATTTCTTTGGAAGAGGCGACCCGCAGCCCGTGGGTGCAAGTGCCGCCGATTATGGAGCGACCGAAGGTTGGGCAAGCGAGGCAAGGAGCGTCTGCCCGCCGTCAGACCATTACTTTGGATGATCCGGCTGTGGCTCGCACCCGTGCGCGCACGTTGGCCGAAGTCAACAAACTTTATTTAGAAAATTATCGTCCGGAAATACAGGAAACACGCCATTTGCCGCCGCAGCATACCGTTATCGATGAAACGGATATTCAGACCAATCTGCAATGGCAGCGCGTATCCCATTACAACCGTCAACATATACAAGAAAACATTCGTACCCAACATTCCGGCCCTGATGTGATTCCGGTGGAAGAGGTTTTTGCCAACAGCATACGCAACGGCTTGCCTGCTTCACGTCGGTTCCGCCGTGCCAGCAGCTCTGCTCATGAAAGTGTGATTCCTGAAAGTACCCGAATTGATCAGGCGCATGTTACTCAAGTGCGACCGATGGTGGCGGCTGGCTTGAATAAACCTGCCGCTACGCCGCTTTATCAGGCGCGAAGCACCGTTTCTGCGCCTGTGAGTGTGCTGCCTGCGCCTGATGCGACAGTGGTTGAGCCGCCTGTGGTGCCGGAAACGCCGAAACCGGTGGTGGATATTCCGGAACCGCCGGTCTTTAACCGAGACGCGCCATCGCTTCAGTCTGCTGCGCCATCGGTTAATGCGCACATTACGGATGTGCCAGGTTCGCTGATTCGCGAACGGCTAATCAGCGAATCTGCGCCTGAAATTCCGTCGCAAGAGCTTGAGGCTCAGATTGTGTTGCCTGAGCAGACGTTGGATTCTGAAAATGTCGGACTACAGGATAACGGCTTGTCTGAAAACATAGGCAATGTTTTATCTGTTGCTGAAGAAGCGGCTACCTCATTGCAATCGCAAGTTGATATTCAGACAGGCTATTCTCTGCCTGATGCCTCATTGTTGCTGCCGCCGCAATTTGATGCTGCAGCCACGCAGAGCGAAGACGCTTTGTTGGAAAACAGCATTACTATCGAAGAAAAGCTGGCGGAGTTTAAAGTCAAGGTAAAGGTGTTGGACGCTTATGCGGGGCCGGTGATTACACGCTATGAAATCGAGCCGGACGTGGGCGTGCGCGGCAATGCTGTTTTGAATTTGGAGAAAGACCTGGCCCGTTCGTTGGGGGTTGCGTCTATCCGTGTTGTGGAAACCATTCCGGGTAAAACCTGTATGGGGTTAGAGCTGCCTAATCCGCGCCGACAGGTTATCCGCTTGAGCGAAGTATTTAATTCTCCTGCCTTTTATGAAAGTGCATCCAAATTGACGCTTGCTTTGGGGCAGGATATTACCGGCGCGCCGGTGGTAACGGATTTGGCCAAGGCACCGCATCTTTTGGTTGCCGGTACGACGGGCTCGGGCAAATCGGTGGGCGTCAACGCCATGATTCTTTCCATGCTGTTTAAAGCTTCGCCGGAAGACGTGCGCATGATTATGATAGACCCGAAAATGCTGGAATTGAGCATTTATGAGGGCATTCCGCACTTGCTCGCGCCAGTGGTAACCGATATGAGGCTGGCGGCCAATGCGTTGAACTGGTGTGTGAACGAGATGGAAAAACGCTACCGCCTGATGAGCCATGTGGGTGTGCGCAATTTGGCCGGTTTTAATCAGAAAGTGGCGGAAGCAGCCGCTCAGGGCAGGAATATTGCCAATCCTTTCAGCTTGACGCCCGAAACGCCCGAACCGTTGGAAAAACTGCCGTTTATTGTGGTGGTGGTCGATGAGTTTGCCGATCTGATGATGACGGCAGGTAAGAAAATCGAAGAATTGATTGCCCGGCTGGCTCAAAAAGCGCGTGCAGCCGGCATCCATCTGATTTTGGCCACGCAGCGCCCGAGTGTTGATGTGATTACCGGTTTGATTAAAGCCAATATCCCGACTCGCATTGCCTTTCAGGTTTCCAGTAAAATCGACAGCCGTACCATTCTCGATCAGATGGGGGCGGAAAACTTGCTGGGTCAGGGCGATATGCTCTTTCTACCGCCGGGAACAGGTTATCCGCAACGGGTTCATGGTGCGTTTGTACAAGATAGCGAAGTGCATGCGGTAGTGGATTATCTGAAACGATTCGGCGAGCCGGATTACATTGATGATATTTTGACTACGGGGGTCGGCGGCGACGATATGTTTAGCAATGCGGCGGGCGGCAACAATGATCGGGACGATCTGTATGATGAAGCGGTAGCCACCATCATTAAAACGCAAAAACCCAGCATTTCCAATTTGCAACGTCATCTGCGCATCGGCTATAACCGGGCGGCCACTTTGTTTGACATGATGGAGGCCAACGGTGTGATTTCGCCGGCCGAGCCTAATGGAAAACGTACGATTTTGGCGCAAAGCATCGCTCATTTCGATTGATTGGTTTGTAATAAAAATGCCTGTCTGAATTATTCAGACAGGCATTTTTATTATGAAGAAAGCTTTATTTTGAAGGAGCAGATATCAAGTTTCGATGACGTATTATTGGTCTGCTCCGATAGGCAGCAATTTCAATTCAAGATTTTGAGCTTGAACGCGGAAGAGTAAATCAATATTGGGGTGTTTGCCCGGATGGTTTTGGGCATCGGCAACGTGTTCGGCAAACCATGCCAAGCCTTGTCGGGCGGCTTCGGCGTTGAGTGTGCCGTGGAATTGTTGTGCCAGTGCATTGTAAAGTTTTAAAGAACCCAGTTTGCCGGGGGAGGCCGGGATTTGGTGTAAAACTTTTCCCTCGGCATCGGTAACATCCAAACCGCTAAGATGGTTGATATCGGGCATGGCGGCGAGGTTTTCTTGGAAATTCATATCGTGCTTTCTTAATGAGTGATGCCTGCCTGTAAAATGTTCAGACAGGCATTGGTTGGAAAACGGCTGTTTGTATGAAGCGTACACCAGTGGCAGCCAATTTGAATGATGTTTATGGTTTGCCATGACATTAGCCGGTTATTTCGTTTGGCCTTCTCCGGTTTGCAGTCGTGCATCTGGCCTTTAGCGTGTGCCGAAAATCTTATCGCCCGCATCGCCCAGACCGGGAATGATATAGCCGTGTTCGTTAAGATGGCTGTCGAGTGCGGCGGCGTAGATGGTTACGTCGGGATGCGTTTCGTTGACCAGTTTCACGCCTTCCGGTGCGGCGACCAAAACTAAGGCTTTGATATTGCGGCAGCCTTTCTGTTTGAGCAAGTCGATGGTTGCAACCATAGAGCCGCCGGTGGCCAGCATGGGGTCGATAATCAGTGCGGGGCGGGAAGCCATGCTGTCGACGAATTTTTCAAAATAAGAAACGGGCTTCAGTGTTTCTTCGTTTCGTTGCAGGCCGACCACGCTGATTTTGGCGGTGGGTATCAAATCCAATACGCCGTCGAGCATGCCGAGGCCGGCGCGCAGAATAGGCACTACGGTTAAGGTTTTGCCCTTAATCCGTTCGCCTTCAATTTCGCCGCACCAGCCGTCGATAATGTATTTTTCAGTGTCGAAATCGCGGCTGGCCTCATAGGCCATCAAGCGAGCGAGTTCGGTGGTTAGCGTGCGGAATTTATAGGTGCTGCATTCAGCTTCGCGCATGAGGGTCAGCTTGTGTTTGACCAGCGGATGGTCAATGACGGTTATTTTCATCGTGAGCTCTCTTTGTTCGTCTTTCGGGGCGGCGTTATTATAAAACTTTTGCCCGTTTGTACCAATCATTAAGGTATGCTGTTTGGTGCTTTTCTTAATCAAGCAGGAAGCGGCTTTATACTGCGGCGGAATGAGCGGGATACATAAAGCCTGTCTGAATTTTTCAGACAGGCTTTGTTAACGGGAAGCAGATTGGATGTGTATTAGGCTTTCAGCGCTTCTTGCAATTCGCCTGCTTCATACATTTCCATCATGATGTCGGAACCGCCCAGAAATTCGCCGTTTACATAAAGCTGGGGAATAGTTGGCCAGTTGCTGTATTCTTTGATGCCTTGGCGCACTTCATCGTTTTCCAATACGTTGACGGTAACGAAATCGGTGCAGCCGGCGGCTTGCAAGAGTTGTACGGCACGGGAGGAGAAGCCGCATTGCGGGAATTGCTTGGTGCCCTTCATGAATAATACGACGCGATGGGTGTTTACGACTTCTTTGATTTGATCTTGAATGCTCATTACGAATTCCTAGAATGGTTGGGATTAGTTTCGTTCGAACACGGCGGCGAAAAAGCCGTCGGTGTGGTGTTCGGCGGTGTTCAGGCGCAAGTATACACCTGTATCGAGCGGAATTTTATAGTGATTTAATACCGAGGCGCAATCAACCGCATGCCAATCCGGATGTTCGGCCAGAAAACGGGCGGCTTGCTGCTCGTTTTCCTGCGGCAGAACGCTGCATGTGGCATAGACCAAACGGCCTTTCGGTGCGACTAATTTGGCGGCTTCGGCCAGAATCGAGGCTTGCTGCGTTTGCAACGCGGCTAACGAATCGGGAGATTGTCGATATTTCAAATCGGGATTGCGGCGTAAAGTACCTAAGCCGGAGCAGGGCGCGTCAACCAAGACGCGATCGGCTTTGCCGTACAGGCGCGCGATGCGAGGGTCGGTTTCATTGCTGATGCGTTCGGGGTGGATGTTGGTCAGCCCGGCGCGCACCATGCGCGGCTTGAGGTTGGCAAGGCGTTTTTCGGAAATATCGAAAGCGTAGATGCGGCCTTTGTTGGCCATCATGGCGCCAATTGCCAGTGTTTTGCCACCTGCGCCTGCGCAGAAGTCAACAACGATTTCGCCGCGCTTCGCACCGAGTAATTGTGCCAATAGCTGGCTGCCTTCATCTTGCACTTCCAGTGTGCCGTCAAGAAACAACGGGTGTTTGTTTAGCGCCGGCTTGTCTTTAAAACGAATGCCCCACGGCGAATAGGGCGCTGCTTCTGCCGCCAATGCTTCCTCAGTCAGTTGCGCTAAAACTTTATCGCGTTTGCCTCGCAGCAGATTAACACGCACGTCTAGCGGCGCGGTTTGGTTGGCGCTACGGCCGAATTGCAGTATGTTTTCTTCAGAAAGTTGAGCTTTTAAAACTTCAACCAGCCATTCTGGCAATTCGGCGGCGGTGCATAGATTGGTTGAAAATTCGTTTTTACGTGCCTTTAATTGGGCTAGAAATTCTGTTTCTTCTTGGTTCAGTAATGCTTGGATGCGGCTGATGTTCACACCGCGGCCGAGCACCAGAGCCGCTAAGGCGGCTTTATGCGGCTGGGCATGCGGGCGGCGTAAAACGGCACTGATTTTTTGATAATGGCGCAAAGCGGCGAAGGCAGTTTCTGCAATTTCGTGCCGGTCTTGGCGGCCCAGTTTTTTATGTTCGCGAAAATAGCCCGACAGCATCGTATCGGCAGGTTGTTTGAAGGTTAGTATGTCGGCAAGAACGGCGGCGGTGTGGTCTAATTGAGTAGGCGTCATATCGGGCGGGGCAAATCGTTTGAATCGCCGGATTATAGCAAGATTATGCCTGTCTGAAAAAAAGCAGATGGGCCAAGCGAAGCCATACACATGTTTTGTGGATAACCTTGTGGGTAAGGTAGTGGTAAGCAGAAAAACAGGCTGGCAAGTCGAGGGTGGTCTATGATTGATTAAAAATGAAGCAAATATTTTCATATAAAATCAATTAGTTAATCTGTTTTTGTTGATTTGAAAAGGATTTTTCAAAATGAATAACACATGATTTTTCAGACAAGCATTCCGTTTACACGGTTGTGCCCGGTTTGGGGTACAATCCACCATCTCCGTAACCAGAATTTGATTAGAGCCGACGATGAAAGCCAGCCAATTTTTTATTTCCACTTTAAAAGAAGCCCCTGCCGAAGCTGTTTTATCTAGCCACCGCCTGATGATACGGGCCGGTTTAATTAAAGCCGTTGCTTCGGGTCTGTATACTTGGATGCCGATGGGATTGCGCGTGTTGCGTAAAGTGGAAAATATCGTACGAGAAGAAATGAACAAAGCGGGCAGCGTGGAATTGCTGATGCCGGTGGTGCAGCCGGCCGAATTGTGGCAGGAGAGCGGCCGTTGGGAATTTTATGGCAAAGAATTGCTGCGGATTAAAGACCGGCACGAGCGTGATTTCTGCATGGGTCCGACCTGTGAGGAAGTAATTACCGACATTGTGCGCAAAGAAATCACCAGTTACAAGCAGCTTCCCAAGAATTTCTATCATATTCAAACCAAATTCCGCGATGAAGTGCGCCCGCGTTTTGGCGTGATGCGTGCGCGTGAGTTTGTGATGAAAGATGCGTATTCGTTTCATGCCGATTATGAATCGTTGGTGCGCGACGGCTATCAGCCGATGTATGACGCATATTGCCGTATTTTCGACCGTCTCGGCCTAAACTATCGTCCTGTTGCAGCGGATACGGGCAGCATCGGCGGCACGGGCTCGCACGAATTCCAAGTTTTGGCCGAAAGTGGAGAGGATGTGATTGCTTATAGCGATACTTCCGATTTTGCCGCCAATGTCGAGCTGGCAGCGACCTTGCCGCAGCAAGGCGAACGCGCCGAGGCAGCCGAGAGTCTGACCAAAATCCATACGCCCGGCGTGAAAACCATCGCCGAATTGGTGGCGTTTCTCAAACTGCCGGTTGAGCGCACATTGAAATCCATTGTGGTGGAAGGCGAAGAAGAAGGCGAGCTGGTGTTGCTGCTGTTGCGCGGCGATCATGAGTTTAACGATATTAAGGCGGAAAAGCTGCCCGGTGTTAAAACTCCGCTGATCATGGCGCCTGCATCGCTGATTCAGGCACAGTTCGGCGCCAACGGCGGCTCGCTCGGGCCGGTTGGTTTCAAGGGCAAAGTGTATGCGGATTATGCGGTTGAAAAACTGGCCGATATGGTTATCGGCGCCAACGAAGACGATTACCACTATACCGGTTTCAATTTTGGCAGAGATTGCTCCGAGCCTGAATTTGCCGATTTGCGCAATGTGGTGGAAGGCGATCCCAGCCCTGATGGCAAAGGCTGTCTGAAACTGGCGCGCGGCATTGAAGTCGGCCATGTTTTTCAGCTGCGCGACAAATACTCCCAAGCCATGAATGCCTCATTCTTAGACAATAACGGTAAATCGCAAATCATGGAGATGGGTTGCTACGGCATCGGCATTACCCGAATCGTAGCAGCCGCCATCGAGCAAAACAACGACGAACGCGGCATTATCTGGACCGATGCGATGGCACCTTTCCAAGTGGTGGTTGTGCCGATGAATTACAAAAAATCCGAAGCCGTGCGCGATGCCGCAGATAAGATTTATACCGATTTGTTGGCTGCCGGAGTAGATGTTTTGTTGGATGATCGCGATGAACGCGCAGGTGTGTTGCTAAATGATTCGGAATTGCTCGGCATTCCGCACCGCATCGTGATTGGCGACCGCGGCCTGAAAGAAGGCTTGGTAGAGTATGCCAGACGTGTTGATAACGAAGCGAAAAGCGTAGCTTTGGGTGAAGTGGTTGCAAACATCGTGGCTACGTTGAAGTAATAAAACCCTATTGGGTTTGAATAAAAGAAAAGCCTGTCTGAAAACTTTCAGACAGGCTTTTTGTTTTGGGCTGTATGTGAGCTTACACTGCTGAGATTTCATAAAACAGTCGGTAAGATTGGTGTTGCTTTTCTTCGTCGTAGATGTAGCTTACCGCCATCCATTCGTCGGCACGCAGGCGTGTTTGCCATTCATCCAGTTTGGCGGCAGCACTGGCTTTGCCGCCGATAATCGAGCAGGAAAGCATTTGTTGTACCATTGCTTCTTCGCCGGCTTGCCAATGTGTATTCATATCTGGCACAGGAGGTTGTAGCGGGCGGCGGCTGTTTCGGATGATGTTCAGGAAAAACTGCTGCTGCGAAGTGGAGAGATAATGAGCTTCTTCGTCGGTATCGGCGATGATGACGTTGAGGCATACGATGGTATACGGTTGCGCCAGTGTTGCCGAAGGTTTGAATTTGCGGCGGTAGATTTCCAGCGCAGATTCCAGCATTCGAGGTGCGAAATGGGCGGCAAATGCGTAGGGCAGGCCGAGTTCGGCGGCAAGATAGGCGCTTTCGGTGCTGGAGCCCAGGATATAAAGCGGAATGTTCAGGCCGACGCCGGGGAATGCGCATACATAGCCTTGCGCTTCACTCGGGCCGAAATAACGTTGCAGCGTTTGGATATCTTCAGGAAAACTGAATGAAAGATCGCGTTCGCTGCGGCGTATTGCGGCAGCAGTAAGCTGGTCGGTGCCGGGTGCTCGGCCGAGGCCTAAATCAACGCGGCCGGGATAGATGGTATCAAGTGTGCCGTATTGCTCGGCCACGATGAGCGGGCTGTGGTTGGGCAGCATAACGCCGCCGCTGCCGACTCGTATGCGGTTGGTATGCGCTAAGGTATGGCCGATTAAGATTTGTGTAGCCGAGCTGACTAGGTGAGGCATATTGTGATGCTCGGCTATCCAATAGCGCGCGTAACCAATTTTTTCCGTTTCCCTCGCCAAAGCGATCATGGATGAGATGGCTTGAGCGCCGTTCTGCCCTTCGCGGACGGGAACGAGATTAAGCACGGATACGGGGCGCATGGTGTTTCCTTTTTAAATACGGGGTTGTGATGCGGTTGATGCTGCCGGATATTTTCCTATTTTATCGCAGCCGGTTGCGGTTGGAATAATCGGATTGTTTTTTGATAAAGGATTCGATTTTCAGACAGGCATGAACACGGTGGAGATATTGAATCGGCAGAGTGGTTGCAGGGTAGGATTTTGAGCGGTTTTAGAGTATATTGGCGCTTTATTGTGATGCGAATGAATCAAACTGTAAAAGGATAATGCGTTATGGCAAATATTTTGATTGTACCTGTATGTGTTCATGTTGACTTGGCGGCGGTAACGGCGGCTGTGGCGGCCGGTTTGCCTGATGCTGCGGTGTTTAATCCGCTGGCCGATTCGGCGGAAGCAGAGCGGCTGATTGGCGCGGGCAAGGCGGATGATTGGTTTGATTTGTTGGTTGGCCGTTTGTCGGCATTGGGAAAATCGAATGTTGTGATTCAGGGCATTGCGACTGATGCCGATCATGCTTTTTTATCGGCTCATAATGCGGGCTTGGCTTCTGCGTTTAACGCGCGGGTGGTGTTTGCTTCCAGCAATGAATGCGGTACGGCCTCGCGTTTGCGGTTGGCCAAACAGGTATTTGAAGGAAAAGCGGAAATCATGGGTGTAACCGGCGGCAGCGCCGAAGCGGCGAAAGAAGCTGGTTTGGCTTATTTGGGCAAGCCGGATGCTTTGGATAATGCCGCGGCTTTGGTTGCTCCGCAAGAAACACGTATGTCGCCCGCGCAATTCCGTTTCAATATGATGGAATCGGCGCGTAAAGCGAACAAACGCATCGTATTGCCCGAAGGCGCGGAGCCGCGTACGGTGCATGCGGCTGCGATTTGCCATGAAAAAGGCATTGCCCGTTGCGTATTGCTGGCACCTCGTCCGGCTGTTTTGGAAGTAGCGCAGCAAATCGGCGTAACATTGCCGGATTCGGTGGAAATCATTGATCCTGAAACCTTGGTGGAGCAATATGTCGGCCCGATGTGCGAACTGCGTAAAAGTAAAGGCCTTACGCCCGAACAGGCGCGTGAACAGTTGAAAGACACCGTGGTGCTCGGCACCATGATGATGGCGCAAAATGATGTGGACGGTTTGGTTTCCGGCGCAGTGCATACTACGGCCAACACCATCCGCCCGGCGTTTCAGCTGATTAAAACGGCGCCCGGTGCCAGCATCGTATCAAGCGTTTTCTTTATGCTGCTGCCCGGTCAAGTGCTGGTGTACGGCGATTGCGCGGTCAATCCGAACCCGACGCCGGAGCAATTGGCGGAAATCGCCATTCAGTCGGCCGATTCGGCCAAGGCTTTCGGCATTGAGCCGCGTGTGGCGATGATTTCTTATTCTACCGGTACTTCAGGCGCCGGCCCTGATGTGGAAGCGGTGGCTGCGGCTACCGAGCTGGTTAAACAGCAGCGCCCCGATATTGCGGTGGACGGCCCGCTGCAATACGACGCGGCCAGTGTGGCCAGCGTGGCCCAATCCAAAGCGCCGAACAGCCCGGTTGCCGGCAAAGCCACTGTGTTCGTTTTCCCTGATTTGAATACCGGCAACTGCACTTACAAAGCCGTTCAGCGTAATGCAAATGTGTTGAGCGTCGGCCCGATGTTACAAGGCTTGCGCAAACCGGTTAACGATTTGTCGCGCGGTGCTTTGGTGGAAGACATCGTTTACACCATCGCGCTGACGGCTATTCAAGCTGAGCAAATGGCGGCCAAATAAATCTTTGGCTTCTGATGGAATGATGCCTGTCTGAAAAACATTTTTCAGACAGGCATTTTGTTTTTGAAGCTCTTTAAGCTGCGTGAACAATCTCGGCCAGCGGCCAACGGGGTTTGACGTTGAAAGCACCCGCCGGCGAGGCATTTTGCAAGCGCATGGCGCCAGCAAAGGCAATCATGGCGCCGTTGTCGGTACACAGACTCAACGGCGGGAAGAAGACTTGCACTTTTTCAGGTTTGGCTTTCGGGGCGGATTTGATGGTTAGTCGTGAGAGCGCTTCGCGCAGTTTCCAGTTGGCGCCCACGCCGCCGGCGACAACCAGCGTGCGCAAGCCGGTATCCCGCAGGGCTTTGCCGGCTTTGGCGAGTAAAACGTCTACCACTGCATCTTGGAAGGCGCGGCAAATGTCGTTTCTGGTTCGCTCGGAAAGCATGCCGTCGGGAGAGCCTGCTTCGGCTTTTTGCACGGCAGTCAGCACGGCGGTTTTCAAGCCGGAAAAACTCATTTGCAAATCGTGCGAATGCAGCATCGGGCGGGGAAACAGATAGGCGTCGGCATTGCCGAGTTTTGCCAGCTCCGAGAGCTTGGCGCCGCCGGGATAATGCAGGCCGAGCAGTTTGGCCGTTTTGTCGAAGGCTTCGCCCGCCGCGTCGTCAACGCTTTCGCCCAACAGCGTGTAATCGCCGATGCCGTGTACGGCCATCAGTTGAGTGTGTCCGCCGGAAACCAGCAGGGCCACAAAGGGAAAGGTCGGTTTCTCGTCGGCCAATAGCGGCGAAAGCAGATGGCCTTCCAGATGGTGAACGGGAATCACGGGTTTGCCGAGAGCGAAGGCCAAAGCGTTGGCATAGCCGGAACCGGCCAGCAGCGCGCCGCCGAGTCCCGGGCCTTGCGTGAAGGCAACCGCATCAAGGTCGCTAAAACATTTGCCGGCCTCTTTCAGACAGGCATGGGTCAGCGGCACAAGGCGGCGGATGTGGTCGCGGCTTGCCAGCTCGGGCACCACGCCGCCGTATTCGGCGTGCATGGCCATTTGGGTGTGAAGCTGATTGCCTATCAGGCCGTGGTCGGTGTCGTAAAGTGCAACGCCGGTTTCGTCGCAGGAAGATTCAATGCCTAGAACTAACATTTTCTAATGTCGGAGTGGAAAAACGTATTATTTTAACGGTAAAGCAAATGCCTGTCTGAAAGATTTTTCAGACAGGCATTTTTTGGGCCAAATACTTAACGTAATTCGGTTTGCAGGCTGTTCAACCAAGTCTGCGTTTCTTTGCCTTGATAAGCGCTGCCGTCTTTGTTGAGTATGCTGATGCGCGAGCCGTTTTGTACCGGCTCCATAAACACGATCAACTCAGGCATGGCCTTGGCTGACGTTTCACCGTCTTTTTTGCTTTTGCCGAAAATACGGGTCAGCATACCGGGTTTTTTATTTTTCGCTTTAGCGGTTTCATCCGGTACGGGCTGTACTAGAAAAGCGTGTTTTTCTACGTTTTGACCCAATACGGTCAGGCCGATGCGGTCAAGCGCCAGTGCGGTACGGCGCCAGTTGCGTTGGTAGTCGCCACTGACCAGCAGGTTGTTTCCTTCGATTCTGGCTGAATCGTTGGCCGTTGCGGCTTTGCTTTGGCTTTGTTTCAGCTGTTGGTCAACCTGTTGTTGATCCGCGCCCAGATATTGCATGAAGCGGCCTAAGAAAGCGGCTTCCAGCGTCGGGTCGTTGGGGCGTGGTTCCCACATGGTGTTTTCTTTCTTCTTGTCGGCATAAACTTCTTTCATACCTTTGTGAACAAAGAACACATCTGTGGTGCCGTTGGCGCCGCGTTCGAGACGGATGGTGAATTTATCACGCTCACTGGTGGAATAGATGCCACCGAGGCCGACTTTTTCAAACAAGTTGCGCAGGCCGTCTTGCGGAATTTTGGCACGGTTTTCCGCCCATTCGGTTTCCATTTGGCCGATGGCCGGCTCTTCCGATTTGATGACGAAGCCGTTTTCCTGCCAGAACACTTTCAGCAAAGGCCAGATTTCGGCAGGTTGCTTGCCGCTGATTTCCAGCCAGCGCTGGTTGCCCGAGCGCTTGATTTCCACGCCTTTCACGCCTTGTAAAACGGCTTGGTTGGCGGTTTGCTGCGCATTATTGCCTTTTTGTATGTCGCTGGCGCGCACGGCACCGTTGTTGGCCGGCAGGCTGTAGCGGTTGCCTTGGTTGGGGTCGGTCAAATCGGGTGGCACGGATAAGTCCACCACTTTGCGGTTTTGGGTTTGGTAATCGAGCTTGGGGTGCTCTTTATTGCTGGAACAGGCGGCCAAGCCGATTAAGGCGATGGCCAATACGGCCGGTTTCATGCGATTCATAAACAGTTCCTGTAGGGGGTTAAATCAGTCGGGTTGCTTCTAAGGCAGCTTTCACTTTGGCTTGCGCGGTTGGGGATAGTTCCATTATCGGCAGGCGTACGGTGGGGCTGCATTTGTTTAAAGTGCTCAACGCCCATTTCTGCGCGGCCGGGCTGGGCTCGCAGAACATGACGTTGTAGAGCGGAATGAGTTGCTCGTTCAGGCGTCGGGCTTCGGCGATGTTGCCGGCCAATGCCTCGCGACACATGTCGGCGAAAAGTTTGGGGGCGACGTTGGCCGCGACGGTAATCACGCCGTGGCCGCCGCACAGCATGAAGGGCAGGCCGGTTGGATCGTCGCCGGAATAAACGGCGAAGCCTTCGGGTGCGGCGTTAATCAGCTCGATGTCTCGGGCAACGTCGCCGCTGGCTTCTTTTACGCCGACGATATTGGGCAGTTGCGCCAACCGCAGTACGGTTTCGTTGGTCATGCTGACGACGGTGCGGCCGGGTACGTTGTAGACAATCATTGGAATGTCTACGGTTGTGGCGATGGTTTCGTAATGGCGGTAAATGCCTTCTTGGGAAGGTTTGTTGTAATAGGGAACAACCGAGAGGGTGTAATCGGCGCCCACGGCTTTGGCCGCTTTGGAAAGCTCGATGGCTTCGATGGTGTTGTTGGCTCCGGTGCCGGCAATGACGGGAATACGTTTGGCGGCGTGGCTAACGGCGGTTTCGATGACTTTTTTATGCTCGTCAACGGATAAGGTGGCGCTTTCGCCGGTGGTGCCTACGGCAACGATGCCGTCGGTGCCGTTTTCGATGTGCCAGTCGATCAGGTTTTTAAATGCCTCGTAATCTATGCTGCCGTCTTTGTTCATTGGGGTGATGAGTGCGACCAAACTGCCTTGTAACATAGTGAGAACCTTTGTCAGACGTCAATAATAATGGCGGATTGTAGCTTACTTTTCCGGCATTGTGAAATAGGGGTAATGTGAGCGCAAGTAATTTTCAGACAGGCATTATCATGATATGTGAAGAGTGGTGACGTGCCGTTTCGGCATGCAATTGATGTTGTTCGGCTTTTGTTTCTGATAGATGGTAAAAAATGGGTGGGATAAAGGGGCTTGGGTTATAATGCGCGCCATTACAAAATTTGACATTTAACGCAAACGTTTGGCGATTGCCGCGGGGCGGATTCTTCTGCATCCTGCGGATGGTTAAAGGTTTGCTTTTTCAAGGAATGATTGATGGGCGCGCCTGTTCAAAGAGATTCTGATACGCCGGATTTGGTATACCGTTTGGAAGACAAACCGCCGTTTGCCAATGCGCTGTTGAGCGCGGTAACGCATCTGCTGGCAATTTTCGTGCCGATGATTACGCCGGCGCTGATTGTGGGCGGTGCGCTGAAGCTGCCGGCGGAAATGACGGCTTATTTGGTGTCGATGGCGATGGTGGCATCGGGTATCGGCACTTTTTTACAGGTTAACCGTTTCGGGCCGGTCGGTTCGGGCATGTTGTCGATTCAATCGGTTAATTTTTCGTTTGTCGGCGTGATGATTGCTTTGGGTTCCGGCATGAAAGCGCAGGGAATGGACGAGCATGCCATGGTTTCGTCGCTGCTGGGCGTGGCGTTTGCCGGTGCTTTTCTGGTAGCGGCCTCGGCTTGGGTGCTGCCTTATTTAAAACGGGTCATTACGCCGACGGTCAGTGGCGTGGTTGTGATGATGATCGGGTTGAGCCTGATTGGCGTGGCGATTACCGAATATGGCGGCGGTTATGCTTCGATGGCGAATAATACGTTCGGCGCTTGGCAGAATATCGGTTTGGCGACGTTCGTGCTGGTGGTGGTGCTGTTTTTCAATACTTTGAAAAACCCGTTGTTACGGATGAGCGGCATTGCGGTCGGGATGATTGCGGGTTATCTTGCGGCGCTGGCGATGGGGATGGTGGATTTTTCGGTGCTCGACAAGCTGCCGTTGGTTACCGTGCCGGTGCCTTTTAAATACGGCTTTGATTTTCAGCCGGTTCCGTTTTTGGTGGCAGCTTTGGTTTATCTTTTGAGTATTTTCGAGGCGGTGGGCGATTTGACTGCTACGGCGATGGTGTCGGGCGAAGATTATGAGGGCGGGGCGTTTCAAAAGCGTTTGCGCGGCGGTGTGTTTGCCGACGGTTTGGTTTCAGTGATTGCGACGGCGCTCGGCTCGTTGCCGTTAACAACGTTTGCGCAGAATAACGGTGTGATTCAGATGACCGGCGTGGCTTCGCGCCATGTGGGGAAATACATTGCGGTTATTCTGGTGTTGTTGGGCCTGTTTCCAATGGTGGGCAGGGCGTTTACGACCATTCCGAGCCCGGTTTTGGGTGGTGCGATGGTGTTGATGTTTGGTCTGATTACGGTGGCGGGCGTGCGCATTATGATGACTAACGGGATTAATCGCCGTGAAACGATTATTGCGGCCACGTCCATCGGCTTGGGCTTGGGCGTGAGTTTCAAGCCCGAAGTGTTTGCGCTCTTGCCTTTGAAGGAATTGTTTCAAAATCCGATTTGCATGGGCGGTATGGCGGCGTTGCTGATGAATTTGGTTATGCCGCGCGATGGCGGTGGTAAAGTGTATCTGAGCGATGAATTGGACGTATAAGGTTTTTCGTTGGAATGCCTGTCTGAAAGCCGGTTTCAGACAGGCATTTGATTGGCAAAGGCTTGCTTTACCTGAAAATGCAGTAAAATGTTTGTTCATCAATTTCTAAATAAATCCATTTTAAAAACGATATGAGTACCGACAACCCGCAGTCTCCACCGAAAAATTACATCACGCCTTCTGGTTGGCAGACTTTGAAAGACGAGCTTTTCCAACTGGTCAACAAAGAGCGGCCGGAAATCGTGCAGATTGTGAACTGGGCGGCGAGCAACGGCGACCGCAGTGAAAACGGCGATTATCTTTATGGCAAACGACGGATGCGCGAAATCGACCGCCGCATCCGTTTTCTAACCAAGCGTTTGGAAGAAGCCGTAGTTGTTGATCCGGCAACGCGCGAGGCGACCGATCAGGTGTTTTTCGGCGCGACGGTTTGTATTTTGCGCGGCGACGGCAGCGAGCAAACGGTGCGGATTGTCGGCGTTGATGAAATCAATACGGCGGACAACAAAATATCGTGGGTTTCGCCGTTGGCTCGTGCGCTGATTAAGGCGCGGGAAGGCGATGAGGTGTTGCTGCGTATGCCCGAGGGCAACGAGGAAATCGAAATTTTGTCGGTCGAATATGTAAAGATAGATTGATGCAACCTTTATTAAACTGGCAGCCAACATTGCCTTTGGGTTTATCTGAAAAGCAGCAATGGCTTGCGGCGCAACCTTCGCTAACGGCTGCTTTGAAATCGCTGGACGAGCCGTTTTCCGTGCGCTTGTTGCATTTGGGTTTGTCTGAACGCGGCGTATGGTTTTCAGACAAGCTTTTCCCCGATGAAGTGTTTGCCCGCGATGTTTTGCTTTGTTTGAGCGGCAAACCTGTGGTTTGGGCGCGCAGCGTTTGCCATTGTGATGATGTGCGTTGGCGGGAAGTACTCGATTGCGGCACACAGCCGTTGGGCGAGCGTTTGTTTGACGGTACGTTGCCGCTGGCGCGTTCTCCGTTGGAATTTTGCGCGGGGGGCGGTATGGTTTCGCCGCATGATGGCTTGCCCATGTGGGCGCTTCGACGCTCGGTGTTTGATTTGAACGGCAACAAGCTGGGTTTGGTGGAATGTTTTTTATAGCCGTTCCGACGAGCATCTGAGGAAAACAGGTTTACGCCGTTTTTACTTCTTTTTGAAACGAGTTTGACTGCGTTACTGCCTTTTGTGTTTTTTAACAGCTTATCCGGCTGTATTTGCTATATAATTCAGCCGCCTTTTGATGCATAAGTCATATAATAATGATATAACCGGCCTGTTTCGGAAGGCCTGAAAATTAGATAGTGGCCGCACGGATAATAATAAATGAACCGGCGGTTTTAAAACGAATACGGAAAACCAATTTTTCATGGAAATTAAACGCTTACTTTTGCAAATACTGCCCCGTTATATGGTCGGGCGGATTTGGGTGTACGGCCGCCTGATGCGGGTGGAAAAGCCGATTGGTACGCTGCTTCTGCTCTGGCCGACCTTCTGGGCTTTATGGATTGCCTCGGGAGGCATACCCGATTTAATTATTCTGGCCGCATTCATTATGGGCACGTTTCTGATGCGCAGCGCCGGCTGTGTGGCCAATGATTTCGCCGACCGGGAAATCGACGGTGCGGTCGAGCGTACCAAAATGCGCCCGTTTGCACGCGGTTTGGTCAGTAAAAGCGAGGCGTTGCTGCTTTTGCTGATTCTGTGCATGCTGGCGGCGTTGTGTCTGTTGCCTTTGAATAACCTTACTTGGCTGATGAGCCTGCCTGCGCTGTTTCTGGCCGTTACTTATCCGTTTACCAAGCGCTTTTTCCCGCTGCCGCAGTTTTATCTCGGTTTGGCTTTTTCATTCGGCATACCGATGGCGTTTGCGGCGGTGCAGGAGCGGGTGCCTTCCATTGCGTGGCTGTTGTTTATGGCCAATGTGTTGTGGACGCTGGCCTACGATACGATTTACGCGATGGCAGACAAGGAAGACGATTTGAAAATCGGTATCCAAACCTCCGCCATTACGTTCGGTAAAAATGACGTTGCCGCCGTAATGCTGTGTCATTTTTGGTTTACCGTGTTGATGATTGTGTTGGGCATTAAAATTAACGCGACTTGGCCCTATTGGCTGATGCTGCCCTTGGTTGTGTATTGGCAATGGCAGCAATATCAGGCGATTAAAACGCGAGACCGCCACGTTTGTTTCCGTACCTTTCAGGATAATAACCGTATCGGGTTGGCTTGGTTTGTTGGCATCAGTTTGCATTATTGCTGGTGGTTTGTGTGCGATTTGTTCCAACAGCTCCATTGGTTGTGAAGCATTGCAATCTGATGCGTTGAGCGTGATGGCCTCAATATACGTTTTCAAATGCCTGTCTGAATTTTTTCAGACAGGCATTGTTCTTTCTAATCACGAAGTTTGTTTGATTTAAAGTCATACCGCCTGTTGGTAGCAGGTATAATCGCGTTTTTAGTTTTTCAGATAATTGGCTCATGCATATCTCCGATTTCGATTTTGATTTACCCGAAGCGTTAATCGCACAATATCCGCCTGAAATACGCGGAAGCAGCCGTTTACTGGTTGCGCTGCCGAACCTGCCTTTGCAGGATAAAGTGTTTGCTGATTTACCCGAGTGGCTGGATGAGGGCGATGTGCTGGTGTTCAATAATACGAAGGTGCTGAAAGCGCGTCTGTTCGGGCAAAAAGCCAGCGGCGGCAAAATCGAGGTTTTGGTGGAACGGGTATTGGACGCTTCCAGGGCGTTGGCACATGTGCGCGCTTCCAAATCGCCGAAGCCGGGCACGGAACTGCAGTTTGAAGGTGGGGTTCGTGCCGTAATGGAAGAGCGGCAGGGCGAATTGTTCTGCTTGCGCTTCGAGGCCAATGAGAGCGTTTACGAGCTACTGGAGCGATATGGCCATCTTCCGTTGCCGCCTTATATCGAGCGGGCGGCCGCTGAAGAGGACGACAGCCGTTATCAAACGGTTTATGCAAAAGCACAAGGCGCCGTAGCGGCGCCAACCGCCGGCCTGCATTTTACCGAAGCAATGTTGGCCGAATTACAGCGGAAAGGCGTGCAGACGGCGGAGGTAACTTTACATGTAGGGGCGGGTACGTTTCAGCCTGTGCGGGTGGAAAATATTGCCGATCATCGCATGCACAGCGAATGGTATGAAGTGCCGGCGGATACGGCTGAAAAAATCAGACAAGCCAAAGCGGCAGGCAAGCGCATTTGGGCGGTGGGCACCACGTCGATGCGCGCGTTGGAATCTGCCGCTCGTTCGGGGCAGTTGCAGGCGGGGCAGGGCGATACCGATATTTTTATCACGCCGGGATACCGGTTTCAGGTGGTCGACCGCTTGATTACCAATTTTCATTTGCCGAAATCCACTTTGCTGATGCTGGTCAGCGCTTTTTCGGGCACGCAACATATCCGTCAGGTTTATGCGCATGCAATTGCAGCACAATACCGTTTTTTCAGTTATGGCGATGCCATGATTTTGGGGCGTGCCGACACGGTTTGACCGTAAGCGGGTAAACAGCCTGTTTGACAACGTTTCAGGCAGGCATCTGATATTTAATTTTGAAAAAACGTATTTTGTTGACATGGAAAGCCGTTTTCCATAGAATAAACCCGCTATGGATTTCTCCATTTTTCCGAATAATTTCCCGAAATCATTCTAAATCGTTTAAATCCTTCATAAATTTATTTTGTATTCCAGCTATTCAGCGCCAGATTGGGTGGGTAATGTTTTTGATGTGCCAAAACATCATTGAATTATGCCGTTTCCGAGTGCGTTGAATCTTAACGTCATCTTTCTATTGCAAACCAGAACCAAATATCATGCACGTTTCCGAATTACAAACCCAACATATTTCCAAACTGTTAGAGCAAGCCGAACAATTAGGCATTGAAAATGCCAACCGTCTCAGAAAGCAAGACCTTGTTTTTGCCATTGTGCGCCAACTGATGAAGCAGGGCGAAGATTTTTCCTGCTCGGGCACACTTGAAATTCTGCCCGACGGCTTCGGTTTCTTGCGCAGCTCCGATACTTCCTATCTGGCCGGGCCGGATGATATTTATGTTTCTCCCAGCCAAATCCGCCGTTTCAATCTGCACACCGGCGATACTATCGAAGGCACCGTGCGCGTGCCGAAAGACAACGAGCGTTATTTTGCGCTGGTGCGGCTGGATACCATCAACGGCGACAAGCCGGAAGTGTGTAAACATAAGATTTTGTTTGAGAACCTGACGCCGCTGTTTCCGACTAAACAGTTCAAACTCGAACGCGATATCAAAGCCGAAGAGAACCTGACCAGCCGCGCCATTGATTTGGTTGCTCCGATCGGGTTTGGCCAGCGCGCGCTGTTGGTGGCGCCGCCGAAAACCGGTAAAACCGTGATGCTGCAAAATATCGCGCATGCCATTACCGCCAATTATCCGGAGGCCGAGCTGATTGTATTGCTGATTGACGAGCGGCCGGAAGAAGTCACCGAAATGACGCGCTCGGTGCGGGGAGAAGTGGTTTCTTCCACGTTTGACGAGCCGGCCAGCCGACATGTTCAAGTGGCGGAAATGGTTATCGAGAAAGCCAAGCGCATGGTCGAGCATAAGAAAGACGTGGTTATTTTGCTTGATTCGATTACCCGCTTGGCCCGTGCCTATAATACGGTGGTGCCGACTTCCGGCAAAGTGCTGACCGGTGGTGTGGACGCAAACGCATTACATCGGCCCAAGCGCTTTTTCGGTGCGGCACGCAATGTGGAAGAAGGCGGTTCGTTAACCATCATCGCCACCGCATTGGTGGAAACCGGCAGTCGGATGGATGACGTGATTTACGAAGAATTCAAAGGTACCGGCAATATGGAATTGCATCTTGACCGCCGCATGGCCGAGAAGCGCTTGTTCCCCGCCATCAATATCAACAAATCCGGCACCCGCCGTGAAGAGTTGCTGGTGCCCAACGATCAGCTTCAGCGTATGTGGTTGCTGCGTAAATTCCTGCATCCGATGGATGAGCTCGAAGCCGCTGAATTCCTAACCGGCAAGTTGAAAGCCTCTAAAAACAACAACGATTTTTTCGAACTGATGCGCGGTAAATAAATTAAAAAAAGGCTGTCTGAAAACATTCGGGCGGCCTTTACTCTTATGTTTTATGATTAACCGACACTCATTAATGCCTGTCTGAAAGCAAGCGGCTGAATATTTAAAACAGCCCCCTTTTTTCAGACAGGCATCGCAGCAAAAGGAATCCTTAACATGGCTCAAATGAATTGGCAGCAGCTTTTAAGCCCGCAGCGCTTCCGCCCGAGAGATGGCGTTATCGAACCGACCAGCACTTTGTCTACCCAAGAAGGTATGAACGCACTACGTACAGACTTTCATATCGATTACGACAGGGTGGTTTTTTCCAGCGCATTTCGTCGCTTAGGCCGAAAAACCCAAGTGCATCCCTTTGCCGAGCACGACCATACGCATAACCGCCTGACTCACAGCGTGGAAGTGGCCAGCGTGGGGCGCAGCTTGGGCAACAGAGTCGGCGTGATGCTGGCGGCGGGCGGATTTCTGCCGCAGGAGAACACGCCCAGCGATGTCGGTGCCATCGTGCAAGTCGCCTGTTTGGCGCATGATTTGGGAAACCCGCCTTTCGGTCATGTCGGAGAAGAAGCGTTGCGCGACTGGTTTCGCGCACCGGTTCACGAGCCATATCTGCAAGGTTTGGGCGCAGCGGAGCGCACCGACATTCAAACCTACGAAGGCAATGCTCACAGCCTGCGTTTGGTAGCCAATCTGGAAATGTACCGCGGCAAAGGTGGTATGCGGCTTACTTCAGCTGCCATCGGCGCGCTGATCAAATATCCGTGGACAACACTCGACCCGCGCGGCGGCAAGAAATTCAATATTTATCAGACCGAGTTGCCGTTTATCCGTCGGGTAGCGCAAGAATTGGGGTTGCCCGAGCAAGGCAAAGATTGCTGGGCGCGCCATCCGTTGTCTTATTTGATGGAAGCAGCCGACGACATTTGCTATGCCTTGCTCGATTTGGAAGATGCGGTTGAAATAGGCTTGCTCGGCGACATCGAATTAGAAAGCATTCTGTCGGAGCTGACCTTTGCCGAAAATACGTGGCACGCCCAATCCAGCCGCCAGCGTTGCGCCATGTTGCGCGGTATTGCCATTGGGCGCGCAGTAGACGATGTGGCGCAAACCTTCATGATGCATCAGGCCGATTTGCTCAACGGGCAATTCAAAGGTAAAGACCTGCTGGCCTTATGCAGCCCGGCCGTGCAAAACACTTTGCAGAAAGCCAAAGATTTGGCGCGCACCCGAGTATTCCGTCACGAATCCAAGCTGATGACGTCCATCGCGTCTTTCCCTTGTTTAGGCTCCGTGCTCGATTTATTGGTTCCGGCTGCTTATCAATGGATAAACGGTGGGGAGCTCAGTTTCCGTCATTCGCTGGCGCTGGAGCTTTTATCAGACGAACCTTTAAATAGAGAAGACACTCTGTATACTGCTTACATGAAAATTCTGGATTTCGTCGGCGGCATGACCGACAATACCGCCGCAAAAATGGCAAGAGAATTGTCCGGTATCGGTATGCTTTGATTTTTCAGACAGGCTTTGTGAGGCCTGTCTGAAAATAATCTGTTTAAAATTCATTTCCTTATTTTTTATTTGAGAATAATCGGGTTTGCCTGCTGGACAGGTTGGCAGAATTTCTATATTATCTCGCTTCTTCGTTGGTTGGGTTGAAAAACTTCAGCCGATATTGCACCCGTAGCTCAGTTGGATAGAGTATCTGGCTACGAACCAGAGGGTCGGGCGTTCGAATCGCTCCGGGTGCGCCAAAAACAATATATCCGCGCCCATCGTCTAGCGGTTAGGACATCGCCCTTTCACGGCGGTAACCGGGGTTCGATTCCCCGTGGGCGTGCCAGACACCATCAAACCCCTTGAGAAAATCTCAAGGGGTTTGGTTTTTTCAGTTGATTTTTATTATAAAATAGCAAAATTTCAATCTCAGAAGTTTTTAAGGAACTTTTCCAAAATGAATGCTCAATTTGACGTGGTGATTATCGGCGCGGGCCCGTCCGGCTCGGTAGCTTCGGCTTTGCTCAATAAAAAAGGTTTTAAGGTCTGCGTGTTGGAAAAGCAGCATTTTCCCCGTTTTGTTATCGGGGAGAGTTTGTTGCCGCATTGCATGGAAATGATTGAAGAGGCGGGCTTTCTGGAGGCCGTGAAGGCCGAGCCGTCGTTTCAGTTTAAAAACGGCGCCGCGTTTTCTTGGGGCAACCGCTACACTTATTTTGATTTTACTGAAAAATTTTCTGATGGCCCGGGTACCACGTTTCAAGTGCGCCGCGCTTTGTTTGATAAGATTCTGATAGATGAAGCGGCAAAGCAGGGTGTTGAAGTCCGATTCGGGCACAGTGTAACGGCATTTGAAGAGCGGAATGACGAGGCCTGTCTGAAAATCGAAACCGAGGCGGGCGAAACCTATCAGATGACGGCTAAGTTTGTTTTGGATGCCAGCGGTTACGGTCGTGTGTTGCCGCGTTTGCTGGATTTGGAAATCCCTTCCGATTTGCCGCCGCGCATCGCGCACTTTACTCATATTCAAGACAACATTAGCAGCCCAAAATTCGACCGCAATAAAATCCTGATTACAACCCATCCGCAGTATCGCGACGTGTGGTTGTGGACGATTCCGTTTGGCGACAATCATTGCTCCATCGGCGTGGTGGGCACAGTTGACAAACTGGCAGGCGATGCGGAAACCGTATTGAAAAAATTTGCATCCGAATGCCCGCTGCTGTCTGAGATATTGGCGGATGCACAATGGGAAAACGAATTTCCGTTCCGCAGCATTCAAGGCTATTCAGCCAACGTTAAATCTTTATACGGCAAGCATTTTGCTTTGTTGGGCAATGCTTCCGAGTTCCTCGACCCTGTATTCTCGTCGGGTGTAACCATTGCGATGCACTCGGCTAAGTTGGCAGCCGATCTGTTGGCCAAACAATTGAGCGGCTCTCCGGCAGATTGGCAGACAGAATTTGCCGAACCGCTGATGCAGGGCGTGGACACTTTTCGCACCTATGTGAACGGCTGGTATGATACCCGCTTCCAGAATGCCATTTATGCGCCTAACCGCAGCCCTGAAATCAGCCGCATGATTTCTTCGATATTGGCCGGTTATGCTTGGGATGAGACCAATCCGTTTGTGGAAAAACATGCCAAGCGCTTGGCTGCATTGGCTGGAATGGTCGGTAATATGCAGCCGGCTTAATATGCGTTATTCTTCGAATGTCATGCCTGTCTGAAAAGGATATTAGTTGAAGATAAGAAAATATATGGTCAGCCTGACGGCAGCTTTGATGCTTGCAGCTTGCGCGGCGGGCCTGCCTAAACCGCAGGTGGTACCGCAGCTTCAAGCTGATGGCGGTTGGTTCCAGCTTGAGCAGCGCGATGCGGAAGGGCATGTTGTGCAAAGCAGTTTGTTGGCGGTGGAGCAAAGCGCAGGCGAAATGCGTTTCGTTCAAACCGATGCGCTGGGTGCGCCGCTTTCTCGGCAGGTTGTTGGTAAAAAGGGTTGGCGCAATGACGGCTTTGTGATGCCTAATGCGGCAGCCCGTCGTCTGTTCAGCGCCATGCTGCCGTTGCTTGCCGTTGATTCGAGCAAAGTTTATCCCGAGTTGGAACGAAAATCCGAAAGTGGCGGTGAATGTTATTTTCAACGTGGGGAAGCTTTGTGGTGTGCTGAGAAGGCAGATAAAGGCTGGCTGATCCGTTTCCCCGATCAAACGCAGTGGTCTGTGCTGCCGATTCAGGAATAAATCATGAATGCTTCCGTTTATCTCTCCGCCCCCGGGCTGACCAGTGCGCTGGGTGATGGTTTGCAGGCGCATATCGATGCGTTGCTTAATCCGTCGCCCACTTCGCCATTGGCCTTTTCAGACCAGTGGGTCAAAGGTAAAAGCTATGCCTGCGGCGCTGTCGAGCAGGTATTGCGGCCTTTTCCGGAAACTTTGGCCGCTTCGTTCCGCAGCCGCAACAATCAATTGCTTTGGCATGCTTTGGCGCAAATTGAGGGGCAGATTGAAGAAGCGAAAGCTCGTTTTGGTGCAGAGCGGGTGGCGGTGGTGATTGGCACTTCCACCAGCGGAGTAGACGAGAATATCGGCATGTTCCGCAAAGTGGCGGAGGGTGCGCCTTGGCAGGATGTGTCGTTTAAGCAAGCGCAGCAATTGATGGATGCGCCGGCCGAGTTTGTTGCCGAAGTTTACGGTTTGCAGAATGTCAATTATGTGGTTTCAACGGCCTGCACTTCTGGAGCACGTGCGCTGATGAGTGCGGCGCGTTTGCTGCATGCGGGTTTATGCGATGCGGTTATTTGCGGTGGCGTGGATACGCTTTCTCCTTTAACCATCAATGGTTTTGCTTCGTTGGAAGTTTTATCTAACGGTTTGGCTAGCCCGTTTTCCGTTAATCGGAGCGGTATCAACATAGGCGAGGCGGCGGCAGTGTTTGTGATGACGCGTGAGGCTGATTTTTGCGAGAGCTTGCCGTTGTTGGGCTATGGTGCCAGCAGTGATGCCCATCATATGTCGTCTCCGCGTCCGGATGGTTTGGGTGCGGTGCAGGCGTTTCAAACTGCATTGGCGCGTGCGCAAATTGAGGCGAAAAGCGTAGGTTGGATTAATTTGCATGGTACCGGCACGCTGCATAACGACAGTATGGAAAGTATTGCTGTTGCTCAGGTTTTCGGCAATGATACGCCGTGTACTTCAACCAAACCGAGCACCGGTCATACTTTAGGCGCTGCTGGCGCAATAGAAGCGGCGTTTTTGTGGGGCATGGTCAGCCGCCGTTGCAACCCGAGCGGCAAGCTGCCGCCACAAATATGGGACGGCTGCCCTGATCCCGCCTTACCCGCCATCGGCTTGACCGACCTTGAAAGCCATTGGCAGAAACAACGCCGTATCGGCGCCAGCTCGTCGTTCGCCTTTGGCGGCAGTAATGCGGTTGTTATTATCGGAGAATAAAATCAGATGCCTGTCTGAAATCTTTTTTTCAGACAGGCATTTATCTCATTCAAGCTCATGTAAACCCATATTAGGGTTTAATTCTAAAATAATGTCTTTTTAATTCCGCTTCGTTGCATCATGATCGAACTTAAAAACCTTACCCTCCAGCGCGGCCTGAAAGTGTTGCTGAATCAGGCCAGCCTAACCGTCAACCCTAATCAGCGGGTCGGCTTAATCGGTAAAAACGGCACTGGTAAATCCAGCCTGTTTGCTTTAATCAAAGGCGAGATTACGCCGGATGGCGGAGATATTCTGATTCCTAAACATTGGAAACTGGCTGCGGTAGCGCAGGAAACGCCTGCGTTGGATGTTTCCGCGTTGGATTATGTATTACAGGGCGATAGAGAGCTGCAAGATTTTCAGACAGGCCTTGCTCAGGCCGAGGCGGAAAACGACGGTATGAAAATCGCCGGGTATCATGCCAAGCTGGAAGAAATCCAAGCTTATGCCGCACCTGCCCGTGCCGCCAAGCTATTAAGCGGCCTTGGTTTTTCCCAAGAAGAGCACGGGAAAAGTGTGAAATCGTTTTCCGGTGGCTGGCGGATGCGCCTGAATTTGGCACAAGCCCTGATGTGTCGGGCCGATTTGTTGCTGCTTGACGAACCCACCAACCATCTGGATTTGGAAACCGTATTATGGCTGGAAAACCACCTTGCCGGGCTGCCGTGTACGCAAATCATCATTTCCCATGATCGTGATTTTCTGAACGCCGCCACGACCCACACGGTTGAATTGGCCAACCAAAAACTGACCCAATACGGCGGCAATTACGATTTTTATCAAAACGAACGTGCGCAACGGTTGGCGCAACAACAAGCGGCGTATGCAAAGCAGCAAACGCATATCAAACATTTGCAATCCTTTATTGACCGTTTTAAAGCTAAAGCGACCAAAGCCGTGCAAGCGCAGAGTCGGATGAAAGCGCTGGCTAAACTGGAGCGCATCGCGCCCGCGCATCTTGACAGTGAATTCAGCTTTGAATTCGCCAGCCCGGATCATCTGCCCAACCCGCTGTTGAAATTGGAAAAGGCCGATTTGGGTTATGGCTCGACCATTGTTTTGCACGATTTGAGCCTGTCGCTGGAAAGCGGCGCGCGTTATGGTTTGTTGGGTGTCAACGGCAGCGGTAAATCCACATTTATCAAAGCCTTGGCAGGCGAGTTGGATTTGTTGGCCGGGCAGATTATCAAATCGGAGAAGCTGAACATCGGTTATTTTGCCCAACATCAGCTTGATACTTTGCGCGGCGACCAAAGCCCGGTCTGGCATATCCAGCAGCTCTCGCCGGATGTGCGTGAACAGGAAATCCGCAATTTTTTAGGCGGCTTTGCGTTTGTCGGCGATATGGCGCTGCAAAAAATCGAGCCATTTTCCGGTGGCGAGAAAGCACGCTTGGCTTTGGCAATGATCGTGTGGCAGAAGCCGAATTTACTGCTGCTTGATGAACCGACCAACCATCTGGATTTGGATATGCGCCATGCGCTGACCGTTGCGTTGCAGAGCTTTCAGGGGGCGCTGATTGTGGTGTCGCACGACAGAAGCCTGCTGGAAGCCACTACCGATAGTTTTTTATTAATCGACAAAGGCCGGCTGCAGCCGTTTGACGGCGATTTGAACGATTATCGGTTATGGCGTCTCGCTCAGGAAAATGCGGCTTCTACCCCGGCAGGCTCCGTTCAGGCACAAAACCGTAAAGAAACCAAACGCCTTGAGGCACAGATGAGGCAGGAGAAGGCACGCCGTAGTAAGCCGATACAACAGAAAATTAACAGCGCAGAAAAAGAAATAGCAGAATTAAGCAGGCAACAGACTGAGTTTGAAGCATTTTTGGCACAAGAAGAGGCCTACTTAGCGGAAAATAAAGTAAAACTCCAGCAAACGCTTAACGATTTGGCAGCGGTCAAAGTAAAATTATCCCAATTGGAAGAAAATTGGTTGATGTGGCAGGATGAGCTGGAGCAGCTCAATCAGGAAATTGATGCTGCATTTGCCGAATAATTATATGGTAACTTGGGAAAATGAAGACGTTTTTAAAAATATCATGCGTGGCCTCAGGGCTGTTGGGCAGTATGGCTTACGTTCAGGCCGGTACGATTTACGAGTGCAACGGTGTTTATACCGACAAGCCGAGTGCCGAGTGCCGTAGTAGCGGACAGGCCGATTTGCCTTCCATCGGCAAATATACTTCACTCAGGCCGAGGGCGGCAGAGGTGTCGGATATGTCGTCTTTTGTTGAGCGAGCACCGAGTCAGGCAGCCAAACGTACGGTTTCCCGCTCGCTACCGATGCGGCGGCCTTCTGCAGAACAGCAGGCCGCTTATAAAATGCCTCAGCCGTCGGCAAGTGTGCCTAGTGTCGTTGCTACCAAACCTGCCGAAGGTACCGGCCGACGCTCTATTTTGGAGCAGGAATTAAATAACGAGCGTAAAGCCTTGGCGCAGGCTCAGGCTGATTTGATTCGGGCCAGAGCGATAAAAGACGGCGTAATCAATCAACAGCAAATCAGCGGATTGCAAAGCCATGTGCTTGACCGCCAACAAAATATTCAGGCATTGCAACGTGAATTAGGCAGAATGTAGCGGCATTACTGTATCTGTATTAATGCCTGTCTGAAAAATGTTTTCAGACAGGCATTTGTAATAGACGGATGTTTGGTTACAACCAGATATTAATCGAGGTGCAGCCAACAGAAAATAGGCTTCTAATTGTGAACGGCATGCTTTTGAACCAGTTTGTAGCGTCATTTGGGTTAGATTGGAAATAAAGGTTTAGCATTATTCATTATTTCGGGTAAAAGGTTTATGAAAAAGTTTTTGTCTTTTCTATTGTTGCCGTTATTGGTTGTGGCAGGTGCGGCAGCCATGTATTTCTATACGCAGTATCAGGCCTTATCGACAGCTGCAAAAACAGTGCACCATCCGGTTAGCCGCGAAAGCATTATCACTCAAATCCAACGGCTGAACCGTTTGGAAAGCACGGCTTTTTATATTGACACCATTATCAAAACGGAAAAACAAGGCAAATGGTATTTGCTGTGGCAAGACGCGCAAACGGGTTTGTTTATGGCCAAGGGTCGCGTATTGGCCGGCGTGGATTTGGATAAGCTGAAGCCGGAAAACGTACAAGTGGTTGACGACACGGTGATTATTAGCATGCCGCAAGTGGAAATTCTCAGCGTTAATCTGGATAATTTGGATGTTTATGACATTAAAACCGGCTCGCTGGGGCTGACTCCGGTGGATAAATCCGTTTTTCAAGAGGTGCAGAATAAGGCCAAAACCCAGATTCTCGATAGCGCTTGTCGCGCCGATATTTTGAAATATGCTCAGGCGCAGGCTCAAACGCAGCTCGAAACCTTATTTGCATTAACACAAACCAAGGTTTCGGTTTACCCGGCCGCCTTGCCTTCTTGCAAAACAGCGTAGTTTTGCCGGCGGTGTTTTATTAATCAAACGTTTGGCATGTGTTATAATTTACAATCACGTTTTTCAGACAGGCTTGATGAAGCCTGTCTGAAAAAACAATAAATTCGGGCAAATTGATTTGATACAAGATGATTCGGTGGAATCGTCTTTTTTCGTATGGTAAAGGTCGCATGAAACCGTCTATTTTAGAAAAATTGCAGCAACTGGCAGACCGGTTGGAAGAAGTTACCCAGCTTTTGGGTGCGCCGGAATCTACCGCAGATATGGATAATTACCGCAAGTTAAATAAAGAACATGCGGAAATTACGCCGGTTGTGGAAGTTTTCCAGCAATATCGGCAGGCGCAGAGCGATTTGGCCGATGCGCAAGAAATGCTGGCTGATCCGGAGATGAAAGACTTTGCCGAAGAAGAAATCGAAGGCGCCAAAGCTAAAATCGAAACGCTGGATTTGGCGCTGCAAAAACTGCTTTTGCCCAAAGATGCCGATGACGATAAAAATATTTTCATCGAAGTTCGCGCCGGTACGGGAGGCGATGAAGCGGCTTTGTTTGCCGGAGATTTATTGCGCATGTACACCCGCTATGCCGAGCGTAACCGCTGGCAGGTGGAAATCGTATCGGCCAATGAAAGCGATTTGGGCGGCTACAAAGAAGTGATTGCCCGTATTATCGGCTTGGGCGCATATAGCAAGCTGAAATTCGAGAGCGGCGGGCACCGCGTGCAACGCGTTCCTGCCACCGAAAGCCAGGGGCGGATTCATACTTCGGCTTGTACGGTGGCCGTTATGCCCGAAGCGGACGAATTAGAAGAAATCGAATTAAATCCCGCCGATTTGCGCATCGATACTTTTCGCGCATCCGGTGCGGGTGGGCAGCATATTAATAAAACGGATTCCGCCGTACGTATCACGCATTTGCCGACCGGTATGGTGGTTGAGTGCCAAGACGGGCGCTCGCAACATGCCAACAAAGCCCAAGCCATGAAAGTGCTGGCTGCGCGTTTAAACGATATGCAAAAGCGCGAAGCTCAGGCAAAAGAGGCGGCAGAGCGCAAAACCCTTATCGGCAGCGGCGACCGAAGCGAGCGCATCCGCACCTACAATTATCCTCAAGGCCGGGTATCCGACCACAGGATAAACCTGACCCTGCATAAGCTCGACTTTATCATGGATGGCGATCTGGATGAGTTAACGGGTGCTTTGATTGCCGAACATCAGGCGGAATTGTTGGCGGGGATGGGCGATTAGCCTGCAATTGGCTATGCCTGTCTGAAAACAAGGAAAACGAATGGCTTACACCTTTACATTGGCTCCGGATTCGCTGGAAACCGAATTAAAAAAACTGATTCTTGCCGAAGCTGACAAAGCGGATGAAATCGATATGGCTAACTTTGGCGACGATACGGTTTTATTTGGCGACGAAAGCCCGATTGGTCTGGATTCGCTGGATGCTTTGCAAGTGTCTGTAGCACTACAGCAGCATTTCCAAGTTCGATTGCAGGGAGACAGAATGGTGCGCAAGCATATGATGTGCGTACGCGATTTAGCGGCTTTTGTGCGCAAGGAGCATGCCGGATGAGCTATTTAGTCGGGCACAGCCTGCAGTGTGCGCAAGGAGCGGGGCAGGGTGTCTATGCTACCTTGGCCAAGTTTAAACCGCCAGCCAAGATTGCTTTCGATTTTTTGAACCAGCCGCAAGAAGCGGCTTATTTTCGATCATTTGATGAGCAACGTTTAAGCCGTCAGGCCTTGTTTTTACTTTTGAAGCAACATCTCTCCCTTGCCGCTGAAGCAGCAGGATGGGGTATGCAGGCATTGGAGAGCACACCGATATTTATCGGCTCTACAGGCTATTTGCTTTCTGACTATGAGTTGGCTTACTTGGCAAATCAATCGGATATGGGCGAACACAGTCTCAACCAGTTTGCCGATGATCTGTTGCAGTATTGCGGCAACCATCAAGTTTACTGTTTTGCCACTTCCTGCACATCATCCGGCCATGCACTGATGCAGGCGCATGCCATGATTGAAGGCGGGCTGACGGATCGTGCCTTGGTGTTGGGAGTGGAAAGTTTTAATTTACTGACTTTAATGCATTTTCACAGCTTGGGCTTGTTGGCCGAAACCTGCCGGCCTTTTGAAGGCGACGGGTTTGTGCTGGGCGAAGGAATTGCTTGTTTAGCCTTATCAAATCAAATGCCGGAGCGTCATCGGTTGCGTCTGATTTCGTCGGCAGCGGCAACGTCAATCCATAATCCGGTGGAAACCGCCGCTGCCGGTTTGAGTAGTGTGATGCGGCAGGCATTACGGCAGGGAGCAGCGGCGCCGGAGGATATCGTTTTGGTTAAAGCCCATGCGGTCGGTAGTAAGAGCAGCGATTCCGCAGAAGCCGAGGCTTTACTTGAAGTGTTCGGCCGCTCGATGCCTTTGGCAGCATTCAAGCCGATGATCGGGCATACTTTGGGCGCCAGTACGGCGTTAGAAACCGCTTTGTTTTATCAGGCGCTGCAAACAGGCCGTTTAACTGCAGGTGCCTTGCCGGACACGGAATATTTGTTAAAAGACGGTAATTACCTTTTTAATTTTTTCGGATTCGGCGGCAATAATGTTTCCTTCTTATGGAAGTGGCAAGCATGAAACATCAGATTTATCTTAAGGCTGCTTCATGTTTCAATGTTGGCGGGCGTACGGATCGTGATTTAAAGCGTTATCTGAAAACGCATTATCATATTGACGCGCGCCGTCTTAGCAGGTTGACGATGTTATCGTTGGCAGGCAGCTTACTTTTGGCAAGATACCAGCCGGATGAGAAAACACCTGTTTATGTCGGCAGTAAGTTTAGTTCGCCCACATTGTTTAATGCAATGATGGATAATGTATTCGAGCAACAGTTGGCTAAGCCTTTAGATTTTCTCTCCAACCTTCATAATGCCCCCGCTTTCCACGTTGCAGCGGCTTTGGGTTTGGCTGGCCCGACTGTTTTTCAAACGATTGGAAAAGAAACCGAAGCATGGAGCAAGCCGCTGTTGGTAGCGGCCAACCATGTTGGGCAGAACGGCGGCAGTGCGCTTGTCGGCTGGTGTAATGAAGCAGAACCGCCCGGTTTGGAAGGAGGCAGTTGCTGGTTGTTGTTATGCAATGAGCAAAGCCAGCACGATTTGCCTGTTTTGGAGGTTAACAAAGATATGGTTGGCCAAAATAACGCGAATACATTTCAAACAAAAACCGATGGTGGTCTGGAAGGTATTTGCTCGTTGGTAAGGCAGCTGAATAACGGTAACTGCACTGTTGCATTACCGCTCGGTGGCGGCTTATCAATTGATATCCGGTGTAATACAGGTTTGACGGTTTGGAATGACGATTTAAGTCATGTAGAGTAAAGTCGAAATAATGAAAACGCAAAATCTGGTCAGCCACGGTATTTTTCAAAGTTTCAGCGAATCCTCTCGTCTTGTTTCAGACAGGCTTTGGTAGCCGTCGTTTTTAGTTCGAGATATAAAAAAGCCAGATAGTAATAAATCTATCTGGCTTTTCTTTTTATAGGGCTCTTTACAGTGCGTCTTTCAGCGCTTTGCCTGCACGGAATTTTGGCGTTTTGGCTGCGGCAATTGTCAGTGGCTGACCGGTTTTAGGATTGCGGCCTTGACGTTCGGCACGTTCGCCAACGTAGAAAGTACCAAAACCCACTAAAGTTACAGTATCGCCTTTTTTTAGCGCATTGGTAACGGCATTCATCATACCATCCAGCGCTTTGGTTGCGGCGGCTTTAGAAATGTCAGCTTCTTGAGCAATTGCTTCGATTAATTCAGACTTGTTCACGATTAAGTCCCTTTCTATCGTTGGAAATTTATGAAACCGCTTATAAAGCGGGCATCCACTTGAGAATATGGCTCTTGAGTAATGAAAGATAAGCTTTTCTTACATTTTCGCCTTTATAGCAAGTATAAAAAGCAGGTGTCAAGCGAAAAGGTACGAATGGTAAGGGGTTTGTACGTATTTAACCCTTCCCATCCGACCTTTACAACACATATCACATTTTTTAATGTTGCGTTGCTTTAGTGCTTGACTTGGTGCGGCGTGGCGTTTTGGGCATGGCGGGTGCTTTAATGGGCGCGGCGGCTTCTGCAATAAAGCCTCCAGGCTGACGCTCCAAGCCGAGCGCGAACACTTCGTCTATCCATTTTACCGGGTGGATTTCCAAACCGTCTTTAACGTTTTGTGGAATTTCCTCCAAGTCTTTGACGTTGCCGTGCGGAATCATCACATGGCGGATGCCACCGCGCAAGGCAGCCAGCAGCTTTTCTTTCAACCCTCCGATCGGTAACACTTCGCCCCGCAGAGTGATTTCACCTGTCATGGCAACATCGGCACGCACGGGAATGCCGGTAAAAGCGGAAACCATTGCCAAAGTCATGGCAATACCGGCGCTGGGGCCGTCTTTGGGCGTTGCTCCTTCTGGAACGTGTACGTGAACATCGTTTTTCTCGTAGAAATCGGGCGCTATGCCCAAAACGTCGGCACGTGAGCGCACTACGGTCCACGCTGCGGAGATAGACTCCTGCATCACATCGCCCAGTTTACCGGTGCGTATGATATTGCCTTTGCCTTTCATAACCGCCGCTTCAATGGTCAGCAGCTCTCCGCCCACTTCCGTCCAAGCCAGGCCGGTTACTTGCCCGATTCGGTTTTCATTTTCTGCAACACCGTAATCGAAGCGACGCACACCCAGATAGTCGTGTAGGTTTTTGTCGTCTACCACGATGGCTTTTGGCTTGCGTTTACGGGTTTTGCCTTTTTGGGTATCTTCTGCAAGCTGCACGTTCATGACAACTTTACGGCAAATTTTCGCGATTTCCCTGTCTAATGAGCGAACCCCCGCTTCACGAGTATAGTAACGGACAATGTTGCGAACGGCGCTGTCTTTAATTTCCACCTCACCGGCTTTGACGCCGTTGCGCTTGATTTGCTTAGGTATTAGATATTGCATGGCAATATTGATTTTCTCATCTTCTGTATACCCGGAAAGACGGATAATTTCCATGCGATCGAGCAGAGCGGGCGGAATATTGAAACTATTGGACGTAGCGATGAACATCACATCGCTCAGATCAAAATCCACCTCAACAAAATGATCGGCAAAGCTGTTGTTTTGCTCGGGATCCAATACCTCTAACAGCGCACTGGCTGGATCTCCGCGGAAATCGTTACCCAGTTTGTCGATTTCATCGAGCAGGAACAATGGGTTTTTAACACCGGCTTTTATCATGCTTTGAATGATTTTTCCCGGCATTGAACCGATGTAAGTACGGCGATGGCCGCGGATTTCACTTTCGTCACGCACGCCACCTAACGCCATACGCACATATTTGCGGCCGGTGGCTTTGGCGATGGATTCGCCAAGCGAAGTTTTGCCAACTCCGGGCGGGCCTACTAGACATAAAATCGGGCCTTTGAGTTTATCCGTGCGTTTTTGCACTGCCAGATATTCAAGAATACGCTCTTTAACTTTTTCCAAGCCGTAATGGTCTTCGTTTAAAACCAAATCGGCTTTCGCAATGTCTTTGATAACTCGGGTTTTCTTTTTCCAAGGCAATTCAAGCAGTGTGTCGATATAATTGCGCACGACGGTTGATTCCGCAGACATAGGCGGCATCATTTTTAGTTTTTTAAATTCAGACAGGCTTTTTTCTTCAGCTTCTTTACTCATGCCGGCCGTTCTGATTTTGTTTTCTAATGCTTCGAGTTCGCCGCGTTCGTCGTCTTCTCCCAATTCTTTCTGAATTGCTTTGACCTGCTCGTTCAAATAATATTCACGTTGCGATTTTTCCATTTGCCGTTTTACACGGCCGCGGATGCGTTTTTCAACTTGGAGAATATCAAGTTCGGCTTCCAATTGCCCCAGCAGAAACTCCATTCGGGCAAGAACGTCGATTTTCTCCAGAATGGTTTGTCTGAGCTCAAGTTTCAATTGCAGATGAGCCGCGATGGTGTCGACTAACCGACCATTGTCTTCGATGCCGTGAATGGTATTGATGATTTCGGTTGGGATTTTTTTATTGGATTTCGCAAACTGATCAAATTGAGACAAAATGGCGCGACGCAAAGCTTCGGCGTCTGACGGTGTGTGTTCCGGTTCGGCGATGTTGGTGATTTGGGCGGAAAAATAATCGCCGTCTCCATTCACAGAAACGGTGCGGGCGCGATGCATTCCCTCAACCAAAACCTTAACCGTGCCGTCGGGCAATTTTAATACTTGTAAAACCGTTGCGACCGTGCCGATTTCATAAAGGCTGTCGGCAGAGGGTTCCTCATCATTTGGGTTGCGTTGGGCGAGCAGGAAAACAGGAGAGTCTTTTTCCATTGCGGCTTCAAGCGCGGCAATGGATTTTTGCCTGCCTACAAATAAAGGCAGCACCATGTGAGGATAAACCACCACATCGCGCAAGGGTAACAACGGCAGGGTGCCGTATTCTTCAAACTGTTTGGTTGCCATCTGATTTTCTGCTTTCTATAAAAATCTTACGGGTATTTTGATGAATGTCAAATTGGGTCGGAAAATGTTTTTTCAAGGGATTCTGAAGACTTGTTTTCGCAACAAAGACGGTGCATGGATTGGAAGTGGCTTTTGCGTTAGAATATATATGGTGTTTTATTTCAGACAGGCATTCAGTATAGCTTAAATTACGCTTGCCGACATAATTTAAACTGATTGAATATTAACAATCTGTCTTCATATTGATGCCTGTCTGAAAAATTTATAAGGAATACAGCTGTGGCTGAAGAACAAAAAACGCTTATTGAATTTCCCTGTCGTTTTCCCCTGAAAATTATGGGTGCGAAACACGCCGAATTTCCTGCGGAAATATTAAAAGCAGTGCAGACGCATGCGCCGGATACAAACGAAGCACATATGCAGCAAAGAGAAAGTTCGAGCGGCAATTATACTGGACTCACGCTTTCCGTATACGTAGAAAATCAGGAGCAGCTCGACAATATCTACCGTACGCTCACATCGCATCCTATGGTTAAAGTGGTTTTATAAATGAAAATCGTGCATTTGGGGTTGGTGGAATACGAGCCGACTTTTGAAGCGATGAAAGCGTTTAACCGCAACCGCGCTGACGATACGGAAGACGAATTGTGGATTGTCGAGCATCCGCCGGTTTTTACGCAAGGGTTGGCCGGAAAAACCGAGCATCTTTTGGTGCACGATGCCATACCGGTTGTGCAAATCGATCGAGGAGGGCAGATAACTTATCATGGTCCGGGGCAGCTGGTTGTCTACACAATGATCGATTTCAAACGACGTAAAAGCAGCGTACGCACGATTGTAACGGCGCTGGAGGAAAGTATTATTGAAACCCTTGCCGAATACGGCATCGTTTCTACAAATGATCCGAAACGCCCGGGTGTTTATGTTGGTCATAAAAAAATCGCATCTTTAGGTCTGAGAATCAAAAACGGTTCGGTATATCACGGATTGGCTCTGAACGTTGATATGGATTTAACGCCGTTTAGCTATATCAACCCATGTGGTTACGCAGGCCTAGAAATGACGCAAATCGCAGATTATGTAAATCCGTCGCCTTCGTTGGCGGAGGTTGCCGACAAGCTAACGGCACATTTGGTCGATAAATTAAATTTGAATATGAAAGAAACCTCAAAATGAGCGAAAGCAAAATATTGGATAATAGCCAGGGTGTGAAGCACAAAGGTGCGGCGAAGACAGCCCGCATTCCGATTAAAATTGTGCCGCTCGAAGAAAAATTGAAGAAGCCGGATTGGATACGCGCCAAATTACCTAGCGGTAAGAAATTCTTTGAGATTAAAAATATTCTGCGCGACCAAAAAATGCATACCGTATGCGAAGAGGCTAGCTGCCCGAATATCGGCGAGTGTTTTAGCAAAGGTACGGCAACATTCATGATTATGGGTGATATTTGCACGCGTCGATGTCCTTTCTGCGATGTAGGCCACGGCCGACCCAATCCGCTGGATGTAGAGGAGCCTAAAAATTTAGCGGAATCCGTTGCCGCCATGCGGCTGCGTTATGTTGTGATTACTTCGGTAGACCGCGACGATTTGCGTGACGGCGGTGCGCAACATTTTGCAGATTGCATCAGCGCTATTCGCGAAACTAGTCCCCACACTAAAATCGAAATTCTTGTGCCGGACTTCCGCGGTCGTCTGGATATTGCCTTGGATATCCTTTCGCAAACGCCGCCTGATGTCATGAACCATAATCTGGAAACCCACCCGCGCTTGTACAGACAGGCTCGCCCCGGTTCGGACTATAAACATTCTCTCGAGTTGCTGCGTCGTTATAAAGAAATGATGCCTCATATTCCTACCAAATCAGGCATTATGGTTGGCTTGGGGGAAACTGATGAAGAAGTGCGAGAAATCATGAGTGATATGCGGGCGCATAATATCGAAATGATTACGGTTGGCCAATATCTCCAGCCGAGCGATGGTCATTTACCGGTTTTACGTTATGTTACGCCACAGCAATTTAAAGCGTTTGAACGTGAGGCTTATGAAATGGGCTTTACCAATGCCGCTATCGGTGCTATGGTAAGGTCAAGTTATCATGCAGATGAACAAGCAGAGCATGCGCTGAATGTGATGTAAACTACATTATTTCGTTATTTTATATATTAGGCTTAATAAAGATTTTACTATTTGATGTCTGTTGTATTTCTAAACGGCAGCTAGTTAGAATAAAGGTCTTATCATTGATAAGACCTTTATTTATATTTACTGAATTTCCAAAAGAACTATCTGCTGATAATAGGCAAATACCTAAGTAAAGCTATCAGTCATCCGAAAAACGTTATTATGCTAAATCTGCAAATAGCGGAGTTGAAAGGTAACGCTCGCCGTAAGAGGGAATGAGCACCACGATCAATTTATCTTTGTTTTCCGGTTTTGCGGCAAGTTGTAAGGCACTCCAAATTGCTGCTCCAGAGGAGATGCCAACTAAAATGCCTTCTTTTTCAGCTGCGGCCCGAGCTACAGAGAAGGCTGCATCGTTAGGAACTTGGATAACACCGTCATAAATACCGGTATTCAAAATTTTGGGTACAAAACCCGCTCCAATACCTTGAATCGGGTGAGGGCCTTTTTGACCGCCACTCAATACAGGAGAGGCTTCTGGCTCAACAGCATAAACTTCAACCGATTTTTTTCTCTCTTTCAATACTTCACCCACACCGGTTACTGTACCGCCGGTACCGACCCCTGCAACAAAAATGTCAACCTGACCGTCGGTATCTCGCCAAATTTCTTCCGCGGTTGTTTTACGGTGAACTTCGGGATTGGCTGTATTTTCGAATTGTTGCGGCATGAAATATACGCCGGGATTACTGTCTACCAATTCTTGCGCTTTGGAAATCGCACCGCCCATGCCTTCCGCCGCAGGTGTTAATACCAATTCAGCTCCAAATGCACGAAGAAGCATGCGGCGTTCTTTACTCATGCTTTCAGGCATAGTGATAACCAATTTGTAGCCGCGTGCTGCGCATACCATAGCCAGGCCGATACCTGTGTTACCACTGGTCGGTTCTACGATGATGGTGTTTGCATTAATTTTGCCCGCTTTTTCCGCCGCATCAATCATAGCAGCCGCAATACGATCTTTAACGCTACTGCCCGGGTTAAAAAACTCTAATTTGGCGACGACTCGTCCGGGCAAGTCTTTACCCAAACGGTTTAATTCGATTAAAGGGGTGTTGCCGATTAAATCAGTAATGCTGCTTGCGATATTCATTTCCTAATACTCCTTAAATTAACGAACAGGTTATACTAAAATAATGCCTGTCTGAAAAACAAATACTTTATTCGAACATGCTTACAACTAAAAGTTATTAAGCTTTTAACTCAATCAATGCTTTTTGTATTTAATAGCGGATACGTAAAATTGAAGCAGCTATCCAGACGACTTGATATAGTAAGGCCAGTAAGAAACCACTTTGCAGCTGACCTGAGCTGAATATATTGCCTTGCTGTTTTTCTACTGATACACGATGCAAATAAAACAGCAAAATCATCAATATTTGCATTCCTATCCAGAAAATTGGTTCTAACGCATACATTTGCAATAGCGCCGGTAGGATGTAACTAGACAGGCCGTGGGGATAGTTTATCCAAGCCAAGCCCAGCAGACACATGAAAGCAATTTGCATCAAGGCACCGCTGACGGCAAATAGGCTGATAAACGTGCCGGCATCCGCTACCCATAGTTTTTTATCTGGTGATTTGTGCCATTTGTGTACGAAGAAAAAAAGACTTGCTATCGTAATATAAAATTGAGGAGCATAAAATGCTGAAAGATGGGTAATTCCGGCCATGCCGGGTAGCAATTTCCCCATTAACATGCCAGTTCCCAGCCATAATAATACACTTGCCCACAGCCATTGAAACATACCTTCTTTATAGGCCGTTATCAAGAAGATGCCGATATAAACTATTAGGCACCACCAACCGAAATTTTCCGGCATTTTTTTCCCCGCAGTTCGAATCAATACTGCACTTTACCTTCGAAAACCGTTTTCGCGGGCCCCGTCATAAGAACATCCGCTTCTGCCTGCCAAGTTACTAATAAGTTTCCCCCAGGTAGTTTGACATCAATCAGGCTCCCGCTTGATAATAATCCTAAACGAATGCCTGCTACGACTGCTGCACAGGCGCCGGTTCCGCAAGCTTGAGTTTCACCGACACCACGTTCGAATACGCGTAAATTAATATGCTCAGGGTCTACCACCTGCATAAATCCTACGTTGACACGGCTGGGAAAGCGTTCGTGTGCTTCAATTGCTTCTCCCCAAGTGTCAACAGGGGCGGTTGAAATATCATCAACCAAAATAATGGCATGAGGATTGCCCATATTGACACAGCTCACTTGTACCGATTCCAAGCCAATCATAATAATATGGGTCAGCGCCTGCTCGTCTTCAGAATGCGGCGGAATAAATGGAATGTCTGCCGGAGAGAAGTGTGGCTTGCCCATGTTGACTGTTACTAAGCCGTTTTCTACCAACCTCGGCAGAATAATGCCGCGAGCCGTTTCTACGATAATTTCATTTTTATCGGTCAGGCCTTTATCGATTACAAAGCGCACAAAACAGCGGGCGCCATTGCCGCATTGTTCCACTTCGTTGCCATCTGCGTTAAAAATACGATATCGGAAATCTGCGGTATCGGTTTGCGGTTTTTCTACTAATAACAATTGATCAAAGCCGATGCCGGTATGACGGTCAGCCCATTGAGTTAAAGGTGCTTCAGCTGGATTAAATGATTGGTTGATGCCATCAATCACCATAAAATCATTGCCTAAACCGTGCATCTTTGTAAATTTCAGCGTTTTCATCTCTAAACAGCTTCCTTTTTGACCGGCTGCAAGTGCAAAACCGATGTCTTTTATTGTCAGGACGACTTTATAACACAAGCTCTCGTCTTGTTCTATATCCTATACCAAGGATTATGGCTTTCTTTTTCTCTTAATCAGTGCCAGCAATCAGCTGTTTCATAGGTAAGTGTATTAATTAGTATGGTTACATTTGGCTACATAACTTTAGATGCTATATTTTTGTGCATGATGAATTTTGTAAATTTCGTAACAATTTCTTTTGTGTTTTATTCCTTGTATTTAGTTGAAGTGGTAAAAAAGAAACATTATAAACGGCAATTTATCTAAATAATCGGTATTTATTTAAATAAAATATTGATTGTGAGATGCACAAAAAATGTCATTTTAATTATGAAAATACCATTTAAATAAAAAATTAATACATTGTTTTTAAATGAATAAATTTATCATTATGGCATGTGTTTTTATTTGGACGACGTAAATTGTCATCTGCTGACTATTAACGGCAAGCGTTTTGGTTATCCTATATGGATAACATGGTTTTTTCTTTCGTTTTTCAAAATAATTTTGACAAAACTGCTATTGATATTTTTCTTTGAAACAGACAAAATACGCTCAAGAACAACGCAAGCAAAGCAGCGAAAGCGCTTGCTGATACAAAAAAATTACATCTTACAACATTACGAACTAAGGAAAATGTCATGAAAAAACATATGGATACTGTTATTCCGTTAGCAATAGGATTGTTTCTGCAATTTGTTGTTTTGGCAATTATTTTGATGAGCGATCCTCAAACGTTGGCGACACATAGCAACCCAATCGGAACGCCGGGTGCTGAGGTATTGAGCCAGACTCTGCAAAGTGCTTCTACGTTAGGTATGAATAAATAAGTTTTTAGAAAAACATAAACCCGGGCGGTCGATATTCATTCGAAATATCGACCGCCCGGGTTTTATTATGCGCCACTGGAACTTTCTTAATTTAGAATGACTCTTAGTTACTTATAAATCTTAGAATACTTCAAAACAACAGAGAGAGCTTAATCTTATGAAAAAAATCTTTTTTGGACTTATTACAAGCCTGGCTTTTTCAGGTATGGCGTTGGCCGCAGTTGAAGATGTGCAGTTTTATGAGAAGGCCAGCCAAGCGAAAACACCCATCAAAGGCAAATTGGCGCTTCGTTTGACCATCAAGCCGGATGGTTATACTGAAAATATTAAAGTGGCTCGCAGTAGTGGTTCTCAAAAGATTGATGAGGCGGCGGTAGAATGGATGTTACACCAGCAACTGCGGCCGGTTTCGCAAAATGGTGAGGCTAGGGCGTTCAGTACCATCAAAGAAATCAAATATGGATATTGAGTAATTTTGCAGGCAAAATGAGGTTTGGAGAAGAATCTGGTTTTGCCTGTAATTTTAAATAGGAAGCCTGCAATCGATATGGGCGGTTTCTGTTTGTTTTCTGCCGTAAAGGATGTTTGTTGTGCTATCCTTCTAATAGGAATCAGTTGCTCATTTTTTAATACACGGTTCCATCGAAATATAGCTATACTGACGTATCTTAATTTATTCGGGTTTATTTATGAAACTACTTTATGCGTCGCTTCTTGTTCTGCCCTGTTTGGCCGCATGCAGCGCAGATCCGTCTGGCATGTCGGTTAACCTTGGTATCGGCAGCAGCATCGGCCGCCATGTTGGTTTGGGTACTTCGGTAAACATTCCTGTGGGTATGGCGGGTAAGAAACCGAATGCAGGCGGTGTCAATGTCATTGACGAACAGATTGTTACCCATTTCGATGCGCAGGGGAATACCAGTGAGTCTGCGGTTAAAGGCGGGTTTTATCGTCAACTTATCAGCAAGCGGAATAATAGCGAATATATCGTGCAGGATTTCTACGAAGATAATGCGAAGAAACGAACGGATCCGATGGTGTTGTCACGTAATCAGTTAATGGATTTTAATGCCCATCCGCAAGATGGCACGCTGACGGTTTACGCATATAATGGCAATATCATGCGTCAGCAAACTTATCAAAGTGGTAAGCTGACGAATGCGAAATATTGATTTTTATAGAAAAAAGCCTGTCTGAAAATATTTTTCAGACAGGCTTTTTTTGTGTTTTCAAATTAAATTCAAATGCTGCAATTCTTGTTCTATCCAAGCTGCGCTGGCTTTTTTGCTGATGGCTAAAGTTAGCAGCGCAACGGCGGTTTCCAGATTGCATTTCCCTCCGCTTATAAGCCCGGTTGTGCGTAAAGCGTTGCCTTGAGCATAGAGCGGTGCGGCTCTCCCTTGAGGTACTTGGCTGATGTTCAATAGCAATCCACCTTGAGAAACGTAATCAGCTGCGGCAGTTACTAGGCTTTCGTTATTAGGGGCGTTGCCGTGACCGTAGGTTTGCAGGATAACGGCTTGGGCATGACTTTTAGCCAGATTTTTTGCTATGACATCAGCCATCTGGCCCGGAATCAATGTATAACAAGCGACATTTGCCTCAACATCAAGAGGCTGTATGTTGAATGGTGCGTTTTCTTTTTCAGAGAGGCATAGTTCTTGCCAGCCTTGTTTCGGATGCCAACGGCCTAGTGTTCCAAAATGAGGATTACTGAATCCTTCCGCAGTTTCCGTGCTGGTTTTGCTGCTGCCTATCGGTGAGAGCAACTTGCCGTTAAAGGCGATGGCAACTTCTCTGAAGTTCGGCAGTTGCAGGGCGGCAATGGCGGTTGCCAGGTTTAGCGGGGCATCGCTGCCGTTGCTGTCAAAAGGCCATTGCGAACCGGTCAGTATGACGGGTTTTTTGAGGCCTTGCAGCGCTAGCGCGAATAGGTTGGCGGTGTAAGCGAGCGTATCGGTGCCGTGCAGTACCAAAATGCCGTCGTATTGAGGTATTGCATTTTGGAGCAGCATCAGCCAGTCTTGCCAGTTTTGCAGGGTCACGGCAGAAGAGTCGATGAGCGGACGGCAGATATGCCAATCGAAGTCGCAGAGGTTGGTAAACGGCGCCAAGGCTTTTGTTGCCAAGGTGGCGTCTGGGCTTAGGCCTTTACTTCCGGCGCTCATACCTATGGTGCCGCCAGTGTACAGAACAAAAATGTGCTTTTTCATCCGTTTCCTTGTTTTCAGACAGGCATTACCATTTGCCGGCCACTTTTTTATTGCGCATCAGGCAAAGCATGTCCGCCGCGACGTGTGCGGCGGCGATGGCGGTAATTTCAGCGTTATCGTAGGCGGGAGCCACTTCGACTACGTCCATTCCTACAATATTCAAGTCACCGAGTTTGCGGATGATGCTTAAAGCAGTATGCGAATTGAGCCCTCCGGGAACGGGCGTGCCGGTTCCGGGTGCAAATGCAGGATCAAGGCAGTCGATGTCGAAGGTGAGATAAACCGGGCGCCCACCGATGATTTCGTAGATGCGTTGTACGGTTGCTTCGATGCCGTTCTCGTTAATCCATGGTGCGAATAACATATTCATACCCATAAAATCGCTGTTCCATGTGCGTATTCCGGCTTGGACCGAGGTTTTAGGGTCAATCAAACCATTTTTAATGGCTTTGTAAAACATTGTGCCGTGATTGAGCGAATCTTCGGCATCATCCGGCCATGTGTCGCAATGGGCGTCGAAATGCAACAGACTTAAAGGCTTGCCGTATTTTTCGGCATGCGCTTGTAGCAGGGGATAAGTGATGTAGTGATCGCCGCCGAAGGTTAGCATTTTGGCGTTTGAATGGTTGATAATTTGTCGGGCGTGGTCAACGATGCTTTCGCGGATGGTCCACGGTTGGTGCGCGTCGAACCAACAATCGCCGTAGTCGATAACGGCCAAATCATCGAAGGGGTCGAAACCCCACGGAAACAGATTCAATTCGGCCAGCTGCACGCTGGCGGCACGGATGGCGGCGGGGCCTAGGCGTGCGCCCGGTCGGAATGTGGTGGCCAAGTCAAGCGGCACGCCGGATACGACCACGTCGGCGCCTTCCAGATTGCGCGTATAAGTGCGGCGTATAAAGGATAATGCGCCGGAATAGGTGTTTTCAATAATGCTGCCCATCAGGCCATTGCGACGGAAGGCGCCGTCGCCGTGAATTTTGTCGTTCATATGCGATTTCCTTGATTGGCTTTATCTATAAATGATAAATCGAGCAGATTGGGGTCGATGGTTGGAATAACGGCTCGGCTGTTTCTATAAGCCTGTCTGAAAAGCGTTATGCTCGGAAGCAGATTTCAGACAGGCATTTGGGTGTTCGGCATGGCTTTTATGAGTTACGGTTGGGCTCTTCCGACTTTTTTTCCATGCGAGCCTCTTTACGCTTTTGCCGCATTTCGCTGAGCTTTGCGCGATAAAAGCGGGTGCGCTGCTTTTTTTTCCATAGGAAATAACACAATATCAATATGCCGATGCCAACTATAGTCAGTAAGCCGTATTGGAACTGGTGTATCTTATGCATTAACCATTCACGGTTGGATGCACCGTAGTCGCCGAGGTAAACCCAAAGCGGTACGGAAATCAGGGCGGCAAAACCGTCCATGATCAGGAAACGCATATAAGAAACTCTGCCGCTGATGCCGGCAGTAATAAACATCGGCGTGCGCAAGCCCGGCAGGAAACGGGCGATGAATAACACCCAATTGCCGTATTTATCGAATTTTTCCTGCACTTGGGCATAGCGTTCCGGCGTCATCACCCGTGCAATCGGTTTAAATCTCAGGATCTTATCGCCATATAAGCGGCCGGCAGCAAACATCATGCCGTCTCCGGCCAATACACCAATCATTCCGACTAGAAACATTACGTGAACATTGGCATAACCTAAGCCGGAGATTACCCCGCCGGTCGCCAAAGTGACGTCTTCAGGAATCGGCACGCCAAAGCCGCAGGCAATCAGTACGAGAAAAACTGCGGCATAACCGTATTGTGTAAAAAAAGATTCCAATAGGGCAAAAGAAATCATAGCCCTGCTTCCTTTGTTGAAAATGGTTGTTTGAAACAGCTGTGAAATATTATGTTCAAGCCCCGTCTGCTATTCTAACAGACAGGGGCTTGTTTTTTCGCTTGGCAGGAGATTATTTTTTCGATTTTGCCGGAGGATTCTGAATTGCTGCGGCAATCCGTTCCGCTCCGGACTGTGCCCAGTCGGACTGTTTGGCTTCTACCATTACGCGCACGACCGGTTCGGTTCCCGACGCTCGCAACACGACGCGGCCTTTGCCTTCCAACTCTTTTTCCACTTCGGCCAATACTTCTTTCGATACGCTTTGCCAATCTTGGCCTTTTTGAATGCGCACGTTAATCATGGTTTGCGGGTAGGGCTGCCAGTCGAGAGCGGTGGCCAAATCTTGTTTGAGCGTGCGGATGGCGGCCAAAACTTGCAGGGCGGAAATGATGCCGTCGCCGGTATTGTGTTTGTCCATGCACAGAATATGACCTGAGGCTTCGCCGCCAAGCAACCAGCCGCGTTGGTGGAGCTGTTCCAATACATAACGGTCACCCACTTTGGCTCGGGCAAACGCAACGCCTTGCTCTTTCAAGGCTAATTCCATTGCCATGTTGGTCATGACGGTGCCAACCACACCGCCGATGTTCAGGCCTTCTTTGGCACGGGCTTTGGCGATGACGTAAATCAGGCTGTCGCCATCGTATACTTTGCCGTTTTTATCCACCATCATCAGCCGGTCGCCGTCACCGTCCAGTGCGACGCCGTAGTCGGCATCATTTTGCAATACGGCGGCCTGCAAAGCTTTGGTATGAGTGGCGCCGCATTTCTGATTGATGTTGTAACCGTCGGGTTCGTCGCCGATGGTTACGACTTTGGCCCCCAATTCATGGAATACTTTCGGGGCAACGTGGTAGCCGGCACCGTTGGCCGTGTCGACCACTAATTTAAGACCGCGCAAGTCCAGATGGCTGGGGAAGGTTGATTTGCAAAATTCGATGTAACGATCGTCTGCACCGTTAATGCGGCGGGCGCGGCCTAAACGGTCGGACGGCATGGTTTTCATTTCTTCGTCTAATTTCGCTTCGATTTCCAGCTCGATTTCGTCGCTCAGCTTCACACCGCCTTCGGCAAAGAATTTGATGCCGTTGTCGGAATAAACGTTATGCGAGGCGGAAATCATTACGCCGGCAGCCAAGCGCAGCGCGCGGGTTAGATAGGCCACTCCGGGAGTCGGCAAGGGGCCTGTCTGAATGACGTTTACACCGGCAGCGGTAAAGCCGGCAACCAATGCTGCTTCCAGCATGTAGCCTGAAATGCGGGTGTCTTTGCCGATGATGACGGTAGGTTTTTGTTCGTTGTCATGCTGAACTAAAACCTGACCGGCGGCATAGCCGAGTTTTAAGACAAAATCAGGGGTAATCGGAAACTGACCGACTTCACCACGTACGCCGTCGGTGCCGAAATATTTTTTAGCCATCTTGAAAGACACTCCAAATTAATAAACGAATGTTTGATTGCCCGACAAAACATATTGCCTGTCGAGTTAATAAAAATAGAAATTATCGCACATAATCTTGTCTGAATTTTTCAGACAGGCTTTACAGGCTGATATTGCTTACAGACGGTCAGTTGATATTGTTTCTTAGCCAAGCGTGTTCCAGACTTTTAGCGCATCTACCGTTGCTTTGACATCATGCACGCGGATGATTTTTGCGCCTCGTGCCACTCCGGCAAGTGCGGCGGTAACGCTGCCGACTACGCGCGCTTTGGGCTCGGTTTCTCCGGTGAGCTCGCCAATCATACGCTTTCGGGAAACGCCGATGAGCAGGGGTAGAGCGCATGTGTTGATGAGTTCATCCAAATGCCGCATCAGTAAAATATTATGGGTTAATGTTTTACCGAAACCAAATCCGGGGTCTAATACGATGCGTTCGCGAGTGATGCCCGCTGCGGTGCATGCGGCTATTCTTGATTGCAAATATTTGCCGACTTCTGCTACCACGTCTTGATATTGTGGGTTTTCCTGCATGGTTTCAGGCAGGCCTTGCATATGCATTAAACAGATGCCGGTCTTTGGAAAGCGAGCCAGTAAAGCCGTTGCACCTTCGTCTTCCAATGCTTGAACATCATTGATGATGTCTGCCAAACCGGCTTCCAATGCACGTTGCATGATAGAGGTGCGGCGGGTATCCAGGCTGATCGGGATATTCCATGTAATCAGTTTTTCAAGCACCGGCGCTATGCGATTCCATTCTTCTTCCGGCGAAACATAAGCGGAACCCGGGCGGGTGGATTCGCCACCGATGTCTAGAATATCGGCGCCTTCTTGTCGTAACTTTTCGGCATGCTGTAAAGCGGTATGGATGTTTTGTGAATAGTTGCCGCCGTCAGAAAAAGAATCGGGCGTCAGGTTGACGATGCCCATGATTTTCGGTGTGGCCAGATCGATTTGAAAACGGCCTGCTTGCCATTGGTAAGTCATAAGATTTGCTTGTGTAATTCGAAATAAACAGATGATAAGCGATAAGTTTGAAGTAAACAGATAAATGCCTGTCTGAAATGTTCAGACAGGCATTTTATTAGGATTTATCGCTGTTTGGCTCTTCGTTTTTGATTACGTCGGAATAGGTAAGGGTTTCCGAGGTTTCTTTTTCTGTATCCGAAGAGTTTTTCGATGTGTCGGCAGGAGTGGTTTCTGCTGTTTCCGTTCCGTCTTTAATAACATTGTGACTGTAATCTTTAGGCGGGCTCGGTTGCTTGCCTTCCATAATTTCCAGCACTTGATCGCGATCGATGGTTTCCCATTCCATCAAAGCCTTGCACATGGTTTCCATTTTGTCGCGGTTTTCATCCAAGATTTTGTAAGCCACGGCATATTGCTCATCCAGAATGCGGCGGATTTCAGCGTCCACTTCTTGCTGGGTTTTTTCGGAAATATGCTGCGAACGGGTAACGCTGCGGCCGAGAAATACTTCACCTTCATTTTCGGCGTATACCATTTGCCCCATTTTCTCACTCATACCAAAACGGGTAACCATTTCGCGGGCAATCTGGGTTGCGCGCTCGAAATCGTTGGATGCGCCGGTAGAAATGCGACCAACGAAGATGTCTTCGGCAATGCGGCCACCATACAAGATGGAAATCTGGCTGAGCATCTGATCCTGATACATGCTGATACGGTCGCGTTCCGGCAGCTGCCAGGTCAGACCGAGTGCACGGCCGCGCGGCATAATGGTCACTTTGTGCACGGGATCGGTAAACGGCAGGCTTTCCGCTACAATCGCATGACCGGATTCATGATAGGCGGTTGCCCGTTTTTCGTCTTCGTGCATAACCATGCTGCGGCGTTCCGGACCCATGTAGATTTTGTCTTTGGCATCTTCAAAATCACTTTGGTCAACTTTGGATTTGTTGCGGCGGCCGGCAAACAATGCGGCTTCGTTAACCAAGTTGGCCAAGTCGGCGCCGGAGAAGCCCGGCGTGCCGCGTGCTAAAGAAACCAAATCTACGGAAGCGTCTAAAGGTACTTTTTTAGCATGAACTTTCAAAATATGCTCACGACCGCGGATATCCGGCAAGGGCACTACAACCTGCCGGTCGAAGCGGCCCGGACGTTGCAGAGCCGGATCAAGTACGTCGGGGCGGTTGGTGGCGGCAATCACAATCACGGTTTGATTGCTTTCGAAGCCGTCCATTTCCACCAGCAATTGGTTTAATGTCTGCTCGCGCTCGTCATTTCCGCCGCCCAAACCTGCGCCGCGTTGACGGCCTACGGCATCGATTTCGTCGATAAAAATGATGCAAGGTGCGTTTTTCTTAGCTTGTTCAAACATATCGCGTACGCGGCTGGCGCCGACGCCGACAAACATCTCTACGAAATCCGAACCGGAAATGCTGAAAAACGGCACGCCCGCTTCACCGGCGATGGCTTTCGCCAGCAAGGTTTTACCCGTACCGGGGCTGCCAGCAAGCAGGATACCGCGTGGCACGCGGCCGCCTAAGTTTTGATAGCGGTTGGGTGCTTTTAGATAATCTACGATTTCTTGTACTTCTTCTTTGGCTTCATCGCAGCCGGCTACATCGGCAAAAGTAACTTTGTTGGCATCTTTATCCAGCAGCTTGGCCCGGCTTTTGCCGAAAGAAAATGCACCGCCTTTACCACCGCCGCCCGTTTGCATGCGCATGAAGTAAATCCATACGCCGATTAACAGCAAAATCGGCAGCATGTTCAGTAGCAGGCTGGTGAAAATGCTCGGTTTTTCTTCCGGTGTAACTTTCAGCGCTACTTTCTTGTCCAGCAGTGTTTTAACCAGATTGTCATCCAAAGGGGCGTTGGTGGCAAAAAGGGTTTTGTCGTTGCGCTCGCCTTTGATCAGGTAGCCTGAGAATACCGAACCTTCGAAGTTAACACTGGCAACTTCGCCTTTGTTAACCTGGTCGATAAACTGTGAATACGAAATTTCTTTTTTGTTTTCCTGTTTGTCGACAACAGCGTTAAAGGCAAACATCAAACCGATTGCCAATGCGACCCATACCAACAAACTTTTCATGGTGCTTCCCACAGAAACAGGCTCCCATCGTATTAAAAATTAAACAAAAACGGATTGTAATTCAGACAAAGTGCATTGTCAGCGTTTATTTTTTCCCAATAGATAAATCTCACTGGAGCGATTGCGAGAAGCCTCCGGCTTGCGGATTTGTACGCTTTGGAATGCTTCGCGCATTTGGGTGAGATACTCTTGATAACCGGCGCCTTGAAAGACTTTTACTAAAAAATTGCCGCCCGTTTTCAGATGATTGCGGGCGAAGTCTAACGCCAGCTCGCATAAATCATAGCTTCGGGCTTGATCCGTTACTGAGTTGCCGCTCATATTGGGTGCCATATCGCAAATTACAAGATCCAGCGGCCGTTTTCCGAGTAAAGCTTCGAATTCGTTCAATACGCTGTCTTCGCGAAAGTCTCCTTGAATGAAGGAAACACCTTCAATTGATGTCATCGGTAGGATATCAAGTGCAAAGATGGCGCCGTTTTTTCCAACTAATTTAGCCGCCACTTGCGACCAGCTTCCCGGGGCGCTGCCTAAATCGGCCAATATGGTGCCCGTTTTGATGAGTTTGTCTTTTTCGTTGATTTCCAGCAATTTATAGGCCGCACGGGCGCGGTAGCCGTCTTTTTGCGCTTGATGCACATAATGGTCGTTTACATGTTCGTTCAGCCATGCTTTGGAGGATTTGGAACGCACCGCCATCGGCAACTTTCTTTTTGGTAAAACAAACTATGTATTATATGTGATTTTTCATGCAAACTGGCGTAAAATAACCGCCTTACTTAATAAATTTAAGCCTTATCGATACGTTAAATTATGTCTGAGAAATTAACTACCCGCGAAATCCTTGAGCTCAAAGCACGTGCGCATCATTTGGCGCCGGTCGTCATGATTGGCCAGCACGGCCTGACCGAATCGGTTATTCGCGAAACCGACACCGCATTGACTGCGCATGAATTAATCAAAGTGCGTGTTTTGGGCGACGATCGTCAAGAGCGTTTAGCGGCCTGCGAAGCATTGTGCAGCGCGGTGGATGCGCAGCTCGTGCAACATATCGGTAAATTATTGGTGTTGTGGCGGAAAAATAGCGAAGAATCCGCCTAAGACGACGGATGCGTTTTAATGCCTGTCTGAAAATCAGCTGCACGGTAATTTATGCGCTTGCTTTATTTCAGACAGGCATCACTATCTTTATAAATCTTTAGTGATGTAACGAGTTTTTCTGTTGTTTGGGCCTGATGAGTTTGAATTTCAGGCTCGGATAACCTTTATCAATAAATCGGATTAGCCTAAGATTTGTTCGACCGGCTTTTTTCGATACAAAGCATGAATATGAAATCACCAGAACTTTTGCTTCCCGCCGGCGGCCTAGAACGGATGCGCGCCGCTTATGATTACGGCGCCGACGCTGTGTATGCCGGCAGCCCGCGTTATTCTTTGCGCGCCCGTAATAATGAGTTTGCTAAGCTGCCTGTGTTGGCGCAAGGCATCAGCGAAGCACACGAGCGCGGTAAGAAATTTTTTCTAACGGTAAACACCTTGCCGCACAATTCCAAATTGAAAACGTTTCTTGCCGATATGGAGCCGCTCATTGCGATGAAGCCGGATGCGCTGATTATGGCCGATCCGGGCCTGATTATGCAGGTGCGTGAAAAATGGCCCCATGTGCCGATACACCTTTCGGTTCAGGCGAATACCACTAATTATTGGGGCGTGCAATTTTGGCAGAAAATCGGGGTGGAGCGCATCATTCTTTCGCGCGAACTGAGCATGGAGGAAATTGCCGAAATCCGCCAAGAATGCCCCGATATCGAATTGGAAGTATTCGTGCACGGTGCGTTATGCATTGCTTATTCCGGCCGATGCTTGTTATCAGGTTATTTTAATCATCGCGATCCTAACCAAGGCACTTGTACCAACGCTTGCCGTTGGGATTATAAAGTGCACGGCTCCGAAACCGATGAAGCGGGCGACGCCAAATTGTTGCAGGGCTTTAATTTCAATAGTGCGCAGCAAGAAGCGGATGCTGCTTTTGAAGGCATAAACGGTCAACAGCGCCATCCTGAAGCCAATAAGGTTTTTCTGATTGAGGAAGCGAATCGCCCGGGCGAACTCATGCCGGTGATGGAAGACGAGCACGGCACTTATATTATGAACTCGAAAGATTTGCGCGCGGTCGAGCAGATAGCCAAGCTGGCCGAAATCGGTGTTGACAGTTTGAAGGTGGAAGGGCGAACCAAGTCGATTTATTATGTTGCCCGTGTTGCTCAAACCTACCGTAAGGCGATTGACGATGCGGTGGCGGGCAGGCCTTTTGATTACAGCCTGCTGGCCGAGCTCGAGGGTTTGGCCAACCGCGGTTATACTTCCGGTTTTCTGGAGCGGCACCAGACGCAGGAATATCAGAATTATCTCAGCGGTCATTCTTTGGCTAAACAGAGCCAATATGTCGGCCAAGTTATTGATATTGATAACGAAGGTTGGGCAACGGTGGAAGTGAAAAACCGTTTTGCCGTAGGCGATACGATTGAAATCATCCATCCTCAAGGCAACCGCACCGTGGTGCTTGAAGCCATGACGCGCAAAGGATCTGCGATAGATGTTGCCCCGGGTAACGGGATTCAGGTAAAAATTCCGCATATGCAGGGAAAAGATAAGGCTTTGTTGGCCAGAGTGATTACGCCGTCTGTTTGAATGCGGTCGAATTTATCTTAGTTGGCTATGTCTTGTGAATACCATAATGCCTGTCTGAAAATAGGTTCAGACAGGCATTGTTTTTGGATGAAGGAATCGGTTAACGATCCAGTTTTTCTTTCAGTATGCGCAGATCGGGGTAAGAAAGTTTGATGTCGTATTCATCACGGCCTTTGTAGGCTTCCACGTCGAAGGCCGGCTTGCCCATGTAATCGTCGGCTTCAATATCCGTTATCCGATAACCGCGCGATTCGAGCAGTTTGACTGCTTTGGCACGGTTTTGCTCAAAGGCCGGATCTTGATAGATTTTTTGCTCGATACGGTCGTCACCGGCAAAAGCGCTTGTAGAAAGTGCAATCAGAGTTGAAGTAAGCAGCCATTTTTTCATAATGTTTCCTTTTTATTGATGAATCGATAAATGTTCAGATGTCGAATGAATGGCGGCACAGCCGCTTTTCGATGGGAACCATTATGAAGGCAGAGATTTGGCTGAAAATTAGGGATTGGTAAAGAATATGTAAAGAAAATGCCTGTCTGAAAAGGTTAAAGTCATATTCAAGTTTTCAGACAGGCATGGGCGCTTATTCGATTTTTACCCGTTTTAATCGAAGGGCGTTGAGGAGCACTGAAATCGAACTCAATGCCATGGCGGCGCCCGCAATAACCGGGCTGAGATAGCCGAAGGCGGCAAGCGGGATACTGATGATGTTGTAGATAAAGGCGAAAAACAGATTCTGTTTGATGTTTTTTAAAGTGGCTCGGGAAATGAAAAGCGCGTCGGCCAGTTGGTTGACGGAGTGCCGCATCAGCGTTGCGGAAGCGGTATGTTCTGCAACGTCGGTGCCGCCTTGCATGGCGAAACTCACATCGGCGGCGGCAAGAGCCGGCGCATCATTGATGCCGTCGCCCACCATGGCAACGGTTTTGCCTTCGGCTTTAAACTGCTGTATGGCGGCGGCTTTATCGCGCGGGCTCATGTTGCCAGAAGCACGGGCGATACCCAGTTGGGCTGCGATATATTCCACCGTGTTTGGGTTGTCGCCGCTCATGATGCAAGCGTCGATTCCACTGGCATGAAGGCGGCCGATGGCTTTTTTGCTGTCGGTTTTAAGCCCGTCTGCCAGTGCGAACGCACCGATGGGGCGGTTGTTTACGGCCACGGCCACAACGCTGGCAATTTGCCATACGGCATCATGCTGCTTCGGTAGAGTCAGGCCGCAATAATCGGGTTTGCCGACCTTAACCTCGCCAATGCCGTCGATATCGGCGGCAATACCTGCTCCGGCTTCGCTGCGTATGTTGTGAGCGCCGGGCAGCACGATACCGCGCGCTTCGGCTGCCTGAACAATCGCGCGGGCAAGCGGGTGGGCGGCGTTTTGCTCAACCGCAGCGGCCAGCCGGTAGAGTTCGTTTTCGGTGTTTTCAGACAGGCATAACACCGCAGTGATGCTCGGGCAGCCTTCGGTCAGCGTGCCCGTCTTATCCAGCACAACGGTATTGACGTGTGCGGCGGCTTCCATTGATGCGGCGTCTTTAAACCAGATGCCGTGCCGAACGGCTTTGCCCATGCCAACCATAATCGCTGCCGGCGTAGCCAAACCGAGGGCGCACGGGCAGGCAATTACCAGTACGGCCACCGCGTGCATCATCGAGGTTATCCAGTCGTGCGAAATAAGAAAGGTAAGAGCAAAGGTGATGAGCGAGATGGCAATAACGGCCGGCACGAATACGGCGGCCACTTTATCGGCAATGCGGGCAATCGGCGCTTTGCTGCCTTGCGCTTCGGAAAGCGCCGCCATCATATCGCCGAGCAAGGTTTGGCTGCCGAGCTGTTGCGCACGATAAATAATGCTGCCGTCGGTTATCAGCGCGCCGGCCAACACCGCGCTGCCTGCGCTTTTGGCCGAAGGATTCGATTCGCCGGTTAAATGGCTTTCGTCTGCCCAGCCGTTTCCTCGCTCAACGATACCGTCTGCCGCAATGCGCTCGCCGTGATTGGCACGGATTAAATCGTTTATCCGTACTTGATCAAGCGAGATGGTTTGCCATTGTCCGTTGCGTTCCACATTTACTTGGCGGGGCGTGAGTTTCAGCAATAGCCCGAGGCTGTTGAGGCTGGACTTTTTGGCCCGATGCTCCAGAAATTTACCAAGGCTGACAAAGCCGATAACCATCACGCTTGCTTCAAAATAAACGTGGCTGTGATTGCCGTTTTGCATGAAAAAAAGCATAAACGCCGAATAAAGATAGATAGCCGTCGTGCCAAGTGTAACCAGCACATCCATATTGGCCAGCCCGCCGCGAATACTCGCCCATGCGCTTTTGTAAAAAGGCAATGCCAGCCAAAATTGCACGATACTGGCAAGGGCAAATTGCCATAATGGAGGCAGCATCCAATCATGGCGGTTTGCCATCATTCCCAGCATACCGATTAGAAAGGGCAGGTTGATAGCCAGTAGCAGGCACAAACGCCAAGGAATAGGCTGCGCAGCCGCGGCTTGCTCCGGTGGCTGCTCGTTGGTTTTTAAGCTTGCCTGAAAACCGGTTTTTTCAATGATTTTTACCAGCTCTTCAATGCTTGTAAGGTTGTCATCATAAACAATCTGCGCTTCTTCGCCAGCAAAATTCACTCCGGCTTCTGAAACGAATGCTTTTTTATTCAACACCTTCTCAATACGGCTGGCGCAGGCTTGGCATGTCATGCCGTTAATCTGAAAGCGGGCCTTTTGCTGCATTTTTAGGCTCCTTATGCGGAAGCATCAAAACCCGCGTCTTCAATGGCTTCGATTAAGGCAGAAATGCCTATTTTGGCCGCATTAAACGATACGGTTGCATTGGCGTTTTCGAGGCTGACCTCAACTTTGTCGACGCCTTCCAACTGCGTCAAAACCTGAGCAACGCTTTTCACGCAGCCGCCGCAAGTCATGCCTTCGATATGAATGTTGACAGTTTCCATGCTTTTCCTTTCGTTAAATAGGCTGAAACGGATTTGTTCAAAATACCGATACACGCTACTATAAACCTTTACCCGAAGTTAAGGTCAAATGATGAATATCAGCGAAGCCGCACGCCAAACCGGTTTGTCGGCCAAACAAATCCGAGATTATGAAAAATACGGTTTATTGACAGCTGCTCGGCGTACAGAGGGCGGCTATCGCGCATATCAAGAAAATGATTTGAAACGTTTGAAATTTATCCGCCATGCCCGAGATGTTGGATTTTCATTGCAGCAAATTGCCGAGTTATTGAAGCTGAATGATAGTCCGAAACGAAGCAGCAGAGCAGTAAAAACCATTACTGCACGCCATATTGACGAATTGGAAAAGCAGATTCAAACCTTGCAAAATATGGTAGAGAAACTCAGACAGTGGCATGATGTTTGCAAAGGCGATGATTGCCCGCAGTGCACAATTTTAGAAGGTTTGGAAAAATAACACTAATGCCTGTCTGAAAAGAATAAAAGCTGGTTACTATTGATATTGAAACTTATTTTTAAGGAATATATAATTAATACATAATCAATATTAAAAAAATAGTCTACGGGGTAGCAAAATGAAAAGGGAACGATTATTTAAGATATGCCTATTTGATTGCGGGCTGTATACACATGCCTTCAAAACCCTGCAAAACCATGAACCGGATATCGGCAAAATGGTTTTGCAGGGTTTTGTTTTGAACACTATCAGTTTTTATTTAATAAATAAATGAAATGGCATGTTCAAGGAACGTTTATGCCCACTGATAACCATAAAATCTACTATGCCCACTCCGCCAAGGATAAAGATGGCAATCATCTTCCTTATTCCCAATGGCAAACCATGCAAAGCCATGCTGATAACGTTGGCAAGATGGCGGCTGAATTTGCCCGTATTTTCGGAGCGGCCGACATTGCCCGCTATACGGGGCAATTGCATGATTTAGGCAAATATTCCGAAGCATTTAAGCGGCGCTTGCATGGCGGTATGCTGCCTGCAGATCATTCAACAGCCGGCGCAAAGATTGCTTTTGAGCTATGGGGTAAGCAAGGCAACATCGGTAAGCTGATGGCGTTTTGCATTGCAGGGCATCATGCCGGATTGGCAAACGGTAGTAAAGAAGGCAAAAATCGCAGCACTTTAAAAGAGCGCCTATCTCTGCAATTTGGCAGTGATATTCCCCAGCTGGATGAAATTTGGCGGCAGGAAATACAGCTGCCTGAAAAAATACCGACTTTGCTTGGGTTTAACCTTGATAAAGATTTTTCCGGATTTTCCATTGCCTTTTTTACGCGCATGCTTTATTCCTGTTTGGTTGATGCCGATTTTCTGGATACCGAAGCGTTTTATAGCAAGCTGGAAAATGAAACCGTATTACGCGGTGATTATCTCGATTTAGCAGCATTACAACAGCGTTTCAAACAGTTTATTAACGATTTCAGACGGCATATTGCTGAGAAACCGCAGGAAACAGAAGAACAAAAACGCAATGCCGTCTTAAATCTTTTGCGTAGCAAAATTCTCGATTCAGCTACAAAAAATGCCGCTCAAGAACCCGGCCTATTCAGCCTAACCGTGCCTACCGGTGGCGGCAAAACCTTCAGCTCTATGGCATTCGCTTTAGAACATGCCTTGCAGCACGGCATGCGGCGCGTTATTTACGTTATCCCTTATACCAGCATTATCGAGCAAAATGCCGCCGAGTTTCGCAAAGCATTCGGTGATTTGGGCGAAGCTGCCGTGTTGGAGCATCACAGCACTTTTGACGACAGCAAACTCCAAGGCGAATCCAGCAAAGACAAACTACGATTAGCCTCTGAAAATTGGGATATGCCGATAGTGGTTTCCACTGCCGTACAATTTTTCGAATCCTTATTCGCCGACCGTTCCTCACGCTGCCGCAAGCTGCACAATATTGCCGGCAGCGTGATTATTTTAGACGAAGCGCAAATGCTGCCGCTGAATTTATTACGCCCAATTATGCAGGCGATTAAAGAATTGGCGCGTAATTACCATTGCTCCATTTTATTGTGTACCGCCACACAACCTGCTATTCATCAACAACATGGTTTTTATCGTGGTTTTGACAATGTACGAGAAATTGCGCCAAATCCTGCCGAGCTATTCCAACAATTACGCCGAACCACCGTAACCCATATCGGCAAACAAAATGACACTGATTTGCTAGATAAGCTAATCCAACATCCGCAAATGCTGATTATCGTCAATAACCGACGTCATGCACGAAGCCTATACGAAAGTGCGGTCAATTTAGAAGGCGTTTTTCATCTTACCACCTTGATGTGTGCTAAACATCGCTCGCAAGTCTTGGAACAAATACGGCAAAAATTGGCTATGGATGCACCATGCCGCGTGATTTCCACTTCATTGATTGAATGCGGCGTCGATGTCGATTTTCCATTAGTCATGCGGTCAGAAGCAGGCTTGGATTCGGTAGCTCAAGCGGCAGGGCGATGTAACCGTGAAGGCAAAAGGCCGTCTGAAAATAGCCATGTATGGATATTTGAACCCGAAGGCTGGCGTGCTCCGCCCGAATTAGGCTTTTTATCCGATGTGATGAACAACATCGTACGCCGATTTAATCATGACCTGCTCGCGCCCGAAGCCATTACCGATTACTTCTCCAGTGTTTATGAATTAAAAGGCAAAGAGTTGGATAAACACGGCTTACTCGACGCATGCCAAAACGCCCAGCGTAGTTTTGATTTCCCTTTTCAAGATATCGCAGAACAATTCCGCATGATTGACAGACATATGCTGCCCGTCATCATCCCGTTTGATAAAGAAGCGCAACAATTGATTGAAGCGCTACGCTGTGCCGATAAAGTTGGCGGATTATTGCGTAAACTGAGCCCGTATATCGTACAAATTCCCAAAAAATCTTTAGAAGTATTGTGTAAATCAGGCAAAGTAAAATTTCTTAACCAAGAAAAATTTGGTACGCAGTTTTGCAGCTTGATTGATATGGATTTGTATGATGAGGCGGGGTTGAATTGGGAGGATGCGTGGTTTTAGAGAATGAGATTTTTTAGAAAAATTTTAACATATCATTTTTAGAATAAAAATAATTGACAAGCCAAAAACCTTAAAGCATAATTTTCGTATCTACCTTACAAATAAGGAAAAACATAATGCAAAAAAATCTACTTACACCCCAACAAAGCCAGTATTTTGCCTATACGCTCACTCGTCAAATGGCCGATGGTAGCGTTGAGTCATTAGCAGGTACTCTAGTGGATGCCCAAGTAGATTTGAACCCGCATCAGGTGGATGCCGCATTATTTTCTTGTCAAAACCCTCTATCTAAGGGGGTAATTTTGGCTGATGAAGTGGGGTTGGGTAAAACAATCGAAGCCGGTTTGGTCATTCTGCAAAAATGGGCTGAACGTAAACGGAAAATATTGATTGTAGTGCCGGCAAACTTACGCAAACAATGGCATCAAGAACTCCAAGATAAGTTTGGTTTGCAAGGAATGCTGCTTGAAGCAAAAAGCTATAACGCTTTACGTAAACAAGGTAAACGAAACCCTTTTGCGTATGATGAAGGTCCGGTTATTTGCTCTTATCAATTTGCTAAGGCAAAAGCAGAAGATATAAAAAATATAGCTTGGGATTTGGTCGTGTTGGATGAAGCCCATCGACTACGCAATGTGTACAAAAAAGGCAATGTTATTGCCAAAACCTTGAAAGAAGCTTTTGCATCCGTTCATTCTAAAGTGCTGCTTACAGCTACACCGCTACAAAACTCATTGCTGGAGCTCTATGGCTTAGTTAGTATCATTGACGAGCGTGTATTCGGTGATTTAGATAGTTTCAGAGAGCAATTTGGTGCCAAAGCCACAGAAAAAACCTTGCAAAATCTTCGACAACGTCTTGCTCCTGTTTGTAAACGTACTTTACGGCGACAAGTGCAACCTTATGTTTCCTATACTGCGCGCAAAGCAATTGTGCAGGAGTTCACACCGTCTGAGCAAGAACAAGAACTATCAAAATTGGTTGCAGATTATTTGCGACGACCAAGCCTGAACGCTCTGCCTGAAGGGCAACGGCAACTCATCTCTCTTGTGTTGTGGAAACTTTTGGCATCCAGTAGTTATGCCATTGCTGGTGCATTGGGAACAATGGCGAATCGTTTAAAGAATACTCTTGAATCGTCTGAGGTTGTTACAGATAACAAACAAGATTTTGATGATTATGAATCTTTGGAAGAAACAGCCGAAGAATGGGAAGAAGAACAACCTGCTGTTATTAGTCAGCCGGAATATGACGCTATTACTGAAGAAATAAAAGAACTGGAAAAATTCAAAACGCTGGCCGAAAGCATTCGCCAAGATGCTAAAGGACAAGCGCTACTCACAGCATTACAGCGTGCTTTTACCGAATTAGACCGTTTAGGTGCAGCTCAAAAAGCCATTATTTTTACCGAATCCAAACGCACCCAAGATTATTTACAACGATTATTGGCAGAAACCATTTATGCCGGTGAAAACAATGAAGGAATCGTATTGTTTAATGGCAGTAATTCTGATGCTGGTGCCCAGCGCATTTATAAAAACTGGTTGAAGAAGCATGAAGGCAGCGATCGTATTACCGGCTCTAAAACCGCTGATACCCGTGCAGCTTTAGTGGAATATTTTAAAGAGCAAGGCAAAATTATGATTGCCACTGAAGCGGGAGCCGAAGGTATCAATTTGCAATTTTGTTCTCTGGTTATCAACTATGACTTGCCATGGAACCCGCAACGTATTGAACAACGTATCGGAAGATGCCATCGATATGGGCAAAAACATGATGTCGTGGTGGTTAATTTTGTAGATAGAAATAACGAAGCCGATGCTCGTGTATATGAATTGTTAAACGAAAAATTCCAACTCTTTGAAGGGGTATTCGGTGCCAGTGATGAGGTGTTAGGGGTTATTGGTTCAGGTGTGGATTTTGAACGGCGCATTGCAGAAATTTATCGCCATTGCCGACAACCGGAAGAAATCAAAGCGGGTTTTGCCGCATTGCAACAAGAGCTTTCCGGAGAAATCAATCAGGCAATGGTAAAAACCCGCCAAACCTTGCTGGAAAATTTTGATGAAAAAGTACATGAAAAATTGCGTGTAAGAGATGAAGACAGTAAAGCCATAAGAAATAAATATGAGCGCATGTTATTGGATTTAACCTATAGTGAATTAAAAGAACATGCCGTATTTGATGAACAAGGCTTCACCTTGAAAAGCCTGCCTGAAAAGTTATCTTCCTTTTCAATTCCAATCGGGCATTATGAGTTGCCACGTCGCAGTGGCGATGCGCATCTTTACCGCATCACCCACCCTCTAGCAATACACCTGTTAGACCAAGCAAAAACACATAGCTGCTCATCACAAAAACTGATTTTTGATTATAGTGCTTATGGTAAAAGGGTTAGCACCTTGGAGCCATATCGTGGGCAACATGGTCATTTAATTTTGAAACTATTAACTGTCGAAGCCTTGGGTAATCGTGAAGAACATTGTTTATT
>NZ_JAUMZU010000016.1 GCF_030527965.1 Neisseria sp.
CACATAAACCACCACAAAATAATCAATCCCTTTGTTTAACAACAGCATTTTGTTTCTCAGAAATCAAATTTTTCACATACTACCTTTCTCTTCAAATTTGTCTTTATCAAAGAATTAAGAAATTGATTTTTTCGCTTACAAGCCGTTTTATTGGTATGATGCGCTGAAATTTTATTTCCATTTAATTTTATAGGCGTAAAAATGTCTGTTTATACTAGTGTTTCCGATGATGAGATGCGCGACTTGCTGGCACTTTATGATTTAGGCGATTTTATTTCTTTACAGGGAATCGCCCAAGGTGTGACGAACAGTAATTATTTTGTAACCACTTCGACAGGCCGTTTTGTTTTAACGGTTTTTGAAGTATTGAAACCGGATGAGTTGCCTTTTTTCTTACTATTGAAACAGCATTTGAGCAACCTAGGGGTTGCCTGCCCGACACCGCTTCGACGTAAAGACGGTCGATTTGACTCGGTTGTTGCGGGAAAGCCTGCCTGTATTGTTAGCTGCTTAAACGGAGGGGATACAAGCTGGCCAACGGAAAAACAATGTTACAACACGGGTGCGATGTTGGCTCAGATGCATCTGGCCGGCCAGTCTTTTCCTATGCACATGGAAAACCCGCGCTACGCTTCATGGTGGAAGACATCTGCCAAACAATTGCTACCTGTATTAGATGCACACGATGCGGAATTATTGCAATCTGAAATCGCGTATCTTGATGCTTGCCCAAACGACCATTTGCCACGCGGGATTATCCATGCGGATTTATTTAAAGACAATGTATTATTAAATGGCGATGAAGTGGCAGGGTTTATTGATTTTTACTATGCCTGCGACGGTAATTTCATGTATGACTTGGCTATTGCGATTAACGATTGGGCTCGAACTGCAGACAATGTTATCGATAAGAAATTGAAATCTGCTTTTTTAAACGGGTATGAAAGCATCCGGACGATTACTAACGAAGAGCGTGCTTATTTTCCGACTGCCCAACGGGCAGGTTGTGTTCGTTTTTGGGTGTCCCGTTTATTGGATTTCCACTTTCCTCATGAAGGAGAAATGACTTTCATTAAGGATCCGAATGTTTTCCGTAACCTTTTATTATCGATACATTGAATAATAAATAGGCCTGCCTGAACATTTTTCAGACAGGCCTATTTAATAGAAAAGGCTGAACTAATGTGCCGCACCGCCACCTGAAGCAAAAGGCGGTTTAGCCAGCCAAACTATGACGATTAGCCCTAAAAATAGTAAAGCCCCAGCCCAAAATATTTCATTCGAGCTAATGATAAAACTTTGTTGGGAGATGGAGCGGGTCAAGCTGGCATAGGCTTGCTCTTGCGTCATACCAGCTTTCATCATATTGCTTATTGCCGCCTGGCTCGCATCAGAATAAGGATTCACATATTCGGTTAAACGGGTGTGATGTAGTGCTTCGCGCCGTTCCCATAACGTAGTTGAAATCGACGTACCAACACCGCCTGCCAGAACACGCAAAAAATTTGACAAGCTGCTGGCAGAAGCCACCATATAACCTTGCATTCGCGACAATGTAATGGTGGTTAACGGCATGAAAAACATGGCCACACCAAGCCCTTGCCAAAACTGCGGCCATAATGCGTTTTGAAAATCCATACCGGCATAAAAATCGGTCCGCCACATGAAGCAACTAGCAAAAACGATAAAGCTGATGGTAACCAGAATCCTCATATCAAGCCGCCCTCCGAATCTACCGATAACGGGAGACAACAATACCGGCAAAATACCAACGGGCGCCGCCGCCAGCCCAGCCCAAGTTGCGGTGTAGCCCATTTGAGTTTGCAGCACCATGGTCAGCAATACCAAAGTGCCCATATACACCATAAAACCGAGCGAAGTGGTAATTACCCCTACTGTAAAGTTTCTGTCTTTAAACAGAGTCAAATCAACGACCGGATTTCGTTCTCCCAACTCCCATACGACGAAATAAGACAGACACACCACAGCTACTATCGCTAAAACAATAATCTCAGAGGACGCAAACCAATCTAATTCCTTCCCCCGATCCAACATCATTTGCAACGCACCGACGCCAAAAACCAAAAGCACCAATCCGATTTTGTCGATTGGTTGCCGTCTGATTTCTGTTTCACGGTCTTTTAGAATGCGCCAAGAAATGAACACGGCGGCGATACCGATAGGAATATTGATAAAGAAAATCCAACCCCAATGCCAGTTATCCGAAATCCAGCCGCCTAAAATAGGGCCGAAAATCGGCGCCACCACCACCATAATACTCCACAACGCCAATGCCTGCGTACGCTTTGTAGGCTGGTAACAGGCCATAAGCAAGCTTTGTGACAAAGGAATCATCGGCCCTGCCAGCAAGCCCTGCAATATGCGGAAAAAGATAAGCATTTCCAAGCTATGCGACATTCCGCACAGCCACGACGTAACGACAAAACCAACCACCGCCCCAACAAACACCCTTACTTCGCCGAAGCGCCTCGCTGCAAATCCCGTCAAAGGCACGGAAATCGCGTTAGCCACTGCAAACGAAGTAATCACCCACGTTCCTTGCGTTGTAGCCGCACCCAAATCACCGGCGATAACCGGCACCGCGACATTGGCAATCGTAGAATCCAATACTTCCATAAAAACGGCCAGCGACAGGGAAAGCGTGATTAAAACCAGCTTAAGGCCTTGCAAAGGGGGATAATTCATAAGAATAACAGCCTGAATGTTTTCAGACAGGCATTAATTAGGTTTACCCTCATGCCTGTCTGAAAATTTATTTTGAATACTTTTCGAACACCTGATTGATCAATGTTTGCACCGGAGCCCAATCAACCGCATCACTTTCCGGCTCCTCTTGACTCTTACGTGCTGCCGTTGCCATCAGCGGCCCGCTGCTGTCGATGGTGCTGACTTGAACATTCATTGACAAACCCACACGCAAAGGATTGTTCGCCAACTCTTTAGGCAACAAGCTGATACGCACCGGCACACGTTGCACGACTTTAATCCAGTTGCCGGTGGCATTTTGCGCAGGCAATAAAGAAAACGCACTGCCGGTACCGGCAGAAAGACCCATCACTTTGCCATGATAAACCACTTTTTTACCATACACGTCTGAAGTCATGGTTACCGGCTGCCCGATGCGCATCTTGCTCAATTGCACTTCCTTGAAGTTGGCATCCACCCACAAATCATTAACCGGCACCACCGCCATCAAAGGCGTACCCGCCGCAACCAACTGGCCTACCTGCACATTGCGCTTAGCCACCTGACCATCAACCGGCGCCCGAATTTGAGTGCGCTGCAAATTCAACCAAGCGTCTTTAATGTGGCTAACAGCCGTTTGCACCGCCGGTTGTTGCCGCAGCGGAATATTCTTACCCAAAGCCGCCTGAGCCGATTCACGCTCTGCCTCCACCGCCTTCAAAGCCGCCCGAGCCTGAACCACCGCAGCCCTTGCGTGACTTAATTCTTCACCTGACACAGCATCGGTTCCGGCCAATGATTCGCGACGACGCAAATCAACTTGTGCTTTAGCCAAATCAGCTTTACGAGCCAAGACTTCCGCTTTACTCTGAGTGCTTACCGCCGTTTGCTGTTTATTCTGGCGAATGGCTTGGATTAACTCGTTTTGAGCCCGTTCGTAAGCAAGCTGGTAATCGCTATCGTCAAGCGTGACCAAAACATGCCCTTTTTTCACGATTTCCGTATCATCCACCGTAACTTTGCGTACCGTTCCGGCCACTTGGGGCGTAATCTGCACCGAATACCCCGCCACATAAGCATCATCGGTAGATTGCTCATGTTGCCAAACCAGAAAATACATCACGGCAAACCCTAAAGCCACCACAATAAACAACAAAGTCAACAGGGTCAGGTTACGCTTGCGACGACTGGGCATCTTTCTAATTTGCTTTGCTTTCTCTATCGGTAAGGCTTCGTTTTCTGCATTACTCATTGGTATTACCCGTTATATTCATTTTATCTGTTAACCGAGCAGATTTTCAGACAGGCTATAGAATGCCTGTCTGAAAACGCCGAATCATCGTACTATTCTTCAAAACCACCGCCAAGCTGCGCATGCAGATTGCTCCACGCAACCAATACCTGCATCTGTTTATCGGAAAGCGCCGATTGCTGGGCCAACACGCCATCCTGCTTCTGATAATAAGCCATTTTGTTTTCCAAACCGGCTGTTACCCGCCTTAATGCGCTGGCCGAAATCTTACGGCCGATTTCTGCAACCTGTTGCGCCATAGCATATTGCGTTTTCAAACTTTGATAATCACTAATCGCATCAGCTGCCATTCTCATCGCGTCCAACACCGTTTGGTCATACACCGCCACCTGCTCGTCAAATTCGGCACGCCGCTTCGCCAGCTGCGAACGCAACGCCCCCCCAGTAAAAATAGGCAGATTAACCGAAGGCAGCGCACCCAGCATACCAGAATTACTGCGCACCAGATTGAACGCATCAATATGCGACAAGCCGGCCAAGAACTTCAACTCGACATTCGGATAAAAATCAGCTTTAGCCGCCCGAATATTCTGACTGCGCATATTCAGCAATTCCCGCTGGGCCGCAATATCAGGACGCTTACCCAATAAGTCAGCCTTCAAACCATCAACCCGAACATTCGGCACCTCCGGCATAAGCAAAGGCTTTTTACCATCCAGAGCATTCGGCATTTGACCAATCAACACCGCCAAACCGTGCCGTACACGCTCCGCTTCCTGATCCAACTTCTGTTTCGCCAACATCAATTGCTGGCCGGCTTGTTGCTGCGCATAAACAGCAGAAGGCGCCAGAATCTGGGCTCGGATGCGGTCTTGCAATAATTTCTCGATTTGTTTTGAATTATCAATACGCTGGTTCAGAATATCTTGTTGCGAACACATATTCTGCCAAGCAAAATATTGAGCCACCACCGCATTGGCCAATAAAATTTCCGTTTGCCTTGCTTCATAATGAACAGCGTTCTGCCGCCCCAACGCCGCCTCTATCTGTGCTTTGTTTTTACCCCAAAAATCAAACGACCACTTCGCCTGCACTGCAGCCTGAGCCAACAATAAGCTACGGTCAGACTGAGCAAAACTGGACGGAGGCCGCTTGGAAAGCAAAGTACCGACGCCATTTGCACCGATACCCACTTGTGCTTTATCCGCAGCATCCAATATGCCCAATTCCGCCTGAATCTGATCAAAACGCGCCTGTGCGTTGCGCAATGAAGGAGCATTTTTCAAAGCCAGCTCAACATACCGATTCAACTGCGCATCTTTCAGAGCCAACCACCAGTTTTCACGGGCGGCAAAAGTCTGCCCCTCAGGAAGCGGATGCACGGAAGGGCTGGCCAACGGCACCTCTGCAAGCGGTTTGGCGCAACCGGCCAGCAAACATAAGACGATTATCCCCAAACTGGATTTTATATTGCTTACTTTCATCTCAAACCTATAAGAAAAGCTGCTGCTACGATACTATCATAACAACAGCCTTTCATCCAAAATACTGCCGGATGCAAATTATACACCCAAACTGGTCAGAACTTTGCCTAATAATAACTGCAATTGATCAAATTCTTCATTACTGAAGTCTTTCCATAAAGGGGCATAACCTTTATTCATATAAGGTTGTACTTCTTTAATGAAATCTTCGCCCGCTTTAGTTAGTTTCAATACAATCTGACGGCGGTCTTTTTCATTCATACTCCGCTCAATCCAGCCGCGTCCGACCATTTCATCAGATAGGCGCGTCGCACTCGTCCGAGTCAAATCCATCAGATCACTCAGCCTTGAAGGTAAAATTTCATGATTAGGACTGATGTATACGGATAAAATAGCAAACCATAGGTTTTCATTAATGCCGTATTCTTTCAACAGTTCGTTTTGGCGGCTGCTCAAACGATCCGATGTAATGCGCAGCAGACGCATGATATGCGCTTCACGCTCGGAAAAATCAGGCAATTGCTCGGATAATTTCTTTAAGGCTTTAACCAGCCCGGTTTGGGAAAAACTCATGATAATGCTCTCGTCTTGTATCGGTATGAAATAATATGCTAAGCGTGTTTATATTTTGAATTTCACGCCTGACTTTATTGATGTAGCGATACTAACTACTGTATATTATTTTTGCCAATAATCACGACATACGGCCTTAGTTTTCTATCAAACGGTTTACTTTTTTTTAACAAAACCTTTAATCTTATTTATATATCCGCTTATCGAAAACCACCTGACTTACTCATTCTGATTATCCTGTTTCAAACAAACCTGCCGGCTCGGTTTGGTAAAAATAATTCCTTGCAAAATCTATTGGTTAATCTAAAATACAGCCCTTCCCTGTGGTTCGCAAACTCCCACATTAAAAAACTAAGGAATCAAAAATGACCCGACAAATCGACGAATTGGGCGGCATTACCTTACTAGGCAGCCAGAAAACCCAATACCCCAACGGCTACACGCCTGCCATTTTGGAAGTATTCAACAATAAACATCCGGAAAATGATTATTTCGTTAAATTCACCTGTCCTGAATTTACCAGCCTCTGCCCCATAACCGGCCAACCCGATTTTGCCACTATCCATATCCGTTATATTCCCGATGTCAAAATGGTGGAAAGCAAATCGCTAAAACTCTATCTTTTTGGTTTCCGCAATCACGGCGACTTTCATGAAGACTGTATCAACATCATCATGAAAGACCTGATTGCCTTAATGCAGCCTAAATATATCGAAGTTTTCGGCGAATTCACGCCGCGCGGCGGCATAGCCATTCATCCGTTTGCCAATTATGGCAAGCCCGGTTCACGGTTCGAAGAGCTGGCACAAACCCGCTTATTCAACCACGACATGCAATAACCGAAGGAAAAATATGTATGAATTTTCTCTTGCGCAACAGCGCAAGGCATTGCAATGGCTGGCTCTTTTTCACATCGGCATCATTGCCATCAGTAATTATCTGGTGCAATTTCCATTTACTATTACCTTACCAAACGGCTATGAAATTCACTCTACTTGGGGCGCCCTAACTTTCCCTTTCATTTTTCTGACCACCGATCTGACAGTACGGATTTTCGGCCAGCGCTTGGCTCGCCGCATTATTTTCTGGGTAATGCTTCCCGCATTATTGTTGTCGTATGTCGTTTCGGTTGTTTTTCAAAATGGCACTTGGACCGGCTGGCAGGCCTTATTGTTATTCAATTTATTCGTCTTTCGTATTGCTTTAGCCAGCTTCTCGGCCTATGCCGTCGGCCAACTGCTGGATATTTTCGTATTCAACAAACTGCGCCGTTTAAAAGCTTGGTGGTGCGCACCGACCGCTTCCATGTTTGCAGGCAATGCGATTGATACGCTGCTGTTTTTTGCTGTTGCCTTTTATGCCAGCGACGACCCCTTTATGGCCGCCAATTGGCCGCAAATCGCCTTTGTCGATTATCTGTTCAAACTGGTGATTTGCATCCTGCTCTTCTTACCCGCATACGGTTTCATCTTGAACCTATTGGTTAAGAAACTAACCACACTACACCCGTCGCCAGCGTCAAACCCAACCGTTTTCCGTGAAAAATGAATCGGCATAAACGATTACACTCAAAAAGCACAATGCCTATCTGAAAATAATTTCAGACAGGCATTGTCAAGAAAAAACCTGTTTGAACTCAAACAGGTTTTGCTTTTATAGAAATCGTAGTGTTTTACTCGTCAGCACCGGTATAAGGGCGAACGCTTACGGTTCTGCGGTTTAATCGGCCTTTAACGGCGAATTCTACATAACCATCTACTTTTGCAAACAGAGTGTGGTCTTTACCCATACCCACATTGTTGCCTGCATGAAATTTGGTGCCGCGTTGGCGCACAATAATGGAACCTGCGGGAATCAACTCGTTACCGTAGGCTTTAACGCCCAAGCGTTTGGCTTCTGAATCGCGACCGTTTTTAGAGCTACCGCCAGCTTTTTTAGTTGCCATGTGTGTTTACTCCTTAAAGATTAAAAATTAAGCAATGGCCACAATTTCAATTTGAGTGAAATTCTGACGGTGGCCTTGGCGTTTTTGGTAGTGTTTGCGGCGACGCATTTTGAAAATGCGGATTTTTTCGCCACGACCGTGTGCAACCACTTTAGCCGTTACTTTTGCGCCTTCAATAAAAGGAGCGCCTACTTTTACAGATTCGCCGTCAGCAATCATCAAAACTTCGGTCAGTTCGATTTGGCTGTCGAGTTCGGCTGGTATCTGTTCTACTTTCAATTTTTCGCCAACGGAAACTTTATATTGTTTGCCGCCGGTTTTTACGACCGCGTACATACTCAACTCCATGAGATTTTAAATGAAAAATACTGCGCTAAAACACAGAACCAGAAATTTTATTCTTATTGACAGATTTTGTCAAAGATTTATTTGAAATCCGCAAGATAAGCCTCTTTAATGCAATCGGGGAAGGTTGCTGATATAATTGCGCGCTGTATTTGAATACTGCCGAAACCCTGTGCTGCGGGGTCAATGCCGAAACCGAAAACTCATCATGCTCGAAAACCTGCCTTATTTCCAAAAAAATCTTGAGTCCGACTTAAGCCGCGTCAACGTTGTTATCAACCGGGCGGTACAGTCGGAAGTGGCGCTGATTTCACAAATCGGCACCTACATTATCAGCGCCGGAGGCAAGCGCCTGCGTCCGATTATTACCATTTTGGCAGGGAAATGCTTGGGCTACGACCATGATAAGCTCTATTCACTCGCAGCCATGGTGGAATTTATCCATACTTCCACTTTGCTTCATGACGATGTGGTAGACGAAAGCGAATTGCGCCGCGGCCGAAAAACCGCCAATAATCTTTTCGGCAATGCCGCTGCTGTATTGGTAGGCGACTTTCTGTATACAAGAGCCTTTCAGCTGATGGTCGGCTCCGGCAGCATGAAAATATTGGAAGTGATGGCAGACGCAACCAATATCATCGCGGAAGGCGAAGTCATGCAATTGATGAATATCGGCAACACCGATATTACCGAAGCAGAATATGTTCAGGTCATCCAATATAAAACCGCCAAATTATTCGAAGCCGCCGCTCAAGTAGGCGCGATTCTGGCCGGTGCATCTGCCGAACAGGAGCAAGCACTGAAAGATTATGGCATGTATATCGGTACTGCTTTTCAAATTGTCGACGACATTCTGGATTATTCGGGTGACACGGCTGAGATTGGCAAAAATGTGGGCGACGATCTGGCTGAAGGCAAACCAACGTTGCCGCTCATCTACCTGATGCGGCAAGGCAGCGCGGAAGCAGCGGCAGACATACGCAACGCACTGCAACACGCAGACCGCAGTTATTTTGAAAAAATTCATGATTACGTTGTTCATTCCGATGCATTGGCTTATTGTGCCGAGCAGGCTCGCATTGCGGTCAACCAAGCCACTGCCTGCCTTGACCAATTGGCTGACAACGAAGTAACTCGAGCCATGCGTGCTTTAGCTGAAGAATCTCTGGCACGCATCTCTTAATACGCTTTCTCTCGCCGTAGTTCAACGGATAGAACGTATGCCTCCTAAGCGTAAAATACAGGTTCGATTCCTGTCGGCGAGGCCATTATGTACAAGGCTGTCTGAAAAAGTTCAGACAGCCTTTATTATCCATTCAAACAAAAGTAAGGAGAAACCAGCCTATGCAACACCTGTTAGCCCAATTGGTCGAACTGGAAACCGAGCTGCATCATCACAGCATTTTATGCCCGGTTGAGCGCCTGCACGCGCTGTTACACCCTCAATTTCACGAAATCGGCCAGTCCGGCAACCCTTACTCGCGGGAAACTGTTATCAATTATCTGTCAGGCTGCACCGAGGCACCGCCCACCCGTTCGTTTCACCATGCCTTGCAACCGCTCGGACCCCGACAAGCTCTACTAACCTACCTGTCCGCTCTCACTGATGCCACGGGCCAAACCGCCTACACTTGGCGCTCATCCATCTGGATAAACGATAACGAAAACTGGCAACTGCTTTATCATCAAGGCACGCCGGCCTCCGTTGCGTCTATCGAAACCCTGCGCACACAAGGAAAGCTAAGCGAATAAATGCTGATAAGCGCTGAAAACCAACACGGTTATAAAGTTTAACAACAAAATAAAATGCCTGTCTGAAAACAAAGCAAACACATTTTCAGACAGGCATTTCTTAAAACAACACTTCGCTGAAACTTACCCTTGACCGAAACGACTGTTTAAAGCTTCAGGCGAAAATAAATATTCTCCGTCGGCAGTAACCAACACCGGTACACCTACCGACTCCGTCCCCCTTCGCGAGGCATAAGCATCCGCCGTATCGCGCATTTGCAGAAAACGCTTCAGGTTGCTCATACTCTGCGTGATGTCGATTGCCTCATACTCCACGCCGACCTCTTGCAAAGCAACATCAAACGCCGGCGTATCCGGGCACAAACTGCTGAAAAAATAAAAATTCGTCATATTTTAATCCTCCCGATTAACCGGCTGAAACGGCAGATAAACATCGAAACGGACACTCTTGCCGGTATATTGATAAGCAGGCTGTTCTCCATTCAGAAACAGACCCAAACGCGGACGTTTCACCACCACCCGTTTCCGAGCGATTTCACGTGCCGTACACAGCAAGGCTGCCTCGTCATCAGCCAACCCAACCAAATCATGAAAATAAGCCATTTCTTTTTTCACGGCGGCAGACTTTTGCCGTTCCGGATACATTGGGTCCAAATACACTACATCCGGAGCGCCATATTCTCTAGCCGCAGCGGGCATCAGTTCAATTGCATTTCCGGCCTGCAAAAAAATGTTCGCCACAATATCGGCCGTTTCATCTTCTTTTGCCGCCCGCGCCAAACCGTCGGCCAACAAGCAAGCCACAACGGGATTACTTTCAAATACCCTCACTCGCAACCCCAGCGAGGCCAACACAAAAGCATCCCGCCCCAATCCGCCCGTAGCATCCCACACCACAGGCGAGGTCGTATGAGCAACAGCCCGCGCCAACAATTCGCCGCCACCTTTAGTTCGCCGATAATGAGCCACGCCCTCGGTAAAATCGACCCGTACCCGCCCTTTCTCACCAACCTTGCACAAAGCCAGCCCTTTCGCATCAGCCAACACATATTGTCCTTGTTGGGGCGGCTCTTTTTGTCGCGACAGGCCGAAAGACTCCGCACGCCGTACGAGCGACTCTTCTGCATCAGTTAAACAAATCAAAGGAATCATCCATTTTCCTTTTACCCTTATAGCAAAACATCATCGAATATTTTTCAGACAAGCTAAAGCAAATCAAGCAAGCCACAATGCCTGTCTGAAAAATATTGACGACCCAATTTAATTTATCCGCCACAATAAACGGCCATCCCGTTTCTGGCATGGCCGTCAGCATATCACCGTATTAACGCTTACTCGATAGACAAACGTTCCATCCGGTAACGCATCGAACGGAAACTGATGCCAAGCAATTTAGCCGCTTGCGTACGATTGAAACGCGTTTCCTGCAAAGCCTGCAAAATAATACTGCGCTCCACTTCATCCAGATAATCCTGAATCTGAGTCTGCCCCGTTACAAAAACAGGCGTATCGGGTCGGATTTCACGCGCATCGGAAGCTGCCTGAACAGCAGCAGGTTTCGTTTCCGAAACACCGTCTCCTCCTCCACCGGCAAACGACTTGAATACCGCTGCTTCTTCGCTGTCTTCCTCTGCCGGCAAATCGACGCGCGCCACACCGGTTGGTGCGTGTATCTGCAAATCATCCACCTGGATAATATTACCCACCGTCAACGCCACCGCACGCTCCAAAATATTTTCCAGCTCCCGGAAGTTACCGGGATAGCTGTAGCTCAACAGCGCATCCTGTGCTTTGGGGCTCAGTTTATAAGTTATCTCCCCAATACGGTGTTTGTTTAAAAGACGGAAAATCAGCGGCCCTAAATCTTCGCGCATCTCCCGTAGCGGCGGCATATGCAAAGTAACCACATTCAAACGGTAATATAAGTCTTGGCGGAAAGCACCGGTTTCCACCAACGCTTCCAGATTCTTATGTGTGGCGCATACGATACGCACGTCCACATGAGTTTCCTGCGCATCACCAATACGGCGCACCGCTTTTTCCTGTATTGCACGTAATAATTTTACCTGCATACCCAAAGGCAAATCTGCCACTTCGTCTAGAAAAAGCGTCCCGCCGTGAGCATGTTGGAAAAAACCCATGCGGTCGGAATCAGCGCCGGTAAAACTGCCTTTTTTATAACCGAAAAATTCACTTTCCATCAGATTTTCAGGAATCGCACCGCAGTTGACCGCGATAAACGGATGCTCCCTGCGCGCCGACAACTCATGAATGCTTCGCGCCGCTTGTTCTTTACCACTACCCGATTCGCCGGAAATATAAACCGGCACACCGCTACCCGACAGACGTCGGATTAAATGCCGTACTTCCACCATCTGCGGAGAAGTACCCAATAAGCGAGGCATGTCAGGATCACCGCTAACGTCTTGTTCCTGCATTTCACGCTCACGCTGCATTGCCCTCGATTCAGTGGTACTGAGCAAACGCTGGCGCAAAGATTTCATTCCCTGAGTGACTTCAGCCGGTTTACCTATCGCAGCCGAAGTCCCTTTCCTTGAGGAAGATGGCGTTCCGCTGGAAGAAGCCGCACGCGGAAACGGGCGGGAAGCCGGCGTTGCAGTCGCTGGCTTAGGTGGCGGGAGTGATGATGAAGAAGAAGGGGCTGGAGTCGGCGTTGCTTGGGAAATCGATACCGGTTCATTTACCTTGACCGCCGACTTCACCAAAGAACGCAATTGCGACAGCGTAATGGGTTTTTGCAAATAATCAAACGCCCCCGACTTCAACGCCTCAACTGCCTGATCCGCATTACCGAAAGCCGTAATCACCGCCACCGGGGTATCCAGCATCAACTCGTTAATGTATTGCACCACTTCCAAGCCGGAACCGTCGGGCATACGCATATCAGTGAGAACTAAAGAATAATCTTTGCTGCTCAATTTTGATTTGGCATCAGGCACACCCACAGCAGTATCGACAGACAAACCCATTTTCATCAGGGTCATTTCCATCAAATCTCGAATGTCCGCCTCGTCATCAACCACTAATACAGGTTTTTGCAGATTATGCTTCATCATTGCTCTCGTCCCTAGGTAAAATCAATTCGAAACCGTTCATTTCAGGATGATAATGCAGCTGCCCCAAGTTGGCATGCGCCAGCTCACGCGCCACATAAAGCCCCAAACCGGTACCGGTTTTTTCCGTAGTGAAAAACGGTTCGAACAAATGATTGCGCACTTCCGCCGATACGCCGGATCCATTGTCTGACACCACAATGGAAATATGCATTTTCCCACTCGGCCTGATCAGCACCACGATGGCTTGTTTATCTTTCCGGCTGTGCCGCCATGCGTTGTTACACAGATTCCACATAATCTGCTGCAAATGCATCGAGTCGGCTACGACGGACAAATTATTACCGTCCATATTCATACGCACGCAACCGATGGCATCCGGATTATTCAGCGTAAACTCCTGCTTGAATGCCAGCCAGAATTTCATCATATTGATGTTTTCACGGCTAATGTTGTCTTTTTTATTAAGCGAGGTAACGTCTTCCAGCATCTTATCGATTCGGCGGATATTACCGTCGATAATATCGTGTAATTTGGTATTCGCAGGATCTTGCATACTTTCCTGCAGCAAATCATTAGCGTGTCGGATAGCAGACATCGGATTGCGGATTTCATGCGCCAGATTGGCGGTAAGCTGACCTAAAGAAGCCAACTTAGTTGCCATAGCTTCCGCAGCAACTTCCCGTAAAGAACGGATAAACAGCATCAGCAATTCAGTTTTTTCGTTGCGCTGCACCAAAGGAACAGCTCGCACGCGCATGGAATGCTGGTGCAAATGAATGTCGGTTTCAAAGCTTTTTTCTGGCGCATGCTGCCATTGTCGGATTAAATCGCTGAAAATAATCTCATGACTGTCAATAGCCAAACTTGGAAAGTAAGTTTTCGCTTGAGCGTTAAACAACCAAATCCGCTGATCCACATCAAGCACCACCACCGCTTCCTGAACTCGGTTCAGAACCAACTTATTCAATCCGCTGACCCGATTGAATGCCTGCTTATGCTTATCAGCCGAATCGGTTGCCACTTTTATCCGATCAACCGACAAAGCAGTCAACCCTGCCACCAAATAGCTCGCACCGATTAAAAACAAACCGACGATAGACGACCGAACATCCATGCCATCCCATTGATTATCGAACAGATTGAGAATAACCTGATCACGCAGTAGCAAACAGAAGATAATCAACAGAGCCGCATAAGAAGCATAGAGAATGGGATAGCGCCCATGGCTCAACAAACAAGAAGTGGCGACAAACGGCAAAACCAATGCACCGAATCCCATACCGATACCGCCGGTCATATACACCAGCAGCATAATCATGGAAATATCGGCTACCGCACCGGCATTGGGCAACGATGTATTCTGACGCTGCCATTCCGGTTTAAGCAACGTCAGTATCACGATACCACCATAAATGGCTGCCCACGTGTAAAACTCCACCGGTTGGAACAGATTGCCAAGCTTGCCGTTTCCAACGTGGAAATAATCAGAAACCACTTGCAGCACCAGTAACGAAACAATGATCGTCACCCTTGCCAGATTAATCAAAACCGGCAAACGCCCCATCTGCTGCTCCCAATTCTTCCGGGAATATAGCTGCGCCTTTGCGTAACTCATATGTATTCTCTAAAATTTGATTGCGGCTAACCAACCGCTTTGTAAGTTTATTTTTATCCGGAATAACTTGTTTTTAAATATTATTCCCCGACGCTGACGATACTACCGGACACATCCAACAGCTTTCCTTTTCGTCCACGTTTATTTTCAATATCCTTCATGCGCAAGCGCTCCGTTTTTTCCCCACCTCGTTTGCCTTTGATACGCACTGTAACCTCAGGGCTACCAACCACCGCCGTAATAACGAGCGGAACGCCATCGGCCAGATTCATCAATTGCAAGCCGCGGCCTTTGGCCATTACTTTCAATTCACCCAACTCAAAAGCCAGCAATCGATTGTCTGCCGATGCCAAGACAACCTTACAATCGGGATTAATCAACGATACGGCAAAAACAGGAATCGGCGGCAATACGCACTCTCCCGACTCCACTGACATAACGACTTTACCCGCTTTAATCCGGCTAATCATATCGCCGAGTTTGGCAATGAAGCCATAACCGCCGCTATTGCTCAGCAGATAATGTTGTTCAGGCAGGCCTGTCAACATCGCCACAACTTTAGCGCCGGATTGCAACTCTATCAAAGAGCTGACTGGAACACCGTCTCCCCGTCCACCGGGAATTTCCGCCGCATCCAGTGTATAAGTACGTCCCTGCGAATCCAATACCACCACCGGCCAAACGGTTCGGCTCTCCAACACCTGCTTTAAGCTGTCGCCTTCTTTGAACACGGTCTGACTCAAATCCAGATTATGGCCGGCACGGCTGCGTATCCAGCCTTTTTCCGACAAAATCAATGTAATCGGCTCATCCGCCGTGGTTTGCTTGGCCGCGGCACGCTCGGCTTCTTTAACCAAGGTTCTACGGCTATCGCCGAATTGTTTCATATCGGAACGCATTTCCTGAATGATGAGCTTGCGTTTAGCGCCCTCATCTCCTAGCAAATGGTTCAGGTTATCCCGCTCCTCCTTCAGCCCTGCCAACTCTTGTTCCAGTTTGAAGCCTTCCAAACGAGCCAATTGGCGCAAGCGGATTTCCAGAATGTCTTCTGCTTGTATTTCAGACAGGCCGAAAGCAGCCATCAAGTCCGCTTTCGGTTCGTCGGATTCACGGATAACACGGATAACTTCATCGATATGCAAAAAGGCAATCATGCGTCCGTCAAGGATATGGATGCGCTTTTCCACTTGAACCAAGCGATATTGCAAACGGCGCGTTACCGTTGCTACTCGAAAATCCAACCATTCGCGCAAAATGGTTTTCAAGTCTTTCTGAGCCGGACGGTTATCCATTCCCATCATGACCAGATTGACCGGTACATTGCCTTCCAAGCCCGTACGTGCCATCAGTGTATTCATAAAACCGACCGGATCAATACGGCTCGATTTGGGTTCAAACACCAATCGAACCGGGTGTTCACCATCACTCTCGTCACGCACTTTATCCAACAAATCCAACATGAGCTTTTTGATATTAAGCTGTTCTTGGCTGAGTTGCTTTTTGCCCGACTTCGGTTTGGGATTGGTCTGCTCCTCGATTTCGGCCAAAATTTTCTGGGCGCCGGTATTGGGCGGCAATTCGGTTACAATCGCCCGCCATTGACCGCGTGCCAATTTTTCGATTTCATAACGCGCACGTACGCGCACGCTACCCTTACCGGTTTCATAGATATGCAGCAAATCACTTTTCGGCGTGATAATCTGCCCACCACCTGCAAAATCGGGACCTTGTATATATTCCATGAGTTCCGATGTCTGCATGGTAGGCTTTTTCAAGAGGGCTATCGCCGCTTCGGTTACTTCACTCAAATTATGTGGTGGAATTTCGGTAGCCATCCCCACTGCAATACCTGAAGCACCGTTAAGCAAAACAAATGGCAACCGCGCGGGCAATACGATGGGTTCATCGAACGCGCCGTCATAATTGAGTACAAAATCTACGGTACCCATATTGATTTCCGACAACAACAATTCGGCAATCGGCGTTAAACGCGCTTCGGTATAGCGCATCGCTGCTGCCCCGTCACCGTCACGCGAACCGAAATTGCCGACACCGTCGATTAAAGGGTAACGCAAGGTAAAATCCTGCGCCATGCGCACCATGGCATCGTAAGCCGAAGCATCGCCGTGCGGATGGTATTTACCAAGAATTTCCCCCACAACCCGGGCTGATTTGACAGGCTTAGCCCCGGAAGCCAATCCCATGTCTTTCATTGCATAAAGTATGCGCCGCTGGACCGGCTTCTGCCCGTCGCCCACATCCGGCAACGCACGCCCTTTAACCACGCTCATGGCATATTCGAGATATGCGCGTTCGGCATATTGGCCTAAGCGCAAATAGTCGTTACCGCTTATCACGGAGGCGTCTGGCAGATCATTCATACGGATAATTTATGTATTGGTTTCAAAGGCAAAATATTGTTTATTGTAATGCAATTTAGCTTATTTTGCCGAATTTAAACGGTAGCACGCTGTTTTTTGCAAGCTGGTTTGTTGGTTCCGTGCCTATTTTAAATAGTTATAATATAATTACCAATGATTTATATTAAGAATGTTACTGAAACTGCTTGTCATGAAAAATTACAACAAGCTACATTCCTATAACGAGTAATGTAGCAAAATGTGAACATATGATAACATCATATAAAGATATACAAAACAATCTATCGGCAAATTAAACCGTTTTATCGAATTTCTTATGCAGTCTGTTTCATATTTCCCCATACAACCACTGCCGGCAGGCAGCCTTGACATTATCGGCGACGTACACGGCGAATTCAGCGCCCTGCAAACCTTACTGGCTCACTTAGGCTACCGTGCCAACGGCAGCCATCCGGCAGGCCGGCGTTTGGTTTTTGTCGGTGACTTATGTGACCGAGGCCCCGACAGCCCGGCCACGTTGGCTTGGTTCAGACAGGCTTGTGAAGCCGGCGGTGCGCTCATGGTGCTTGGCAACCATGAATTAAACTTATTGGCGCAAGAGCCGAAAGACGGCTCCGGCTGGTTTTTCTCCGAACGCGAAACCAAAGACGGCCTGCTTTACGCACCGTGGCATCGCATGTCTGAAGAAGCCAAACCGGCATTAACGGATTGGCTGGCAACCATGCCTTTAGTATTACAGCGTGATGATTTACGCATCGTTCATGCGGCTTGGCTGCCGCAGGCCGTTGAGCAAGTTCAGACAGGCATGGCAACCGACGAAAGCTTAATTGATGCTTATCAGCGCTGGGACAACGAATTGAATCAATCCTTGCACAGCGCCGATTGGTATGCAGCCTATCTACGCGAACAAGCCGATTATGCAGGCTTGCTGGATAATCCGCAGCAAACACCACCGCCTATGCCAGCCACAGCTCAATTTGAATACCAGCGCAGCCGCTTGCATCCGGTACGCGCGCTGACCAGCGGAGTGGAAACGCTTGCCAAACAACCTTTTTACGCCGGTGCTCGCTGGCGGTTTACCGAGCGTGCGGCTTGGTGGGATAACTATACGGACGATATTCCGGTGGTTATTGGTCATTACTGGCGCCACTGGCAACCTCAGCCTTCAAGCCTGATGCCCGAGCCTGCCAACGCATGGTTCGGCGCGCGGCATAATGTGTTCTGCGTTGATTACTCTGTTGGTGCGCGCTGGCGCGACCGCCGTGCCGAACCACCGGTATCGCCGTCACAATCGCACTTCCGCCTCGCTGCATTGCGCTGGCCGGAAAAGGTTTTGATGTTTGACAACGGCGAAACCGTTGCAACCATTTAAACCGTTTAAAGTTTAAACCGTTTAAAGTGCAAAATGCCTGTCTGAATATTTTCAGACAGGCATTTTTTAAGCACCACCTTGCGTATCGTAAAGTTTCGCCGCTACTTATTCCACAACGATTTTCGGGAAACGGCCGCTGAAATCGCGCCCTTTGCCGGCAATGGCCAGCGCAACTTGCCAAGCAGCGTCGGTGTAGATTTTGGCAATTTCAGGATGATTTTCCTGCAACGCCAGCGCGCGGCCTTCGTCCATCGCTTCGCGCACCGGCAGCGCCAACGGCAACTGCCCCAGTAACGGCACGCTCAGCTTCTGCGCCAACATCTTGCCGCCGTCGCTGCCGAATACCGCTTCGCTATGGCCGCAGTTGCTGCATATGTGAACCGACATGTTTTCCAGCACGCCGAAAATCGGAATATTCACCTTCTGAAACATATCCACGGCCTTACGGGCGTCAATCAACGCAATATCCTGCGGTGTCGTTACCACAACCGAGCCGGTTACCGGGATTTTCTGCGACAAGGTCAGCTGCACGTCGCCCGTACCCGGTGGCAAATCGATAAAAAGATAATCCACATTATCCCATTCGCTTTGAAACAAAAGCTGCTGCAAAGCCTGCGACAGCATCGGCCCGCGCCATACGACTGCTTGATCCGTATCCACCAAAAAGCCAATCGACATCACCTGCACCCCACCGTCGGCCACCACCGGAATCAGCTTCTGATTGGCCTGATCCGGCTTGATGCCGGCTACACCGAGCATCGTCGGCTGGCTCGGGCCGTACAAATCCGCATCCAACACACCAACCCGCGCGCCCATCCTCGCCATGGCTACCGCCAGATTGGCAGCCGTCGTCGACTTGCCCACGCCGCCTTTACCCGAAGCAATCGCAATGATGTTTTTCACGCCTTTTATGGTGGCTACGCCCGGCTGAACCTTATGCGTGGCGATTTCCGTTTTAATCTGCAAATGCAAAGTCTGTGCCACACCCGCCTGCGACAAAGCCTGCCTGATGGCGGTCGCCAATTCGTTGCCGATATGCGCTGCCGGAAAATCGAATTTCAGAACCAAATGCAGGCCATCTTCCGCTTCTTCAATGCTTTCCAATGCCTTGCAGCCGCCCAGCGTCAATTCGCAATCGGGTATGGCAATCGGTTCCAGAATAGAATGCAATGTTTGATGATTCATTATTTTTCAACCTTATCTCAATGTGTGTACTATTATTGTGGTAGGATTGTACACCTGACCATAGCGGCTGACGAAGCAAATCATTCGATTAACCTCGCTTCTTTCAGACAGGCATCTATCTGCCTGCATCAATCAATAAAAGCCGCCCGGCTTACTCACAATAAAAAATCAAACCAATAAATACAAAAATTGTCTATTTCAGAGAGTCGACATCATGAAACCATTCATTTATCTCGCCATCAGCGGCGCTTTGTTTGCCGCCATGCCTGCCCTCGCCGCTTCCTGTCTCATCCACGATCCCGCCGGCCTGCCCATCAATGTACGCTCAAGCCCCGACGGCAGCGTGCTCGGCAATCTTAAAAACGGCACCCGCGTACAAAGCGACCTTTCACGCGTCGGCAGTTGGGTGTATATTTCTTGGGACAAACCCGCACTGAACAGCTCATACAGCGGTTGGATTTACCGATCGTTTTTACGCTGCGGATAATTTCTCGAAAGGAACCTATCATGCGAATGCTGCATACCATGCTGCGCGTTGGCAACCTTGAAAAATCGCTGGCCTTCTACCAAGAAGTATTAGGCATGACGCTTCTACGCAAAAGCGACTACCCCGACGGTCGCTTCACATTGGCATTTGTCGGCTATGGCGATGAAAAAGACCATACCGTGCTCGAGCTGACCCATAACTGGGATACCGAGCAATACGATTTGGGCAATGCTTACGGCCACATCGCCATCGAAGTGAGCGACGCTTATGCAGCCTGCGATGCCGTACGCGCCAAAGGCGGCAAAGTGGTGCGCGAAGCCGGCCCGATGAAACACGGCACCACCGTTATCGCTTTTGTGGAAGACCCCGACGGCTACAAAATCGAATTCATCCAAAAAGGCAGCGGCAACGACACCGTAAAATACAGTTGAATCGATTCATCGGCAAGCAACAAAAAACCTGTCTGAAAACATTCAGACAGGCTTTTTTTCAGACAGGCATTACCAATAGCCCAACATCTTCCACCAAATACCGCCGATCACCACAAACACAACGATATTAACAACGCTCATGATAAAACCTGCTTTCCACCATTCGCCCAAAGTCGTATAACCCGAGCCGAAAATCACCGGCGACGTTCCCGTTGCATAGTGCGTCAGCGTCATCATCAGGCTGGAAACAGCGGCCATTATCAGGGCAAACGCCATCGGCGGTGCATGCAATGCCAAACCTGCGCCGTAAAATGCGCCGAACATCGCAGTGATGTGAGCAGTAGTGCTGGCAAACATATAATGCGCATAAAGATAAGCCAGCATCAACAACGCGCAAGCGCCCATCCAACCCAAGCCCATCTGCGAAATCAAATTTTCCAGCGTGCCCGAAAACCAAGTAATCAGGCCGAGCTTATTCAGGAAGGTAGCCATCATCACCAAGGCCGAAAACCAAGTAATCGTATCCCACGCTCCTTTTTCCTTCAGAACGTCGTCCCAGCTCAGCACGCCGCTCAACAGCAGCAAAGTCAGCCCGATAAACGCAGTTGTCGTCGCATCCACCGCGGCAGCCGGGCCGAATATCATTTTCGGCACCCCCGCCCATAAAAACAGCAAAACGGCAAACACGCCCAGCATGATTTTTTCCGCTTTACTCATCGGCCCCAATTTCGCCAGTTCGTCTTTAGCAAACTGAGCCGCATTGGGCGTGTTTTTCACTTCGGGCGGAAAAAAGAAATACAAAACCAACGGCATCAAAATCATAGCCGCCAAGCCCGGCAGCAACATCGCTAAAGCCCAAGTACCCCAAGAAAGATGAATCTTAGCGCCCGTAGACGAAGCAATCAGATCAACCACCAAAGGATTAGGCGCGGTTGCCGTGATAAACATGGCCGAAGTAATCGGATTGCTGTGGTAATTCACCAAAGCCAGATACTTGCCCATACGGTTTTGCGTATTCTTTTCGGGGTCGGAATCATAGCTGGAAGCAATCGCCTTCATCACCGGGTGAATAATGCCGCCGCCACGCGCCGTATTGCTCGGCGTAACCGGCGCCAGCAGCAATTCGGAAAGCGCAAGGCTGTAACCTATGCCCAACGTTTTCTTGCCGAATATCGAAATAAACAAATAACCGATGCGCGCACCCAAACCTGTTTTCAGAATGCCGCGCGAAATCATAATCGCCACACCAATCAGCCAAATCAATGGGTTGCCAAAGCTGCTCAGCGCATCTTTCATCGCATCGGCGGGCTTGGGCGACGTAACGCCGGTCAGCGCCACCAGCATGATGGCAATCATCGCCAGCGCGCCGATGGGCATAGCCTTGCCGATAATCGCCGCAATCACGCCGACAAACATCGCCAGCAAATGCCACGCCTCAGGCGTAACACCGGCAGGCACGGGAATAACAAACCAAATCACCAAGGCAACAGCCAGCGCCACGGCGGTTGGAATCGGCTTAAAACCCAGCTTATCCATGATAACCATCCTCTATTTGTTAAGAAATTCATGAGTAATTTTAACGGCATTTTATTTCAAAGAGAATGATATGACACAAATAAAACAACCCTCTTCTCACCAAAGCCCTGTCTGAAAAATGCTTATGCCAAACGCAATACACACCAGCCCGTCCGTCCCGTCATAGAAAGCACCAAGCCTGTCTGAAAACAATCCGGTTTCAGACAGGCATTCTGTTTATTCGTTACAACCAAAACAATCAAACTATCCTTTCACAATAATTAAGCCCGCTTGCACACATTTTGTTTCACGCTCTTTTTACTCTACGAGAACATCAAAAAAGCCATTGCAGCCGATTATGAAAAAATATCACCATAGAAAACATCATAGATACCCAATAAAACCGCTCAAAACGGTATAATGCCTGTCTGAAAAACGAGAAAGCAGAATTACCTGCAAGCAATGCGTATTGACTGCGTGAATCCCTTCGTTTTTCAAATGCATAGATACAAGCACCAATTATCGTCTATGCCGGAAAACAAACCGCTGTTACTTAACTCAATACAGCATGTGGTTTGAAATCACAAACTTCAAATCATCCAATTCTCAACCTCAAATGAAAAGAGTAAAAAAATGAAGCTTACAGACAAACAAGTTCGCATCTTATCCATCGTTGCCACCGCCGCCGCCGTGGGCATGTATGTATCCTACATTCCACAGATACAAAACAATCTGAACGGCCAGCCCGGATCATGGTTGCAACCCTTAGTGGCCGCCATCAACTGCGTATTGTGGGTTGTTTACGCCCTATTTAAGAAAAACCGCGACATCCCCGTTGCCTTGGCCAACGCCCCCGGTATCTTTCTGGGCCTGATTACCTTCCTGACCAGTTTTTAAACCCAAACCATCCCGCCCGATAAGGGCGGGCGCATTATCATGAGAAGCATTGGCTCCCGGCAGCCAATATATCAATAGCCCAACCACCGAAAGGAGATGCCATGCGCGAATACCGTTTTGTTTTAGCCAACGTATTTGCCGAAAGCCATTTCGGTGGTAACCCACTCGCCATATTTCCCGAAGCGGCCGGCTTAAGCGACACCGAGATGCAACACATCGCCTGCCAATTCAACTTGAGCGAAACCGTATTCGCATTTCCTTCGGTCAATGCCGCGGCAAACCTGCGCATCTTCACACCCGCCACCGAACTGCCGTTTGCAGGCCATCCCGTTTTAGGGTGCGCATTCGTCTTGCAACAAGAGAAAAGCCTGTCTGAAAATTTCACGCTCAACACCCGCGCCAAACCTGTGCAACTGAGCAGCGCCAACAACACCATAACCCTACAGCTCAAAGGCTACAAAGCAAAACAAAGCAAAGCCAGCCACGCCGCCTTAGCTGCTGCCAGCGGCATCTCCGAAACGCAGATTGCCCCAACTGCCTACTGGCTTGATAGCGGCTCGCCGCAACTACTGCTGCAAGTTAATGACCACCAAGCACTGCAAAAGGCCAAGCCCGATTATTCCAATCTGCATTCTCTCTGCACAAACGACGGAGAAAAGACCGTGCTGTATTTATGGCATGAACAGGGCCACACCGTTCACGCCCGCATGTTTTACACCCAAAACGGCACCCTGCTGGAAGATAGCGGCACCGGTTCCGCCTGCGCCAACCTCGGCGCCTACATGATTGAACAAAACCGCTTCCCGATAACACTGGATATCCGGCAAGGCGAGCAAACCGGCCGTCTCAACCACTTGCACCTGCGTGTAGACGAAGCCAAACAGATTTATGTCGGCGGCCAAGTTATTGAAGTGGGCACAGGCGTGTTCAGGCTGCCGTGAAACAAAAAGCCTGTCTGAAAACACGACACCCCATTTTCAGACAGGCATCTTCCGCCAGCAGCAAGGCGGATACTTTAAAATTCGGTTATAGCAAAGCGACCAAATGCTAACCCGTTAAGCGAATCAAATTAATAGCAACACAAAAGAAAGATTACCAATGCCCAAACGTACCGACCTAAAATCCATCTTAATCATTGGTGCCGGCCCGATTGTTATCGGCCAAGCCTGCGAGTTCGACTATTCCGGCGCACAAGCCTGCAAAGCGTTGCGCGAGGAAGGCTATAAAGTTATTCTGGTCAATTCCAACCCTGCCACCATCATGACCGACCCCGATATGGCCGATGTGACCTACATCGAGCCGATTATGTGGCAGACAGTTGAAAAAATCATCGCCAAAGAGCGCCCCGACGCAGTGCTGCCAACCATGGGCGGCCAAACCGCGCTGAACTGCGCGCTGGATTTGGCACGCAACGGCGTTTTGGCAAAATACAATGTCGAGCTGATTGGCGCGACGGAAGACGCGATTGACAAAGCCGAAGACCGTGGCCGTTTTAAAGAAGCGATGGCCAAAATCGGCCTGCATTGCCCGAAATCCTTTGTCTGCCATACCATGAACGAAGCCTTGGCAGCGCAAGAACAAGTAGGATTCCCCACGCTGATTCGCCCTTCCTTTACTATGGGCGGTTCCGGCGGCGGCATCGCGTATAACAAAGACGAATTTCTGGCCATCTGCGAACGCGGCTTCGATGCCTCGCCCACGCACGAATTGCTGATTGAACAATCTGTTTTAGGTTGGAAAGAATATGAAATGGAGGTGGTGCGCGATAAAAACGACAACTGCATCATCATCTGTTCGATTGAAAACTTCGACCCGATGGGCGTGCATACCGGCGATTCGATTACCGTCGCCCCCGCCCAAACGCTGACCGATAAAGAATACCAAATCATGCGCAACGCCTCGCTGGCCGTCTTGCGCGAAATCGGAGTCGACACCGGCGGCTCGAACGTGCAGTTTGCGGTTAATCCCGCCAACGGCGAAATGATTGTGATTGAGATGAATCCGCGCGTAAGCCGCTCTTCCGCGCTGGCTTCCAAAGCAACCGGTTTCCCGATTGCCAAAGTGGCGGCCAAACTAGCGGTCGGTTTCACGCTCGACGAATTGCGCAACGACATCACCGGCGGCCGCACGCCAGCATCGTTCGAGCCGAGCATTGATTATGTGGTTACCAAAATCCCGCGCTTTGCTTTTGAAAAATTCCCTGCTGCCGACGACCGTTTGACCACACAAATGAAATCGGTCGGTGAAGTGATGGCGATGGGGCGCACCATTCAAGAATCAATGCAAAAAGCCTTGCGCGGTTTGGAAACCGGCTTGTGCGGCTTCAACCCGAAAACCGAAGACAAAGCGGAAATCCGCCGCGAGCTGGCCAACCCGGGGCCCGACCGCATTCTATTTGTTGCAGATGCCTTCCGCACCGGTTTTACCATTGCTGAAATCCATGAAATCTGCGCCATCGATCCGTGGTTTCTGGCGCAAATCGAAGACATCGTCAAGGAAGAGCAATTCGTTGCAAACAGTAAGTTGGCAGACTTAGACTACGCCGCACTGCGCCGTTTGAAGCGCAAAGGCTTTTCAGACAAGCGTTTGGCTCAACTATTAAGCCTGTCTGAAAAAACCGTGCGCGAACATCGCTATGCGCTCAACCTGCATCCCGTGTATAAACGCGTCGATACCTGTGCTGCCGAGTTCCAATCCGACACAGCCTATCTCTACTCCACCTACGAAGAAGAATGCGAAGCCAGACCGTCTGAGAACAAAAAAGTCATGATTTTGGGTGGCGGCCCGAACCGAATCGGCCAAGGCATCGAATTCGACTACTGCTGCGTTCACGCCTCGCTTGCGCTGCGCGAATCAGGGTTTGAAACCATCATGGTCAACTGTAATCCCGAAACCGTTTCCACCGATTTCGATACCAGCGACCGCCTCTATTTCGAACCGTTGACACTGGAAGACGTGCTGGAAATCGTGCGCACCGAAAATCCGTGGGGTGTTATCGTCCATTACGGCGGCCAAACACCGCTAAAACTAGCCAATGCCTTGGTGGAAAACGGCGTCAACATCATCGGCACCTCAGCCGACAGCATCGATGCCGCGGAAGACCGCGAGCGCTTCCAAAAAGTGCTGAACGACCTAGGCCTGCGCCAACCACCCAACCGCACAGCCCGTGCCGAAGAAGAAGCCTTGATTCTGGCCGAAGAAATCGGCTATCCGCTGGTTGTTCGCCCTTCTTATGTACTCGGCGGCCGCGCGATGCAGGTTGTCCATTCGGCTGAGCAACTAAAAACCTACATGCGTGAAGCCGTGCAGGTTTCCAACGACAGCCCCGTATTGCTCGATTTCTTCCTTAACAATGCAATTGAAGTAGATGTGGATTGCGTTTCAGACGGCAAAGATGTCGTTATCGGCGGCATCATGCAGCACGTCGAACAAGCAGGCATTCACTCCGGCGACTCAGGCTGCTCACTGCCACCCTACTCGTTGAGCCAAGAAATCCAAGACGAAATCCGCCGCCAAACCAAAGCAATGGCTTATGCGTTGAATGTCGTCGGCCTGATGAACGTACAATTCGCCGTGCAAGACGGCGTGGTGTTTGTACTGGAAGTCAACCCACGCGCCAGCCGTACCGTGCCGTTTGTTTCCAAAGCCACTTCCGTGCCTCTGGCCAAAGTCGGTGCACGCGCTATGGCCGGCATCAACTTGAAAGAGCAAGGCGTCGAAAAAGAAGTAATTCCGGATTTTTACGCCGTTAAAGAAGCTGTCTTCCCCTTCATCAAATTCCCCGGAGTCGACACCATCTTAGGACCTGAGATGCGCTCGACCGGCGAAGTGATGGGGGTGGGCAAAACCTTCGGCGAAGCCTATCTGAAAGCCCAGCTCGGTGCCGGAGAACGCATGCCGGCACACGGAAAAATCTTTCTAGCCGTACGCAATGAAGACAAACCGCTGGTCGTACAAACCGCGAAAAACTTCATCAGCCTCGGCTATGAAATCGTCGCCACCCACGGCACAGCCGCCTACCTGAAAGCACAAGGCATTGAAACAGCCGTCATCAACAAAGTGCTGGAAGGCCGGCCACATATTGTCGACGCCATCAAAAACAGCGAAATTGCACTGGTGGTGAACACCGTCAGCAGCGACGTGCGATCTATAACCGACAGCCATTCCATCCGCCGAACCGCCCTAACGGCCCGTGTACCTCAATACACCACCATAGCAGGCGGAGAAGCCATGAGTGAAGGCGTAAAAAGCATGAATGCACTGGGGGTCTACAGCGTTCAAGAATTACACAGTCACTTGAAGCAAAATCCGTAACCGGCTGGATTAATCCAAAATTCTTAACAACCACTCTGACTAAAAAGCCTAATCTCATTTAGAGGTTAGGCTTTTTTATAAATCGCTCCTCATCAATAAAAAACTCAAACAATTTAAATATCCTTCAATAAAACTACGCCTTGTAAATTGAATATTTTTTCAATTTACAAGGCGTAGTTTTATGCCCAAGAATAGCTACTTGAGATACAAATTACCATATATCTAGTCAGAACAGCTCTCTCCAAGAGATCCGACGCACACGAGCAATATCTTTCAACGAATTGATAACCAAATCATAAGACCCACTATCCCCCGTAAAGCTACCTATCCTTTTTTCCGTATCATTTGCTTCCGCTGCATCTCCTGTACGTACATTAAGATAGCTGGCATTCGGAGAAATCAACCCTTTTATCTCAAAGATACCGGCCTGTTTGTCGGTGCTGTTAAACAAACCATCACCATTGGTATCAAACAGAGCAGATTTTGTATATAGCCCACCATCTGTTAAATCAACAGATATTTGACTGGTTGTACCAGAATTTTTACAACTATTAGAGTCAATTACCCTGCGAACTGCCACGAATTCAGCAACTTTCCCTTTACGAATTGAAACACCAGAAGTAACAACCTGACCAGGTAATAGCTTTAATTTCCATCCCTGGTTGGAAGACTGTAACTGATGTTTAGTGATAGACCATGCTGCTGTCTTATCTGTGTTTACCACAGCTTTATCCGTAAGTTGCTCCAATAATCCAGCATCCCCTTGAATGGTTTCACCTTTATCAAAGAATCCATAAGCATAATTTTGTTGTGTAGCGTTCAATCCAGAATCATTAAGATACTGCCCTGTTCCCGCTATCACATAAAGATGGTCATTAACTACTTGGGCATATGGTGCAGCTGTAATCGGCCGGTCTTTTACCGTAGGCTCATAAAGTTTGGATGACTTCCACTCATTCTTAGCTGTATCGTAATCTACTCGCCACAGATTGCCATCTAAATCGCCTGCATACAATTTATCCGGAACACCATCATTATTTTTATCATAAACAAATACCTCACCAACACCCGAAGACCCTAAATCAATTTTCCAATAGTTAGTATCTTTTATCCAAGGAGAAGAAGATGGTTTACTTAAATCTAATACAAAAATATATCCTTTATTAGAAGGCGCGTTGTAACCTCCGCTAATAATAGCAATCGGTTTGCCATCGGAAGCTTTAGCCAAACTGGCTTTGCCCACAGTCAATCCCAAATCAGCATCATCTGCATTAGAAAACTCCCACAGCACATTATTTACCCCTGGCGAGCTCAAATCTGTAACATCCATTGCATAAACCGCTGCACCGCCTCGACCAGCAGTACCGACAAGCACAGATTTAGCCGTAGACCCAAAACACATCTCTTTAGTCACAGGCGTTCCGTCATTCAGATAAGCATGAGTAGCGCCGTCTTTTGCATAATCAGCCAACTTAGGCAATGCGGTAGAAACCATATAGGCCATTTTCTCATTGCCATCTTTATCTAAAATATGCAACATGCCATCATTCGCCGCTGCGGCATAAAAATTATCACGGTTATTGATAGGCCGGGCATAAGTACAGCCTGCTGGCTGTTTATCTGATTTTAAAATAGAACGAACAGTAGGACTTACAATAGTTCCCATGATATTTGTTCGGGTGCGTAAACCTTGTCCTTCCAGACTAGGATCACCTAAAGCATAACGAATAGCGTTGGGGTCATATTGTTTCAAATTATCGGCATTAAAACGTACAATTTTTTTATAATTATCAATTGCATAGACGTTTCGATTGTTAAAATTGCTACCATGAAATACCTTAGTCATCAATGATGCTGCATGCCAAAGCGGGGTATATTCGAAACTATTCGTTGCTTTATTGTAGGTCAATCTATTAGCAACCACGTCTCCTGACAATTTCTGGGCATCAAAAGAAGAACTCAATACAATAGAAGAACCGCCATCCCCTAATTTAATTACTTCGTTCGCTTGAGTTGTCAAACCGATCGACGCCTGAGATGGGTTAGTATAACGATCAGTGCTTTTGAAGGCCTTTTGCAAGGCTGTGATCATATTATCCGGATTATTACCCAATGCAAAATTGCGAGGCATTCCTTTAGGGAAATTCCTTGCATCACTGCTACTACCCTCTGCATCATCCGTCCATTGTGAGCGATCTACTATATTTGTTACAAATTTCCCATTCACATAATTATCAAATCCGCCATATTTGGCAGCCAAATAATAGCTATTCCCACCATTTGCTTTCGAATTACCACCCTCCAGCACATCAATCATAAAGTTATTGCCGTATTGCTCGCCGGGTAAATCCGAACGGATGTCATGAGTGCGTGCCCAATAAGCCAAACCGGCCATACCCGCAGGGGATTTCTGGCTCCCCCTATTATTACTCCATGTTGAAGAACCGAGCTGCTCCATATCCAGTACCTTTTCTAAAGCAGCTTGGGTAGGAATATCATCTATGGGTGTCGATGTGGGGCTCGTTCCGGAATAAGAAAAATTCGGCAAATTAAAATCTTGGTGAGTATTGGTATCACCGATAAAAATAATCGTATTCTGTCGGCATTGTGGCTCTAAGCTGCCTTCAGAAAAGCCGCTTTTCAAAGGATCATCCCAATCATAAATGGCGGGGAAACCATCTTTCATTGCTGGGGTAATTGAAGAGGGTTGATATACCGGCCCTTTATTGCGCAAATAACGCAAAGCAGTATAATAAAGCTCAGACGCAGGATCCTCGGTTTTATAGCCAGATGAGTCTCCGAATTTATTCAGATAATTGATTGCTCCGCTATTTCCTTCTGGGGCCTTTTCCGGATTAGGTTCAATCTGCCCTGTCTTAGAATCCCATTCAGGACTTGAGACGCTTTGAGAGGATTTTTCCGGTTGTATCAAATATTTCATCTTACTACGTAATACACCGCCATCCACTGAACTATCAGCAGTATTAAGATAACCGAAAGTTGCAACGCGCATGCCGTTCCGTGCATACTTCTGCAATAACCCTTCGGGTTTAGAATGACCTCCATCATAAGCTTGGCAAGATTCTTCCAATCCTTGAAACGAATCGCATACTTTGACCACCACAGGTAAAAAATGGTTAGGGAGACTACCGCCCGCATTTTTTGCATCAATAAGCTTCTGGACATAAGTTCTTGTAGTGGCATCACCAATTCCACTGATACTTGTAGGAATTGCCGACATATCTAGATAAGCATAGTAATTGGGCTTACCTTCTAACTTCAATTTACGAACAGGAATAGTAGAAAACCCCATATTTAAGAAATAGATATTATTATCTTCAAAAGAGGCATTCGCGTTAACGGGAATATTCGTATATTCCCCAATACCGCCTATTTCTTTAAAACCGGCAGCTCTGGGCAAACCTTTTCCATTCAACCCTGCGATGACATCGGCAGCCAACAAATTGACATAATTTGTCGGTAAGAATTTCTTAATAACATCCAAATTACCTTCAACTCGAATACCGCGAACCCGCATCAGATCACTTAAACGACCATTTTGATTGTATACAACTTTTGCACGACGCAGAAAAGTTTCGGATGCCGTATCGCCTTGTCGATAATTTGATTCCGTAGATTCGATGCCTAATGCCCGATTGCCACCTGTCATTGCCTGACGGAAAACATCCAATGCCGACATGGTCAACCAGTTCATCACGCTTCCACTGAACTCATTCAAACCATTACACATGCCAGAAAACGTTGCATCTGAGGTTGCCTTTGAAGACGGTGTAAAGTAACCGTTAGTTGCATCTCCTACAAAACGATAACATTTGGTATTGTCAAAATAGCCTTTATACGATTCTTTAAAATCCTGAGCAGATACTCTTAACATTGATTTACCATCAATAAGATATTTAGAATCGGAATAGGCGGGGCCTGCCGTAGGATATTCTACGGATAGAGCCAAAACAACGTTGGGGGCATATTTTATAGAGACACCGGCTAACGGGCTTTGATCTATTGAGATTGATCCCGATGAGGCCAATTCAGAAGACATCATTAAAATAGATGCTGTAAGAATACTTAAAGGCACATTGTGTGCCATTTTTCTATATTTTGATGACATATTCATTTCCCCTGAAATGTCTGATAATTAGGATATTTAAAGTGTTGGATGTATATAAATCTTTTCTATACTAGCAGCCTTTTGATTTTAATCCTAGAAACTTTATATAAAATCACAATACATAAAGTTAAAATTTCAGCACCTGCGCAACATTCCATAAGCATACATTCATAATATTCTTACCGCCCTTATGATATTTATGAAAATGATAAAACGCATAACCCGCTGTTTCAGGCAGCGGGTTATGCGTTTTTCGGTTTTGAGTATTTGAGAAAAGGGAATTATCAGCTGATAGGCATCCTCCAAAACGCAGATCGGTTGAAATAAGGGAATAACAGATGTTTAAGTGTTTAATGGCTCCCAGTGGATGACTGGGGAGTGTTTTTATTATACAAGAACGATAATAATTATCAATATATAAACTTGACAAAATTACTATGCTTTTAAATAAACAATTGATATATATGGGAATATAAATAATTACAATTAAGTGATAGCTTCTTTGTATGCAGCAGATTGGCCGGATTTAAGCAATATATCAATACATTAGCAAATTCAGTATAATTCCTCCGTTATAGTCAAGAAGCCGCCAACCGGCAGCTCTGTTTTGACTCCCTATTCTATGCCTGGAAAAAACATGCAAAAAACCTACGAAACCGTTGTGCGCGATTTGCTCTCAGTTAATCATCTTTCTCCCGAAAGTTTGGCGGCAAACCTTAGTGTCATCGGTGCCAATCAAGTGGACTACGCCGATATTTACTGCCAGCGCACTGCTTTTGAAAGCTGGCATCTGGAAGAAGGTATTGTGAAATCGGGCAGCTTCCAGATTGATCAAGGTGTGGGAGTGAGAGCCGTTTCAGGTGAAAAAACGGCTTTTGCCTATGCAGATGGTTTAAATTCAGAAAGTATCGCTCGTTCGGCAAATGCCGTTCGAGCCATCGGTGCGACAGGAGGCCATGGGCAAACGCGGGTTCTTACGCCTACTTACGAAAAACCTGTACACGAAGCTGTTAATCCGATACATAGTTTGGACTCGGCATTGAAAGTGGCCTTATTGAATAAAATCGAAACGCTGGCTAAAGCTGCTGATCCGCGCATTGTACAGGTTATGGCGGGCTTAACTTGCGAATACGATATGATTTATATTGCCCGTTTGGATGGCAAACATGCCGCTGATATCCGCCCTTTGGTACGGTTGAGCGTATCCGTTATTGCCAAGCAAGGCGAGCGACGAGAAATGGGCAGCTCCGGCGGTGGCGGACGTTTTGATTTGGCTCACTTCGATGACGAACTGATTCGTCGTTATGTCGATACTGCGGTACAACAGGCTTTGGTTAATTTGGAAGCTCGGGCTGCTCCGGCAGGCGCTATGAAAGTGGTGCTCGGCAGCGGCTGGCCTGGCGTGTTGTTGCACGAAGCGGTCGGGCACGGCTTGGAAGGTGATTTTAATCGTAAAAAAACCAGCGCGTTTTCCGGCAGAATTGGCGAACGAGTTGCAGCCAAAGGCGTTAATGTGATTGACCAAGGTGATATTACGAATAGGCGAGGCTCGCTGAATATCGACGATGAAGGCAACCAAACTCAGCGTAATATTTTGATTGAAGACGGCATTTTGGTTGGCTATCTGCAAGACGAAACCAATGCCCGCCTGATGGGTGTGCCGGTTACCGGCAATGGTCGCAGGGAAAGCTATTCCGCTGCGCCTATGCCACGTATGACAAACACATTCATGGAAAATGGCTCTTACCACCCTGAAGAAATCATTGCTTCGCTGGATAAAGGCATTTACGCCGTTAATTTTGGCGGCGGTCAAGTAGACATCACCAGCGGCAAATTCGTATTCAGCGCTTCGGAAGCTTGGTGGGTGGAAAACGGCAAACTGCAATATCCGGTTAAAGGCGCCACCATTATCGGCAACGGCCCTGAAGTTTTGAAACACGTGAGCATGATAGGTAATGATATGGCATTAGATACCGGTATCGGCGTGTGCGGCAAAGAAGGCCAGAGCGTACCGGTAGGCGTCGGCCAGCCAACGTTACGAATTGATGCCGGCCTAACGGTAGGCGGCAGCGAAATCTAGCGCAAATTTGTGGCCGCTTCTCTCTATAAAGATAAAGCCTAACCGCCATGACAAATTAAAAGGTGGTTAGGCTTTTTTACGGATAAGAGTGAAATGATTCCGACCATTTTTTAAATGCCTGTCTGAAATATTTTCAGACAGGCATTCATCATTCAAAATCCTCTTAATCGAAGCGGATAATATACTTCAACTCCCCTCCCGATGAACGCGTGCCTACACGGGCCACGGCTTGCAGGGAACGAGAGAGCTGGTAAATCAGCTTGACCGACTGGCTGGCACTAGTAATGCCGTAATCGTAGCCCAAATACAGCTCGCTGGTCAGCTGCTTGCCGAAAGTGAGGATTTGTTCGGCGGGGTTCAATTCGCCTGTTTGCGCATTGCGGGTGCGCTGGCTGGTTAAGCCGAAATTATCAACCAAGCCGATTTTGTCGTTGACCTTACCGGCAAGGAAGGCGCCGGCGGCAGTGGCCAAGGCGGCTTCATCACTGTCATTGCCGCTGCTGGCCCGATTGAGAATTAGCCAGGAAAGTTTGTCTTTCTCGCTCATCGCTTCGTCTGCCACTAAGCTCACACGTGGTTTACTAAGACTGCCGAGCACTTCCACCCCTGCACCAACCGGCGATAAATTGCGGGTGGCACGGATATTGAGATTAGGGTCGTCCAACGGGCCGACGAAAGAAATCTTGCCTTTGGTAATATTCAAATCCTGCCCGTAGGCTTTGTATTTGCCTTTTACCACATTGACCGTGCCCACGCCCTGCACACTTTCACCCGGCTTGGCGATCAACACCAGCTGGCCACCCAGCGTCACATCCAACCCTTCCCCGCTGAAGCGGAAACGGTCGTTCAAATCCAGAGTCAGATTCATGTTAACCGGCGTAGCGGCTGCGGCTTTTTCCTTCGTTTCCCCAACCACCACCACATCATCATCCAAAGAAGGCATGCTGGAATCTTGAAAACCAAAATGACCATTATCGGCTTTCAACAGACCTGTCAGAGTAACGCCAGAAGCATTGTTATACAAAAGCTTGGTATTGCCGCTAATGGTCAGACGCCGGTTTGGTTTATCCAATATCTGATATTGATTGAATACCGCAGTTATATCCACATCAGGCGCACTGTTGGCGGCTAAACTGATATCGCCGCTGAGCGTGGCCGTACCGCCGCGGCGGAAAGACAAGCTGTCTATCTGCCAGCGCTGACCAGAGAGGCGCGAACGCAACGTGCCGTTGTCTAAAATAACGCCTTGCGAGTGGTTGCGGTAATAAAGCCCGTCGCCGTTAAGGGTTCCGTTGAATTGCGGCTCGCCTAGCCTGCCTGAAATCAATGCTTCGCCAATCAAACGGCCTTTAAGCACTTGACCGACCGGCATCAAATGGCGGAAGGCTTCCAAATCTGGCGCATTCAAGCTGATTTTGCCGTTAATCGGAGCCTGCGTAATTACGTTGCCGAAATTCTGACTGATGGCCAGATTGCCGGCGATATTGCCATATCGGGTTGTTCCCTGCACTATGTTGTCAATCCGTCCGTTTTGAAAACGGGTTTGCAATACCAACGTACTCAATCCCAATGCCTGCTTACGATACGGAATGATAATGTCGCCGCTCTGGCGCCGCACATTGATATAGCCGCGCATATTTTGTGCGTAAACCACATCCCAGTCGCCGCTCAACACCAGATTATGTTCGACCGGCGGCGTGTAGAAATTGTGCAGCTGGGCCATATTCAGATTATCAGCGCTGCCTTTGGTGGTAATACCTTGTTTTTTATCCCAAATGAAATTCTGAAGATTAAGGCTGCCGCCCATAGCGCTCCATCTGGCGGCGCTTAAACTGACGCGTTCGGCACCTGCCTCCAGATTAAGACGGTTTTGTAACTTAAGATTGAAAGCGCCATTAATATCAAGTGCATCGACATAGCCTTTCCATTGATTCTTCTCGTTTAAACCGCCATCGGCGGAAAGCAGCAGATGGTAGGGTTTACCATCGAGTCGCATACTGCCGTTGCCTTTGATGCTATGGTTTTTTCCAGTGCCGTTTACCGTCAATTGCACATTATCAATACGAGTCGGCTCTTTTTCGCCCGGAATTACAATTTGCTTACCGTCGGCCTTGATGTTAAAAGGGCGATTGATGTCAGGCGACCCTTTTACTTGGAAATCCAAGTGATTAATCTGCACGGCTTTCTGAATGCGCAGATTTTCCGCGCGACCGGCTATATCGGCTTCCAACCGCTTCGGATCGCCTGCTAGCGTTCCTTTTGCCACTAGCAACCCACCCATGCCGAAACCAAAGCGAGCCAAATCAGGTGCGTTCACATCCAGCGTCAGCCGGTCGCCCTGTTTGCCGAAGCTGCCGTTGGCAAACAAACGATTGCTTCCCAATTGAATATTCGATGCGATTTTACTTAAATGGTTTTTATCATATATCACATCGGCCTTGCCACTAAGCACAACATTGGATAGCATGCTCTGGCCGAAATGCAGATTGCCCGCAATATAGTTTTCAGACAGCCTGCCGTTAACTTTGAAATCTCCGTTAATACTGCCGGCAGGCAAGTCGGCATACAGACGGGCGGGGTTGAAATTCTTACTGGTCAGTTCAAACGCCAGATTCTGCTTATCGAATAATGCTAAATTACCTTTACCGCTGATTTCGCCGCCGTTTTCAGGTTTAATGCTAAGGCTTTTCAAATCCACGCTGCGCTGGCCGTTTTTTACGTCAGAGACCAGCGCTACTTCACCCTGAGCCGCGGTTTTACCTACGGTTAAATCAAGCAATGCCTGCGGATTACTATAATCGCCGCGCAGTTTCAGCTTGCCGTTAATCGGCTCGGCAAAGCTTTGTTTAATGAGGTCGGCCAGCACCACTTGCTGAATATCGGCATCCAGATTAAACGTTTGTTTCTCGGTATCCGTATTACCGGAGAATACAAACTTGCCTTTTTTCAACAATTCGGCATCCGCATTCTCCAACAACAACACACCATGCTGATTAACGGTAAAATCGGCTAACAAGGAACGAACCGGTATACCGCCCGCATCGGCCTCCGCCGCACTCCGGTTGGCCAAATCAATCGAACCTTCCAATGCGATACCGTTTAGATCGGAAGGCACGACGGTTGCATCAAAATCAAAATGCGCTTGCGGCGCGCTGGCAAAGAAGGCCTGTGGGTTGATGTTTTCGCCTTTCACTTGCACATTGTTGATGATTTCGTCCAACCCTTTGCCAAACGGGCTGATATGTGTGTTGACAGTCAATTTGATGTCATTTGCCCGAGCACCTGATTCAGCCGTATCTTGTTTGCCGACCACCGTTCTCATATCGGTATCCAAATTGATGGATTTGAGGCTGCCGTTAATCAGAATGCGGTTTTTAATGGCGATATTTTCAAGCGCACCTTCGCTGTGAATACTGCCATTTAAAGCGAAAGGCGATGCAGTTGCCAGTTTGATTGAACCGACGGCATCACTCCATGGGCTTTTCAACGACAAGATATTCAACGCATGCTGCTTATGATCGTAAAGATAGCTGAGCTGTACCTGACGCACTAAAACAGTTTTATTTTTGCCGCTGGTAATTTGACCGGTTTCCAAACTATCGATGGCAGCTTCAATCGGCAAACTAACGCTTCCCGGCATTTTAGTTTCGGTTTTTGGCGTAGGCGGCGTAGGTTTGCCTTGAATATGGATATCACCTGCGGCCAAGCGGCGGATGTGCAGTTTTTTATCTCGCAATTCGCCCGGCTGCCAATCGAATACAAAACTGGTGATGTCGATGTCGGCGCCGGTGGTTTCCACACGCCAGCCTTCGCCGCTAAAACCTTTGATCAGCGTGCCTTTCAGTGTTTTAGAAGTAATATTGACGCCGAACCAAGCGGGAATTTTATAAAGACCGAAGCGTAGCCCGGATTCGGTTGCCACCAACCAGGTAATGACGCCGCCCAGAACCAAAACTGCCAGCACGAAAAACAACAAAATGGCTTTCAACCATTTTTTACCGCGCTTTTTCGGCGCAGGCGGTTTTTCAGACAGGCTTTGATTCAAAGAAGAAGGATTTGGGGCTTGGATTTCTTGCGTCATTAGAAACGGGTTCCTAAACTGATATGCCAGCGAATTTTTTTATCTTGGTGGCCGTAGGCAATGTCAAACGAGAACGGAGCAACCGGGCTGAACCAGCGCACGCCCACGCCGGTGCCGTGTTTCAGGCCCATTGACTTGAAGTTTTTCGCCGTATCGCCCATATCATGGAACACGGCAGCGGCAAAATCTTTGCCGATCGGATATTGGTATTCAAAACTGGCCACCGCCAGCGCCCGCTCGGGCAACACCGAACCGTTAGGGCCGGCCAGACCGATGCTGTCGAGTTCATAACCGCGCACCGAGCCTGAACCACCGGTACGGAATTGCAGCGAAGAAGGCACGTCTTTATCCTCTTTCGCATAAACATAACCAACCTGCCCGCGCAAAACGAAGGTGCCGTATTTTTTCTCCTCCGGCGTAAAATAATAGCCGGCAGAAGCCACCGCGCGCTGCACGGAAGTGGAGGAAAACAAGCCGCCCAATGTGGTGCCGATTTTGCCATCGAGATAATAGCCGTTGGCCGGACGCAGCAATGTTTCGATATTCTGGCGTTTCCAAGAAGCCGTAACCATGGTTACGGCGCTGCGGCCCAAATCGTAATCCGTATCGGGCACCTTTCGGCTTTCCGTGATGTACTCCACACCTAGGCGCGACTCAATGTTATTGCGATCACGCACATACCATACGCCCGAGCTTAAGCTGTTCTTTTCAAGGTTTTGGGTTGTAGATCGGTTATATGCGAGGTTGGTCGTCCAGTATTTGCCTTGGCTGTTGCGCGGCTGGCTGATACCTGCCGCCAACGTGGTTTCGTATTTATCGTAATCAAACACGGTGGAACCGGTATAGCCGTGGTTGAACAGGTTGTAATGATCGTAACCCACTTTAAAGCCGGGGCCGTATTCCGAATCGTAGCGCAAACCCATTTCCAGTTTCTGCCGTTTAACCTCGCTTACGTTTACCTTAACCGGCACATGATCGTCTTTCATGTTGTCAAAATCTGGATAAACCGACGCGCCGGAATAATGGCTGTCTTGCTCAAGCGCCTGTTGGTAATCAAGCAGCTTGCCCAAATCATACGGGCTGCCCGGGCTGAATTGCGCCAAGCCGCGCACCACGCTTTCAGGATAACGTTTTGTTCCGCTAACATCGATTTCGCCAAAATAAACCGGCTGTTTACTGTCGACTTCGATACTCAGATCCGCTTTATTGGTATTCGGATTAATCAAAGCTTCCGTTTTGGCAAGCTGCGCCAGCGGGTATTTTTTACGCGTTACGGCGGCCAAAGCCGCACTTTTGCTACTACTCCAATCCGATTGGTCAAACGGCGCGCCGACCGGTAATGCCCAGTTGGCCAAGGCATTTTTATAATACACACCCAATTCGTTATCAGACACCACACTGCCGGTAAGCGAAACGTGCACGTTATCAATCTTGGTTTGCGGCCCTTCCACTACATTGACACGATAGCCGTTGCCCTGCGGCGATACGTTAACCTTGCCGTTGAAATAACCTTTGGTTTTCAACATGGTTTGCACATCATTCGGCGCGTCTTCCACCAGAAAACCCACCTGCTCCTGATCCAACACCTCTTGCTGCTGCTCGGTAATCAGCGGCAGATGCTCTTCCAGCATTTGCTTGACTTCTTCATTATCGGTATGGATTTCCACCGGATATTTCGGATCCAGCTTCTTATTTTTCGTACCCGAAGATTCGTCGCTACTGGCTACCGGTATGGCGACATAATCCGATGCCTTCGGCTCGGCAAGGGTTTCTGCATAGGCTTGACGGCAGGATAATGCCAATAAGGTAAGGGTAAGGGCGGTGTGCGGTTTCATGAATCTTGATCTGGTTACAGGCCGTTTCGGCGCATTATCTTACGGAAGAGCATGAATTCTAACATTATTTCAATACTCTGTTGACATACAGTCTATATCACAAACAGAACATGCCTGTCTGAAAATGGATTTCCACTTATCTGCCGAACGGTTCTGAAGCACGTTGAAAGCAAGATAAGTAATGTTAACATATTGATTTAAAATTATCCCGATTCATTCATATTATTATGATTCTAAAATGAAATTATCGGGTATTATGGTCGTTAAGATGCGAATTTTAAATGCCTGTCTGAAATCTTTCAGACAGGCATTCTCGGTTAAGCCGGTTGGCAAACGCAAAATGCGCTTATTCGGTAACGGTATGAAGAATCAATTTTTCCGCATTGGCCAGTGAATTTTCCACATCGCTAAACTGAATGTTGCTGCCGCCGATAAAAGCACGGGTATCATTATAAACCACTTTCACCACACCATCGGTTTCGGTAATCAAAACACGCATAGGCAGCCGCAAGGCAAATTCGGGATCTTTTATCATCAAGGGCGTACCGGCTTTGGGCGCACCGAAAATAATCACTTTGGCGGGCTGCATTTGCAAGCCGTTTTTCCGAGCGGCGGCTTGATGGTCGATAATCGTGAAAATCGTCATCCCTTTGGCACGCATGGTGCTTTCCAAACGGTTGACGGTATCATCAAAGCTGTATTTGCTGTTAACAGTATGAGTCGGTTTCATGGTTTGCTGGCTTTCACTTGAGGCTTGCTCGGCTGCATGACGGTGATGCGGCATCTGGGCGCAAGCAGCCAAAGTCGTTGCAATCAATAGGGGGAGAAGTCGTTTCATATTTTTATCCTTGATTTACGGTTAAGCAGAATTAGTGGATACCTTTATCAAGCAAATCTTGGTAACCGCCTCGATTGATAACATGAGTATAGCCGAGTTTTTTCAAAGTTTGCAGCGCCACTTCCGAACGGCGGCCGCTACGGCAGTATAGATTGAGCGGGGCATTTTTATCAGGGCTAATGCGGCTGATTTCAGAAGCGATTCGATCAACAGGAATATTCTGCGCGCCCTCAATATGCCCTTGCTGAAATTCTTCCGGCGATCTTACATCTATCCAAAGGCCTTGGGCTTTCTTGACAGCTTGCACGGAGTGGCTGCCCACCTGCTGCGACTGGGCCGCTTGGGCTGCCGCCGGAGTCATCAACGACGCAATAGTCAAAATGCCTAGTAAATATGGTTTCACGCTCTGTTTCCTTGTTTTAACTGAATAAACGGACTTTACGGACTTTTCAAGCAGCAGTTTAACGGCGAGCTGCTTAAAAAAGCAAACCTGATTAGCATGTTTTAATCACATCAAAGCGGCTTGGCCGCACTTTTCAGACAAGCATATCAATATGCCGCTTGCTTTACGGATAATGATGTTTTATTTACAATGCCACCTCAACCTTAACATTCAGGCACGGCTATCGGCAGCGTGCCTCCATCGTGCCCGCTGGCACATCATCAATATTGAAGGAGCGGTTATGGCTACCGGAAATCCTGTTATCGATGCGGTCAACCGCGTCAGCCTGGTCAAGCAAATTATCATCGGTTTGTTGTTTGGTATTTTTTTGGGTTATCTGACCAATAAAGATGTAGGTGTTCTGCCTGATTCGGCTGTGCCCATACTATCGATTCTCGGCAGCATGTTTGTCGGCGCACTCAAAGCCGTTGCACCGATTTTGGTATTCGTTTTGGTTACGGCTGCCATCGCAAGCCATCAGAAAGGCCGGGAAGCACATGTAAAGCCGATTTTAGTGCTTTATTTGATTGGCACGTTCAGCGCAGCTTTGGTTGCGATTGTCGCCAGCTTCATGTTTCCAAGCGAACTGATATTGGCTCAAAAAGAAGTTTCAACCGCCCCTCCGGCCGGTATCGGCGAAGTATTGAAAACCCTGTTGCTGAATCTGGTAGCCAACCCGATTAGCGCCATTGCCGATGCCAACTACATCGGCATCTTGATGTGGGCGCTGCTGTTGGGTTTTGCCCTGCGGCACGCCGTAGAGAGCACCCGCATTTTAATCGCCGATTTAGCCGCCGCCATTTCCAAAATCGTCGGCTGGGTTATCCGGTTTGCACCGCTGGGCATTTTCGGCTTGGTAGCTGAAATGGTGGCCACATCCGGCGTCAAAGGGCTGATCAGCTATCTGCATGTATTGGCCGTATTGGTTTTGTGCATGTTGTTTGTTACCTTTGTCGTCAACCCGGTGATTGTCTGGTGGAAAATCCGCAGCAATCCTTTCCCTCTGGTATTAACCTGCCTACGCGAAAGCGGTATCACAGCTTTCTTTACCCGCTCATCGGCTGCCAACATTCCTGTTAATATGGCTTTGTGCAAAAAGCTGAATCTTCACGAAGACACTTATTCAGTATCCATTCCCTTGGGAGCCACCATCAATATGGCCGGCGCAGCCATTACCATTACCGTGCTGTCTCTTGCCGCTGCTCACACCCAAAACGTTCAGATTGACTTTATGACCGCACTACTACTCAGCCTGACCGCAACCATCAGCGCTTGCGGCGCTTCCGGCGTAGCGGGCGGTTCGCTGTTACTGATTCCACTGGCATGCAACCTTTTGGGTATTTCCAACGACGTTGCAATGCAAGTGGTCGGCGTTGGATTTACCATCGGCGTCATACAAGACTCGTGCGAAACTGCGCTTAATTCTTCTACCGACGTTCTCTTTACCGCCGCTGCCGACATTGGCCGCCAACGTACCGGGCACCTCTAAGCCCCTCTTATTTAGCTTTTCCGCCTTCATTTGAAAAACAATAATGCCTGTCTGAAAACCATTTTTCAGACAGGCATTATTGTTAGTAGGCAAGATATCAGGAAATCGTGATAACACAGTGTAGAATATAAATTACATAGTTACTCTTATCTCACTACCACCAACAGCATCATTCCAACTTAATTCTCTTCCAATTCAAACGGCCTTTCGCCAAATTAAAAAGCAGCACAGCCCGCCAATGATAAAACGCCCCTAGGGCAAGCAGCATAATAAAAGCAACCTACCAAGCTTGAACCACCCGCTCCGCTTCCGCCAAGCGCTCCACCGTACCAACATCAAGCCAAAGCCCCGCCAGAGCTTCGCCCGTTACCGCCATATTAGCCATTGCACCACGCAACAATGGTGCCAGTTTGGCAGGCTGACGAGCCACCGTATGCTCAAACAATTTCGGGTCATACACGCCAATTCCGCTAAACGTCATCCGCTGCCCTTCCGCTGCTTCAGAAAACACGTCTCCACTTTCAAGTAAAGAAAAATCCCCTTTCGAATTATGCACAGGATTAGGCACCAGCCAAAGATGAGCCAGCTTACCCGTTTGGCGCAGCCGATCCGCTTGCGCAATAGCAACGGAAAAATCCATATCCGTCAACACATCACCGTTCACCACCAAAAAAGGCGAGTTGCCCAAAAGCGGTAACGCCGTTGCAATCCCACCGGCCGTCTCCAGCCCTTGCGCCCCCTCAGGCGAATAAGCAATCGACACACCATATGCCGAACCATCTTCTAACGCTTCCTCAATCTGGCTACCCAACCAAGCATGGTTGATGACGACCTCCGTAATACCGGCGGCACGCAAACGGCGTAAATGCCAGCCAATCAACGGCTCACGCCCCACTTTCAACAAAGGTTTCGGCATACTGTCGGTCAGCGGACGCATCCGCTCCCCTCTTCCTGCCGCCAAAATCATCGCTTTCATAATCATTTCCGCATCAACCAAACCGCCCGATTTTACCGCAAACCCTACCCAAGTTAAAAATATTTGACAAACCACTATCGGCTGACTAAAATGCGCAAATTATTTGGGTCGTTAGCTCAGCTGGTAGAGCAGCGGACTTTTAATCCGTTGGTCGAGCGTTCGAATCGCTCACGACCCACCAAGTTTTCTTTGCCTAAACAATTGTTTAGGCCTTTTCTTTTTTGATTTTTCACTTCGTCTAAATTTGAGTGTGACCAATTTGTGACTAAATCAACATCAATTTCATCCAATAAAGCAGCATGATTCTGCAAGTGATCAGGCGCCAAATGAGCGTATTTCTGTACCATTTCAACGCTCTCCCAACCGCCCATTTCTTTTAATGCCAGCAGTGGCACACCTCTTTGAACCAACCAACTCGCCCATGTATGACGCAGATCATGCCAACGAAAATCATGAATGCCAGCTTGTTCTAACGCCTTCTTCCAAATACGCGAGCTGATGCTTTTTACCGGCCCACCTTTGGAATGTACAAAAACAAATTGTTTGTGCTTCCCCATCTGCTTTGAAAGTACATCAATCGCCGTTTGATTTAAAGCAACGCCAATAGCATGTCCTGCTTTAGCTTCATCAGGATAAATCCATGCTACCTTTCTGTTTAAATCTACCTGCTCCCACTTCAAAGCAAGCACGTTCCGTTGACGCAAACCCGTAGACAAGCTAAAAACAGCCATTACTGCCAAATATTCCGGCAAAACCTCAATCAGCTTTTCCGCTTCTTCCGGTCTGAGCCAGCGAATACGCCGTTTAGGTTCACGGTATGCCGAAATCTTCGGTGCGGTATCTAACCACCTCCACTCATCACGGGCTTTGTTTAAAATAGCTCGAATCAAGGCAATATAACGGTTTTTGGTACTATTGCCGCAACCCAGTCTATTAACGACCGACATAATAAAATCTCGGGTCATATGATGCAGATAAACACCGCGCAATTTACCTAACTGCCGTAAACGGCTTATATCGTCATCAATGCTTTTTTTCTCGGCACTCATCTCCTCTATCCATCGGACGGCCGCTTCATCCCACAGCCGTTTCGGTTTCTCACCCATTTGCTCTTGTTGCCACAACTCATATTTTAGTTTGTCGTGCAACCTTTGGGCTTCCTGCTTGTCTTTCGTGCCAGCAGATTGTCTAATTCTGCGACCGCTTTTGAGCCGGATATCAATCTGGAAATATCCATTTTTTCGTTTATAGATTGGCATTTTTGTTCACTCCTGTGTTCGAGTGATGCCTGCACGGCATCATTTTCAAGATGGTTCAAAAATACGTCAAGGGCAGATTGGGTAATGCAGTATTTCCGTCCCGGTTTAGATGCAACCAATACCCCTTGCCGGATATATTGCCGGATGGTTTCCGGGTGGCATTGGCAATATTTAGCAGCGGCATTCACGTCATAGGTTTTCATCAGGTTTTCCTTATGATACGTTTTCATAAACAGGGAATGGTGCCGTTTCCATATCAAGCGCCAGTCGCTGAACTGCCTGATAGCGCTTAATTTTCGGTGACAATACCAGATAGGCCGTTTCGGATACATAAAAAAGCAGAAAATAATCATTGCCTGCTTCGGTATGTATCGGCTTTAACCGGTAATGCGGATACCGTTCATCGGGTGGCATAAAGGTCAGTCCAACCTTTATCGTACTAAACGGATTACGCGCTTCAATCAACATGACTTATCTCCTTCCCACCATAATAAAAACCAACCTGACAGGCTGCATGATAAAAAGCCGTGCTTTTATCAGGATTTTTTAATACAGTCATATAAGCACGATTGGCCCGCTCTACATCCCGCTTAAACATTTCCACTCTGCTCAACGGCCAATCGGCAAAGCCATCCGGTGCACGGGCAATCATTGCTTCAAAACCACCACTCAATAAGTGATTCAGATACAGCATATCTATCTTCATTTTTGTTTCCTCTCCATTTTCAGACAGGCTTTTGCAACCACCATAAAATAAAGATACCGGCAACCCAGATACCAGCTGCAATCAGTAAGGCCGTCATAATTAAACGATTCAGACGGTCAACCAACCGGCCGTTGACCTGATTGACATCGGCTGCAATACGTTTATGTACGGCGGCATACAGTTTCGGTTCCGCATCTTCCATCTGTCGATTAGCCTGTTGTAACAAGTCGGCCAGCAGTTGTTCGCGGTAGGCTTCCAGCTTGGCAGCAGCCTGCGTGATATTGGCCTCATGTTCTGCCAGCTCTAGCATGAATTCTTTACGCTTTTCTTCCTGCTGTTTATCAAACGAAGCAAAAGCAGACTTTAACGCCTGCTCCTGCATCAACAGTACGGCAACAACAGGATCGTCTGCCGTCAGCCGCACACCGGTCAGCCGAAAGGTTTCGGCAATGATGTGATTAACCTTGCTCATCGGAGGCATCCGCATTAGCTAAAATCGGCAAATGTGCCAGCTGGGTAAACAGGTCGCGTTTCACGGTACGCAGACGCTGGCGCGGCATTAAGCCAAACTCGGTTGATTCGTCTACTTCAGCAAAGGTCAGATTTCGGCTGGTCATCTCTTTAATGTCTTTGCCAAAGGTATCAGGATTACGCCCTACTATATGGACAATGCCAATAATCCGTTTTTTATACTCTTTATAAACCTGAAAATCTGTAAAGGGTTTACCATTACTATCCTCAATCTGCCCTTGAAACTCATTCAGCCAGACAGCAATTTCCGCATCAACATCACGGGCGGTCTGAACCAGACCGATACCGCAATCTCTTAAAGACTGGCCGCCCATTATCGGCACATGAACAATCAGACGAACCCCCGATTCACGCAACAAAGCAGGGACCTGATTCTCTGCCAGATAAGACATCAATGGCACAAAAGTGGCCGCGCCGTTATCCACTACACCAAAACCATCCAACTCGATCAATTTTTCAATCAAGCCGTCAAAGTTCCGTGTATCAATATTATTATCCTTAGTTAAAAGGCTAACAATTTCTGGTTTTAGCGCTGCAAACCGACTGAAAGTTTGATTAACTGGATCGGTATCAAAGCAATAAACCGGTTGATTGGAAACTTGTGCCAGATACTGAGCTAAAATAGCCGCCGATAATGATTTACCAACCCCGCCCTTACCCTGAGCAATCATATGAACTTCTTTCATAAAAATACCTTTCTTTAAAAATGCTTTTCGCATAAAAAAGCCCACTGTCTTTCAGACAGGCTTTCTTATATAAAAAGCCCTGCGGAGTAACCCGCAGGGAAACTGTGCAACATAGTAAGGAATGAAACACAGAAGTGATCTAAGTTACTTCACATCCACCCAACGGCCGCCTTTTTTCTCTTCTCCGACATATTTCACTTTATCGGCTACCGTCGTCCAACCATGCTCAAAATAAGCACGGCAATAGTCCGGCCTCTCGTTGCGGATATAAGGAACTCGTCTCGTGGTATAAACACGATCTTTAATCCGACCGGTTTTATCCGACACCTGCTCTATATAAAAAGCACTGTTGGCTCGGTTGAGGTCAGCGGCATCACACCGGCCCGCACCATTAACCAACGCATTAACCAATGCAGGCATGTTTTCTTCCTCATTGGCAGGGCACAGTTTTAAGAAGTTACGACGGGCCTTTAAGGTCTTATGCAGCTTTTTATGCTTAATCTCAAAATATCGGCGGATGGAAGGTTCACACTCAGATGGCCGGTCTCCACTGGATAAGCACAAAGTCGCCTCACAGGCTAGTTTGGCATCGCCGGTCAGCAGGTCTTCTGCCTGTACGGTAGGGGAAAATAAAAGAGCCGCCATTAAGGCAGCCGGAATACAGTATCGTCGCATATTGCATTACTCCATAAAATTAAGGATAATCGCCATACCGCTATGGAAGATTATTCTTTCAACAAAAGGCCGCTTTGGAAACAAAGCGGTTTTTCATTGCCATTGGACGGCCTGCACCAAATAGCCGCCGTTTTCAGCTTGTACGATATTGACGCATGCCGTCGGGTCATGATTCAGCATAAACAGGTCTACCTGTTTCGATGCTGCCGCCAAAGTCTCGAATACACCGATAACCGATACCGGCATAGGCTTGCGTGTTAATAAAATATTGAACATCATGTTCTCCTTTCCGTTTTACAGAAATAAAAATAGACCGTTAAACGGTCTGTTGAAAAAGTAGATTTATCTTTCAATGGGAGCTATTCCCGTGTTTTAATCCAGATAATTAGCCGAACAAGGATGATTGAGACAACAAGATACATGAACGCTAAAATAGGATTCAGTATTTTGTCTCGTTCGACTTTTTCCTTATCAGCCCGTTGTTTTTCTTCCTCTGCCTGAATCTGTTCCCGCACCAGTTTTGCCTGTTGTTGGATATAAGGATCAGTAGAATTTTTGGCCTGTTCTAAAATGGTAATACGTTCGCGGGCGATTTGTTGCCGTGCAAGTTGTTTCTCTTCCTCATTAGAGCAGGCGCAAACCGTGCCGGCCAGCGAAATAATCAGGATAAGATGGGAGACTTTCATCCTATATCCTCCTTTTTAATAAACAAAGTTACTTTTACAAATAGATAAGCTATAATTAACACCTGCACAGAAGCCCGCTTCTTTCTAAAGCGGGCTTGAATTCAGATGCAACTAAAGACAGCGTGCGAGGCTGTCTGAAAATGTGTATTGATGACACATATTGGGTTTAAATACCCTTATCTGCCCGTATAAGGCAGTCTCAAAAAAAATCAAACTGTATTTGGAGCGTGATCCGTAGATGATTGCTCCACATCAGGGATACGCCCTGATTGAAAGATACGTTCAACTGCCGCCTGTTACCGGACGCCACTGCGCTACCCGGATGCGCGGCATTTTCTTTAGGCAGATTGAATGCTGCCTGCAACCGTTTTCCGACTTACCTGAAGAATTAAGGCTTTCTACTTTAAAAAGGATTAATTCTTTTCGTACTTGTTGCCTATCTGAAAAAACTATAAACCAACACTAAAGGCCGGTTGCTGCGTGTCTGATTGTTAAAGAACTCTGAAATCTCGTATTTGTTATTTTAAGATAACTTAAATTTTAAGGCAAGATATTTTTTAAGAATTCTTAAATTTTTAGGTTGAGGCTATAAAAAACCACCATGATTTAAATGGTGGTTCAAAGACTTCAGAGAACTTATCGTTTTCGTCGAAATATTCGATGCTCAATCATTGTTCCAATAATTTCTACATTGTGTGATTGAGATGAGATACTTGCGTAATTTTCATTTAAAGGTAAGAGAGAAAAATTTTCAATACCTTCTTCTTTAAAATTTTCCTTGTATTTTCTAAAGAATACTTCATCAGAGTTTTTAGCTAGTACAAATTCTCCAGGGGAAGGTTTCAAAGTAGGATCGATAACGATAATATCGCCTTCTATGAAATTTGGTTCCATAGAATCTCCTATCACCTTAAAAGCAAATGTATTACGGGAAATATTAGTATTTGTCATGATATATTCAACCTCTTTTTCTATAGATATTTTAAAGGGTTGCTTACCATTCCATTTTTTCAACTGTTCGTAGTCGATAATGGGTATCCTAGCATTATCAATCTCTACGACATCTACATTTGTCCCTTCTCCTTTTAATAACCAAGAGAAATCACAACCAAATAAAACAGATAATTCATATAAATTTTCTGCATTCGGTTTGGTTGTATTTGATTCCCATTGAGAAACCGCCACGTGGGAAACATCTTTTAATTTCCGAGCTAAATCTTTTTGAGTTAATTTAAGGGCTCTTCGCTTTTGGCGAATCCTCTGACCTATTGTAGTTTGTTCCATATCTCTCTTGTCCAATATAAATTTAAGTTATCTTAACTGAACTTGATTTAAGTTTTCTTTATACTTATAATTTAAGAATTCTTAATATTGGTGAGAAAAATGCGTAAAGTAGACGTTTTAAAATATTACGGTACGAGAACAGCTATTGCCAAAGCCTTACGGATTAGCCCTTCTGCAATTACACAATGGCCAGATATTATTCCTGAGAAACAAGCATATAAATTAGAAAGAATTACCAAAGGAGGGTTAACTGTAGATATAAACCTCTATAAAAAACAAGGTAAACAAAAATAAATGCTCATCGCAGACATCCGCCACCACCTTGATAACCAATTCTTCCAAATCCATTGGGAGTTTTTGGCGTTGTGTGGATCCAATTTACAGGCAGCGGGATTGTTGGGCGATCTATTCTGGTGGTCTCAGGTAGCCGACAAAGAACCCGAACGTCAAGGATGGCTGTATAAATCGGCAGTAGACCTGAACAATGAATTAAACCTAACACGCCGCGGCTATGAAAAAGCCCGCAAGTGCCTGTTAGAGCTCGGCGTCATTGAATATCGCCGCGCAGGTGCGCACGGCAAGATGCACTGGCGCCTCAACCGTAAGGTACTACTGCAAAAAATCTGTGACTTAAAGAATATAGCTTTCCCTTCAGAAATCCGTCATCAAATAGATGCAGACGGCTTTCATTTGGATAGCTGGGTGCCGCCAGACTTATGGAATGCCTATCTGAAAATGCGGCAGGAAAAAGACGGGAAACTGCTCGGCCCAGCTCAAAAGAAAAGACTACTCAAAAAACTCAAAGAACTACATCACCAGAAGCGGGATTTACGCCCGATTATGGAACGTGCCATTATCAGCGGCTGGAACAGTTTTTTCCCACTTGAAAATCATCCTCCTCAAACAGCTAATTTAATATCCGCAAAGGTGGAAGCAGAAGCCATGACGGCCCAGCTCAAACAGCAAATGGCCGACAGGGAAGAAAAACCGCCGGACAAAGACAGAAATCCTGATAATCCGGGCAGAAAGGCCATTTTAGATAAAGTCAAACACAAAAAACAGTAAACAGCAGGCTGTTGGGGCAAGTGTATTCAAAATCCGCCCTAACAGCCTTTTTTGCGTCTTATTCCGCCTTTCAGGCGCCCCAAACGCATGGGAAAGGCGTTTTTTTCTATCAATGGCAACCAAAGCCTGTCTGAAAACCAGCCAACCTCACTTTTTCCACTAAAAAAAGCCCTTTTTTTGCTTTAAAAATAGCCTTTTAAAATCATATCTTTGTACATTTAAGACAAAGTACAATGTCCGTTAAAGACAAAGCTCTTAGTACAAGCCGTACAACCTATATACAGAGAAAACAACAGAGACCACGTCATAAAATATAACGGCCGACGGCCGTTGTGTGTTTTGATGATTTTTTAATCAAGATAGCGTTATGCTTAGGAAACCGACGTTTAGCGGATATTTAAAAGACTTATGCAGAGGGATATAGACAGGTTTTGTGGATAAATGCGTTTGCATCGAAATAAATTAGACCCACATAGGTTATTTGGCGCCAGCTGAAAAAATTTCTTCATCTGAAACCGTTTTCTGCCAGTTGAATTTACCCTTCTGCCTACCCGACGCGTTAACATTTTCCCCGGCTGGTTGATGTCCCTTATTTAAATCATGGTTTATATGATTAGTATTCAGATATTGTTGAACAAACCGGTTTAAAGTTGGGCGGCTTACGGATAATCCTTTTTTCTCTTTCAGGTAGACAATAATCTGCTTCTCTGAATAGCCGTTATCTTTAAGAGTACGGATATCGGTTAAATATCTATCCAATTTTGAGCTTTTCCCCGCGGGTTTATTGGCTGCCATAAATTCTTCGAGATCGTTCATTTCATCTATCTTTTAAATCATATTGAATCTTATTGTATCATATAATTTAAAAAATATAATCAAAATAAAATAGCATATGGAAGAATTTAAGTAATAAAAAATAAAATAAAAAATCATATTGATTCAACATTGAAAAATTATTTTCAATAAGTAATTAAAAGTAAAAAAATAGATATATAAAGAATCATTTTTTTGATGCAAAAAACATCATTTAGTGTTTCATTTTTACAAGAAAACGGTTTTTTCCTCGTTCGCGCGTACATCTCCCTCTGCTTATCACGAAAAATCTCCCATTTAACACCCAAATTAAACTAAACGCAGGATAGGCAACAGGTGCCAAAAACACCGCTAACGGTGTTATTCCGCTCAAAGCGGAAACGCCGCGAAGCGACTGCCCCCTAGGGTTGTAAATAGTTTCTTAGTTAATTATCTAGCAGAAAGGAATCCTCATGGGACTGGATATGTACGGCTATACCATGCGCGCCGAATTTGTCGGTGATAGACAAGTTGACGTTAAGCCTCGAACAGACAAAGAACGGGAACAGGCACAAATGGAAGTAATCGCCTATTGGTGGAAGTTCAACCATTTACACGGCTGGATGGAGAAGCTGTATCGGGAGAAAGGAGGAACGGCAGAGCATTTCAATTTATGCACGGTCAGGCTGGATATGGACGATTTAGCACGACTGGAGCAGGCATTGAATAACGACGAACTCGAATATACCGAAGGTTTCTTTTTTGGCGGAAAGGAAATCTATCCTGAAAACATTGAGGATACGCGGCAATTTATCGCCAATGCCCGAGATGCTATCGGTAAAGGGTTGACCGTTTTCTACAATTCTTGGTGGTAACCGTTACGGCCATGCGGTTTGCTTGGCCGCATGGCCGATTAAGGAGAAACAGAGATGAGAGACGTCAATCAGAGAATGATTAAGCTGTTTGAGGCGTTAGATTCGGCTTTTCCTGTCGCGGAGGTATTCAGGGATTTTGTAGAGGTAAGCGCTATTGTGTTGATTAATCAATACGCTTTTGATGCTGAATGGGAGCAACGCGAGCAGCGTTATCATGAAATCCAACAGAAGTATGAAGAGGCCGATTTTTCCCGCCTGTCTGAATTGCTGAGCATATTGATGCTGGCTATCTATGAAGCGAAAGAAAGCGGCCTTTTTGTCGATATTTTAGGCAGCCTTTATATGGGTTTAGGTTTGGGTAAATCCGCTAGCGGCCAGTTTTTTACCCCTTATGAAATAAGCAAACTGATGACCGCGCTGGTTGCGCCATATTTAGAGGAGGAACTAGCGAAAAAACCGTTTATCAGCGTCATGGAACCGTCCTGCGGCAGCGGTACAAATTTCATTGCTTTTGCCGAACGGGTCGCCGGGCACGGTTACAGCCCGACCCGCAACATGGCAGCGGTCGGGGTGGATTTGGATATTTTGTGCGTTTGGATGTGTTTTATCCAATGTCAGCTTTACCGCATACCGGCCAAAATCGTACACGGAAATAGCTTAACGCATGAATGCTGGTCGGCTTGGTGTACTTTGGATTGGTTCGCCGGTGGTTTTGGCGAAGCGATGAAACAGCGTTGCCAGCCAACCGAACAGGAGGATGGGAAAACAGCGCTCACTTTGGAAGAGCAATTGGTTTTATTTTGAAGTTTTACAGATGCTTGAATATTTAACGAAGGAGAAGGAAATGACGAAGAAAAGCCCTATTAAAGAAAACAGAAACGATGCCGTAAACCAGAATCAGACAGTTAGACGGCAAATGGTAGAGGATTCAGGATTAGTCTTTAACGAGCTGAATGAAATCATAACGGCCGCTTTAAAGGGAGATGTTCAGCCTTTAACAGTATTGAATACCGAAGCGCTTACCAATCTGCTGGGGATGGAAAACGTGTCTAATGTTGAGGTCAGCATCAGAAATGGTTGCGTAAGAGCAACACATTTTATGGGTTCGGACGGGCAGTTTATTTATGATATAGGGATAGATAATGAAGAAATCCAATGGGAAATAGATGAGTTCAGAGCGGTTTATCCGACGACGTGGTGGACGATAGAACAAGTTGTTTTTAACTGATAGGCAAGGCTGCCTGTAAAGGCAATATGGGCAGCCTGCTAAAACAAAGTGCCATTGGCAGAGAGAAAATTCGATGTTACAGCCCCCGCAGCAGCCCCGTTTCCCCTATCGGAAAAACGCCCCACGCCCCCAAGGCCGAACTTGACCATGTCGCCCGTTCCAGCACCTGCGGCAGCTTACACAGGCGCCAAGCCCAAGCTCGACTTGCCCCCTCCTGCGGGAATTATTATTCATTGTTATCTCGGATTGATACTTGCACAGTAGCACTACCACTCAAAATCAGTCACTTCCGGCACATTAAATAAATCGGCAGGTAAAGATTCGGCAAAGAAGGGAATGAGAGATTGCATCACTAATATGTAGGAAATCGGAGCGTTGTTTACACTTTTTTGAGTCTGTTGCTTTTCTTTTTGCTGAAAATGATTCTTTAGGCATTTTCAGCCATTATCAAGAACCATGCGGCTTTGCCGTGCCTACCGGCATTCTTGACAAGGACTGAAAACCCCTAAAACTGGTCTTCATGCAAAAGCGAAAAGTGTAAACAACGCGGTAATTTCTAACACTAGAATATGACCATTACAGAGTTTTCTAGCGTAACAGGAATCTCATATCGTTCGGCGATGAATTACTTAAATGAGAGGCGTGATCCAAATGTAGATGCCTTAGTGAAAATTCATAACGGGCTTGAAATCAGCATAACTTGGTTGCTTACTGAAAATGGAACAATGTTTCAAGCAGCAATACAGGAAAGTAAAATTTCAGCACAAGAAGAAAAATTGATTGCGGACTATCGTGCGATGTCTGAAAACTTAAAAGATGCTTTTTCGATTAAAAACCAGTTGCTTTCTGATATGGAAAGAGTTAAAATAACAAAACATTGAGACGGTTGCAGGTCATTATCTGCAAATAAACATATAATATTTCATATTGAGGTGTCATAACCAGTTATGATTAGTAAAAAAATAGTGGATAGCTAACAATTAGGTACCATATAAACCTATTATATGATAATATATATTTTTATAGTGAAGCGATGCAAGCTTGTTGCATTTTTTTAACAAAAATTGATTCAGCATATCCACGAAGCCATCTATCTAAAAATAGATGGCTTTTTTATGGAGTTCATATGAGTATCACAAAATTATTTGATTTTGCAGTATGCCCTAAATATAACGATGCTATTAAATATTTAGCAGAAAATATAGCAGATAAAGAATGTTGGGATTTTAATTCAACAGAAAAAGGATACAAGATTTTAAAGAACTATATAGATTATACATTTAGAAAATTATATTCAGAAAGCAAAATTATCTTTAGTAATGATAACAAGTTTGCTTGTTTTAATACTGGATTAAACACTCCTTATTTGGAAGATATATTTATGTTTTTTGAAAAAAATAGAAATATAAATACTAGAACTTCATACGATTGGTGTTTTAAAGCTTTTATTAAGGAAAGTGATAATAGAATTTTAACAAATTTCACTCAAAAACCTCCTAGGGCAAATTATTTTGAAAAGCCTGAAAATCTAATCTTTAATGCTTCTTTAGAAATCATACCAGACTTAGATCACATTATCAGCGATAATTTAGAAAGATTCCCAACAGAACTTCAAGAAAATAAAGATGAGTTAAGAAGAAGATTAATTGGAGCTATTGATGAAGTTAAAAAGAAAGTAAGAACTAACTATAAAATAGCTATTCCACAGTATTTTAATGGTGAAATTCAGTTATTATTACCTTTAAATTTAACAAGTGGTTCCTCTAATCCAGATTTAGCGTTAGTTATATATAAAGCAGGAAACAACTACTCTGGAAGAACTTGTTTAACATTAAAAATGGCATATACTAACGCTAGACTTATTGTTAAGCCACAAAGTGAATGGTTGAAAGCAAACTAAATAACAATCCGCATGTAAAACATTCGAGTTGTTATTTGATGAAACCGTCACTTAATATTATATTTAAACCTAACACTTCCTTATTGGAAGTAAGATAAATCAATAGGCATAGAATCTTGAGCTTGCATCAGGACTCTATTTTAAGTTTTCGCTATTTTTATTTAAAAATCCACGAGTTTCCTTGTGATGTATTAACGGTATTTGAGGCATAAACGCTTTGAGCCGACTTGACTTTTCAAGTGGGCGATTTTTTACGTCTAGTGTTTAGTAAATGCTCAAATACCTTGTACTACACAAGGAAATTCACAATGGCTCAACATCACTTATTGGCAAGCAAGTCTAAAAACATAGCACTCAAAGATATTTTCCGTTTAACCGAAACCGAAGCCTTTCAGCTCCTCAAAGCAAAACGCTGGGGCAATCCTAATAACATTCGCGATGTCTGCTGTCTACATTGCGGTATTCGCCATCACGCCTATTTTCTCGAATCTCGTAAACGCTGGTGCTGCAAACATTGCCAACGTCACTTTTACATTACACCAATACCATTTTCGCTTTTCATAAACTCCCATTGATTGATATTCTTGCCGCCACTTTACTGATGGTAAATAGCTCAAAAGGCATTAGTGCCATTAATACTAGTCGTCATCTCAACCGACTAGAAGAACAGATGAAATACGATGAAATGCTACTGGCTGCGTAGATTGCAATAGCCTTAGAGATATTTCATCAAATTTAAATAGAAAGAGATAACTAGCTTACCAAGATACGGTTGAGTGGATTGGCTACATCTTAACAGCGAAAAATGGAGAAATTGTGTGAAAAATCGCATAGAATTCCAGGCAAAATAAATGTCTTTCACAAGATCATCTGTGAAAGGCATTCAATTTGAATTGCGGTTTTTAGTCAAATTTCGGACTTTGTGCAACTGCTACATAATGCCGAAATAGATACTATTTCAAATACGATTTATTTATAAAATTGATATGCAATATATCTTTGAGAACGAAAAGTTACCGACTAGAAATATTCTCAGATAAGGCATTTAAACCTGCTTTGAGAAGGCAGGAGGTTTTTAAAGAGCCAATTTTTAGTAGAAAATAACTACAGTTATGTTTTATTGAAAAACAAGAAAGGAAACGTCATGAGCACTAGAAATCAATCAGAAATAGAAAAGTATGCTCAAAAACAATTTGATATTGGTTTGAAATATTATAAGGCAAGCAATTTAAACGAGGCCATTAAAGCTTGGCTGAAGGTGCCGAAAAATGTACCGGAGACATATGCCAAGGCGCAATTCAATTTAGGGGTGACTTACCAAAAACAAGGCAAGCTTGACGAGGTCATCAATGCTTGGCTGAATGTGAAAGAAACGGAAAAGGAACCGGAGCTATATGCTCAGGCGCAAATCAATTTAGGGGTAGCTTATGATGAACAGGGTAAGTTAGACAAGGCCATCAATGCTTATCTAAATGTACCGAAAAATGTACCGGAGCTATATGCCCAGGCGCAATTCAATTTAGGTCTGACTTATGAGGAACAAGGCAATTTAGAGGAGGCCATCAATGCTTGGCTGAACGTACCTAAAAATGTACCGGAACCATATGCCTTCGCTCAATACAATCTTGGTGTGATTTATAGTGAAAAAAATGAGCCAGAAAAGACTATCAAAGCATATCAAAGCGTACCGGAAGACGTACCTGGATTATATGCTATGGCAAAATTCAATCAAGGTTCATTTTACCAAACTCAAAGTAAATTAGACGAAGCTATCAAAGCATGGGAAAGTGTATCAAGCAGAGTAATTGATCAATATTCTAAGGCTCAATTTAATTTAGGGTTGGCATACGAAGAAAAAGGCAAGTTAGACGAAGCCATCAATGCCTGGCTGAACGTGAAAGAAACGGAAAAGAAGTCGGAGCTATATGCTAAGGCGCAATTCAATTTAGCAGCAGTTTACGAGAAACAAAAAAGGTTAGATGACGCTATTGAAGCTTTGTTGAACGTAAAAAAAACAGAAAATGAATTTAATGACTTAGTGGAATTAAATTTAGGGAAACTGTATCTCAAGAACAATGAAGAAAGCAAGGCAGAAGAGGCTTTTAAGCGTAGCTCAGATAGTTTTTATCATCCATCTGAATGCGGAATTAAAATCATCAACTGCTCTCACTCTACAGTAGTTCGCACAAATTTAATTAAACTAATGGGTAATACAGAAGAAATATTGGAAAAGCTAAGCTTAATTCATACGTTTGAATCTCAAGTTGCACACTATACGCGTCGTCAAACTGCTTTTAAATTACTTGAATCGGGTAAAGATTCAAACGGATTAAATAAAGATAAAGCTTCCGCCTTTCGTTTGAGCACGATGCGGGGTGTTAATGATCCGGCGGAAGGAAAAGTATTAAGCCGTTACTTAGAACAACAGCACTTACCTAGCAACTTATATATGGGTTCGGAATTCGCCACTTTTGTCAGCTGCTTTACTTTTAATCACGATAGCCTAAATCAATTTAGGCTGTATGGTAAAGAAAATAACCAGGAAGCTTCTGGCATCAGTTTAATTTTCAATGTTCAAGATTTTTTTGAAGATAAGTTGGCTGGGATTGCATCGTTTATTAATCCGAATAAGGTTGATTCATTGACCAAAGAAGCATCAAATGGTTCAAAAGAAAAGCCATCAGATAACCTACCGAAAAGCGGGATAGAAGAGCAATCGAAAAAGGTTGGAGACAAAGGAACTGACGAGAAGCCTAAAGTGGATAAACTCGCTATATACCGTTGTATTTATTTGGATCCTGATAGTGGATATTTTGCTTTAGCAGCCCGGGATGAACTTACTTTTTATCGTGAATGTGTTGGCTCTGAAGAACAAACTACAGAAGAAATTAAAGGGAATGCAAGTAAAAAGTGGGAAGAATACCAAGAAGAAATTAAACAAAAAACTACTAAGATTCAAAAGCTGCTTTATCTGGGTGAGGAAGGTAATTATAACACTAGTAGTGTGCTGTATTTTTTAAGAGAAATCTTTAAGGTTTTTAATAGTGAAGAGGTTGTAAAAAAAGATAGGCCACACATTATAGAAACCATTCGTTTTATTTTACTGCCATTGCAATATCTGATTAAGCATGCTGCTTTTCAAGAGGAACAGGAATGCCGGATGCTCTATATTACCCAATGGAACGATAAGAAAATTCATAGTTACCGTGAGAGTAATGAAATGTATGTTGAATATAACGAGCCTGTGAGAAGGAATTTGAAAAAAATCTATCTTTCTCCCGGAGCGGTAGAACATGAGGACTTCTTTAGAGTGCTATTAAAAGGAACGGAAACAGCAAATAAAATCTGCATTTCTAGCAATCCCTTCCGACATAAAGGATGAGTGCATAACATAATCGGTATTTTTAGGTTTTGGTTTATATATAAAATCCCTGCGATCGCACATCAATTAAGATTACGGCCACAGGGGTTTTATTTGGTCAAGCAGCCTGTCGGATAGCATTTCCCGGCTGAAAATTGGCTCTTATCAGAGCTACCATAGGCGGTGGAGAAACCGAATTGCCGCACATACGCACCTGGACGGTTTTGGTTAGAGGTTTGCCCGTATGATCACGGTCAAACACATAATCGTCAGGAAAACCTTGTGCTTTATACAGCTCTTTTGGCAACAACATCCGCAAGGTAATGTCCACAATGTAATACGGTTCCTGATTGATATATACCGTTACCAGTGCCAATCGGTCTTTGGTGGTCAGCGTATCCAATGGCGCTTTTAAATCTCGCGCATCGCCGTTGCCGTAGTAATTAATCAGGAAAGAGGCAACCTTAAGCGCCTTTTGTCCCGCATCGCCTAATTTAACCTTGGCTAACAGGGTTTTTCCACCGCCACCGGTCATAACGGTGCCCATCGGGTCGGTAATGTTGGAACCGGTGCTGGCTCCAAACTGTCGAATCAGACAGGCAGAAATCAATTGTTGCTGACTGCCGCTATGAGTAATCGTGCTTACCGGCTCATTTGCTGGCTTTCCTTCCGTCCTATTGAATCCACCATTTGCCTGCATCAGATAAGCAGCAGCCACGGCGTGCCCGCCGCTGCCTGAAGCGGTAACAGTACCCAGCGCATCATTGATGGCTCGGCTGCCCATCCCACGACGTTTGGTTGCCCTCTGCCCTCTCCGTGAGCGGCATTGACCAGTATTGCAGAAACATAACTGTGATCGCCGTTACCTTGAGCGCAAATAGTACCGAACGGCTCATGTACGGTTTTACTACTTTGTCCCCAACGTTTACTGTCATCGCCATGACTGCGGGTAGTAATGATAGGGGCAAGTACCGGTTGCGCTATGCCTAAAGCGTGTGCGCCGCCAGCCGGACGTTTGGGATTGCCGCCGCTGGTAATGGTGGATAATGGTTGATTAATAGAACAGCCCGCGCTATCGCCACGGAATTTGACGATAAACGGTTCAGGATTATCCAACACAAACTTTTTAATGCCTTTGGCAATTCGACGCATGGTGGCTTCAGCAAGCGGTTTTTCCCGGTCGAAGATAGATTTGCCTGGCACCGACCAATCGATACACTCTGCCGCACTCCGCCATTTTTTCTGACCTTTACCCGGATTTTTGAAGTGTGTGGGTTCAGGCCAGACAATCGGCTGTCCATCACAACGAGCAACCATAAACAGACGTTCCCGGGTGGTCGGCGCGCCATAGTCTGCCGCCCGTAATAAGCGCCATTCGACCGTATAGCCTAGTTTTTCCAGCTCACGAACAAATTGACGCCACCGTTTTCCCGCCTGTTTCGGGTCCGGCACCAGATACTGATCTTGGACTGGCACCCGTTCTCCGGGCGCGGCAACAGAATAACCGGATTTGGCTGTTTTATCCCGCTTCAGCACCCGGCCGGTAGCTTTGTCACGTTTAGCCACCAGACGGCCCCATCGAGTAATCTGTTTGACATTTTCCAGTGTGATGACGGCAGGCCGTACTTGTGCCGCCCAACGTTTGCCAACCCAGCTTAACGAGCGAGTGGCATTGTCGCGCGGCTGTCCTCCGGCTGCTTGACTATGATGAGTGCAATCCGGGCTCAGATGCAGTAATCCGACGGGACGACCGCCGCAGGCTTCGTAAGGGTCGACTTCATACACATCGGTCTGGTAATGACGTGTTTGCGGATGATTGGCCGTGTGCATGGCAATGGCCTGTTCGTCATGATTTACGGCAAAATCGACATGTAAGCCGGTAGCCTGCTCAATGGCGCAGGATGCGCCACCACCACCGGCGAACAGGTCGCCGATCTGCTGATGGCGGAAATCAAGGGTGTATTGGGGTGTCAGCATGATTAATGCTCCTTTGATAATTCAATCTGTACAAAAACAATCTTGCCTGTCGTCTTGATCGAACAGGTCTTGTTGGGAAATGGCAATGATTTTTAAGGTTTGGTAATCCGGCAAATTCTTGCAAAACGTCGCACCGATGAGGTGCTCTTGTTCGGACCACCAATCGGCTGACTGAGGATTTTCTGCAATCAGCGCGGCGCGTTTGCGAATGCCTTTGAGAAAGCACAAATCACAATTACCGTGAGCCGTTGTTCCATTCAGATTCGGTAGGCGCAAATCGAATGGTTGATGCCGCCAAAAGGTCGCCACATCCTCCTTGGTTATGCCCATTTCCGCCAAAGGTGCAAACCGCTCGAAACCGGCTTTTTGCTGTCTTAGCTTGGCCATACGCCTCGGCTCGTCCGCTCTGAAACCGATGGCAACTTGCCATGTATCCCATCCCAAAACCTGTCGTGCATAGCACGTCATCGGATGAATCTTCAGTTCTTGCGTACAAAAGCGAGTAACCGGATTGGGCAGGTAACGGCGATGTTTGACTAAGGCGGCAAACGGTTCTCCGTTGCGAGAGGCAGTCTGGAAATCGACGGTTTTCCAGCGGTTGTCGTTCTTTTCTGCCGGATGCCATTCCAGCCAGGTAATTTCACAATGGAAAAAATTCGCACAGTCGCGAACAAATTCCAGAGTAGCCGGGTGTTCCTTGCCCGTATTGGTAAAGCAAACTTTGACATGCTCGGGTAGGCAGCCGCCATAGTGGTCAATCATCGTTTTCAGCATCATTGCGCTGGTTCGCCCACCGGAAAAACTAATCAAGGTATTCATTTTTCAACCCGCTTAATGAGAGATACGATTAAATACTGATAGACTGCTGCACGGTTCTATCCTCATGCAGCCGGGCAAAAGCCGGATTGAGTTCGATACCGAGCCAGTGCCTACCCAAACGAGTAGCCGTTTCTGCCACCGTGCCGCTGCCGGAAAACAGATCCAACACCGTATCACCCGGTCGTGTACCGGCTAAGATGCACGGAGCGACTAAATTCGGCGGAAATGCGGCCGGATGCTCATGTAAGGCTTTTACTGTTGATACAGACCAGACGCTGCGCTTATTACGCATCGGCTGAGCAATAGCTGAATCTCTGTCGTCACGATGTTGTGTCCGTCCCTGCCCGGGAATAGGAGTGCCGGTGTATTTGCCCGAGGAGCGACAAAAACTATTTTGTTTATCAGCAGCCGAACGACCGTAAGTTTCGGAAGGTTCCTGTATTGCCCTATGGTTGAAATAGTAATGGCGATTTTTTGATAACAGAAACAGATATTCGTGTGACCGAACACAACGGTCAGTCACTGATTCGGGCATCGGATTGGTTTTGTGCCAAATGATGTCTTGCCGCAAATACCATCCGTCCGCTTGTAAGGCCAAAGCGACCCGCCACGGAATACCGATTAGGTCTTTGGCTTTCAGACCGTCTGATGTAGAAGTGGGCTTCAATCTGTCGGCTAACTGGTTAGATGTTTGAAAAGATTGTGGTGTAGGCTTAAACGATCGACCATCTCCGTTGCGGCCTTTGCCGCTACCGGCATAACTGTCGCCGAGATTGAGCCACAATGTACCGTCATCAGTTAGAACTTCTCGCACCATCTGAAAAACAGCAACCAGGTTTTCAACATACTCGGCGGGCGTCGGTTCCAGACCGATTTGGTTTTCTCCACCATAATCGCGTAAACCGTAATAAGGAGGAGAAGTGACACAGCTTTGTACTTTGATGCCGGCTTTAATCATTTCAGGCAAAATCAGACGATTGTCGCCGGTATACAGTTTGTCGATCGGTTTATCAGGATTTCTCATAAGAAACTTCCTTTACATATAAAAACAGGCAGCAGCGTGGATAATCCAACGCTTGGCTGCCTGTTTTTTCTTGAAGTTTAATTGCCTGTTTCGGACTGCAACCGGTCAATTTCCGCCGCAATCAGGGCGCCCGCACGAACCAGATTATTGATCCGGCTTTGCGGGTTCCACATCTTTTCAGACCACGGCCAAATATCCGGGCAAGCGGCATCAGGTGAACCATCTGCCATAAGATAAGCCTGTGCGGCCTCAGCCAATTCACCGTGCCGATAAGCCATGTCTTTTTGCCGGGTAAAGCCCAAGGCTTCAATCTGATGTTGCCGCTCTTTGTGAATTTGTACGGTGCCGGAAAGATTATTCATGTTTACTCCTTTTAAAATAGATAAAAAAACGGCCTAGGCCGTCTGCAAAAAAGAAAAGGGAACCTTTTTTTAGGAACCCCTTTCAATACTGGATTGTTTACCGTTGCACATCTTTTTCCGATTGATTTTGTTGCTGCAACTGCTCAACTGCACGCGGATTGCCGGCCAATCGGTCGAACTTATCCTGTGCCTGTGTGTTGAACGACTGCCCGGCTACTTCCCTCGCCAGTTTGCTGATGATGCGCGCTTCAGTTTTATGGCCCATCTTGTACAACTCCTTCGCTATCTGCCCGTATTCTTCAATAATAATGCCCCGCGTTTGCAGGGCTTCTTTCAGATACGGATGTTTGGGTCGATCATTGTGTTTTAAGGCTTCTATCAGTTCTTCCGCCTGTTGCCGGGCAACATGGCTTAATGCACCGCGTTGCCTCATCGCCCGTAAAACACTGTTTTCCGGTTTCTGTGCTTTGCCTCGATGTTGTCGTTTGGTGGCAGCGCACAAAACACCTTCTTCGCGTAATTTCTCGGCAAAGCGTACCCGCCATTCAAACAGGTCGGCTTTGCGCGGGTTCAGTCGTTGGCCAAGCTCGTCCCGCATCAATACGCACAAGTGCACATGAGGATGCGGCGGTTCGCCCGGGCGGTCAGATTCGTGGTGCAGACCGAAGACATACTGGTGGCTGTCGAACTGTTCGGCGGCAAACTTACGGGCGGCTTTGTGTACCGCTTCCGGCGGTGTACCGGCCGGCATCGACAAGACGATGTTCAAGGCTTCTTTGTATTTGCTTTCTTCCGGGATACCCAGCTGCTGCCAGTCTTTCAATAAGCCGTTAATCGCTTTCTTACCCGACAGTTTCTCACCGTCCTGTGTTTCCAGTTTCACTTCGCCGTTACGTGACACATAATCCAGATGATTGCGCACCCCGCGCATACCATTGGAACGATTGCTGAGCCGTTTAGGAATTTTGACCATCACTTCGGGATGTTTCAGTGCGGCCGAACGCAGGTTGGACAGCCCGCTGCCCGGCTTCAGCGGTTTGCCTTTACGCCGGCCACCGCCTATGGCCATACCTTTGTCTTTCGCTTTGACCGCACGGGTTCGGTAACCTAAAAACCATTCGTCGATGTTACGGTTTAAGGACATGGTGGTACTCCTTGTTTATTTGCGCCGCCTTCGATGAGTTTGCAGGGCCTGGTTGACTTTACCGACGTGCGCTTCAATAAATGCTTTCAAATCGGACAGTTGTTGACTATTCAATGATGCCTCTTCGCCGGCGTTCAGTTGGCGGGCAATCTGATTCAGGTTGCGGCCAATGCGCAGTAATTGATAGTTGGACTGATAGAGGGCATCCGCCTCATAGGCCGATAACATGGGATGCCGATAGATATGGGATTGGATAATATCGCGGGCTACGTCGTTGATTGAGCCGCGCCGTAAAACGGCAGCCGCTTCCAAGTACGCCCTGTCTTTATCCGGCAGCCGTAGGGTAATCCGCTTGCGATGGCGTGGCGCAGGTAGATTTACCGGGTCAGGTTCAGTTGGTTGATTGAGTTGGGCCTGCAATAGCTTTCTGGCGAATAGGGAAAGGCTGGGTTTGCCGTATTTTTCATAGGCCAGTTTGCGCAACGCCTCTAGTTCTTCATGAGAAAGACCGAATACCCTGATAGGCTGAGATTTTGAGGCTGAAGAATGAGATACTGACATGATTTTCCGATACAAAATAAAAGCCCGCCTTCATTCTTGGCGGGCTTTGGTTTGAGATAAAAGTTAGCGGTTAAAATCCAAACCGGGCTCGTCCAATGCTTTGGCCGGTTCCTTTACTGCTGCGCTTAACTGTGTTTCGTAAAAGTTTGTCCGCGCCTGCATCTGCACGTCCGGCGGCAGTCCTTCTATCGACTTTTCCATCAGGTATTCCATGACCTGCCGTTGCTGTTTTTCCTGCGGCAATAAAAAAGTGCTTTGCATTAGGTAACGGTCCTTCGCCGTTTCAAAACGGCTCTCCGGTGTTGCTTCGGCTTCCTGCTTATTCGGTTGAGCTGTTTCTGCTGCCTTTGTCAGCTCTTCCTGATGCAATCGCCGGACACGGTCGTACACTTCCTTAAAGCGCGCCCGTTGTTCCTGCGGCATACCCTGTATATGGGCATAACCGAATTCCTGCGTATCGGCATGCCAGACGATGCGGGCTTTATCCACGCCGCTGACAAAGAAACGGTTCGGATATTTGCGCCACTGGATCAGTTCGCCCGATTCCAATAGGGGTTTCAGACAGGCCGGCAGCTCGGTGCCTGCCACACGATCCAGTGCCGCCTGTTCGCGCTGAATGGCCGCTTCGGTCTTGGTTATGCTTTCCTGTAAAGACCGTAATCCGTCGTTCTGTCTGTCCCAGCGCCGAAGCGTGTCTTGTCCGTTACGTTTGTCATTCAACGGCTGGCCGTTGGTTGAGCGAGCATCGTCGAAATGGTCTTGTAGACGACGGTCAAACTCGGCCTGTTTTTTCTCCAGCGACCGCTGAAGGATAGCCAGCCGTTTGCTGCCCGCCGGTTGTTGACCGTCCTCTGCGATGGAAAGAGTATCCGTTACTACCTCTCGGTCAGGCAGATAGCGTTCCTTTAAATCCGGGTAGTCTGCCAATACCGCTTCATTCGGAATTGGCTTTCCGTCATCAGTGAGACGGCTCAAATAAGCCTCTACCTGCCGGTAATGAACATCCCGTATAGCCTCCGCTTCGGTGGCGGCGTCGGATACGGCCCGTCCCACTCCGGCTTCGGTCGCTTCCGGCCAGATGACCTGCCAGTGTGTCTGTTCCGGCATCACTTTGGCCCGTTCGCTAAATTCAGACAGGCTTTGCTGTGCCGGATGCGGTAAGGCTTCTGCCACTTCCTGCGCATATTCCGGGGAAAGCCCGGCAGAAGCATGGCTCTGGCGGCCATATAAAGTCATCTCGATTTCCTGCCGGTCTGTCTTCTGCCCACGGGCGGCGGCCTTGGCAAACTGTTCCGTCACGTCTGCCACAATGTCGGTATTCTTATCCCGAGCATCCAGATCGAACAGGGTTTCCCAACCGCGCTCGATGGCAAGATAACGGCCGCTCTCGTTAAAACGGGCATATAAGACCTGACTGCCTTCTGGGTTGAGCATGCCGTCGCCCGGCGCACCGCCGAAATCCTTTGAGGCGGATAAGGCATCCCGTTTGTGCCAGCCGTGCTGTTCGACCAGATGGTTGATGATGTTTTCTGAATAGTGCGGATCGGGAACCGGCGACGTTTCCGGTTGCGTTGAAACGACCTTATCGGCCGCCGGTTCTTGCTGCACCGTCCGTTCAAATGACAGCAGATATTGCTGAATCTTCTCGGCATCACGGGCGGCTTTCAAGATTTCCGTCGGATCGTTCTCCAGTTCTTGAATCCATGATCCGACATAATCGGCATGCCGTTTAGGGTCAAACGGCACACCCAATTCGCGGCTGGTGATCATGGATGAGATTTCCGCCCGCAATTCTTCTTTGGCATACTTGACCGGGTCTTGGAAATAGCCGACCAATTCCCGGTTCAGCCGGCTTTCATGACCGGTCCAATGGCCCAGCTCATGCAAGGCAATCGAGTAATAAGCTGCCGCTGAATCAAACTGTTGCTTGTGCGGCAACACGATGTAGTCTTCAGCCGGATAAAAATACGCCCGATCACCCGACTGATGCCGGATATCGGCACCCGACAAGGTCAGCAACTGCTCTGCGCGCTGATGGTTTTCCCAAACGGGTTCGCGTTGCAGTGGCGGCAGACCGTCGATTTGTTCCGCGTTGAATACCGTAAACGACTTCAGCATCGGCTCGCCCAGTTTGACTATTTCTTTCAGCGGCCTGCCTTGTTCGTCCTTGACCACCCGGCCTTGCTCGTCTTTGACCGTGCGCGGGAAATGGGTAATCAGTTTGAGCAACCCGACGCCTTTTTCTCCCCGCCGCACCTGTGCACCGATACTTTGCGCCTGCTTGTACGTCATCCAGCGTGGGTCTGCTCGGTTTGCCAGCATCAGTAACAAGGTATTGCCGCCGGAATAGCGTTCCAGCGTCGTTGCGTTGTACGGTAAATCACTGCCCATTGCCGGTTCCCACCTTTGTTGAAAGGGTGCCGTGCCTTGTTTGAGCTGCTCGATCAGTTCGTTTGCTACTGTTTCGGCAAAAGTTTTGCGTAAGTCTTTTTTCTGCTGTGCCATACGCTTGCTCCTTTGTGATTAAGCAAAAAAACCGCCCCGCATCACAAAGATACGGGGCGGTGTCGGACCGGCTTATTTCCAGCCGGATACGTCCAGTAATGCTTTGGCCTCGGGCGGCTGCGCCGGATCGGCCAGATAAGCCTGCATGGCTTCATAAGATGCGAAGGCCAACAGATAGGCATCGACCTGCTCATCCGATAAAAGGGCTAACACTTCGGCTTCCTCTTCAGTTAAAAACAGACCGGTGTTATCCCACTCGGTGCCGCCGTCCGGCAGTACATCGTCTTGCATGATTATTCCTTTCTCTTAATATGAAAGCCCTTAGCGCTCGATTTCCGGCACTATCTCCTGTTGCTGCTGGTGATGACGCTCCGCCTGCTGTTGCCGGGTCTGCTGCTGCATTTGTTGTTCTGCTACCGACTGACCCGGTGCTGGAATCTGCGCCGGTTCCGGCAGCTTCAGCTTGCTGCCACTCATCATCTTTTCGGTATGCTCGTAGTAATTGCGCAAGGCTTTGGTACGCACATCACCGGTCAGGCCGCGCAAAGCATCCATCGTGCTGCGCTCGTAAAACCTCAAACGGGCTTTGTTCTGCTTTGACAACTTGGCCGCCTTCTCCATATAAGCCGTCTTAGCCGCCACCATTTCGGTATTCAGCGCTTCGCTTCTTAAATCATTCGCCTGCCGATGCACCTGAGCCGGCACCTCTTCGCTGCCGATGGCATGCACCGGTACGCCCGGCTGGGTGTCGGCCCGCTCGGAAACGTTAACGGTCGAATCCGACGGTAAGGCGCTTTGTGCTTCCAACTTATCAGCCGCAGACAAAGCGGCGACGTCCGGTTGGGTACGCACTTTCTTTTCCTGTTCCTGCTCGGCCTGCTGTTCCGGTTCTTGTCCGGCCTGCCTTTCCGCTACCTCAATCTGGAATTGATTGTGGTGGGTGTTCAGCGTTTTATGGTCGACCACGGCGCCTTGTTCGTCATAGACCGGGGTTTCCACCGTGACCGCTTGCCGGCCCAGATGATGCAGCCGGATGGTATCGCCGGGTTGGGCACCGCTCTGTTCCAAGGCGTCCGCCAAGCCGATGCCCCATACCGTATGCGTTTTGCCTTGCTGCTCCAGTGTCAGGTAATAACTGGGCTGCGCCTTGGGATCATTGCGGTAGGGTGCGCTGCCGTAAGCCACAATCCGGCCGTCGTTTTGTTTGACCGGTTCGCTTTGCGCAGCCGGCTCCGGCATCGCCATTTCTCTTGCGGGCCGGCTTTCCACACTGTTCAGCGAACGTTCTTGCAGCAGACGGGCCACCGCTGCTTTATCGGCTTCGGTCGGTGTATAACCGCTAGTCCGTATGCCCTGGCTTTCCGCCGCCACATACATCATGGCCTTAAATTCCTTACTGCCGTTCAGCTTGAGGCTGTCCCAGCCTTTTTCTTTCGCCACTTCCAGCATGTCGTTGACGACCTGTGCATTGGCCAAAGGTGTGCTGAGTTTCTTTCCGCTGTCGGTAAACAAACAGTACGGTGCTCAGGTTGTCGGCGGCAAGGTATTGCCCGTCGGCCACTACATAACGGCTTTTAATGCTGTCCGGCGGAATGCGGTAGTTCAAATCCAGTACCGGCTTTTTTTCAGACAGGCTGGGTGCGGCTTGTGCTTTAATTTCCGGCTCCGCTTCAGCTTTCCGCGCCTTGGCAGCCGGTTGCCCGACCGGCGGTTCGGCTTCCGGTGCCGCCTTAACTGTTTTGGGTTGATTGACCGGCGGCTCGATGGTCGGGCTTTGTTGCTGCCGACGGCCGTCATATTCAATGGCGTTGACTTCACTTGTTTGGTCTGTCCGGCTCATATCGGATTCCTCATGTAAAGAAGCCGCCTTATCGGCGGCTTGGGTTGATGGGGCGGTAGCCGGTGACGGCGGTAAACGAATGCCGCGTTGTCTGGCTTCTTCCGCTGCAATGGCATCCCAGTCCTGCTCGGCAGGTGGTTCGGTGATAGTCTGTTCGGTAGTCGGTTGCTTTGTTTCAACCGGCTTTTCAACTTCAGCTTCAGGTGGCTCCGCCTGCCGTAAAACCGGCTCCAGTGTCCGGCGTACCGCATCCAGTCCGGCCAGATGATGCAGGTCGTTAAAATCACTCGGCAGCTTAGGCCGGCCTTGGCTGTCCAGGCCGTTTTCGGTCTGATAGCGCTGTATCTGCGTCATCGTAAATTCGGGCTCAACGACATGCGCCCGCTCACCCAGCACCGCAGCGGCCTGCAAGGCTTTCTTCATACCGGTTTGCGACGCATCGTTATCTACCGCAATCGTCACCGGCACCTGTTCCGGCAACACCTTGGACAGACGCTCGGCTATTGGCACCAGATTGCCGGCATGGAAAGCCACAATCACCGGCTTACCGGTCGCCTGATGGATACTGGCCGCCGTGGCCAACCCTTCGGCCAGCACCAGACCGTGCTGATAATCATCAGCCTTGCCGACCACCGAATAACCGCCTTTGACCTGACCGCCTTCAAAAAACCGTTTGGTTCCGTCCGGCAGAATAGATTGCAGGTTGACCATTTCCCGTTCATAGTAGACCGGCACCAACAGATTGGTTTGCCCCTGATACTCATTCAGCCTTAATTGACCCATAATGGCCGGATCGGTGATGCCTTTGGCCGTCAGATACGGATGGCCGGCCGTTGCCGGTTCCGATCGCTGCCAGATGCGGCCGGACAGTTGTTTGACTTCCGTTTGCTTCTTCACCAGTGCCGCTTCTTCGGCCAATCTGGCCGTTTCCCGTTCGGCCCGGCGTTTTGCCTGCTCTTCGGCCGACGGCGGCGTATAGGGTTTCTCCGGGCGGTAGCCGTTGGCTCTGGCTTCATGGAATAATGAACCGATGCTGCGTTTGGGCGCTTTGATGCTTTTCCAGACCGAGCGGGCCGCCCGGTTATTGTAGTTGTCGGATTGCTGCGACCATTGGTCCCATAAATCAAAACCGCTTTCGCCAAATTCGTTTTTAAGCGAGTAAGCAGTATTGACCCAGGTATCTCGGTCGTGCGGGTCGATGTAGCTTAATGCGGCACGGATGTCTTCGTCGTTCGTCATCATATTCTCCAATAAAAAAGCGCCCTTAATGCTGGCTAACATTCAGGGCGCGGGGGAAAGTGTGCTTAAATTGGGGTAGCTTCCTTAACCTTAAAATAAAAGATTAATTGGGTATTACTCGAATTCAATTTCCTCTCTGAGTTTGTTATAAATATCAACTTGCGTTTCAACTCGTAGTTCATGCACTATCCACTTGTTCAATAATGCTTGCTCAATAAAATCCTCAATACGGTTGACTCCATTTATTTCCTTCAATGTCACAACGACGCCGAACCGTATCCCTTGGCCATCTCTTTTATGCAAACGCTCAATGGCCTTAATACTCATTCCCCAATTTGGATTGTCTTCATTCAGGATGGATTTTGCCTGCTTACGCGGAGTAAAACGTTCACGGATATTTTTTACATTATCCCACTTTCCAAATATTTTTCGTGCTGCATCCTCTATGATGTAACTAGGTGCATCATCACTGTGCTGTTTATCCTTGTTAATCGGCACTATTTTTTTTTCCTTCAATCTACCAACTCCCTTCAATCTACCAAATTGAATATTCAATTCAGTATTGGTGTAATCTACACCTTGATTACGAGAACATTTAGGGAAATAACATATTGTTGCCTTTGCAATATAAGGATACTTATTTTTAAATATTGGGACAGGGAATTTATAGTTATAAGAATCATATTTTTTTGAAGTATCTGAAATAATAAATTTAATTTCATCATCAGGTGTTGAAAGAATATCCTCAATTTTGATTGGAAGAATTCCATGTCCAATCAAAACTTTTTCCTTAAGTGATTTATGGTCATTCCAACTAATTACCGAATCAATTAATAGTGCTTTAGCCTCTTCACGACTTAAGCCCATAATATAAATCAAATACGCTAATTTTCTGGCGACCAAGGGGGCAGCATAACTTGTCCCAGCAACTTTAGCTACTCCCAATGGCTCACATACATTTATAAACTGCCCATTTCCGCCACCATAATAGGCAACATCAGGTTTCGTGAAAAATGATAATACAATACCTTGACGAGAATAGGTCACTGGGTTTCCTTCGAAATCAACCGAATTCACAATCAATGAATTTAATGAGTCAGCAGGTGAACCAATCTTTGACCGTTGTTCGTTATTAATTTTTCCATTTGTTCCGGCGACAACAAAAATAATATCGTGCTCAAACTGGATTTCATCTAAGACAGCGCCTTCCACAGAAATAAAATTATCTTTTATTTCATCATTTGATCCTAGCGATAAATTCCATACTTTTATATCTGTATTTTGGGACACTATCTCTTTAATTTGTCTAATAATATTAAATGAATTAAAGCCCTTATTAAGTGATACACCAAAATGTCTTACTTGAAACCGACCACAGCCATCATCCAGATTTTTATTCAAACTAGGGCCATCGACAATCAATGATGATACAGCTGTTCCATGTTTGTAATCTGCTGGCTCTTTTCTAATTTCCTCGGAAATCAAATCGTGATATTCAACCCATTCGCTAAAATAAACCCGTTGGTCAAACAACGTATCAATTACTCCTATAGTTGGTTCGTTTTTAGGAGACGGGAGAAGCATCTCTACTTTATCCGGCGTATGATTAAAGTCCTCCGGGGCTAATGATGAGAAATCTTCAACGGCCATTGACACTAGATAGGGGATTTTAGAAAGAACGGTCTCAACACTCTTTTCATCAAGTAATACCGTAGTTTGATCCAATACATTGGCAGTAGATATATCAATATTTATCTTTTTCAAAAGAGCGTGAATATCAGTCTTAACATCATAAAATGTGATGATGGAATTTCTCAGTTTTTGTTTTTCCGCTTCTTCTATGTCAAATTTTTCAACAAAACAGGCATCTCTTAAATACTTTTTGAAAGTCGTTTTTGAAAAAGAATAGTCATCATATTGTAAGGAATCAAATACTGAAGAATGATTGAAAATATCAGCGGTTAATTCCCCTCCAGGAAATGACTTTTTAAACAAATCAATAATCTGATCAGATATATGAATCGTTTTTTCTAGGGTATCTCTAGGAATATAGTGTGTAATAATATGTTTATTCTTTTCCGAATTAAATTTTGCACCGACAACTGTATCAATCGGTTCTAAATTGCTCCCCCCATCTAAATAACCACTTATACGGTTACTTTTGGCAATAATTCGATCATAGTAAACACTAATTAAAGCACCATCAATCATTCTGTTTTCGTGCCAAAATGCTTTTATTTTCATTAATGATTGGTGCAGTTCTTGTAATCTGGTTAATCGTATTACTGAATTTTTAGGTAGCGTAATGTGTATTGTAGGATTATTGCGCCCTTTATCTTCAAATTTATTGCCTTTCAATTTCAAAATATTATTCATTTTTTATCCTCACTTAACTCTCTTGAAACGCTACTTTTGGATACTCCGGTTAAAATTTCTATTTCACGCACCGTAAATCCCAAATTATGTAATTGATTCAGCGTAAGTATTTTTCCTCTATGTATGTTCTTCAAAAAACGTTTCAAATAATCATATGGATCTTTACTATCACTGAAAGCCAATGAGGTTCTGATAATATTTTTTAAATCTCCAGGGTTTGGTAGATTGTTGGCACTTCTGATAATTTTTTTGAACAATCTCATATCTTTTGCCGCATGCTTAAATTGCTTCAGAAAATAACTAAGAATGACCTCTGCTACTTCAACCTTGTCATCGTCTGAATATCGATCAAAGTCAATGGCTGCATCAAAGCGTCTAACAAGAGCTTTATCTAAATTCTCATATAGATTTGTAGTCGCAATAATCATTGCTTCAGGATTCAAATTATCCAAAGCCTTTAGAAAAGTAGACGTTACTCGCCCCATTTCTCGAATATCATTTTGATTAATACGGTCTAATGCAATCGTATCTATTTCATCAAATAGAATAATATAGTTGCTCACAAATGGGAGTTTATTAATCTCATTAAATACATGTGTTAAATTCTTGGCAGTCTGCCCTAGCTTACTGTCTACTAAATGGCTAAAATCCACCATGAGTAATTCTCTGTTCAGTAATCTGGCAATTTGTTTTGCACTTTCCGTTTTACCAGTGCCAGGAGAGCCAATAAATAAAAATTTATTAATTCCAATATTATGATTTACTGCATTAATTATGCCTCTTAAATCATTCATGATTGTTGTTGGCAAAGGTAATGGATTCATATCCAGTTTTACTGGTATGAGATACTCACTATAATCTCCTGTTTGAGGAACAAATCTATCTGATTGAGATAATAGTCCCATGATATATTGGGCAAGTTGTTCGTCTCCAGCTTTATCAAAGTTACGAGCAATCGTGATTGCCTGATTTCGAAAATCGGCTTCTCTGTGTTCAAAATGGTATTTAATTAAATCAAGTACATCAGCTTTTTTCATATCGTCACCTCTTCCGGATGAATTATACAATCCACTTGGGACAAATTAAAACTATTTGGGACAAAGTTAATGTAAATATCAACAATTCGGCAAATTAAGGCGACCGGTATCGGCCGCCTTAAACGTTTCTGTTAAGCCGCATCGGGCAAATCGCCCGCATCCACGCCGGAGGCTTCCTTCAGCAAGTCACTGACCACTGACAAGCTGACGTTGCCCTAGTTCTTCGCAATCACCGGCACCAGTTGCGCCACATATTCCGGCGGACTGCCCGGCGGTATCAGTGAGCGCAGCAGGGTTTTGGCAATGTCTTCCGCATTGGCCGCATCCTGCCATCGGAAGCTCGCCAACACTTCAGCCGGCACCGGCTCGGCTTTCGGTGTCGCACCGACCGCTTTAGGCGGCAAATGAACATCCAAAGCCGGCACATAAGGCTGCGGCAGATTGGCCCGCTGCTTAAAGACAGGGTCTTGCCAGTACACAATCTTCTGCGCATAAATCGGCCGGCTGTAACCAATGCTGATAATGCAGTCGGTCTTCGGCATCATCTTCAGTTCGTCCGGGTTCATCACCGCCCGTTTCTGGTCGCTGATGCTGTTGCTGCGACTACTGCTTTTACCCGACGAACGCGAAACCGATTTGGCTTTGAAGGTCTCGTAGCCTATCAGTTTGCTGTATTCTTCCGCGTCTGCCTGTTCGCGCGGCGGAAACACAATCTGGCAGCCGAAGTTGGTAAAGAAGGTGCGGGTTGCATCGCGGCCGTAAATCTCGGTGACTTGTGACGGCGTCTGAATAATCGGCATCAGCCGTAAGCCGTAACCGGCCAGATAAGACACGCCGTGCTGTACGGCCGGAATGGCACCCAAAGCGGTAAACTCGTCCATCAGCAACAGACACTGATATTTCAGTATGTCTGGGTCTTCGTCCGGTTTGAATTTCTGCCGCAACAAACCCAGCTTAGCTATTTCGCCCTTATTGGCAAAACGGGAAGAGCCGTGTAATTCGCGTTTGGGTCCTCGAAACAGGGATATTAGCGAAAACAGTAATACCGCCAGCGGCAGGATGGCGGCCAGTGCGGTCGAGACCTACAACGGAAAGACCATGCACGGCGGCAGCCGGTGCAGATGCTGCCAGTAGGTATACAGCATCAAAACGGAAGGGGCGGACTTTAAGCCCATCCATTGGGTATAGACCAGGCTGCCCAGATACATACCGCCCAATGCGGCTATGCCCACTAAAAGACAGCAGAACAGCGCCGGTATCAGAATCTTCTTCATGACTTTGCTCCATAAAAAAAGCCGCACAAAGGCGGAATGAAAGACAACGTACCGACAGGTTTACAGCATGCCGTAAATGCCTTCGGTACTTTCCTGGCGATTGGCGGTATAGATAATCTGCATTTCAGCCGCATACACCTCGGTCACTTTACGCTGCGCACCTTCATGATCGGTATACTGGCGGGTACGCTGCTTGCCCCAGACTTGGATGCAATCGCCTTTTTTCATATACCGGCAGACCACTTCGGCCTGGCGGCCATACAACAACACCGGAAACCATTCGATGTGTTCTTTGATTTCGCCGGTTTGTTTGTCGGTCCACTTTTCGGAACAGGCAATGCTGATTTTAGTGGCGGCGGTGCCGTCGGGCAGACTGCGCAATACCGGGTCTTTGCCCAGATTGCCCATGAGTTCGATTTTATTGACGGATGGCATAATAAAGTCCTTTGTGTTGAATAAATGTAAGAAAAAAATTAAATCGTTAGAGATTTTTTAGGAGTGGCCCTTTCCAGTAGTTGACCCAAAAAAGCATGCCTGATTATTTTACCGATTCCTGGGCCATGATAACTAGGGAGATTCAAATTTAAGTTAGAATTATCCCTATGCGAAAAAGTCGTCTAAGTTGGTACA